>JAUTCR010000045.1 GCA_030673895.1 Verrucomicrobiota bacterium JB023
CGGGATCTGGCCCAGCGTCCGGAAAGGGTCGAGTTCATTGAAGAATCATCAGTTCACATCACCCTGGCTGGAGAGACAGCTCCCGCCCTGTGCCGTTCCGCAACGATAACCTTCACCCACACTCCCACCGAGTCCCGGGCCATCCTTCTCACGATTCCCGGGACGAATCTCGATCTCACGTTAACAGAATCAGGAACGCTCATCGCGGAGGGGCAGGCACTTATCCCCTCTCGGGACTTTCTGCAATGGGCTGCCGAGGCAGAGCTCGCCCTCGCCGACTTGAGCGAGCTCCACCCCGTTTCAGGTCAATCTCTGGCCATCCTCTACTCCCTCGGTCTCACGCCTGAGGATCAAATCGCGCTCTCTGTTGCCGAAGAGAACGGAGTAACGCGCATTAGTCTCCACCTTCCACCCACCAGAACCCTTTTGCCCCTGAGGCTAGAGACATCCCCCGACCTAGAGCCTCAGTCTTGGCAAACTTTGCACACCCTGCCACCGGGCACCACGGCTCTCCCCGAGATCTCATTACCGGAAGGCGTCGCCTTTCTGCGGTTATCCGTTCCGCCGGCAGAATCCTCCCTGTAACCATCTACTCAATCCTTCTAGTTCCGGAAGCTCACGCTTGTGCCCTAATTTGCAGCCGGTCCCACAGGGGAGGCACCACGCAGTAGCGGAAGATTCCTAAACCGCTTTTTCCATACTTCCACACCTCATCCAAAGAGCCTCAATCCTCTCTATTTTATTTCATTACAGAAAGATCCATCGGTTTTCACTAATCACAAAAATAGCCTTTCCGATCCGGCAGATAGCCACCAATCCCCATCATTCTGACACGTTGCCGAGAGGGTGTGCTAGCTCAACGGGGAAAAAAATTCCCTTCTGGTTCGACTTCCCAGCGCCATTTCGCTTAATATCTTCATTCCGTTAACATTTCTGCACGAGAGATCATTAGCCATTTCCTGAATCCAGACGATTCTAGGCGCGTCGAATCTCCCGGCGGATGCGAATTCGCGGTCCAACCCTGAAAAATCCCTCGAAGGTCAAATGGCAGTATCCCTCTCCAGTGAATCCCACGGCAGTCAGGCCTTTTATCTCTCTTCGATTCCGCAGCTGATTGTCTCGAATTCCAATCATCGGTTGCTCGAGTCCAACAAAGCGGCCCGGGAATGGTTATTGGACGGGACGTCACGCGAAACCAAATGGTGGGAGACCCTCCGGTGGTGCGAGCGGGTGACCCCGGGCCAACTTTGCTCGGAATTCGAGGAATCAGGTCAGCTCAATCCGACCATCGTCACCATGACGAACGAGGAGAACGTCAAGACTGACTTCAGGCTTCATTGCGACACGGTCGATGGGGCTTGCCTCATCTCCCTGCTTCCCCTGCCGACCCGGATGCAGAAGAGCCCCTTTTCCGAGTCAGTCCTTGATCGGATCATTCAAGAGACCGGTGAAGGCTTTCATCGCGCCAGCGCCCGCCTTCTCTGTGAGGAGCTTGAGATGGATTATGCTGTTATTGCTCGCAGGACACAGCTCGATGAGGAAATCGCCGCCCAGTCAGTCGCCTTCTACGTCAAGGGGGTCGGCTTTCAGCCAAACTTCATTTACGCCGTTCGGGACACTCCTTGCTGGGACGTGTATCGTGAGAGGGCTCCGAATTTTTTTCTCGAGAAGCTGCAGCAGCAATTCCCCGATGATGAGGATCTGGTGACGATGGAGGCCCAGTCTTATCTAGGTTCACCAATTTTTGATAAGGATGGCTTGGTGGTCGGCCACATTGCCTTGCTTTCGAAGAGCCCCATCCGGGAGCCAAACAAGGAACAATTGCACCTCCTCAAGCTCCTTTCCATGCGGATCGCCGTCGAGTTCCGCCGCAATGAGATGCAGGAAGAGCTGCGCAAGGCATCGGAGGCAGCCCAGGCAGCCAACGAGGCCAAGACCCGCTTCCTTGCCAATATGAGCCATGAGCTGCGGACTCCCTTGAATGCCGTCCTTGGCTACTCCCGTCTGCTCGTCGAGAAGGGGACTCTCCCTCCCTCCGAGCAGCAAACCATCGACGCCATCAACCGCAACGGAAAGCTCCTCCTCTCACTCATCAACGAAGTGCTTGATATGTCCCGCATCGAGCTAGGACATAGTAACCTGAAGATTGAAGAGACGAACCTGCGGGAACTCCATCAGGATCTTGAGGCGATGTTCCGCCCCTTGGTGGAAAACCACGCGGGGTCCTATCGCGCCCACCTACCCTCCGACCTCCCGGAGAAGGTTCTCACCGATGGCCAGAAGATAAAGCAAATCCTGATCAACCTACTGAGCAATGCCGTCAAATACGCTGCCGGCAGCACGATTGACTATACGTTGACGGAAAAGGGCTCCCGACAAGACGGCAGGACCATCCTGGAATTTCGTATCTCCGATGACGGCCCCGGTCTCGATCCCGGACTGGGAGAGAAGCTTTTTATTCCCTTCGAGAGAGGCAAGACGCCAATGGAAGCCAGCGTCCCGGGAACCGGCCTTGGGCTCGCAATCGCGAAAAGCTATGCACAGGAGATGGATGGAGACCTCGTCTTTGACAGCCGGCTGCGGAAGGGCTGCTCCTTCATCCTCACCATTCCCGTCCAGCCTATCACGGAATCCGCGACCTCGGCCTCGTCTGTCAAACCTGAACAGCAAATCGAAGCAAAGCTCGTCCTCGTCACGGACGACAATGACGCCAGCCGGGAAATCGTGCGACGCGTTTTGCAGACGGACAATCTCGACGTGATCGAAGCCGAAGACGGAGAACAATGTGTTGAAACGACTCTTGCCCGCTCTCCCGATCTCATCTTGATGGATGTCCGGATGCCTCGTCTCAATGGAGATGAAGCGTCAAAAATCCTTCGGAATCAACTTGGCAACGATTGCCCTCCCATCATCGGCCTTACCGGAGATATCCTAGGCAATTCCGCCCAAGACGGAAGATTTTCCGTCTTCGACACGGTGATCGCCAAGCCATTCGAATTCGAAACGCTCAAAAGAGCCGTTCATCAATACCTCACCCCATCAATACAAACCCCACAATCCTAGCCCCCATTATGTCTATCATGTTTAATTTCGCCAAAAAGAAGACGTCATCCCCGAACGGATCACCCGATTTAATTGACGAGGCGAACGACCACTTTCCCGACCAAGACGAGTACCTCTACGAGCTGGTGCGCGGACTCATCCACAAGCATAACAATCTGCTCACCATCACGCAGGGATACGCCAATCTTTTGCAGGTTTCAGAAACGCTCGAGGAAGCTCGAAATCACGGCAGAATCATTGTGGAGGGAGCTCAGAAAGCCGTCGAGCTCAACGCCAAGGTCATGGCCTGTGCCATGCAGGATCAACCCAAGCTCGCGGAGAGCGATGCCAATTTCTTCCTCCGGGGCTTTGCCATGAAGTGCCAGCAAGCGGCAGAGAAGGCTCATCTCACTTTCAACTCCAATCTGGATGAAGGCCAAACCACGATTCATACCGACATCGCTTGGGTGGAGGAAATCCTGACGGAGCTTCTCGATAATGCCGTTGAAGCCGGCATCTCCAAGCCGGGCTCAGCCATTAGCCTGAGGAGCCAGCGCATCGGAGCAGGAGATGCGGCCCGCCTCCTCATCACCCTCGAGAATGAAGGGAAATCACCCGATGAGAAGACCTTGGAAAAGGCCTTCGTCCCATTCTTCACAAGCAAAGACCGTGACCATCTTGGCATCGGGCTGACCAAGGCGGCGCGCTATGCCCAGAAGCTCGACATCGAGCTGAGCCTTGATCCGACCCCACAGGGAGCCATCGCCTCCGTGGCGATTCCCCTCACCTCCTCGTGATCTAAAGTGCCGCGCAAAGAAGCGGTGGGCGAGGGCAAGAGTGTGCTCACGCGCCCAGCGCGGTGCGGGTCGCCGCCTCAAGCTCTTTGAGTCGGTCGACCCAGGCGCCGGCCTCGGGGAAGGGCTCTCCATTCTTAGCCTTCCTCTCCAGCTCGGCGGCATGCTCACCGATGGCCAAGAAGCCACACATATTCGCGGAACCCTTCAGCCCGTGGGCTTCGTCCCGGACCTCCTCACGCGCATCAGCCTCCATGCCCTTGCGCAACACCTCGGCCCGACTGTCCACCGACTCAAGGAAATCATCCAGTATCAGGCGCAGATCGTCGCTTTCGCGACCGCCCATCATCTCGAGGTGTGACTCATCAATTAACTCACTCATAAACACTTCTTGCTTTCGTTCTGGCAGGGATTTAGGGAAATTGATAGTAAATCACCGGGAAGATTAGTGTCATTTGATTTGGTCATCGTCGAGGACGAAGAAGTCACCCAGCGCCTTCTGGCGCTCAAGGCCCGTGATTTCGGATTCCGTCCCCATTGTTTCGGAACGGCTGAGGAAGGCCTCGCTGCTATCACGGAGGAGGTCAAGGTGCTTCTCCTCGACCTCCGTCTCCCCGGCATGTCCGGCTTCGATCTCCTCGAAGCCCTTTCAGGCACGCATCCCGGGCTTCCCACGGTGGTCTTGACTGCTGCTGACAATGCCGAGGATGCCGTCCGCGCGATGAAGTTGGGCGCCTTCGATTACCTCACCAAACCTTTCGACCCCCAGCAACTCTTTGATTGCCTCCACAAGGCGACCCGTCTGCGGGAAGTTCATCGCGAGAACGAGGCCCTCCGGGAGTCGATCTCCACACCCGTTGTGGAAAAGGGTTTCGTCGCTGAAGCTGAGACGACTAAAAATCTCGTCGAGAAAGCGATGAAGGTCGCGACCCTCGACTCCACCGTCCTCCTCACTGGCGAGAGCGGCTCCGGCAAGGGCGCACTCGCCCGCTTCCTCCACCGCAACAGCTCACGCCGGGATGGCCCCTTCGTCACCGTGAGCTGCCCGGCTCTGCCGCGGGAACTGCTCGAGAGCGAGCTCTTCGGGCACGAGAAGGGAGCCTTCACCGGAGCCCTCAAGCGACGCATCGGCAAGATCGAGTCAGCCAAGGGAGGCACCCTCTTCCTTGATGAAATCGGCGACCTCCCCCTGGACCTGCAGCCCAAGCTCCTCAACGTCCTGCAGGACCGGGAATTCCAACGCGTCGGGGGAGAAGAGTGGCTGAAGGCCGACTTCCGCCTGATCGCCGCGACGAACATCAACTTCGAGGAGAAGATCGCTTCGGGAGAGTTCCGGGAAGATCTTTACTACCGGCTCAGCGTGATTCCCCTCGAACTCCCTCCCCTGCGCGAACGCCCGGAGGATATCCCGGCGCTCGCCCATCGCATCCTGCAAGGCCTCTCCTCCCGGCGAAAAGGTCCCGCCCTCAAGCTCGACGCTCCCGCCATGAAGGCCCTCACCGCCTTCCGTTGGCCTGGCAATGTCCGCCAGCTCGAGAACACCCTGGAGCGAGCCAGCGCCTTCTGCAATGACCACACGATCCGCCGCACCGACCTGCCCCGCCCCCTGATCGAGACCCAGGAGCGAACGCAGTCCGCCGGAGCCCCCCTGGGCTTGGCAGGGCTCACCCTGGCCGAGCTCGAAGCCGAGGCCATCAAGCAAACACTTGCTGCAAGTGGCGGAAACAAGTCGGAAGCCGCCCGCCGACTCGGAATTGCAGAGAAAAGTATCTACAATAAAATAAAGAAACTTAATATCGTCTTGGAAACCCCCACCCTATGAAAGGCATTATCTTTACGGAATTCCTCACCCTCGTCGAAAACCAATGGGACGAGGACATGGTAGACGATATCATTGATGATTGCGACCTCCCCTCCGGCGGAGCCTACACCGCCGTCGGAACCTACGATCACAAGGAAATTGTGGACTTGGTCATGGCCCTCTCCGCCCGCACTCAGATCGAGGTACCCACTCTTCTCCAAGTCTATGGCAAGTATCTCTTCTCCAAACTCGCCTCCCACTACCCTCAATTCATTAGCAAAGCCGGTGGCGTCCTCGAATTCCTCGAGGGAGTGGAGCACTACATCCATGTGGAAGTTCGCAAGCTCTATCCCGAGGCCGAGCTACCGAGCTTCGAGACCAGCCGCCTTGGTCCTAACCAACTCGAGATGATCTATCGGTCATCCAGGCACCTCGACGACGTCTGCCATGGCCTCATCGAAGGCTGTCTGGAATTCTTCAAGGTCGAGGGGCAAATCGAACGCACCCCCTTGGAGGACGGGACCCGCTTTCTGATTCGTCTTCCCGAATCATGAAGACGGATCCCGAACGCCTGAAGAAGCGAGCCGCGCGCGAACGTTCCGCCCGCGAACAGGCGGAGCATTTGCTGGAGGCCAAGAGCCTCGAGCTATTCGAGGCCAATCAATCCCTTGAGGAGTCGCTCGCGATCCAAGGCAAAGTCCTGGAGAAATGCCAGCAAAGCATGACCCGGCTGGCCAATATCTTTCTTAATTCGGGAAAGGATCCGCGGGAGAACATCATCGCCCTCATCCGGGCCGGTCATCATGAGACCCTCGCTGAGGAAGTCGCCTTCCTCCCCGGGCCTCAACTGGTGGGCGAGGTGCGCCCCGTCTTTTATCCTCACCTCTTCGCTCCCTATACCCCGCCTGGATCGCAGACGGAATACGAACTGAACGCCCGCTTCGTGGAGTCCGCGAAGGGCACCTTCCACATCGTTTGCCCCATCGTCTTCGAGAATGTGGAGCGGGGGAAGATCATCGTGTCCTTCCCGCCCGACTACGAAAAGCTCGAACTGGATCGGGTGATCTGGGAATTGGTGGCCCACGCCATCGGAGTAGAGGTGAACAAGAAACTCATCGGGGCCGAAAACCGGGCACGCGAGCAAAAATACCGCGAGCTCTTTCATGCCTCCATCGACGGCATCATCATTCATCAGCTCGACGGCCTAATCACGGAAGCCTCGGGCTCTGCCGTTCGCATGCTGGGCTTCTCCCGTGACCGCCTGAAGAAGATGAAGGTGCCGCGCCTCATCAGCCACTCGTCAGCGGCCGCCGCCAGGAAAGCATTTTCCAAAGTCCGCCAAGAAGGCTATTGCCGCTACGAAGCCGATCTCATCCGCAGCGATGGCTCCAGCTTCCCTGCCGAGATTGTCGGCAGCCTCTTTGAGATCAACAACCGGAAGCACATCTACGGCATCATCCGGGACATCACCAGCCGGCGCCGCACCCAGGCCGCCGCGATGGAGAGGGAGCGAAAGTTTCGAGCTGTCTTCGAATACTCTCTCGATGGCATCGTCCTCCACGATCTCGACGGCGTCATTCTTGATGTGAACAGCACCCTTGGACGCATGTTCGGTCGCGAAAGGGAGCAGCTCCTCGGGGAGAGCCTGACTTGCCTCCTCCCATCGAACGACCCCGACTTCATCAAGCGGGCGATACAGAAGGTGGATCAAGAGGGGAAGTTGCGCTTCGAAGGACAATTCGTCAGGGCGGACGGCAGCCACTTCTGGGCAGAGGTCTCGTCCACCACCTTCGAGCTCGGGCAGAAGAAGCTGATCCAAGGAATCCTTCGCGACATCACCGAGCAACGGGAACGGGCGGAGGAAACACGACTGGCCCGCGAAGAGGCCGAACGAGCCAATGCTGCCAAATCGCTCTTCCTTGCCACGATGAGCCATGAGATCCGGACACCGCTGAATGGCATTCTCGGATTCGCCGAGTTGCTTTCCAAGATGGAGCTCGGTGGAGAGGCTGCCGAGGCCGTGGACATCATCCAACGCAGCGGCTCCCTCCTCTCCAGCCTGCTCAATGATCTGCTCGATATCTCCAAGATCGAGAGCGGTGGGCTCACCCTCAAATCGGAAGAATTCGATCTCCTGCAACTCTTCAAAGACATTGCCAGCTCCCACCAAAATACGGCCCAGGCCAAGGAGATTGTTATCGAGACGAGCATCGGTCCGAAGACGCCAGCCAAGATTATCGGCGATAGCACCCGCCTTCTTCAAGTGATGTCGAATCTGATTGGCAACGCGGTGAAGTACACTGGCAAAGGACGCGTCGCCGCCTCCTTGGACACCGAGGCAGACAAGCTCATCTTCACCGTCGAGGACAACGGACCCGGCTTCCCCCCGGAGGTCGCCGAGAAACTCTTCGAGACCTTCTATCAGGTCGATAACTCAACGACAAAGACCACAGGGGGCACCGGGCTGGGACTTGCCGTGTGCAGGGAACTCGTCGAAGCGATGGGAGGCAAAATCAGCGCAAAGTCCACCCCGGGACAGGGCTCCACTTTCTCCTTCTGGATTCCACTCAAGACCCCCCAACGGGAGCTGCCCCCGGCGAAGAGCAACCCCTTGGCCGGGGGACGTGCCCGGGACGAAAATCCTCTCCTCATCGTCGAGGATCAACCCATCAACGCCAAGCTCCTCGGCATCATGCTTAGTAAGATGGGCTTCAAGCATGAGACTGCCACCAATGGAGCGGAGGCTCTCGAAAAGCTGCGGCTCGACCCCACCTTCAAGGCAATCCTCATGGACATGCGGATGCCGGTGATGGACGGCTTGGAAGCCTCCCGACGGATCCGCGCGGGCGAAGCCGGGGAGGTGGCACGACGCCTCCCCATCGTGGCCGTGACGGCCAATGCGATGGATGAAGACAGTGAGGCCTGCCTGCAGGCGGGGATGGACCTCTTCCTCTCAAAGCCGGTCAAGGGGCAGGACCTCGTCGACGCCTTGCACAAGCTCGAGCTACTAGACGAGCAGTTCAATTAATCAGCAAGTTGACCGCCGCCGATTGACTTGAAGAGGGCTGCGGCATAGGCCGCCCGCCGGCCCAAGGCGGCAGCTTCTTCATCACGAGTGTCATGGTAGTCGATGAGAGAATTGAGCACCCGGCGGATATCCACCAATCCGGCGAGATAGGACTCCCGGATCATGCGGACACTCTCTTGATGAGAAGCGACAGCCTGCGCCTGCCTGGCCGCATACTCGCTTTCGGTCTCCAGGCGGGTGAGCGCGATCTCGATCTCGGCCACCGCATCCAAGAGCTGCTGCTGGTAGGCCGCCAAACGCATCTCCATCTGCGCGGTCTCCTCGGCAATGCGATGCTCGATGCGGCATCCCTGCAAGATGCGCCAAGTCAACTTGGGGCCAAAACCGAAGAGCCGGTTCGCTTGTGAGAAAAGATCACCCAGCCCCCCGTGCTCCCAGCTCAAGGCGCCGGAGACGGAAAGGATCGGATAGAGCTCCGAGGCCGCCAAGCCGATCCGCGCCGTTTGTGCAGCCAACTTTCTCTCCTCGCGGCGGACATCCGGACGATTCCTCAGCATATTGGCCGGCGTGCTCAGGAGGATCTTGCGGGGCAGGGTCGGGATGCCGGTATTCTCGTCAAGCAACTTGCCCAAAGCCGAGGGATAGATGCCCGTCGCATTCGCCAGACGTATGGCCGCCACATTCATCTCCTGGCGCAGCTTGGGCAGCCTGGCCTCCCTCGTTTCGGTCTGAGCCAGGCTTTCCGCCACGTCGCTTTGAGGAGCGACACCGACCTCTTCCCGGCCCTTCAGCACTTCATGAAGCTCGCGGAATTGGGCGGCGGCCTCTTCCGCCCGCTCCAGCCTCTCCTGCAGGGTCCGGTAGGCCATGTAGTACGCGGCCACCTCTGCGGTCAGCACGACCATGGAATCCCGCTTCCACTCCAGCGCCGACTGCCACTCTGCGGTTGCAGCCTCCACTCCTCTCCGCGTGCTGCCAAAGAGATCAGCCTCCCAACCTGCCTCCAGCGCGGCAAAGTAATTCGAGGAGAGCTTCTCATTGAGCTGCACCTCATCAAAGGTGCCGACCCAAGGTGACCAAGCGGAAGCGAGAACTTGCCTCTGGGCACGGGCTTCTCGGATGCGGGCATCTGCCAAGTAAGCCGTCGGATGATGCTTGCGGGCATGGCTGATGAGCGTATTCAGCACGCTGTCATCGAATTGCCTCCACCAAAGCTCCGCCCCCGTCCGCTTGGCCAGCTGATCGGCCGTCATCCGCTCGCTCCAGTAATCATCCTTTTGGGTGACGGAGCTTCCCTCCGAACGCCAATCGCCCGGCACTTGCAAATTTGGGTCCCGGTAATCTGGACCCGCGTTGAAGCAACCGCTTGTACTCATTAAGAGCAGTAGGAGAACCGCCCGTCTGTAAAATCGGTCAAGCACGGTCAAATGGACTCGGGGAGGCCACTATTTATTAAGACTTCCTTAATAACAAGACGGTAATCGTTTCGGTAAATTTGACAGCCTCCGGTAATTTTTACCCGATTTTTCCTCGTGCTGAAAAGACAAGCCAAGCCCAACATTTTTCTATCCTACTGATATTCAACAAATTCTCACACCAATTAAACGAGCTGGCACGGCGGATGATTAAGAGAGGGGAAGTCCGCAGCTACCTCAAATGAAGCTCCCCCCCGTCAATATCGAAACCATCTCCTTCGTGGTCCCCACCATGAGCGAGGAAAGCAACCTCGAGGTTCTCTTCGATAGCCTTTCCTCTCACATGGAGACCCTCGGTCTCAACTACGAGGTTTTGTTTATTGAAGCTGGTAGCACGGATAACACCTGGCGCGAAATGGCTCGGCTGGCAGTGCTTAACCCCGGCATCGTCCGAGCCCTTCGGTCCCCACAACCTGTGGCGCAGCATGACGCCCCAAGACTTGGCATCAGCCAAGCGATTGGAGACGTCATCTTCACCATCACCCCCCAACTGCAAGGCGAGCTTGCCGAAATCCCCCGCTTTCTTGAGAAAATTCAGGATGGCTTCGGTATCGTCGCTGCTTGCAGAGAGAAGACCCCCGATTCTCAGCATAAGGCGTTCCCCAGCCGCTTCACCGACCTCAAGGCCCCCAAGGCCGGTGAGAGTAACCTGCACGACCGCGACTGCGGCTTCATTGCCTACCGCCGCGAGGTAGCGAAGCAACTCCCGGTATCGGACGAATCCGTTTCTTCCGTGCCCTTCGATAGCGTTGAAATCGCAGAAGTGGTCGTGCAGTCTCCCCTTTTTAAAAAAGTTAAACGAGAGCCTGTTCTCTCGAACAACCTTTACAATCGCTTCATCAGCCTGGCGCCCTTTCGGCTACTCGACAAATACCGGGACCAACCCAAGCGATTCCTCGGTCGCGTCGCCATCGCAGCTGGCATCCTTGCCGTCATTTTATTCAAGCTCAGCCTGATTGCCGCGATTCTTGAGCATCACGCTGTCGGTCTGTTTGGTTTCTCTGGAACAGTCTGCGGCGTCACCACCCTCCTTTCCTCAACAACCGCTCATTTGCTACCGGATGATAGCGAACAAGAAGCCCCCGCCGAACTTTCAACCTCCCGGGAGCAAGTCATGCCCGCTTCACCCTTCTTCCAGAGCGAGCGGGACCTTGCCGCCTAATCGATAAACCTTTCCTTACCCCATGAGATGAAAAACCTCCTCCAGTCCGGCCAGCCTTCATCGGAAGAGCGGAGTGGGTTTTGCAAACTCTTAACAATCCAGCCCTTGCCGGGCCACGCCCAAGGCGCTCTCTTTAGCAATCAAGCGAGCGACACCCCCCACCGGGCTCCTTTTCAAACTTTCCCATTGGGATATAGGGCGTCGCTCCGCGGTCAGCCTCTCGAAGTTTGCGTTGTCTTCGAGAAGTGTCA
Organism: Verrucomicrobiota bacterium JB023; assembly: GCA_030673895.1. GTDB lineage: Bacteria > Verrucomicrobiota > Verrucomicrobiia > Verrucomicrobiales > Akkermansiaceae > Roseibacillus. The sequence continues at coordinate 11,554 of JAUTCR010000045.1, forward strand.
CGCGGGGCGCGCCTCTCATCCCACGATGATGTGCCGACATCCAACCAGCTCCCCTGCCGGCGCATCCTTCCCCCTTTTCATGGTAGTTGTGGTTCCCATAATGGTTGCTGTATCCCCGGCTCACCGCCACCTGGCTTTCAGATCGACATGCTTGGTCTTAAACGCCAAATCGGTGCGCCGGGGAACACTTCCTACCGAATTGGGCTCGGAGCCCGCAAAACTCTCCATCGGCAGATGGGATCGGCGAACCAAGCCTTTGCGACCATCTTCCCCATCTAGAAGATCAACTACTGAATTCTTTGTCGACTCGAGAGAGAGCAGCCCCCGATTTCATCAGGTCGCACCTCCTCTCTCAACCAAGGGAGCCGTCTTGACCGCCTTTCGTTAGCTGTCCGCCTACCGACTGCAAATTCATTGAGTTGCATTCCTGATAGGTCGGTTAAGCTAAATAAGGAACTTATTAGCGAATTTTCGCTTATCCAACCAACCCGTAAAACGAATTTTCGCAAGGTCATAAACCCTTGATTTTTAATCAAAATTTATTTCGTATTCCTTAATTATCTAAACATTTTGAAAAACCGGATAGACTTTTTATCGAGATATCGATATTTTCACTTCTGCACCCTTACCAGTATTCCAAATGAAGTTGCACAATTTTGTAGTCAACCGCGTCTCCTTCATCGTCCCCGCGATGAACGAAGAGGCGACGCTTGCCACCCTCTTTGAGGGGATTTCCCGCCAGATGGCTCAGCTATCAATCCGTCACGAAGTTCTATTCATTGACGATGGCAGCACTGATGGCACTTGGGCCGAGATGACCCGGCTTGCGACTGAGCACCCCGACAAGGTGCGCGCCTTCCGCTTCCGTCGCAACAAGGGCAAGGCCGACGCGCTCTCCCTCGGCTACGCGGAAGCGACTGGCGACGTCATCTTCACCATGGATGCTGATCTGCAGGATGATCCCCAGGAGATTCCCCGCTTCCTCGAGAAAATCCAAGAGGGTTATGGCATCGTCACTGGCTACAAAAAGAAGCGCCACGATCCATGGCACAAAGTCTTTCCGAGTCGTGTGTTCAATTCCATGTTGAGCAAATTAGTTGGTGTGAAGCTGCACGACCATAACTGCGGTTTCAAAGCCTATCGACGGGAGGTCGTCGAACAACTTCCCATGTACGGGGAGATGCACCGGATGGTCCCATCCTTGGCCTCCTTCGAAGGTTACGAGACTGCGGAATTGGTCGTGCAGCACCACCCGCGTCGGCATGGTAAGAGCAAATATGGCGTGAAGCGCATCCTCTGCGGACTCTTTGACATGACCACCGTGTCTTTTCTGAAGACTTATCGGGATCGCCCGATGCACTTCTTCGGCCGCGTCGCCATCGCCTCCATGCTCGCCTGCTCCATCATGCTGCTGAGTGGCCTGGTGGCAGCATGCTTCGGCCTGGGCATCGCCGGCTTCTTCGGCATGGTCGGAATGATGGCCGCCATGATGTCTATTCTTTCGATCGGCATGGGCCTCCAGCTCGAGCACCGGGTCTATGAGACGATGAAGGGCGGGCACCAAGTCCCGGTGGCCGATCAAACCGAATTCGCCAAGTTTCCCGAGGAATCGGAGGATGATCCCAACATCACCTTCGCGGCCTGATCTCCCCTTTCCCGTCGCCAGCTCCGGCTTAATCATCTTCCCCCGTCCATTCCTTTTGGATACATCCCTTTTGTTCACCCTAGAACCTTAGTTCCATGTCTCTGTTCCAGAAATCCGCGTTCCTTTTTTCCCTTCCCCTACTCCCGCTCCCTCTCATCGCCAATGACCGGGACGGCGATACCCTTGTCGATACCATTGAAATCGATACGGCCACCTTCCCCGCAAGCGATTGGGTTCTCCAAGCCACCGATCTCGACCCCGCCCAAATCACTGGTGATGGCGGAGGCACCTCAGACGCCACCGTATTTAACCAAGCGGCCATCTCTTTCGACGACACCGAATCCGGGTTCGGCTACTACGTAATTAGTAAATGGTCTGGCGACCAGAGCGACGCCTACGCGAAGACCTTCCACTTCGGTCTCGCGGTCCGCGATCTCGACCTCGCGTGGGCGACCACGACAACGCGGGATGTCGCCTTGGTAGCCCATTCCGGACGGGAGGTGAACGTGGACCTCCGCCACGGTCTGATGCAGCATCAACTGCCGTCCGCGGCTTTTGGCGAAGTCTGCCAATACTCAATTTCTCTTCTCCCGGAGACCTTCGACTCGACTGAGGAAAAGTTGCGTGAAGTACTTGCCGACCTCTCACATATCGAGATTCGGGCCGAATTCTGGAAAGGCGTGAGCGGTGTGGAGTCCTACCTTCTCCCAGCCGGACAATATGCCGGAGCAGAGCCGGATACTGATGGCGACGGAATCGCGGATGCCGATGATACCGATTCTGACAACGATGGGTTGAGCGACGAAATCGAAGGGTTCGCCGACTCCGATGGTGACGGCTTGGCTGATTATCGCGATCTCGATAGCGATGACGACGGCTTACTCGATTCGGCCGAGTCAACGGCCGATACCGATACCGACGGCACACCCAACTACCTTGACCCTGACTCAGATGGAGACGGGATGATCGATGGCATTGAGGGCCTTGTCGATAGTGATCAAGACGGTCTGGCGAACGCCTACGACCTCGACTCCGACAACGACGGCCTCACCGACGCCCAAGAGGGCGCCTTGGACATTGATGGTGACGGCTTGGGCAACTTCATCGACTTGGATATCGATGGCGACGGAATCAATGACAATGCTTTCGACGACGACCTCGACGGTGACGGCATCTTGAATCATTTTGAAGCAGCCGAGGCAGCAGGTTCGGAGACCGAGTTGGTGGCCAATTGGGATTTCCAAGACGGCACCGCCAGCCTCACCTCAGACTACACCCGGGACCTATTAAGCAATGAGCAGTTGGCGCCAGGAGGCTACAGTCTAGTGCAGGATTCCATCTTCGCCAATGATGGCTTTGCCTCGTTCCTCGATGCAGGAAGCGGCAACCACATGATGGTCGTCTATGGCCGCAATATTCCCGGCGAGGTAGTCTGGGAGCAAGAGGTTGAGGTCACCCCGTCCGAGCGCTATGCCTTTAGTGTCTCCGTCGCTACGGGCTTGGCCGGACGAGCGCCGTTCCTCGATCTTCGGGTCGACGGCGTCTCCCTTGGTGAGACCGTCCTCGTTAGCGGCGAGGGAGATTTCGTCCGCACTTATGCAAGCTACGATGGGGGCAGTAGCTCGACGATCACACTTCAAATTGTTAACACCAACAACTCTGGCATCCCCCGCATCTTTGCCTTAGACAAGATTTCCTTTGTCCCCTTCGATCTCGATACCGACGGCGATGGAACGGCTAATATGCTCGATACAGATTCCGACGGCGACGGGCTTTCCGATTCTTTTGAAGGTTACTCTGACACCGACGAGGATCTCATCCCTGACTACGTCGATCTTGATGCGGACGGAGACTCGATCCCCGATGCGGTTGAGGGTGCATCAGACGGGGATAACGATGGCACGCCCAGCTATTTGGATGGTGATTCCGACAACGATTTGATCGAAGACTGGCGCGAAGGAACTGCTGACTCGGATGGCGACGGAATCCTCGACTTGTTCGATACTGATGCGGACAACGACGGCATTGAGGACACCCCGGGCGAAGACTCCGACAGCGACGGACTCTGGAATACAGAAGAAGGAACCGGTGATCCCGACGGCGACGGCATCCCCAACTTCCTCGATACAGACTCCGATGGCGACGGTCTCTCTGATGCCGAGGAAGGGTTGGACGACGATGACGTGGATGGAGTGCCAGACTACTTGGACTTTCAGCCTCCATTCTCCTGCAACGACAGCATCTTCCAATCATACGGTAGCAAGACCCAGCTCGCCATGGTCGATCTGGTTGAGGGAAGCTTTCTCCACGTGGGTAACAATGCTCACGCCCAGCATTACAATGCCATTGGTTACAATCCCACGGACAATTACATCTACGGTCTCGAGTGCACAAACACCGATCCCATCCTGGTCCGCATCGGCAGCGATGGTAGCTACGCTCGACTCGGGGAGATTGAGGGCCTGCCCCGCAGCTTTGTCGCAGGATCGTTCGACGAGAATGGTATCTACTACACTCAGGGTAATAAGAAACTTTACGCTATCGATGTAGCCAGCCGCGCAGTGATCGCCACCCACACCACTGGTAACGGAGGCTGGATTGACCTGGCTTACAATCCTGTTACCAAAGAGATGTACGGCAGCGGCAGTCGCAACCTTTACCAAGTCGACGTCACCACCGGGAGTACGACCAAGATCGGGAGGCACGGCAAGACCTTCGGGGCACTGGTTTCCGACTCCACCGGCACCATCTATGGCCTTGATAACGGAGGCACTGGTGCCTTCCGGGTGAATACCACCAACGCAGACGTTGTCTGGGTTGCCAACTCCCCAAAGACCAGCATTAACGATGCCACCATCTGCCCGACAGCCATGCTAGGTCTGGATACCGATGGGGACGGTCTGAAAGACAATATCGATCTTGATGACGATAACGACGGTATTGCCGACGTTAATGAGCCTGGACTCAACGACCCTAACGGGGACGAGGACGGTGATGGCATCCCTAACTGGACAGATAATATCGACGACGGAGATTGGGACCTTTCCTCGACGACTGACTACACCGATTCAAACGGAGACGGCATCCCTGATGTTTATGATAACGATGGTGATGGCACCCCGAACCACCTTGATAGCGACTCGGACAATGACGGACTCGCCGATGCCAACGAAGCACCCGGTGACTACGATAGCGATGGCCTCCCCAACTTCTTGGATGCTGATGCCGATAATGACGGTCTCGCCGATGGCAGCGAAGGCGTGACCGACACCGACGGTGACGGAAAGGTGAACTATCTCGACGAGTTTGATGACCGCGACCAGGACAATGACGGTATCGCTAACGGCGATGAGGGCACCGGCGATTATGATAACGACGGCATCCCCAACTATCTGGATACCGACTCTGACAACGACGGAATCGCAGATTCGGAAGAGATCCTCGATAATGGCATCATCCTCGATTCCGACGGCGACGGGCAACCCAACTTTGTCGACATTGATGACGACGGTGACGGCATTGAGACCCCAATCGATGACTGTCCGCTCTGTAACCTTGAGGACAACATCATCGAATTCGACCTCACCGATGCACAGATCGCGAACTATGGGGTGGATCCTCTCTACTACGACTATGCTCGCGATGTCTGGAACGAGGTAAAATTCGAACTCAACTGCAATACCGACGGGGTGCCACTCGAGGAAGAAAAGCGGGGCTTCGATGAAGAGCGATTCTACCTCCTGGAGGATTCCGAGGTCTTTGTCACCGTCATCTACGATGGAGCTCGGAACGTGAACTCGGTGGCTTGGTATGATGCGGGAGACCCGGCGACCACGTGGGACGTCTTCTGGCAGAAATACGGCACCGGCCCTACGGCTCCGCTCATCCCGGGCTCGACCGCCACCCTGGGCATCCTACCTGCCGGCACCGAACTACGATTCGGACTGGTGGCTGATGGTGGCCGAGGCGGAGTGGAAAAAATCTATCAAGACCCTTACCTCAATAAGGCTGGTCTGGAACTCATAGCGAGCAACATTGAGGTGGAGGGCGACCCTCTCATCGTTGCCTTCGAAGACCAGCTGCATGCGGGCCGCGACAACGACTTCAACGATGTCATCTTCATGGTAGAGATCGTACCCACCGCGCCCGCCACCTTACAGTTCGGCCCTACTGGCCTCGCATCCACTGAGGTCACAAGTGTGCTGAACCAGCTCGGCTGGAATGACGAGTCCTACGAGGTCTCTGGCGATCTATTCGACCTTCCGGCTTCGGGAGCGGTCACCATCGACTTGTTAGGTGACCCGAGCGAACTCGATTTCAGCCTCGCCTTAGTCGACTACGAGCTACTCGACTCGGTCGTGCCTGAGCTACTCCAATTTCGCTCAATCGCCGGGCTTTCGGCAGTGACTGTTTTGGACAACTTGGTGAATGGCGCGGGCAGTCAGATTTCCTTCAATCCTGAGGAGCTGGGTCTCGCAGGCAAGCAGGTGATTCTGGTCGCCCTTCCTCACAATCGCTTTGATCGCTTCATTACCAACCCCCACCGCTACACCCCTCGCGGTGACGGAGATGACACCAAGCGTCAACCGCTCTTCTCCCTCATCAACGCTAATCCTGGCAGTCTGGACCAGTTCCTCACCTTCACCGATGGTGGTACTACCCTGGTGATGGTCGAGGACCACAGCCGCCTCGAAAATGGCGAAGCGGGGACAGCGAGCGACTCAGATTTCGCCGACTTCTGGTTCCGCATCACCCCCGCTCTCACCAGCTATAGCATCGGCGGGGGAGGATATTACCACTCATCTACCGATCCGACTACCAATTGGGACGGAATTGACGGATACTCGGAGGGAATCAAAGGCGACTTCTAAGACGCCTTCCGACCTACCTTCTCGACCGATGAATTATCACCACCACGTCCTCCCGCTCGCTAGCTTCCTTCTGTTCGCAGCTCCCCTTGGAGCGGTCACGGAGACGGAGCTCGTTGCGGAGGATGGTGCGTTGCTCGATCGGCTTGGCCAAGCCATCGCGGCCGACGGCAACCTCGTCGTTGCTGGCTCGACCGGCGACGACGACGCCGGGAGTCGTTCGGGCTCGGCCTACCTCTTTGATGCCACGACTGGTGTCCAGCTACATAAATTAACCGCACCCGATGCGGCATCGGGAGATGAATTTGGCACCTCCATCGACGTCTCCGGCAACTACATCGCGGTGGGAGTACCTGATGATGACGATGCCGGCTTCGGCTCTGGATCCGTCTGGATCTTCACCATCGACCAATTGGATAATCCTGACTACGAACCGCTCAAACTGACTGCAAATGACGCCGCATCCGGCGATGCCTTTGGCAATGCGGTGGCTCTTGATGGCAATCAGGTTCTGGTGGGAGCGTGGAAAGATGGCGAAGATCAGGGAGCCGCCTATCTCTTCGATGTTACCACCGGGCAGCAGCTTCAGAAATATATAGCCAATGATGCCGCTCCTTTCGACCAGTTCGGGGGGGCGGTCGCTCTCTCCGCTGGTCGGGTTGCTATTGGGGCCGCCTTCTCCGATAGCCCGGAAGCCGATGCGGGAGCGGTCTATCTCTTCGGAACAAGCTCCAGCAGCCAACTTGGCAAGCTTGTCGCTCCTGACGGCACCACTGGAGACACCTTCGGTGAAAGTCTGGCCATGCATGACGGGAAGCTGCTTGTAGGTGCCTCCAACTTCGATTCGAACGATGAGGACATCGAGGTCGGCCACGGCCGGGCTTATCTTTTTGATGTCGATTCAGGCGAGCTGCTTTTGACTCTTTCCGATCCGGCAGGCGAACCAGGGGCGCGTTTCGGAGTCGCAGTCGCGCTCGGCTCGCGCATCGTCGTCGGTTCGGATTTCGCTTCCTCCTCCTTATTTAATTCCATTGGGGCAGTTGTCTCCTTTGAGCTCACCGGTAACTTCAAAAGCCGGCTGCAGCGCAGCCATCCCCAATCCGGGGATTTTCTGGGAGCTTCGGTCGGCTTGGCTGGTTCTCTCATCGTCGCGGGAGTCCCCCAAGCCGATACCCAAGGGAGTCAGAGCGGGTCCGTCATACTTTTCGACGACGCCTCCCTGGCGGAGATCCCCCCGCTTCAGCTCACCCGCTCCGGTCAAGACAACATCCTCTCATGGGCCGCCTCACCCGGCATGGTCTATCAGCTCCAATACTCTACCGATCTCGTTGACTGGCATCCACTTTCCCAGAACTTGACGGAGGACAACTACACCGACGTTGATGCTCTAACTGACCCGACAAAATTTTACCAGCTCACCATCGGGCAATAGGCTACTTCCGCCCCCTCTTCTTTTAATCGCTACAAACTTCCATTAATTAAAAGAATGAACTCCCACAACAACAACGATGAACTGGCCTTATCCCCTCCCCTGCCTGTTGTCCCTATCCCTATTTGCAGCAGCATCTGAAAATACGCCCCCAACGATCAGCTTCCCACCGTCCTCTTTTGACCTCAGGGAGGCCTTCGTGCTCCGCATCACCCCCTCCTGCAATGATGACGGCCTGCCGACTGATGGCAATAAACGCGCTGGCTGGGAGCTTGTCTCCGGACCAGCCAATGGCGTCACCATCGAGGTAAGGAATCAGAATAACTATAAGACCGAATTCACCTTTAGTGAGGTCGGGCAGTATACCCTACGCTTCATCGCCTTCGATGGAGAGCATGAGTCATCCCGCGATTGCTTCGTGGATGTCACAGCCTCCGGCATCACCAATGTCAGGGGATTTGAGGTCGTCTCTTCATCGTATAAGAATGCGCGCACCACCTGGACAACCATTCGGGACAATTACTATACTACCAGTGGCCCCCACGCAGCGCACCTCGGTTTTGCGGAAGAAGACTTCCATCTCGACCGTGAATCCGAAGTCATCGTCACCTTGCTTTACGACGGTGCGAGCTACCGCAATAGCCTTGCTTGGTTTGATGCCAACGACCCGGGACCAGAACAAGGCACGGTCATCTGGCACGACGTCGCTACTGGACCAGACCAGCCTTTGGACCAAGGCTCACGCACCAGCTTGGGTCTACTCCCCGCAGGCACCGACCTCCGCTTCTATCTCATCCAGGATGGTGCCGGAGTTGGCGAGCAGGTCATCTCCCAAGTCGCTGGCCAGAATCCGCAATCCCGCGAGCAGGTTGCCGCCCGCTTTCCACAGACCGCCCCCGGAAGCCTCGTCGTGGCCTTTGAAGATAAGTTAGATGGCAATAGCTATGATGACGTTGTCTTCCAAGTCGAGCTCATCCCTACTGGCGACGAGGCGGCGCAGTTCGATCACCCTGTCGAGCAGCTAGTCGGCCTGTTCAGCGATCGTGGCTCCCGTGGGGTGGCCCACCTTCTCGATGGGGAATCCATATCGGCGTCAGAAGAGATCATCGGAGGCGTCTTTCAGATGCCTCATGAGAATACCACCTACACCTTCCGCTTCCTTGATGATCGCTCACCGATGAAGTTCACGCTTGGCTTTTGTGCCCTGGACTCGCTCACAGAGCTGGGTGCTCCCAACCTGTTATTTCGCGAGCAAGCGATTCTTCATGCCGTGACCATCATGGACGACCGGGATAGTAACCCCGGGCAATCCGTCACCTTTCGCCCGCAGAATCATGACCTCTTGGGCAAGCGGGTTGTTCTCTTCCTCATTCCTAACAATACTCCCGCCAAATTCCTCAGCAACCCATGGCGATACACCGCCATGGGAAATGGAGAAAACACAAAACGGCAGCCGCTTTTCTCAATTCCGGAAGCAAACCCGGGAGGCTTGGATCAGTTCTTTTTCTTCGAAAGGGATGAAGAAACTTTCTTCACCATCGAAGACAAAGCGAGAGCGGCGACTGATGGCGAATTGGGCGAAGCCAGTGATAGCTCCTTCGATGACATCCAAATCCGCGTAACTCCCGCGCTCATCCCCACCGAGCGTCACCAAGCGTTTTTTGGCAAAACCATCGATTACTCAATTGGCTACGAAGCGAATGATGGCTTGGCGTCCTCCATCGCTTACTACGATGAAAGGCGAATCATGAAGGCGGCCAATGGCTCTCGTCGGTGGGACCTGCTATTTAGCACACTCACTCAGCCTGATGGAGCCTATCTCGTCAGCGAATTCGGGGAATCGCTTCCTATCTCCAGCACTGGAGCCGTCTCGGTCAATATCGACTACGAGGCCGGGTCACGAAGCGACTTCTTCATTGAGCAACAGCGGTATGGTGCCGATGTCATTGAGACAGGCATCATCCTCAATGACGAGCCACTCATTGCCGAGGGGATCAAGATGATCAATTGGGGCTTCCAGCAACAAGGGAGCGATGGCTCCTTCCCCGGCACCGGAGACGCCGTGCATAGTAGCTCTCTCTTTCTGGAGGCCGCCGCACGCGCGGGCCTCGCCTTGAAAAACTACAAATCCCGTACCTATCGCCAGACAATCACCGATTGGCGGAGGAAGACCCATCTCTTGGCTCAATGGTTCATTGGAGCAGACGAACAAGGCCGTGATGTCAATCTGGAGCCTTTCGGGCACCGGTATTTCCTTCGCGGTGCTGCTCTTGCGGAGGCGGCCCGCTTCACCCGGGACCGCTCGCTCGAGGCTGATGCGGATGCCTACATTACTGCAGCAATCACCTTACAAGAAGAGGATGGCAGCACGCTGGAGCGCGGGACCTTCGATGCGAGCTATCACATGGTGGGCATGGCCTTCGGTAGCCGCTACTTTGCGACCAGCCGGAATCAACAACTCCGCGACGACCTCTCGCTCAGCTTGTGGAAGGGCATCTCCCGCTTCCTTCAAGATGTGAGTGGGGACGGAGAGGTCACCATCGCGGCAGACTCCAGAACCGCTACCGAGAAAAGCCGCTCTGGAGCAAACAAGCGCTTCGATTTCAAACATACTACCAAGGCACTGGTTTTTGCTGAGGAGGGCCTCCACATGCCCAACGCGGAAGATGCCGCTGAGCTCATCCTCTCCTTCTACGGCGTGATGGATGAATAGCCTACTCTTCATTCCTTATCGTTTTTGATAGCAATTCAACTCACATTCCCGACGCTACTTTCATGAAGACCGACTCCTCGCTAGCTCCTCCTCCCTCGTCTTCACCGGTGAAGAAGGCTCTCAAGACCCTTCTCATCATTTGCGCCGTCGGGATCCCTGTTTACGCCCTGTTCCGGAATCTCCCGGCAGTAATTGAGGCCACGCGCAGCGCGGACTTCCTGGCAGTCACCTACGTTGGCTTGGGCTTGCTGGTCTACACCATCGTCAATGCCTCCATTTGGGCCGATGTCCTCAAGGCCCTGGGCTGGCGAGGGGACCGCTTGCTCGCGACCCGCACCTGGATCCAGTGCGAGGCCATGAAATGGCTACCCGGTGGCATCTGGGGCTACGCCTCCCGGGTGGTGAAGGCTCCCGAGATCGGGACCAATCGTACCATCGCGGGAGCCAGCCTCATGGCGGAGCTTCTCCTTACCATCGCCGCATGGGCCATTCTTGCTGCAGTCGGCTTGTGGTTGGATGGAGTCTTACTGGACCGCCTCCGAGAGACCGTAACTTCCGCAAGTGGAAGTGAGAGAGGCCACTTCCTCTTCTGGGCCGTTCCCGTCTTCGCCCTTCTTGGCGTCGGCCTGCTGGTGAGCTTGCCTCCGGTCCGTCGCTTCATCATCAAGAAGCTCAGTCCACTCTCCATCGCCAGCTGGCGGGTAGGGCCTCTCGTCCAGGCCTTTGTCAGCTATCTCGCCTTGTGCGCCTTGCACGCCATCCTTCTCGTAATTCTCGTCTCCGCGATCAAGCTAGGTGAATTCACATGGGCTTCTGCAGCCGCGGCCGACGGCTCGGCTTGGCTCATCGGGTTCTTCGCCATCGGGGTCCCGGGAGGTATCGGGGTTCGGGAGGCCGGGATCACCTGGTTTCTTTCCAGCTACATGAGCACGCCGGAGGCCATGGCCGTCGCCGTCCTCTGGAGGACCCTGCAGGTCTTGGCCGAACTCGCGGCGCTCTTTCTCTCCTCCCTTCTCAGGGAGCCCACAGAAAAGAAGAATCTCCTTTCCGAGGCATCAAGCGAGTTCCCCAGCGAATAAGCCTTTGCCTCTAGCCAGCCCTCGAGCAGCTCAAGATGGCGGCATCCGAGCTGGAAAAAGTGATTAAGCTATCCATAATTTTGAAAAGAGTAGTGCTCTGGCCTCGCTTCTCCTTTCAATTTCTTTATGCCTCGCGATGACAAAAATAGTTCGACCGGCAAGCGCGCACGCATGATGCGGACCCTCAAGTCGCTACCCTCGCGGGGCATGACCGGCCTCAAGCAATTGCCTGCCACCCTTCTCTCCTTAGCCCGGGAGAATCTCGGCCTCCTCATTGGTGGAGCGGTCATCGGGATCTTCATTCTCATCGTCGGCTACTATGTCCTCGTCCCAAGTTACCTGAGCCCCTCGACCAAGTTCTATGCCTCGGGTCTCGGCTACCCTGCCATGATGAGGCGGCTGGACAAGCCCCTCCCCGTCATGACCAGCAAGGTCGGCGAGCGGGAATTTACCCGCTTCGTGATGGGCGAGGGAGTTTGCGCCAGTGATCCGGTGCTTGTTCCCATCATTCCTCTGGCCTCCATTGTCAAAGTTCACTTCAAGGAGGGTGATCGCGTGGAGCAAGGCCAAGTGATGGCCGAACTCGATGACGAGTTGGCCAGAATCAAGCTCGCAAGTGCCAAGCTGGCAGTCTCAACGGCCAAAGCCGAACTTGCCCGAGTGGAATCCGGCTCTGCCTACGTTCTCGCTCAAGAACGCCCAAAGATGGAACGGATTAATTTAACCGCCGAGAACGAACGATTCGAATTAGCCAAACAGAAGGTCGAGCGCTTCCGCACCGCCTTCGAACGAGGCCTTGTCGCCAAGACCGCCCTCCTTGATGCGGAGAAGGAATTCGCGACCGCGCAACAAAGCCGCCAAGAGGCGCTGCTGCGCATGAGCATGGCCGAGCAAGGTGTGGTCAAGAGCTTGGAGATCGCGCGCAATGCGGTCAGCGATGCGGAAGAAGCCGTCGCGCACCGCACACTCGAGCTAGAAAACTACACCATGCGCGCTCCGGTGGGCGGCATCGTCGAGCGAGTCCTTATCAAGGAGGGCGAATACAATTCCGACCCCGGCAAGCCGGGCTTCGTCGTTGTCAGCGGCCTCTGGTTCGACACCTTTTTTGACCAAGCTGACTTCCTCTACGTCCAGCCTGGGCAGATAGGCGAGATTCGGCTGGAGGCGTATCCAGGGGTCTCCATGCCTGCTGTCGTCGAGCGGATTAACCCGGTCGTCAGCTTCAATGAAGGCGGCCCGGAAATCTCCCGCCCGCTGCGTCCCCGGGGCTCGGGGGCTCCGGAATGGGCGGCCACCTTCAAGTCCCAACTCCGCTTTGCCGAGCCCGATGAGAAGTTCCCTGTCGCGATGGGGATGACTGGCTTTGGCCGATTGACGGTGAAGCGCACTGGCGTCGCGATCCCCCGCTCGGCGCTCCTCTCGGTTTCCGCAGGGGCCGGGGTCGTTTACCTCCCCGGCGAAGAAAACGGGTGGGAAGCTCGCCAAGTGAAGATTGGAATCGTCGATGATCAAGCCGCCGAGGTTTTGAGCGGACTGGAGCCCGGCGAAGAAATCATCGTGGAAGGCCA
>JAUTCR010000046.1 GCA_030673895.1 Verrucomicrobiota bacterium JB023
GCGGCGCGGGAGTTGAAGCCCCAGGTGGCGGCGGCGACGTGGATGCCGGCTTTGTGGGAGGCGCGGATGTCCCGGGTCTCATCACCGACATAGAGCATCTTGGAGCGCTCCAGGGAAAAGGTCTTCTCGATGGCCCGCAGGTGCTTGTGCTTGCCGGAGAGCTTGGAAGTGGAGGAGATGAAGGTGAAGAGATCGCGTAGGCCCTTGGCCTCGAGAAAGGCCTCGACATTCTCGGTGGAGTTGGAGGTCAGGATGCCGAAGCAGCTGGATTGCTCGCGGAGGCGGGGGAGGATATCCATGAGGCCATCCACGACAGGGAGGCGGGTGATGTCCTTGCGAAGAGCGCGGCGGCCACGAGCGAGGAGGCTGGGGACGCGGAGCTTGGAGATGCCGAGGTGGCGGAGCAGCTCCTTCAGCTCGTAGTCTTGGAGAGTGGGCAGCTCTTCATGGGTGACCTTGCGGAGGGAATGCGCGTCCGCGAGGTCGTTGTAAACGTCGACGGCGGCGTGGAGAGTGTTGGCAATGGTGCCGTCGAAATCGAAAATAAGAGCGGGATAGCGCATGGAAAAGGGTCTGCGGCGACCTATAACAGGAATCGACGGCGAGGGCCAGAGCGTGTTCGTCCTGCGCGGCGTGGTCCGCGGCCTTAGGCAGGGCAGAGGGCCAGATTGGGGTTGATGTCCGTGCTGAGCGGATCGTGGTGCCCGCCGTGGTGGCGATGCCAGCCCGCAAAGGCGATCATGGCCGCATTGTCTGTGGAGAGCGAGGGGATGGCCGAGCGGAATTCAAGGCCCGCTTCCTGGCAGGCGGCTTCCATTTGCTTCCTGAGGGTGGCGTTGCAGGAGACGCCTCCGGAGAGGGCGATGAGCGGGAGGCCGGACTCGCGGGCGGCGCGGAGAGATTTGCTGATTAAGACCTCGAAGACTGCAGCTTGGAAGGAGGCGCAGATGTCAGCCAATCGCGCGGCGGGGTTCGGGAGTTTTTGCAGCGTGTAAAGGACAGCGGTTTTCAGTCCCGAGAAAGAGAAATCGAGGGAAGGGTCCTTGAGCAGGGAGCGGGGAAAGTCGAAGGCGGAAGGGTCTCCCTGATGAGCGAGTTTTTCGATCTCCGGCCCGCCGGGGTAGGGGAGGTTGAGCATGCGGCCGACCTTGTCGAAGGCTTCGCCAGCCGCGTCGTCGATGGTGCGGCCCAGGAGTGTGTAGTGGCCCGGTTTTTCCACCTTCACGAGCATGGTGTGCCCGCCGGAGACGATGAGGGCGAGATGAGGCGGGATGGAGGGGGCGGCCACCGCAGGTGCGGCTTCCTCGCGAGGATCCGGGCTGGGTTTGGCCAAGAACGGGGAGAGCAGGTGGCCCTCCATGTGATTGATGGAGAGGAAGGGCTTGCCCGAGGCGACGGCGAGGCCCTTGGCGAAAGAGTGCCCGACCAGTAGAGAGGAAGCGAGGCCTGGCCCTCCCGTTGCGGCGAAGGCATCGATTCCGTCGGTCGATAGTCCCGCGTCTGCCAGCGCCTGGGTGACGAGGGGCTGCAAGCGCAGGGTGTGGTTGCGCGAGGCCACCTCGGGCACCACCCCGCCGTAGAGCCGGTGGATATCGATTTGAGATGAGACGAGGGAGGTCAGCAGTGCCGGGTGGTCCGGGAGATGGCCCGGAGCATTTCCGTAGATGGCGACGGCGGTCTCGTCACAGGACGACTCGATGGCGAGGATTCTCATGGATAAAGGACTAGGGCGGGCTCAGCGCTGATATTGGCGCATCGCCGTTGGCATGAATTGTCTGAGGGATGCGATGCGAGTCTCGTTGAGAGGGTGGGTGCGGAGGAAGGCGGCGGTCTGGCTGCTGCGGGCGTTGTTGTAGGCGGCGAATTGCTGCCAGAGGGTGACCGCCTCATTGGGGTTATAGCCTGCCCGGGCCATGAAGATGGTGCCGATGCGGTCGGCCTCCAGCTCTTGCTGACGGGAGAAGGGGAGCCCGAAGGCCAAATTGCCGACGGTGCCTGCCATTTGTTGGGTGGATTCCGCATTCTCGCCACCGAGGGCCGCGCCGAGAATGGCCGCGCCCAAGCCGATGGTCTGCTGTCGCTGGAGTCGCTGGCCCGCATGGTTGGAGGTGACGTGCCCGATCTCGTGAGCGAGCACGGTGGCGAGCTGGGCGTCATTGCGGGCGACCTTGAAGATGCCGGTGTTGACTCCGACCTTCCCGCCGGGGAGGGCGAAGGCATTGGGGGTGGGATCGTCGAAGACGACGAACTCCCAGTGCGCATTGGGGAGCTGGATGACACGGGTCAACTTGGCCGCCACGCGGTTCACTTGGGCCCGGTAGGAGGCATTCGTGGAGACCGGTTTCGCCGCTTTATAGGCTGCGAATTGCTTCTGCCCTTCGGTGATGAGGGTGGAGGAGGTCTGCGAATAGCGGACGTTCCCGGCCTGATCGAGGGCCATGGGAGCGGCACAGGAGAAGATGAGGAGGGGAATTGCGAGGGGGATGAATTTGCGCAGGTTCATGAGGTTACTTGAGCGTCTGCAGCGTATTTCGCAAGGCCGGGATCACCTCCGACAAGGACTCGAACTGACGAACGGTCTCGCCATTCATGCGGAGAAGAGCCGCGCCCTCAGGCTGCGGCAGCCGTTCGTTGGCTCGCATAGTGAGAATGCTGTCGAATTCTGGCGCAAGCAATTGCTGCCGGAGGGCGGTTAGCTCAGCGTCCGTCTGCGCCCCGGAGAGGACGAGGGTGAGCTGGCCCCAAGTATTGAGACGGGCCGCGAGGAAGTCGGTGTGCACGACCGGGGTGAGCGCGGATGCAGGCTCCAGGACACTTTCCTGCCGCTCGAGGATCGGCTCCAGAGCCGGGTGCTCGAAACCACCACCCTGAAGTCTGCGCAAGGCACCATAAGCGGTGCCCCAGGTGGAAGGGCCAAAAATCATCTTCCAATTCTGAATTGAAAAAGGGAGCAGGCTCGCTTCCAAGGGGTTTTCCGAGAGGTTGTGCTCGGAGTCCACATGGTGGTCCAGCAGATGGGTGGCGAGCTCGATGGATAGTGAGAACAGGTCGTCATCCAGGGTGAGGCGGTGATAAGCGAGGAGGCTCTCGATCAGGAGAGCATAATCATTGGCCAAGGCTGGCTCGCCACGGTGGTTTTCGCTTGGAGCAATGCGGTAAAGCTGGCCTTCCTGATAGTAGTCGGTGATGAGACGGTCCGCGAGTTCTGCCGCCATCGACAAGCTCTCATCGGAGAGAGGGCCGCCCCACGAGGCGCTGAGGGCGAGGCCGGTAAGAAGGCGCGCCTGGGTAGAAAGGGGGAGGGTGGTTTCCTGAGAGAATCCTCCCGCCGCCTGGATGCCAGCTTCCCGGTTTTTGGCCAACTTCTCGCAAGCACCGGCGAGATAACGGGAGGCTTCCGAGGGGGTGATTCCAAGCTGATTGGCCATTTCCTCCGGAAGTGTCTTGAGGCCAAGACTATTCTTGCGGAAGTAGGCGCGGGTGGGATCATCTCCGCTGGCGAGGTTGCCTATGTTGGAGATGTCGAAGGCGAGCTTCACCACTTCCCATTCTCTTTCGTCGAGGAGGTCCTGAAGCTTCTGGCTTTCCCAGAAATACGCCTGCCGAGCCTTCCCGGCATTGGCGGGGACGGTTGAGAGAGGTGGTGAGTGATTGAGGTAAGTCAATAGCCTCTCTTGAGACCGTTCCGTGAGGGGGGTCACCTCGCTAGAGGTGATGGCGGAGAGCATCGCGGCTTGGGTGTTGAGATGCTTGGTCAGGGTGGGGATGCTGAAGGAAGGGCTGAGCCGGCGAGCGAAGAACGCTCCGTCGAGGGGATCCCTTATCGCAGACCGGAGGATGGTGGACAGGGCCTCGCGACTGCTGTCGGCGGCATTCTTCCGAAGCTTGGAAGGACACCCGGGGTGATGGGCCAAGCGGCCTAGGGACGTTAGGAGGCCAGACGGGGGAAGACCTCCAACGCCATCGAAGCGCCTGGCGACGGGGTCGTAAAGCTGGGCGAGGCGCTGAAACTTGATGAATAGAGCAGCCAGGCTGCTTTCTGCGGTTTCATCATCGGACTTGTCCGCAACCGGAGGGGTGAATCGCGTCAGTCGTTTCTCATTGAGGAATCGGGAGTTCTCGATGACATACTTGGGTGACTTTTCCCAGACGGTGTGAACGGCTTGCTCCACGCGTAGAAAGGGAGCTTCCAGCGAGATTTGCCGATTTGCGGACATTGGCGTCCAACCGATGGGATAACCCTCGTGGCTGAGCAAAAGGAGGAAGGGAAAGGCGACAGGTTTGGCAGATTCCCGGCTGAGCAGTTGGCAGGCCATGGCGAGGGAGGGATCGACCTCTTGATCGGCCAGGACGGGTAGGTAACGTTCGTTGATCAAGTCCGAGTAGTCTGCAGCCAAGAGGTCGAGAAGCTCCCGGGATGCAGGATGCTGATTGGAGCCGACGACGACGAAGATCAATCGTTGGGCAGAGGTGGCGAGGTCGGTAATGTTCTCATCCCAAGGCTGCCAATTGATGGCGGAGCCGGCCTGGGAACGGAGAAAGTCCGTTGGCTCGTGGGCGAGGCGGTTGCGGGTGGCTTCCTCGGGGACTTGGAGGGGGGAGGAGAAGACGCTCT
This sequence comes from Verrucomicrobiota bacterium JB023, assembly GCA_030673895.1. GTDB lineage: Bacteria > Verrucomicrobiota > Verrucomicrobiia > Verrucomicrobiales > Akkermansiaceae > Roseibacillus. The sequence continues at coordinate 4,616 of JAUTCR010000046.1, forward strand.
CCTCTTGTTCTTTTGCGGGGGCTTTTCGCGCGCCGAAGGGATTCTCCTTACAGGATGGGGACAGGAGCAAAGCCATGCAGGCGAGGGCGATGCGGGGACGAATGGGCATCATCATTGCATGCCAAGGGTCGGGGGAATTGTCAAAGGATGATCCCGTGCACAGAAAAGGCTTTTTCCTTACCGGAGGCTGGCCAAGTATCGGGCAAGGAAAAGTGATCACAATTGCGGTATCGAGTCAAAAAGGAGGCGTAGGCAAGACCACGGCGAGTATCAATCTTGCCCACTCCTTCGCGCGAAGTGGACGCAAGACCCTGCTCGTCGATGCGGATCCGCAGGGTTCGGTTGGCTTGTCGCTCACGCGGCAATCCCGTGTTCTGCCGGGCTTCTTCGACCTGATGGCGGATCCAGTCTTTCCGCTGGAGCGGTTAATTGTGCCGACCCGTCTGGAGACCTTCAGCTTGGTCGCGTGCGGGCAATCCAGCGACTACGAGCTGGGAGGCGGCTCGGCGGGGGTCACCCTGCACCGTGTCAGGGAATTCCTGCGCTCGGTCGCGGCGCGTGGTTTCGAGATCTGCATCATCGATACGGCGGCAGGGCTTTTTGGCGCGACTGCCGACATCCTGACCGCCTCGTCAGCGGTGATGATCCCCCAGCAGGCAGAGCCCTTGGGCATCCGTTCCGTTCCCAAGTTGATGTCTGTCCTGACCCGGATGAAGGTGGTCAATCCCGAGCTTAATATCCTCGGCCTCCTCCTCACCATGATGCAGCCGGGGCTCGCCGAGAGCCGGGAAGCTGCGCAAGCTCTCAAGGATATGCTACCCTCGGAGCTTCTCTTCCAGACGATGGTGCCGCGTGACGACCTCTTCATCAGGGCGAGTGCCCGTGGCTTACCCGTGGGTGCGATGGAGAATGGAGCCGGAGCGATGGCGGTATTTGACCGCATCCGGATGGAGGTGGAAGGTAAACTGGCAAAGGATAATTAAGAGATCATGAGCGACGTCATCAAAGCCTGGGTTGATGAGGGTGAGGTGAAGCGCCTCGCGGAAGCTCTGCTTTCCCGGCCCATCCTCGGGGAAGTCGAAGTTAAGTATGGCGACAATTTCGAAGGATTTGCCGAAGGAATTCCCTCCCAAGAGGCGGCGCCGGTCAATGAGATCCGGGCGCGCGAGGCTGCCAGCGTCTTGCGCAAGGCTCGGGAAGAAGCGATGCATGGAGGCTCCGTCCGCCCGGGACAGCAGGCCCCGGCCTCACCCTTCCGCCGCGTGACGCCCACTCCCGCAGAGACCTCCAAGGGCGCGGGCATCACCCCGGCAGCCGAACTCAAGCGGCCCGGGGCGCCGAATGGAAACGAACCTCTCCTCAAGCGGATGCAGACCTTCGGCGAGTGGCTGAAGGGGCCCGTCGGCGCTCAATCCTATTTCATCTCGACCCGCAATGGGCAGCCACTCTTGGACGAGGTCAAGAATCCGAAGCTCGTCCAAGTGGCCCGGACCCTGGCCAAAGCCTCGCGCCCAAGCCGCAGCAAGACCGAGGAGATGGGCAGCCTCCACGTCCGCATCGGAGAGCACTCCATCCTCGAGGTCATTCCCGCGCCCTCGCAATACGGCATCCTGATTCTCGGTCTCGTCGTCGAGCATTCTCTTGAAGACACCGTCATCCGCGAGATCAGGCTGGGCCTGCAGGAGGTGGCAGATGCCCGACTGATCAGACCCTAGAGGCCAGCCTGGAAGCACCACCCTTGTCGAAACAGCGGAGCCCTCTCAGGGGCAGAGCTGGTTGGGCTCGGTCCAAGGGTGGAATTCCGGCGGAATCGGCGCTTGGCAGGTGACCCGCTCTCCCGAGACAGGGTGATTGAACGAGAGCTGCCTGGCGTGGAGCATGAGGCGAGGGGTGAGCGGGCTGGGCTTGCCGTAGATGGGATCGCTCAATATCGGTGCGCCCACATGCTTGAGGTGGACCCGGATCTGGTGGGTGCGGCCGGTATGGATGTGGCAGCGCACGAGGCAGGTCCCGTCATCGGCTCTCATGAGGACCTCGTAATCGGTGATGGCTGGCTTGCCCCCGCCGGGCTCCAGGACGGCCATCTGCTGGCGATTCACTGGATGGCGGCCGATATTGGTGAAGATGGTGTCGGCCTCCTTGGCAGGGGACCGGGCAGTGACAGCGAGATAGATCTTTTCGGTTTCCCGCTCGGCGAACTGGGTGATGAGTGCCTTCATGGCGCGCTCGCTCTTCGCAACCACGATGCAACCTGAAGTGTCTTTGTCGAGGCGATGAACGATTCCCGGCCGCTCCACCCCGTTGATCCCGGCGAGTTGTCCGTGGCAGTGATGCAGCAGGGCATTGACGAGGGTGCCGTCGGGATTGCCATTGGCAGGATGCACCACCATTCCGTGGGCCTTGTTCAGCACAATGAGGTCGTCGTCCTCCCGCAGGACTTCCAGCGGCAGGTCCTGCGGGATGAGCTCCAGGCTGGTGGGCTCGGGAATTTCAATATCGATGACGTCGCCGGGATTAAGGGACTGCTTGGGCTTGGCAGGACGTTCGTTGACCAGGATGTGCCCGTCCTCGATTAAGCTCTTGAAGCGGGAGCGGGAATACTCCGGCAGCTGGGCGACGAGGTAGGTGTCGAGCCTGGGCTGCGGGTTGGTCACTTCGAGAGTCGGCATCGGCGGATTCTAGGGCTGATGGCCCGTTGCAGGAAAGCGCGATGTCGACAAGATGCGGCGTCATGCCACGGTCTAGCGGCTGTGCTTTTGACAGGGCCAAGGAGATCGAACAGCTTCACCACACACCTTGGAGTGGTGAGCTAAATGAGTGTGGAACGGAAAAACGCGGATCCAGACCGGATTCTAGTGGAGCGGGCGCGGGGTGGCGACACCCGGGCGTTCGATGAGCTCATTGTGAAGTATAGCCCCAAGCTCTACGGCTTGATCTACAACATGACCTCCAACAAGGAGGACACCCATGACGTCTTGCAGGACGTCTTCGCCAAGGCCTACCGCTCCCTCAACAAGTTCAAGGGAAACTCCTCGTTCTACACCTGGATCTATGCCATTGCGACCAACATGACCTTGAACTTCCTCAAGAAGCGGAAGCGACGGGTGGCGCAGAGCCTGGACGAGGTTGACTCAGGCATTCAAAACGATCCGGCCTTCGTCGATGTCTCCAATGTCGCCAACCCCCGGCAGCAGAGCGACGTCCACACCTTGCAGGAAAAATTGAACGAAGCCATGATGAGGTTGTCAGACGACCATAGAGCGGTGGTGACCATGTTTGACATCCAGGGACTACCTCATGCTGAAATCAGCCGCGTGCTGGGTGTCAGCGAAGGGACCGTGCGTTCCAGGCTGTTCTATGCCCACCGTTTGCTCCAAGGCTACCTGCAAGAATTTTTGCCCGAAAAGGCTGGAATTTAAGTTTGCCTAAAAATACGGAATTTTGATAATCTCCAAGCCCTAAGCGTCATGAGTGCCCCACAAGATCTGCCTAACGAGGAACTGCAACAGTTGCAGAGTCTCCTTCGTCTTAAGAATTATGAGCGGCCTGTGGACGGTTACTTTGAAGATTTTCTCGACGAGTTCCACCGCCGTCAGCGGGAGGAAGTCGTCTCTCGCGAGCCCTCCGTGTGGGAGAAGGTCACGACTTGGTTCAATGGTCTGGGCGCTGCCCGTTGGGCCTATGGAGCGGGTCTCGGCTATGCCCTCCTGTTCTTGGCTTTTGTGATGTGGCCCGACCAAGCGGCTCCGAATCAGTCGGTAGCGCAGGAAACAGAGGAAGTTTTGCCAGGAGATCGTAGATTGGAGCATGTTGAGCTTGAGAGGAAGCAACAACCACTGCCAGCGGATGAGGAAAAGGAAGCCCGTGAACTGCTTCCCAAGGATTTTTGATTTGAAGGCATTGAGGCAGTTCCTTTGGACTGGCTTGCTACTCGTTACTACGGTGGCGCGAGGGGAAGTTCCCACTCGCGTCGTTTTTTTGCCTTCGTCCGTCGGGAAATTGCCCGCGTCGTCCGAGCTGGTCTACCTCGATGAACAAGGTTTAGCCGCGGCAGTCACCGCCCTCGGCGTCAATCCGCGACAGGGGCAAGCCGGCGACCGCAAGACGATCCTGGTCGCCCACGATCCAGTCAGCCGGCTCTCACTCCTCCGGGTCCCCCTGGAGACGGGGGAGAGCACGCGAGCGGAGGAGCTGGGCAGCACCCTTAATCTAGAGGAAGGGGCTGTGCTCCTCACCAGCCTGGAGGGGGGAGAGGAGGCTAGTCGGCTGGTCAGCCGGGAGAGCACCTACAAGGGGAAGCCGCTGCCATTGGAATTAATGCGGGTCCACCACCCGCCGGAGATTGACGTCAGGATGGGCGCTCCGCTTTACGACGCCGCCGGCCGCTTGCTGGGTATCAGCTACCGCCGGGCACAAGAGTTTGGCAATGGCACCTTCGTCTTCCCTGCGGAAGCGATCGAGCGAGTTTGGCGGGGTTCCCGCAAGAACGAGATCGTCGAGCGCAGCTGGTTCGGTGTCGAATTGCTCGCCACCGACCCCATGCCCGTTGTGCAGGGCGTTCTGCAGAATTCTCCGGCGGCGGCCGCAGGTCTGCAGAAGGGCGATATCCTTTTGAAGATTGGTGAACGTCGGGTGGCGAACTACGCCGCCGCGGTCAATGCCTTCTATTACCTGCTGGAAGGTAAGCCGACCGATGTGCTTCTCCTGCGGGGGACGGAGCGCTTGTCATTAACGGTGGTTCCTGAGTTGGTTCCCGCAGCTACGGTGTCACCCGCCTTGCCAGCTCAGACGGAGCCGACAACCAGTTCGACAGCAAACTGAGCAAAAGAAAGGCTTGGTCCCCTCGTCGGAAACCAAGCCACAAATGAAGTCATTAGTATCTGTCCGGGTAATTAGTCTTCCGAGGGCATGATCACGGAGTCAATGACGTGGATGACGCCGTTGGAGCCTTCGATGTCGGTTTTGACGACCTTGGCCTCATCGACCATCACCGAGCCTTCGTCGGTCGAGATTGTCAGTTCGCTCCCTTCGAGTGTTTCGACCTCGCCCGCGGCCACGTCCTTGGCGAGCACCTTCGCGGAGACGACGTGATACTTGAGGATTGAGGTCAGCTTCTCCTTGTTCTCGGGCTTGAGCAGCTCGTCGACGGTCCCTTCAGGAAGTTTTTCGAATGCGGCATTGGTGGGTGCGAAGATGGTGAACGGACCTTCACCTGAGAGCGCTTCAGCCAGTCCGGCAGCCTTGACGGCGGCGACCAAGGTGGAGAAGTCCTCATTGGATGCGGCGATCTCAACGAGGTTCTTTTCCATCATGGCTTTTTCTTCGGTCATCTCATGCTTCTCGCCGTGGTGATTGGCGAAGGCGGCTCCGGAGAAAAGGAGGGTAGCGGAAGTCAGAAGTGTGATTGTGGTTTTCATTATTTTTTGGATGTTCGGTTTTTCTTGTCTCTATGGACAGTTCAACAAACCACGAAAACACCACCTGTCTTCGAAAAAATTCGGTGGGGTGACTTTAGCTTGCGGACGCGCCGATCGAGTCTTCATTCAAGGTTTCCATGCGCAAAAATGCCAAGTGAATTGCCCTGCTAGTTGAAAGAGGGGTTTCCTTTAATGGTCTTTCTGTGAGTGGTTTAGGTGAAATCTAGGCATGAAAAAAGACGCTCCAGTAAGGAGCGCCTTTTTGAATAAGGACGAAAAAATTTTTTCGATCGAACTTAGACGAGCATCAGCGCCGGGTTCTCAATGAGCTTTTTCACCTCGGCAAGGAATTGAGCTCCGACGGCGCCGTCGACGACACGGTGGTCGCAGGAGAGACCGAGATTCATGCGCTGCCCAGGGACGATTTGGCCGTCCTTGACCACGGCTTTCTGGACGATGCCTCCCACGGAGAGAATGGCGGCCTGAGGGGGGTTGATGATGGCGTCAAAGGAATCGACTCCATAGGAACCGAGGTTGGAGACCGTGATGGTGCCACCCTCGAAGTCGTCGGGGCGAAGCTTCTTGTCGCGGGCCCGGGCGGCGATGTCCTTGACCTCGCGAGAGATCTGGAGAAGCGACTTGTCCCCGGCCTCTTTGATGACGGGGGTGACCAAGCCATCCTCGACGGCGACAGCGACCGAGACGCCAATGGAGGCAAATTGGATGATGTGGTCACCGGCGAAGGAGGCGTTCACTTCGGGCACCGCTTTGCTGGCTTCAATGACGGCCTTGAGGATGAAGTCGTTGACCGTGTATTTGTTGCCCGTTGTCTTCTCGGCTTGCTCATTGATTTGCTTGCGCAAGCCCATGAGCGCGGCGGTGTCTGCCTCCACGTGCAGGTAGAAGTGCGGGATGGTCACCTTGGAGGTGAGGAGGCGGTCAGCGATGATCTTCCGCATGTTGGAGAGCGGAATCTTCTCATCAGCGTCGGACGCGGTGGCGGTCACGGCCTCCACCGCCGGAGCGCTAGGAGCGGGGGCGCTGGCTGCCGGGGCGGAGCTGCTCCCACCAGCCTTGGCTGATTCGACATCCGCTTTGACGATGCGGCCTCCGGGGCCACTGCCGGTCAGGGTAGAAAGGTCGATGCCTTTGCTCTCCGCAATCTTGCGGGCGAGGGGAGAGGCCTTGATGCGCTCGCCGCTTTCGGTAGTGCCTGCGGCTGGAGCTGAGGAGCTTGTCGCTTCAGCCGAGCCGGCGGTGATGGACTCGGTCTTTTGGCTCTCTTCAGGCTGGGAGTCCGGGGACTTGGCGGGCTCGGAGCTTGTGCTCTCTTCTTCATCGTCATCGCCAGCCTCTTCACCTTCTTCCAGCAAGACGCCAATCTTGGTGCCAACCGGAGCTTTCTCGCCGTCACCAACGATGATTTTGCTGAGGGTTCCCTCGTCGAAGGCTTCCATGGGCATGGTGGCCTTGTCGGTCTCGATTTCGAGGATTTCATCACCGATTTCCACCCGATCCCCGACTTGTTTGAGCCAACGAAGGATGGTGCCTTCGGTCATCGTGTCGGAAAGCTTGGGCATTTCGATATTGGTGGGCATGTCTATGAAGGAAGGTTATTAGTGTGAAAAATTTGCCCGTGGGCGCGGAGAGGACTTAACACAGGAAAGGGGAATCAGAAGTGGAAAAAGGCAAATTGAGGAGGGAAAAATTGGACTCTAGATCGAGTGCAGGGCTCGCTCGAGGGATGTGCGGAAGCTTGTCGGCTCGGCGTTAATCAAGAGGCTGCCTTGGTGCAGAAGGCCGTCTCGGGTGCGCCGTTGGGCCGCTCCCGCAAGCTTCCGGCCCTGCTCATCGACGATGTCGCCGGGCACGGGATGGGCGAAGCAGGCTGGCCCGCCTCCTTCTTCTTGCTCAATGAGGCGGGCACGGAGGCCGTGCTCCCGCAGCGCGGGCAGCAGGCTGGCGTGAACGAGGGCGTAGGAACGGGCCCGCTCCTGACGCGAGAACGGGTGGGTCTTCGGAAAGAAAAGGGAATACGTGAAATCGCACCGATGGTCGACCAAGCCGCCCCCGGTGGGCCGGCGGACGGCAGGAACGTCCGGGAAATGGCTGGACGCCTCCTCCGCGCTTTGGAAGTAGCCGTAGCTGACCCAGGGGCCCGCCCAGAGATAGGTGCGGAGAATCACCTCCTCACCGAGAGAGGCCAAGAGCGCGACATCACGGGCCATATTGTCCGGGCCGTTCGCTTCGGCATCATGTATCACGCGCATGGGCGAGCGATTTTAGCCATCCCCGGTGGCCCGGCGAGCGCAAAAGGCTCAGCGAGTGGGGACCATGGCGTAGAGGCCCATCGTCATGCAGTAGGCCTCATCGGCGCGCATCTTCTTGCGCTCATGCCCCTCGCCCCAGGAATCGGTGTAAATGATCTCCCCGGTCGCCTTGTTGTAGCCGATGATCAACCGCATGTGGCCGCCGTAGCTCTGGGGTAGGTCTCCCTCCTTGAAGAGCCCGAGGGTGAGCGTCCAATTGATGGGGACTCCCTGGTCAATGTATTCCTGAATCTTGCGATTGAAGGTGCTGAAGCCATTTTGCTCGGCCTTCATCGTGCGAAAGAGCACGGGGTCGATGCGGGACCAAATCAAGGAAGGAGGCAGGTAGTAATAGTCATCGACGTCGATATCGATGGTCTTCTCCTCCTTCTTCCGCGCCAGTTGGTTGTATTGCCTAATGTCCTTCTTGAGATCGTTGTCATCGAATTCGAAGAGCTTGATGGTCTTTACATTGGTCTTCCCGGTGATGGAGCGGAAGGCATCCTTCATGTCTTCGGTGGAAGTTCCTCCTCCCGCCGAGGTGTCCGCGAGCAGGGCCATCTCGTGTTGGTCGACCTGGCGGCCATAATAGCGCAGCACCCGCTCGACGGAGGCGACCACGCAGTATCCCTTGTCTCCTTGGTCCACCATGGGCACACCTTTCAGCCAGACGTCGCCTTCCTCGTTCTTCTGGACGTTGTCGGGCAGGTCCCGGCGAGTCGTCCGCTTCTTGCTGACCGCGCCCAGCGGCCTGGAGGGAGCGATGCGGAGGCGGATGAACTCGGCCCGCTTTTCCCGTCGATTGATTGAGCCTTCGAGCAGATAGGCCGAATCGCCGTTCTTCCACATCCATCCGGTGATTGGCAGGGCCCCGCCCTGATTGCGGTACGTGGAGCGCACCTGCAGGGCTGCGTCCAAGCGCGTCTTCCAATCCTTCAATCTAGCCTCATAGGAGGTGGGGCCGATGAGCTCGTCGTCTCCGCGGTTGTAGATGGAGATGGTGACCGATTTGACGCCGCTTGCGTCGCCCCGGATGACGGTTTCGCCCAATTCCAAACTGTTTAACGAGTAGCCACCTCTTGTGGCCCGGAGTCCGCGCTTGGCGGAAGAAAGCCACTGAAAGCGCGGGACCTCGACCACGTAATCGGAGATATCCATTCCCCTCTCCTCCATGCGACGTAGTGTCGAGAGCGGCAAGGAAGAGCTCGCTTCCACTTCCTTACCGGGGAGCCCCTTCTTCTTCATGATCTCCTCCATCGGAGTTTCCCAGAGACTGTCCGAGTAAAGTAAATCGTCCAAAGCCAACGGTTCGGGCAGCTTGAGGTCGGCTAGCAGAGAGCCGCAGGTGAGGAGAGAGAGGAGGGCAGGGAATCTGAACATATCAGTATAACGGTCTGGATGAGATGAGGATTTGTCGAGACCAATCCTCCTGTGGCATCACGGCACTTACTATGACAAACGATTGAAACGATGGAAATCGTGCCTTTTTTCCAAGAAAGCGGTTCTTTAGTGGATTGCTTGTCTGCAATAGGAGATGGTGCGACGCTCTCTTCGTTATCCGAAGGGCCATTCCTCAATTCGCTCGCCTTACGAATTGAGGTAAAAGCGGTGTGGGCTGAATAAATACAGTGCTCGTTCCGTATGATTCGACGCGGAATCGCGCAATTCTTACCAAATGAAACAGATGTGTGCTTGTCAGAAAAGGGCCGTTTCTCCAACGTCCGAGGGAATGAAGAAACTCTTGATGGCCTTCTTGGCGATGATTGGGGTGGCCTCGGCGAAGCCAAATATCGTGGTGATTCTAGCTGACGACCTCGGCTATTCCGACCTCGGCTGCTATGGCAGCTCGATTGAGACGCCCAACCTTGACCAGCTGGCAGCCAATGGAGTCCAATTCACTCAATTCTACAATTCCGCCCGCTGCTGGCCGACCCGTACGGCCTTGATGACCGGGTATTACCATTCGCAGACCGAGCGGGTGGCGAACCATCGCCAGATGATGCCCTCCTACCTGCGCGAGTTGGGCTACCGTTCTTACCACAGCGGGAAGTGGCACGTCTTCAATACCCGCCCCTTCACCCACGGCAAATTCGACCACTCTTTCCATACGAGGAATTATGACCGCTACTTCAACGATCAGGATAACTTCCTCGATGACGAGGCGCTTCCCGATAACGGACGTCCCGAAGGGTACTACACCACCATCGACATCGCGGAGCGCGCCATCGGCTTCTTGCAAGACCACGAGAAAGAGCACGATGAGGAGCCCTTCTTCCTCTTTACCGCATTCACCGGCCCGCACTTTCCGCTGATGGCCTTGGAGGAGGATATTGCCAAGTATCGGGGCAAGTTCGACCACGGTTGGGATGAGGAGCGCAAGCGTCGCCAAGCACGCCTCAAGGAGCTGGGGCTGATGGATGTGGAGTATGCCGCCCGCGAGGAGAAGGTGGCTCCTAAGTGGAGCTTGAACCAGAAGCAGCTCGTCGAGCAAATCCATGAAGGGGAACTGCAATTCCCGGTGGCTTGGGATAGCCTCAACGAAACGCAGAAAGCTTACCAAGCGGAGAAAATGGCAATCCACGCAGCCATGATCGATCGCATGGACCACGAGATCGGCCGACTCATCACGCATCTGAAGGAGACGGGAGAGTATGAGAACACGCTGATTTTCTTCTTTTCCGACAATGGAGCCTCCGGCGAGCAGATCAACCGGGGAGACCAGCACACTCCCGGCGCCAAGCTGGGCTCCGGTGATAGCTACCTTTGCCTGGGAACAGGCTGGTCCACGGCGGCGAACACCCCCATGCGCCTGCATAAACATTGGACTCACGAGGGAGGTTGCGCGACCCCAGCCATCGCCCACTGGCCTGCCAAGCTGAAGGGAGGCCAAATCGAGCGCACCCCGGGCCACGTCATCGATCTTCTGCCTACCTTTGTCGCTGCTGCCGGGGGCGATGCAGAGGCTCCCGAGGGTGAGCCGGAATTGCCCGGCCTTAACTTCTTCGCGCTGAAGCAGGGTGATGTTGAGCGCGATTTCTTGTTCTGGGAGCATCAGGGGAACCTCGCCCTGCGCATGGGAGATTGGAAAATCGTCAAGACGCCTTACCACGATAATGAGTGGGAGCTCTACAACCTTAAGAATGACCGGGGAGAGACCACGGATCTGGCCGGCGAGCATCCGGAAAAGGTGAAGACGATGGCTGCCAAATGGCAGGCGCTCTCCGAGAAATACGCGCAGGATAAAGAGGCTGCCGGTGCACGCGGCTAGGGCGTGGTTCCGCAATCAGTTTCAAATCAAAGCTTCCGTCTGATCCGCAGGCGGAAGCTTTTTTAGTGCCCCATCGCCGAGGTCCACCCGATGGAGGCGAGACCGGTGAAGATGAAGAGCCCGAGGGCCAGCCAGACGAGCACCTTGGGGCGCATCAGCGTCTGGTAGAGGAAGAGCAACTTAACGTCCATCATCGGGCCGAAGACGAGGAAAGCGAGCCGGGCCGCACTGCGGGCGAAGGCGGGTGGGGCGAGGGTGGCCGCGATGAAGGCGTCCGAGGTGGAGCAGAGGCTGAGGAGGAAGGCGAGAACCATGAAGGCTGCTGTCTGGCCAAAGGCGGAGCCCTGCATATTCTCCAGCCATTCCGCGCCAGGTGCGATGCCGACATTGAAGAGGGCGGTGATGATGCAGCCAATGGTGAAATAGACCCCAACGTCGGTGAAGTCCTTGAGCGCGGCGCGCATGGCAGCGACGAGCTTCGAGGCCGACCGTTGCGTCGCAGGGCTGGCAATGACCCCGTGGTCATGCCCACAGTCGGAGTGAGCATGGGAATGGTCGTGGTCATGAGAGTGATCGTGCCCGCAGCTGGAATGGTCGTGGGCATGGTCGTGCCCACAGCTGGAATGGTCATGAGAATGACCGTGGGAATGCTCGTGGTGGTGGGCGTGCCCGTGCTCGTCTCCAGCGTCGCTCTCATTCTTTCGATTCAGCGAGCGCAAGAGACTATCCTTAAGGATTTGCTCGACGGGGAAGCGGAGGATGATGAGGCCCGTGAGGGTGGCGGCGGCATACCCAAGGAGCACGCGTGAGAAGGTGAAGAACTCCGGTCGATCCGGGAACGCGTCCATCGCGGGGAAGGCGTTCCAAGTGGAGAGGATGGTGATGGGATTCACGATGGGCGCGGCGAGCATGTAAGCGAAGGCGCAACTGACGGGGAGGCCCTTGGCGACCAGTCGGCGGATGACGGGGACCACCGCGCACTCGCAGACAGGCAGGATGAGGCCAAGCAAGCCGGAGACGAGGACTGCGAGCACCTTGTTCTTGGGAAGGATTCGCTCCATCATCCCCGGAGGGAGATAGACGCTCAGAATTCCGGAGAAGAGGGTGCCTAGGAAGATGAATGGCGCCCCTTCCAAGAGGATGGAGAGGAATGCGAGGGAGAAGTTGGCGAAGTTCTCAGAAAGCACGGGGGGCAGCTTCGGCTCTCCGTGAGGGGAGTCCAGACTAAGTTTGTGGCGAGCGCCTTGTCGCGGGCACGGGCCGACGAGAACGGTCGCCTTGGGGGTCTCAATCTTTTATCTTTTTTGCTATTCAAACAATGTTGGTTATTTACTCTGGAAGAGAACGGTTTCAGCGAACTGAAGTTTCTTAATGCGAGTAGTCCAGACATCCCTCCGTGCTCCTCTCGATGACCTCCCGGTCTTCGAAAAAAGGGGGAAGGGGGACTGCTTGGCGCTCGTTTTCGCCCCCCGTGAGTGGATGTCTGATCCGGCCTTTCGGAAGAGGATCCGCGAGTCGTTACCCGGGGGCGCTCGCGTGGCGGGATGCAGCACTTCGGGGGAAATTCATGCCGATGGCACCCATGAGGAATCCGCGGTGGTGACTTTCATCGATTTCGACTCAACGGAGGTGGAGCTCGTCGTCAAGGATGGCAGTCGGGCCCAAGGTCCCGACCAATTCGGGGAGGAAATGGGCGAGGCCATCCTTGCCAAGGTTCCCAAGCCGGCCTCAGTGATCGTTTTTTCGGACGGGTTGGGCTTGAATGGGACCAATCTGGTCCATGGCTTGTTCACCATTCTGGCACCCCACTGCCCTTTTTCCGGAGGGATGGCTGCTGATGGCGAGACCTTCGAGACGACGCTTGTCTTGGTCGATGATGAGGTGTTCGCAGGCTCCGTGCTCGCTGTGGTCCTGAAGGGCGACCGACTCAAGACCTCCACTGCCTCGGTCTCCGGATGGCGCCCCTTCGGCACCTTTCGCGAGGTGACCGACTCCGAGGACAATTGTCTCCGCTCTCTCGATGGCGAAACCGCGCTCAAAGTTTACTCATCCTATCTGGGACCGGATGCCGCGGATCTGCCCGCTTCGGGAGCCATTTATCCCCTCGAGGTCCATCCCCGCGATGGTTCGCCTCCGGTGATCCGGGGACTGCTGACCCTGGATCGGGAGGCGGAGAGCCTCACCTTCGCGGGCGACATCCCGCAAGGTTCCATCGTCCGGCTGATGAATGCGAGCTACGACCAGTTGGTCGATGGCGCGGCGGAGGCGGCCCGCATTGCGGCTTCCCACGTGCCGTCCGCCGAGCTGGCGCTAGTCGTCAGCTGCGTTGGCCGGAAACTTGCTCTGGGTTCCTACAGCGACCTTGAGGTGGAGGCCGTCAAGGAGATGCTCCCTGCCCGGACTCTACTGACCGGCTTCCACTCCTATGGAGAGATTGGATACGACCGTAAGGTCAGCCGGATACAACATCACAATCAAACGATGACCGTCACCCTCTTCCGGGAGGACTAAGCCCAGTTGCTCATGTCGACCGTTCCTCACAAGCTCCTCAAGCTTCAAGCCCGCAAGTTCCTCGCTAACGTGGCGACAGGCAGCTCGATTGAGACAGCTTTGGCAGAATCGTCGCCGGAGGAAGTCAGTCGCTTCCTCGCGGCAATTTCGGAAAGTTATACCGCTGCCGAGAAGCAGTCCCGGCGACAGGCTTACGCGCTTGAGATCAGCACTGAGGAGGCCAATCGCTTCATGACCCGGGTCAAGGATATCAACCGTGATCTGGAGGAATCCCTTGAGCTGGTCCGGCTGCAGGTGCTCGATCTTAAGAAGAGATACCCGGAGGCGCTCGGCGTCTTCGATGCCGAAGAAACGGATGCGCCGACCATTGTCCGCGAAATCCAGCAGCTTGTCCGCGTGTGGCACTACCACCTGGCCACGATCGAGGAGTCCAAAAAGTTGGCGGACCGTTTGCGTGAGGAAGCGGATCAGGCGAATCAGGCCAAGTCCGACTTCCTTGCCGCCATGAGTCACGAGATCCGAACGCCCCTCAACGGCGTGATCGGGATGGCGGGAATCCTATTGAATATGGAGCTGGGCGCCGACCAGCGGGAACATGTCGAGACGATCCAAGGTTGTGGCGAGACCTTGCTCTCATTGATTAACGACATCCTCGATTACTCGAAGATTGAGTCCGGCAGCCTCGAGCTGGAGGAGGAGGACTTCAATTTGCGCGAAGCCATTGAGGACTCCCTCGAGCTATTCAAGCCAGCCGTCGCCAAGAAGAATCTCGAGCTGCTGCTCGATCTGGACCGCGACCTCCCGGAGAGCTTGATCGGGGACGTCACCCGCTTCCGTCAGGTGATCGTCAATTTGGTGGGCAATGCGGTCAAATTCACTTCCGAAGGCACGATCACCATCTCGGTAGGGAAGAACGAGAGCACGGGGCGCAAAGGCAATTGGCTGGTAAGGGTGACTGACAGTGGGATTGGGATCCCAGAGGATCGCTTGGGCCATCTTTTCCAAGTCTTCACGCAAGCGCATAGCTCGACGACGCGTCACTTTGGCGGGACAGGCCTCGGGCTGGCAATCAGTCGCCGCCTCGTCACCGCCATGGGCGGAGTGATCTGGGTGGAGAGCAAAGTGGGCCAGGGCTCGACCTTTTCCTTCACCATGCAGATGCCAGTGGGCCGGGGAGGATTGGCCCGGCACCCCGCCAGCCCGCCAGAGAGCTTGCAGGGCTCGACGGTCGTCATCGTGGATGACCATCCTATCAATCTGAAGATCCTGGAAAACAGTCTTTCCCGCTGGAGAGCCAAGACCGTGGCCTTCGGCTGCCCTGGAGAGGCTCTGGACTGGGTGAAGGCCAGGAATCAGTTCGACCTCCTGATTACCGATCATGATATGCCGGTGATGGATGGAAGCGAGCTGATCCGTGCCATCAACCAGCAACTGGATGATTCCGTGGCCGCTCTCGTTCTGACCTCCGTTGCCCATTCGGTCTCGCCGCCGGATGGGGTCATCGTGGCGAGCAAGCCCATCCGTGAGGCCGAGCTGGCCCGTTGTCTCACCCGGCTCCTGGAGGGGCGGGCGCCCCGCTACCGCACGGCTCGCTCGAAGGAGAAGAGCATCCGGTTCTCGCAATTCCCGGCCCGGGTTCTGGTCGTTGAAGATAATCTCACCAACCAGCGCTTGATCCGCCTCCTGCTGGGCCAGATCGGCGTTGAGGCCTCCTACTGTGTCAATGGTTTGGAGGCCGTGTCCTTTGTGGAGGACCATCAGCCCGACATTATCCTGATGGACGTCCGGCTCCCGGAGATGGACGGCCTTCAGGCGACCCGAGTGATCAGAGAGATGGGTGAAGCCATCAAGCAACCCCGCATCATTGGTTTGTCCGCGGATGCCCTGGCCAACGAGAGGGAAGCGGGACTGGCCTCCGGCATGGATGCCTATCTCACCAAGCCCATCCTCCGCCCGGAGCTCTTCTCAGCGCTCCATGAGAACTGTCGCATCATCTGTGGCGAACCCGCCTTGGATTGAACGGGTGCGAGACGAGGTGAGAGGGTTTGGGCAAGTGTTTACACCGAGTAAGGATATACTTTACGTATCCTTTCTTGCCAGCTGAAGGCTTTTACCCAAGTTTCCTCATCCGTGAGAACGATATCCGCTTCGCTGGCATTCTTGGCCATGTTTACCAGCCAGCTGTTTTGCCAAGACCGTCATCTTTCGGAGCGATTGCCGATGGATTGTTCCTTTTACTTTGATCTCCATTGCGATGAACCAGGAGAGTTCTGGAATGAGCTGATGGATTCCTTGCTCGTTGAGAAGGAGTTTATTATGCGCGATTTGGTCGACGAGGAGCTGCGCAATGAGTTGGACGAGCTGAAAGAGCAATATGGGGAGGATTTGCCGCTTCCTACAGGCTCCTCGGAGGTTAAAGACTTGTCTGACTTGGGTGAATTCTTGGGCGGGGACTTCGTCTTTGCGGTGGGCGGCGAAGGAAGCGAATTCTTGAGCAAGACCGGGCCCCTCTATCACGAGGTGATGTCGATCCTGGCCCGCCTCATCACCATCGGTCAGCTCTCGGCATTGACCGGCTTAAAAGAAGACGGAGTGCCGGCTGATTATATGGACATGATGGGCCGCATGTTCTCCTCGCAACTCATCGACGAGCAATTGATTGAGGAGTTGATTGTCTCTCTATCGAGAGGAGGCAAGCTCGCCCTTCCTTCCATCTATCTTGGCTTCAAGCCGGGCGACGCGGACAAAGTTTTTGATGAGTTGAACAATCATGGAGAGGAGTTGCTTGCGGATGAGGAATTGGCTGTGGAGCGAGTGGTCTTGGATGGGGTGCGCGTGCCAGTCAATGGCGTCCGGCTCAAGGGCGACGGGAACTCAACCGATGATCTTTGGCCGACCGACGAGGAACGCCCCGACTTCATTGACGAAGAGGTCATCGAAGATCTGAAGGAGGCGATTGATACCCTCGAGCTGACCGTCGTCTGGGCCAAGGTGGATGGCTGGATCGTGCTTTGGATGGGGAATGGAGAAGAGAACTTTAAGCTCGTTGAGGGAGGGATGCCGTCGCTGGCAGGCGACGGGCAATTGAACCAGATCTCTGCCCTTGCCGAGACCTCACGGATGCGGGCGCGTTTCCGCGTCTCGAAGGATATTCTCGAGTGCCTTCCGGAATGGCTCAATGACTCTCCCGAGTGGCGCGCTCGAGCCTCGCAGATCTCGCTTCATCAAAACTTCGGCGCGAAAAATGAATTGCGGGACTTGGCCTACGAAATGGCGAAGTACAGCACGCTGCTCTCCAAGCGGGACGTCGAATCCGATTGGTATGGGACGGCCTGGTTGGACGAGGGATTCCGCCTGGAAACCATCGGAGGGATGAGGGTTCCTTGGCTCGACTATGACACCGAGTGGACCATGGAAGCCGCCACCGCGAAGATGCCCTACTTCCTACGCGCCCACTGGATGCGCTCGTCCCACTACCGGGGCTGGCAGTGGCAGCGGAACGTGACTCTCTGGAAGATGCTCGACGCGGCGCTCGCCGAGTTTCTCAGCAATGACGAGGAGATGGCACTCAATGCCTCATACCGCAATCTACTCCGGCAGCCCTTGGATAATCTGGTGACGGCCTCCCACGAGATGGCAATGGAGGGGCTTGGCGACGAAGTCGGGCTCATCGTCGACCTCGAAGGCCGCATCCCTCCGGTCGAGGAGGTTCCGCCGGAAGTTGCCAATGGCGGGCGAATCCCCCGCTTCCTAGGCTTCCAAAGTGTGGCCGATCGCCAGGTGGTGGCAGAGCAAGGAGGCCGCATGCTCTCCGAATTCAAAAATCTCTGGAAGCTGACGGAAGGTGCGAACCCGCTCCCATTCCCTGGCGTCATCTCGGGCGAGATTGAGCAGCTTGAGGTCAATTTTTTCACCTCGCCCTACTTCGATGAGGACTTCATTCCCATCACCGGATTGGGCGAAGAACTTTATTGCTACGGGAGTTCTCGTCGCTTGTTAGAGCAGCTGGCTCGTGCTCCCCGGACAGACACAGGCAACGGTTTGCTCATCGAGGCGAATTTGGCGAAAATGGGGCAGTTCCTGAGACAGTGGGACGAGCTTGCCGGGGGAGACTTTGAGGCTGAGGAAGACCAACCGATCAGCGAGGAAGATGTCTGGGCCTTCATCGAGCGTTTCGGCTCCTTTCGCTATCACCATCGCATGGAGGATGGTGAGCTACGCAGCTCCCTGCAGCTCGAGTTCGCCGATGACGAATGAGGCGCAGGCCCCGGGAGGCGCCTGGACGCCTGATTATTTTTGGATGGTGACGCGGTCACCGAGCTTGGTCTCCTTCCAGAAAAGTTGGGCCGTGGCCCGGGGGAGGCGGATGCATCCGTGCGAGGCGAAACGTGAGCCGGTATAGCCCTCATGGAAGCCGATGGCGGTGCATGAGAAGCGCTGAAAGTAGGGCATCGGGGCCTCATTGTAGATGTTCGATCGCTTGTGTCTCGTCTTGTCAGTGATGACGTATTCCCCGGGAGGAGTCCGGTAGCCGGAGCGACCGGTCGATACCTGGGAGGTTCTAACCAATTCACCATCCCGATAGTAGCGAACCTTTTGCTCGGAGAGGTCGATAACAAATTTTCGCCGTTGGTCTTCATCCCGATACGATACTCCTAGTAACAGCTGTTGCATGGGCACGTTCTTGTTCTCCGCAGCCATCTGGATGGGATATACCACCCCGGGGGCGCTGGTCCCTTGGAAGCGATCGACACCCAACTCAATGAGACGCTCCGCCACCGTCAACTGACCGCGCATCACGGCGACCATCAGCGGGGTCAGCCCGGTTTCATTCCGGCAATACCAGTCGAGGAATCCTTTTTTGCCGAAGTGTTCGCGAAATTCCTCGCTGACTGGTTCCGCCATAACGGCATCGAGAGCGGGCCGATTGTCGTGATTGATTAAGGCAAGGGCGCATTGGGTGCGGTCCATGGCGAGCGCGAGAAAGAGGGCCCGCTGCCCTTCGCGAGCCATCTCATCGGGGTTTGCTCCGTGGGAAAGCAGGCGGTTCAGGAGGCTAACGCGACCGTAGCGGATGGCATGGATCAGGGGCGATTCTCCTTCCGGGCCTTGCTCGAGAGGGGATGCTCCCTTGGCCAGCAGCTGGGAGATGGCAGGGTCATTCTCTGCCCGAATGGCGAGCCAAAGGGTGTCGGAGATGTCCTCACAGCGGGGCAGCAGGAGATCGATGATGGGGCGGTAGTCCTTGGCGAGCGCGAGCTGGAGGGGACGCTGGCCGTTGGTGAGCGGGGCTTCGGCGTCGGCACCAGTCAAGAGGAGGTTGCCGCAGAGCTGGGTGAGAGTCTCTGCGGATAGGCCCCAGTCATCGGCTCGGTTGATGAGCTGTGCAATAACGGGCTCACCTGCCAGCAAGATGTCGGCCTCGGCCCCTTTCTCAAGCAGCGAGGCCACCAGCCGGGGGCGGTTGTCTTGCAAGGCGAGGGCGAGGAGGCTCTGGTTGTCACTTGCGGGTGAATCGGGTGACGCTCCTTCTTTAAGGAGAAAATCGACCAGCCCGGGCTGATCGGCCAGATAGTAGCCGGGGAGAGCGAGCTCCCCATTGGGCAGCGTGTAGTCCGGAGAGGCGCCCTTGGCAATGAGTGAGGAGGCCAGCTCGAGTTCGCCCTTCTCCAAAAGGATGGAGAGAGGCGTGTGACCGTAGCTGTCTCTGGCATTGAGGTCGCTGCCCTCGGCCTCCAGGAGGGGAAGGAGATGATAGTGCTCATTGGCCAGTGCGTGATGGAGGGGTGTGCAGCCGTTGCCGTCGAGCGAGGTGAATGCCAGGCCACTGCGGGAGAGCAGGCGGAGCAAAGGCAAATCGCCCCGGGCAGCTGCCGCATGCAGCTCGGCTGATGAGGGCTCTTTTCCCAAGGCATTCAACTCGCGTTTGGCCACTGCGGGATCCGCGAAGTAGCCCTTCTGCTGCAGGATATAGCCAGTCAACCCGGCGGCCGCGAGCAAGAGGAAGACACTGGGCAGGAAAATCTTGAGAAATCGTCGCATCAGTCGGATGAAGAGGGGAGAGGAACACTATCCATAGCGGGAAAGGCAGTGCTCGCCAAGTCCGGGATAAGCGCGTGTGGTTAGTCTGCCCGGATGGCAGATGGCGATGAGAAACTGGCTCTTTGTTTCTCTTGCCGAAGGAGGGGGAGAGGAGGCATGGTTGATGGGAAAGGTTGAACGACTAATGTTTAAGAGACTGGGAAATTTGATAAAAGGCTTCTTCGGCTTGTTTGTCGGTAATTTGGAGAAGAAGAATCCGGAGGCTCTTCTCGATGTGGAGAAAGAGAACCTGCGTCGGCAGATTGCGGAATTCAACAAGGGGCTGGCAGCCCATGCCGGGGTGGTCGAGCGTCTGATCACGCAGGCGAAGAAGCTGGATCGGGAGGAAGACGATCTGCGGGCCAAAACCACGGCGAACCTCAAGGCTGGCAACCGGGATGCCGCCGGGGAGTATGCACTCAAGCTGAAGCAGGTGCAGAAGGAGCATGATGAAGTCAAGGAGCAGCTCGAGGCGGCGGAGACTCGTTATCAGGAGCTGACCAAGGCGCGGGACGTCTCCGTGAAAGAGGCGAAGGAGAAGATCGACCGCCTCGCCCGCGATATTGATGACATGAAGGTCCAGAAGGCCATGGCCGAACTCAACGAAATGGCAGCAGGCATGGTGACCGAAATCGGAGGCGCGGGTGATACGCTCAATCGCCTTGAAGGAATCGTCGAGGAGGAGCGGACCAAGGCGGCGGGCCGGGCCCGGGTCGCCAAGGATCAGCTGGACCTCGGTGACATTGAGCAAAAGGCCGCCGAGCAGGATGCGCTCGCCGATTTGGCATTGGCCGAGTTCGCGGCGGCGGAAGGTATTGAGATGGAGACCGGTGGCAGCGCCTCAAGCAGTGAGAGCCCTGGCTCCGAATCGACGGGGTCCACCATGGGGCCCGTCAAAGAGGGCGAGTGAGGAAAGTAGAAGCCGTGGACACGTTAGCGTGTTCGGGTGTTTCTCCTTGTTAGGATAATTGGATAAGAAGGCAGGACCCGTCGTGGGCCCTGCCTTTTTTTGAGGCAGGCTGGGAACGCTGCTTTCAAATTAATTAACGGCGATCTTCTTGCCGGCTTCTTTCCATCCACTGATGCCAGCGGACAGGTGGGCGACATTGGTGTAGCCAAGGGACTCCGCCTTTTTCGCAGCCTTCATGTAGGCTCCGCACTTGGGGCCGCCGCAGTAGGCCACGATCAGCGTGGATTTGTCTGAGGGAAGAGCCTCGGCGATGTCCTTGGTGGCGGCGAAGTCGATCGCGGTGGGGATGTGTCCCTTTTTGTAGGACTTGGAGCCATTGACATCAATGACCACAACCTTCTTGTCTTGGCTTTTGATCGCCTTGTCCAACTCCTCGATAGAGATGTCGGGGAATTGACCGGCAGAGGCAAACGCGGTCATCGCAATGAGACCGGCAACGATTGATAGGAATGCTTTCATGTTTCTTTTCGCTTGGTTAATTTTAACTGTTCCGTCCACCTCGCGGCAGCCGGGAATCACTGGGTAAGAGAGATCGGCCGCGACCTTATTCCTCCTCGCTTCAGCGAAATCCAATTTTTCGCTCTCCTGCAGTGCCTGCCTAAAGACCTTCTTTGTCAAGGTAAGGTCTTCTATTTGTTAGCTGATTGCCCGGTCTGATACGTGAAACGTGGTAGTTCCCGGTGACGAGCGGGTGGCTACCGTCATTTGGAGCAAGAAACGCGCAGATATTCACAGGGAGCGCGGTGGAGAGGAGGGAAAAATTTGGTTATCCTATGGGTGATGGAAAATGAATCTCTCTATGAACGCATAGGTGGTGAAGAAGGCATCAGCAAGCTAATCGATCAATTCTATGAACGTGTGCTTGCGGACGAGGAGCTGGCGCCCTTCTTTCAGCACACACCAATCGAAAAGCTGCAAAGGATGCAGAAGGAATTCTTCAGCGAAGCCTTGGGTGGACCGCTGTTCTACTCGGGCAAGCCACTGCGTCAGGTTCATGCCGGGAAGGGAATCAGGAAAGAGCATCTCCGGCGGTTCACTGATCACTTGAAGGGCACCCTCGAGTCTGAGCAAGCTGGGCTGAACCTGAGTGCCGAGGATATCCACGCGATCCATAGCCGCATCGCCTTGGAAGCGGATGAAATTGCGGGACAGCCGGGAGAGGCCGGTTGAGAAGGACCTGCAAAGGATAATGGCGAAAAGTGCTGTTACAAAAAACAGGAATAAAACGACTGGCATCATCAGAATTCGGGGGCACCTTGTGACGCTCCAGGACCTGTCGACGGAAGGCGGTCCGAATCCTCCCTGATTGATAAGAATGCCCTCAAACTATTCCCCCCAACGTCGCCGGTGGCTCCAATCAATAGGTCTCCTCTCCGCAGGAGCTGCCCTTGGCGTCAAGCGATGGCAAGATGATCCGTGGCCGATCGATCTCGCTAAATTCATTCCTGAAAGCATCGAGTTTCCCGAATTGCCGGAACTTTCCGACCTCGAGATCATCGGAGAGCCAATCGAGCTGCCAACCTCCGGACGGCCCGGCAATCCCAAGCCGACCAAGGAGCCGGTGGAGGCCAGACCTCGTCGGCCTGAATCCTATCCTGCCGGAACTTACGGCGACTATCTCTCAACCCAATCCTTTCGCTACATCAAGCCTCACGAGGTCATCCGGCCGCATCGTCGGGTCAGGCAAGGGGTGAACAATACCCTGCCGCCTCGCAGGCTGTGGGCGAACATCACGCCGACCTTGAAGGTGGCGGATGAAATTCGCCATCGTCTGGGTAAGCCATTGACTCTCATTACCTCCGCCTATCGCTGCCCGGCCTACAACCGGGTCTGTGGGGGAGCGAGCCGTTCTTGGCACATGCAGAACAAGGCTTTGGACCTTATCTACGATTGCTCGCCCGAGGCGGCCTACGCGATTGCGAAGGATCTCCGGCGAGAGGGGTTCTTCAAAGGAGGCGTAGGGCTCTACCGAGGGTTCATCCATGTTGATACCCGGGGCTACAATGCCACTTGGCAAGGGTAAGGCGACGAAGGCCAGGGAGCGGTGCTTTCCGCTGGCGATCGACTGCGCCCTGCTTCTTTATCATCCCCATGGAGAATCTCTCAAAACTCGGCGAGAGCTTGATTGATGAGGCCATTGCTTCCGGGCGGCTCCAACCACCCCCTTCGGGAACGAAGTTGGACATGGAGGCGTATTTGCAGACGCCCGAGAGCTGGCGGGCTGGCTTCTCGATGCTGAAGGGAAACGGATTCGCCCCGCCCGAGGTGGAGCTGCTGCGTGAGGCAGCCCAGCTGGAGGAGGAGCTTGCAAATTGTGGAGATCCTACCGAGCGGATGCGATTGCGGAGGGAAATCGAGACCCGCCGGGTGAGTTTCCGCCTGGCGGTGGAGCGTCTGAGGTTGGGGGGATAAGGCGCCTGATTGTGCAAGCAATCTGCAAGTGCCGATGAGGGGGTCTTGCAGAATGCTTGGTGTTGTCTCGGCATTCGGGCGAGGATCCCCCGCACTTGCGGTGGTATGGAGCTTGCGAAGTGATGGTGCCGATTTATGCGAGATTTCTTCAGTTCCCTCCCCTTCGTCTATCACGTCCTGATCTTTGCGGGTAGTGTGGCGGTCATCTTCTTCGCCGGACGGCGGCTTGCCAAGGTGGCGGAGACGATCGCGGATCGCTCGGGTCTCGGCCAAGCGATCACCGGAGGCCTCTTTCTGGGGGCCGCGACGTCGCTGCCAGGATTGGTGGCTTCGATCACGGCGGCGTGGCAGGGTTACCCGGAGATGGCGATCTCCAATGCGGTTGGCGGCATTGCGGCGCAGACCGCCTTTCTCGGCATCGCCGACATTTGTCTGAGGCGGGGGAATTTGGAACACGCGGCGGCTTCCCTAGCCAATCTCATGCAGGCGGGGCTGCTCATCGCCTTGCTGAGTCTGCCACTCATGGCCTTTTCCCTGCCCGAGCTGACGCTTCTTGGGATGCACCCGGTCACTTTCTTGATGGTTTCCGCCTACTGCTACGGCATGCATCTGAGTTCCAAAACCAAGGCGGATCCCATGTGGCACCCTCACCAGACGGATGTGACGCAGGAAGATGAGGGAGAGGCGGAGAAGAGTGAGCAATCCTGGACCGCTGCCTTGGTGAGCTTCGTGTTGTTAGCGGCCCTGACCGCTGTCGCCGGCTGGCTCACGGCAGAGACCGGCATCGTCGCGGTCAACCGGCTGGGCCTGAGCGAGTCGCTGGTCGGAGGGCTTTTCACCGCAATCTCTTCTTCCTTGCCGGAATTGGTGACTTCCATTGCGGCTGTTAGAAATGGAGCCTACACCTTGGCAGTGGGTGGCATCATCGGGGGAAATGCCTTCGATAGCCTCTTCATGGCGGCGTCCGACGTGGCCTACCGCGAGGGTTCCATCTACCATGCCATTAGTAATCAGCAGCTTTTCCTGGTGTCGCTAGCCATCTTGATGACGGCGGTTCTGATGATGGGGCTTGTTGGTCGGGAGCGACGCGGGATTGCGAATATTGGTTTTGAGACCTTCGGGATTCTATCGCTCTATGGGGTGGCTCTCATCGCCATGTTTTTATCAAAGTGATGGGCATCGACGGTCAACTCGAGCGCGGGCAGGTGGTGGTGGGCTGGGTCGTTCAGCCCATTCCGGGGCGTGAGGAGGCGCAGTTTGGCCAGCTGGCCAAGCAGGCGGCGGAAGCGTTTGGTGCCCAGCTTTCCAGGCAATTTCCCCACTTTCGTTGGGTGATGGATGTGACGGAGCGAGCGCCTTGCCAAGCGGAGCAATCGCGTCTCGATCCCCTGCAGCTTCTCGGTATCGGCTGCAATGAGAAACTTGTGAGGCGATGGGACTTCGCACTGGTTGTTACCCAAGCCGATTTGGTAGCGCGGACCAGGCCATTTACCCTCGGCACGCCGTCCTCCGCGCTGGAGACCGCCGTGCTTTCGACAAACCGTTACCCCGCCGATGAGGATGAACCCTGGCTCCGCATGGCTGCCGTCGCCCAATATCTGTTAGGGCACATGTTGGGACTGAGTCCCAGCGAGCCTGGAGCAATGAGGCGTCCTTTGGACAGTGGCCAATCGGAACTCGGAGATTTCTCGGAAGAG
Source organism: Verrucomicrobiota bacterium JB023 (assembly GCA_030673895.1). Classification (GTDB taxonomy): domain Bacteria; phylum Verrucomicrobiota; class Verrucomicrobiia; order Verrucomicrobiales; family Akkermansiaceae; genus Roseibacillus. Next base: position 29,281 of record JAUTCR010000046.1, read on the forward strand.
GACCGGGAGACGGTTGAGGCTCGCCTTGAAGAGGTGGCCGATCTCCGTTTGGAGGAGGCGGGCGAGAAGCCCGGACTGGGGTTCTGGTTGCGCACTCTCATCGCGGATCCGAAGGGGATTCTGGTCGATGTTCTTGGCTATGAGCCTTGGAAGCAGCCCTTCCGCTTGGGGCGGCTGACGGCCGCCGCCTTCGTGAGTATGTTACTGCTCTTCCTCGGTGCGGAATCCTGGGAGCTTGGTATGGCCACCCGGGATCGGGTCTTGGGAGCGGGAGCCTTTCTCTCCATTCTTGCGGGGACGGTGGTGCTTTATCACGGGCAGAATCTGCATGAGCTGACCAGACAGCGCCGCCTCAGCGAGCAATTGGTGCGTAGTCGGGTCGTCTTAAAGCTGACTTTGCTATCCGGCATGGCCTCGCTTTGGCTCATGCTGCTTGTTCTTTCTTTTCTCATCGCTCTCTCATTTCCCCGCGAGGTCATTGCGGGGTGGGTGGGTCACGCGATATCACTTCCTGATCTCCTTCGCTTTTCCTTCTTCACTTCCACCCTAGGGACCCTGGCCGGTGCCTTGGGGGGAAACCTGGAGGATGAAGGCTCCTTTAAATCAAAACTCTTAATCGATGAAGAATCCTGAAAAACACGAACTCAAAAAATCGGCAGCCTCCCTGGCAGACCACGGCAGGAGTCTCCGCTCGGGCGTCTACGAATTCATTCCGCTCCCTTTTATCGACGACTACCTTCTCAAGCGCGAGCGTCGCAAGCTTGTTGAATCGGTCTTAAAGCGGAACAACGTCGGCTATGATGAGAAGGCTGCCGCGACCCTCGCCGGGCGAAAGGGCAGTTTGAGCGCGAAGTTGAGGGGCTTTGCGCGAGGCCTCCTCATGAAGCCGTTGAAGAAGGTCTTCCGGACCGTCTTCTTCTGGCTCATGGTGAAGAATGCGGTATCAGATATGATCGAATCTTACCTCCTCGCGCGCTTTGCCGGGCACCCTCGGCTGGCTCTCAATGGTTACCTGACCGAGGAGCGGGCGCAGGAGGTGATGCCCATCTTCGAGCGGAATGTCACCCGCATCGACCATCGTCTCGCAGGGGAGGGGGTCCGTCACCTCTGGCAGTGGATGAGGAAGCAGAAGCAGGAAGATGCGGTCTCTGGAGAAAATGTGGAGGAAGCCATCGAGAAGGAGGCTCCCGGTCTCCTTGCAAGCTTCGACCGCAAGGTGGACGAGGAACTCGGCAGTTTGCCGGCGTGACCTCAAAGGAAGTCACGAAGAGTGTGGGAGAGGCGATCCTTCGCCTTCATCAGCGGAGGGCGGCTTTTCCATTGTTCATAGGAAATCTTCTCGGAGAGCTGACGATCGTCGGCGAAGACCTCGGCATGCTTTTGGATCCAGCTCTTGTCCTCGATTAGGATGCAGGCTTCGCTGTTAATCCGTAGAGAGCGGATATCGAAGTTCGAGGATCCGATCAGCAATTGCTTTTCGTCCACGATGAGCATTTTGACGTGAATCAACGTACGGTTGTACTCGTAGATATCGACGCCGGCCTCTAACAGGTCACCCCAATCATGGCGGAAGGCCTTGCGGACGACACGCATGTCGTTGTTCTCGCCAGCTGCAATGACCTCGACCTTCACGCCACGCTTGGCCGCCTTCACCAGCTCGGCGATGATTGTCTCACTAGGAGCAAAGTAGGGTGCCACGGCGAGGAAACGCTCCTCTGCCTTTGCCAACATATCGAGATAGATTCTTTCGATGAGGTTCTCGCCTTCCGAAGGCTCGGCGGCGATGAGACGGCATTCAAGGTTACCCTCAGGCTTAAGGGTGGGGTAGAATCGCTTGTCCTGTGCCTCGGGCCGGTCGTCTTCCTCCCAGTGGGCGAAGAACAAGCGCTGCATGTCACCGACGATGGGGCCGCGTAGCTGGTAGTGATTATCCCGCCAATGTTGCGGATCCTCAGCATCACCGGTCCACTCTTCGGCAATGCCGACGCCTCCGGTGAACCCGACCTGGCCGTCTACCACCATTAGCTTGCGATGTGTCCGCTGATTGGACCGCTTGAGGTCATACCATTTGAGAGGGCGAAAGTGACGCACCTTCACGCCCGCTTGGTCCATTCTTTCAATGAGGCCACGGTCCATCTTCTTGGAGCCATACCAGTCCAGAACGACGCGGACGATGACCCCTCGTTTCGCCGCTCTGGCGAGGCTTTCCGCAAATTCGACCGCTATCTCGCCAGCCCAGTAAACGTAGGTCTCCAAGCTGATCGAATGCCGCGCATCCCGAATGGCCTGCAGCATACGGGGAAAGATTTCTTGGCCGTTGATAAGCATCTCGAGATGATTGCCATCTCTCGTGGGGAAGTCGGGATTGTCTGAGGTGTCGATGGGTTGAATCATGGGTGCCAGTGTCTTGCACAGTCGCGCCTAACCAGTCATTTTGCAAATGACAGTTCCGTAACGTCTCAAGCTATCACCCAAGCGAAAAACTACTAGTGGAGTAGTAAATTGAAGGAGCGCAATCGTTCTACGGAGGAAGATTTTTGAGAGTTTGCAGACATCCCTCGGCGCCGAAAAAAAACAACCCGCATTGCCAGATGGCAAAGCGGGTTCTTGGAGAAAAAGTTGGAAGGGAAGTCTTACTTCTCGCCGAGGTAGGAGGAGACGCCCTCGTGGTCGGCGGTCATCGCCTTGTCACCCTTCTGCCAATCCATCGGGCAGACCTCGCCGTGTTGCTCGAAGTGCTGAAGAGCGTCCACGACACGGAGGCACTCACGGATCGAGCGACCGAGAGGCATGTCATTGACGACTTGATGACGGACCACGCCTTCGCGGTCGATGAGGAAGAGACCGCGATAAGCGACCAATTCGCCTTCGATGGCGAAGTTGCCTTCATCGTCAATGGTCTCTGTCCCGGCAAGGACGTCGAAGTCCTCGGAGATGGTTTTGTTGATGTCGGAGACGAGTGGGTATTGGACTCCCTGGATGCCGCCTTTTTCCTTCGGAGTGTTCAGCCAAGCCCAGTGGGAGAACTCCGAGTCGGTCGAACAGCCCACGACCTCGACGTCGCGCTTCTGGAACTCAGCCAGCTCTTCTTGAAAGCGGTGAAGCTCGGTTGGGCAGACGAAGGTGAAATCCTTGGGGTAGAAGAAGAAGACCACGTATTTCTTGCCGATGAACTGATCCAGCGAGAAGCCTTCGATGATGTTTTCACCTTGGACGGCTTTGGCTGAGAACGAGGGTGCTTTTTTTCCAACGAGTACAGGCATGATATTTTTCGGTTTGATAGCAGGCGCGCCACAAGCGCCTGCCAGCGGGTAAGAGAAGAGGAGGTTGGGGTCAAGTTCCGGCTGCTATTGCGTAATTTCGCTCGGGGAGGTGAGGAAAAATGAAAAAAAATTGAGGCCTCCTAACCGAGCTCAAGCTGCGGGGTTTTCTAACTCTAAATGTGAGAAATGGGTCTAAAATGTATATATTAACGGGCTGGTTTCCATTGTTTTTTCGATGAAAGATTCCTGATAATGAAAGGCTTGCGAGTTTATAAAAATAGAGAGATGTCGGTTTAAAGAAATATTTGTTGTTAAGGTGGGGTCCTTCGTTGAGCCTCTGGAGGTTACGAGGGAAGGCTGAGAAAATTTGGGGAGTTGTCATCCTCAGGGCCCGGAAGTAATTCTTCGAGTGTCCCGAGCTTCGGCTGACACCTCGCTCCCATGAGAATTCGCTCCCTCATCCTTGTCTTAATCTCCCTTTCGTTCACCGCGCTGGTGACCATCGGGACTTGGGCCCTCCTGCAAGCCAATGACCTTCACGACGAGCTGGTCCGGGAAAACGCGAAGATTCTCCGGGCGGAGAGCCAGGCTCGCCAAGCTCAAGCGCTTTTCAAGGAGCAGGTTCAGGAATGGAAGAACGTCCTCCTGCGCGGTCATCGCACGGAGGATTTCGAGCGCTATTGGACAAGCTTTGAGGAGAAGGAGAGCAGGACCCGGGAGCTAATCAGCAAATTACTTGGAAATCTCACCGAGGGCTCGGAGGCAGAGGAGTTGGTGGAGGAATTCGCCTCCCAGCACCTCGCGCTGGGAAAATCTTATCGGGAGGCGGTCGAGCTTTTCCAAAGCAACGGGTATGATCATCGGGCGACGGATGGTTTGGTCAGGGGGCAAGATCGAGCCCCGACCGAGCTGTTTGATCGGATCGTTCAGAAATTGGAGAGCGATATCACCAACGCGAACGTTCTTGCGGCAGTCAGGGAGCGGGAGAATCAGAAAAGAGTCTTCGCAGCCGCGCTGGCCGCGACGGCGCTCGCTTTCTTCATCCTCGCCTACGCGTTGCATCGCTGGGTTTCTCGCCCGGTATCGACTGCGACGGAGCAGGCCAAGGCGATCGCCGGCGGGGAGTTTCGCCGATTTGAGATTTCGGGAGGGGCCTCCGATGTGCGGGCCCTGCAAGAGGCGCTGAATGTGATGTCCGGCCGCCTGGAGGATTCCTCGCGTGAGCAAGAGCAGCTCAATAGGGAGCTGAGAAGCGCACGGGATGAGGCCTTGGAGGCCTCGGTGGTGAAGTCGCAATTCCTTGCCAATATCTCCCATGAGATGAGGAATCCGCTCAATAGCATCATTAGTATGTCGAGCCTAATCAGCCGCACCCAGCTGACTAGCGAGCAGAAGAGCATGGCGCAGATCGTCCGGTCCGCTGGCGAGACCTTGCGTGCGGTCATCAATGACGTTCTCGATTTCTCAAAAATCGAAGCGAACAAGATCGAGATTTGTGAGGAGCCCTGTGTGTTAGAGCATCTTCTTGAGGAGTGCATCCAGATCGTTGCCATGAGGGTGGATTCCAGCAAGGTGGCTCTGGGTTTACTCATTGATGATGAGGTGCCAACGGGAGTGATGGTCGACCCGCTGCGCCTCAAGCAAATGATTGTTAATCTCTTGTCGAACGCAGCGAAATTCACCGAGAAGGGTGAAATTGTCCTGAAGGCGGGTCGGGAGAGCACGGAGGGCGATCGGGTGGTGCTGAACCTCGAAGTGCAAGATACAGGCATCGGAATTCCCAAGGAGAAGCTGGGGACGGTATTCGAGGCCTTTTGTCAGGCGGATGGGTCGACAACAAAGCAGTTTGGCGGAACGGGGCTGGGGCTGACCATTACCCGCGAACTCGCCGAGCTGATGGGAGGGGCGGTGGCCGTAACCTCCTCGGAGGGTGTGGGCACGTGCTTCACGATCGAGCTGCCCGTGACTCCTTGTGAGGTGCGAATTGAGCAAGATAGCGAAGTGGTTGCGATGCTGCGCGGGCGTTCGGGCCTCGTCATTGACCGGCATCACCTCAATTGCGAAGTGGTGAGAAGGAAACTGGCGACGTATGGGGCTCATATCGAGTGTTGCGCCACGCTGGCCGAGGCTCGTCAAATTCTCGCCAAGGAGAAGGACCTCGATCTTCTTTTTATTGATGATGATTACCCGGAGCTGGATGGAGTGGCCTTTGCCAAGAGCATCAAGGCGGAGCGGGGGAGCATGAGTCCGGCGATGATTGTCCTCGCTTCTTATGAACGGGCTCTTCAAATCCAAGACCAGAAGGACTCCCAATTCGATGCCATCCTGACCAAGCCCCTAACCGGCCAAGCTATCGTGAGCGGGTTGGCGCGGATTCAATTCGCCGACCATCGTCTGGATGACTTCATCCAGGTAAAGAAAGATGAGGAGGCTGCGCAAACTGAGGAAGAGGCTGGCGGGGGTCGCCGGGTCCTGATTGTCGATGACGATCCGAAAAATCGGAAAGCGATGAAAATGCTCCTCCGCTTTGAGGGAGTCGCGAGCACGGCGGTCAATAATGGGGCGGAAGCCGTAGCGGAGGTGGAGAAGGGGGACTACGACTTCGTGCTGATGGATTGCTCAATGCCGGTGATGGACGGCTATGAGGCAACGCGACGAATCCGGGAGAAGACGCTCAACAGGCAGCCTCAAATTATTGGCCTCACCGGGCATGTCTCCGGCGAAGTTCAGTCTGCCTGTCTGAAGGCCGGAATGAACCGATACATTGCCAAACCTTTCGAGCCCGAGGAATTACTCGCCCTGCTCAAGGAGCCTGCTGAGGCTACGGAGCCAATCTTTTAAAAGGCGAACTCCCAGGTTTGAGATTGAGAGACTTCTTCCTCCTTGCATTCGGGCGATGCGAAGACGATGGGTGGGGACCCAATAGGATGACCACCATCAGATCTCTTCCCTCCCTACTTTGCGGCGGCATTCTCACGCTGACGCCAATCCCCGCGATTGCTGTGCACAATCTGCTCGAGGTGGATGTGGAAGTGGATGCCGAGGAGCCGTCCTTGGCCTTCAGCTGGTTCTTGAATCATCGGGAGCCTGAAAGCGTGGAAATCTCCCGGCGTCCGCAGGGCGAGGTCGGGGCGTCAACCTGGGAGTTGAAAGGAACCTTCGACTCGACGACGACCACTTGGAGCGATGCGGCGGTCGAAGCGGGTGAGATTTATGAATACAAGTTCTTCCTCCCTGCGGCCAACGGTGAGGCTGAGACGGCGGCCTACTTGAGTTGTGGTATCGAAGCGCCATTGGTCGACGATCGAGGCAGGATTCTTCTTATCGTCGAAGAGGGCTTGGCGACCGAGCTGGCTGCCGAGCTGGGCCGCTTCGAGATGGATTTGGTCGGGGATGGCTGGACGGTCGAGCGACTAGATTCCCCGCGAGATGGGGAGGGGGAAGCCTCTGCGCTCCGAGCTGCCATCCAGAGCCGGCAGGACGAAGCCCCGCTGTCTTCCTTGCTTCTGTTAGGCAATCTGCCGGTGGAGACCAGTGGCTTGATTGCCCCCGATCAGCACGAGCCTTATGAGCAGGCCACCGACCTCTACTATGCGGACCTCGATGGACAGTGGCAGGATGTGCGTTCCACCTCGGGAAGCGGTCGGAACTACTATCCGGGGGATGGGCATCTGGATGAGGTCATCGTGCCGGGGCCCAATCACCGCATCGAGCTACCAGTTGGGCGAGTTGACTTCTCGGGCATGCCGGCTTGGCCGCTTGATGAGGTCGCCTTGATGCGACGCTACCTGACGAAGAATCACAACTTCCGGCATCTTCACCATGCGGTTCCCCGGCGAGGCTACTACACCAGCATGGCCTTCGATGATAGTCCGGTGGAGGCGGCCGCTGTCGTTGCGATGTTAGGGCGGGAGAATTGCGTCGAAGCTTACGATGACCAGACCGAGCAATCGCAGCCCTTTCTCTGGGGCATCGCGGGACGGGATTGGAATGGTGAAAACTATCCGTCCTATCGCTTCAAGTCCCACTTCACGGTGAATTTCGCGAGTGGCAAGCAGGCTTGGAGCTGGGAGAATAATCAGATGCGGGCGATGCTCGCGATGCCCTGGTATGGCTTGACCTGCGGCTGGGGTGTCCGGCCGAACTGGTTTTTCCATCACATGGGGATGGGTGCGCCGATAGGCGAGAGCTTTCTCCGCACCGTGAACAATAACGACAATGGCACCGCGTCACCCGGTTTCGACTACCTGCCGGTGGATGACTTCGATGGTTGGCTTGACGGCTACGTTCATATCAATCTGATGGGGGATCCGACCTTGCGACTTCATCCTATCGCTCCCGCGAGTGACTTGGCCGCGGCCCCGGATGAGGATGGTGTTTCCTTGCAATGGGAGGCTTCTCCGGACGGGGAGGTTATCGGGTATCACATCTACTCCTCGCCTGAGAGACTGGGACCCTACGTTCGTCTAACCGATTCCCCCCAGGCAGAGACCGTCTTCCGGGATGAGCCTGCGGATGCGGAGACGACCTACTATATGGTTCGTCCGGTCAAGCTGGAGGCATCCCATACGGGAACTTATTACAATGCCGGGCAGGGTGTCTTTGCGCGGGTGGAGGCGGGTGCTGCCAACGTCCGGCCCCAGGCCGGGGATGAAGTCTTGACTGTCGATGCGGGTGGGATGGCTACCCTCACGCTGCCTATGCCAGAAGGAGGGATGGCCTCCCTGGAGCATCCCCCCAGCCATGGTGAAATTGTGGAGAGTGAGGGAATTCTAACCTACTATCCTGATGAAGGGTTTGAGGGCGAGGAGCGCTTGGGTTTCTCAGTGTGGGACGGCTTGGCCAAATCCTCCGGGACCTTGACCTTGCAAGTTGGAGAGACACCCTTCTCTATTTGGCAGTCGACCATCGACTGGCAGGATCGGGATTCCTCTCCTTTTGCCGATCCGAATGGGAATGGTCTGGTCAATCTTTTGGAGTTTCACCTCGGGCGTGATCCCCTGGCTACCGATGCGCCGCTCTTCTCCCGCCGCGCGTTCACCGGGGAAGAAGGAGGCTCCGAGTTTGTCCTCGAGTTCCGCCGTCGCCAGAATTCGCCATCGCTGGTCATTGAGATAGCGGAAGGTGATTTAGCGGATTGGCAAACACTGGATCCGAGCGATCCGGATTTCTCTGAAGAAGTCATTGGGCCGGATCCCGCAGGCGACGGGTCAGTGGAAGACGTCAGGCTGACAATCCACCGCACCTCGCAGAAGCCGTCCTGCTACCTCCGCTTCCGCGTGGGCGGAGACTGAGCTCGCCACCTCGTTATCGGTATCCATCTGCCCAAGTGAAGTTGCTTGCGGCTGGCGATTGTTCCTTGCCGAGCGATGCCTTCGGTCTAGGCTCTGCCATGGACGATTTGATGGCAGCTCGCGCCACCATGGCTTTCTCCCTGGGCTTCCATATCATCTTTGCTGCCATCGGGATGACGATGCCCTTCTTCATGTCCGTCTCCCATTGGCTTCATCTCAAGAAAGGGGATCCGGTCTACCTTGAGCTGACCAAGATGTGGATGCGGGGCGTGGCCATTCTTTTCGCGGTGGGCGCGGTTTCCGGAACGGTCCTTTCCTTTGAGCTGGGGCTCCTGTGGCCCCAATTCATGGAGCATGCCGGACCCATTATCGGAATGCCATTTTCTTGGGAAGGAACGGCCTTCTTCATCGAGGCGGTCGCGATTGGACTCTTCCTCTACGGCTGGGGCAGGATGAAGCCCTGGGTGCATTGGGGCACCGGGCTGGTTGTGGGAATCTCCGGATTTGCCTCTGGAATCTTCGTCGTGGCTGCCAACTCGTGGATGAACTCGCCGACAGGCTTTGATTGGGAGGACGGGCAGGCGAGCAATATCGATCCGGTGGCCGCGATGTTCAATGATGCCTGGCTTCATCAATCCATCCACATGCAGGTAGCCGCGCTGCAAGCGGTGGGCTTCGCGGTCGCCGGCGTGCACGCCTTCCTCTATCTGCGTGGGCGGAATGCCAAGCTCAACCTGACTGCCCTTAAGATTGCGATGGCCTTCGGAGCGGTGGCGGCGCTGGTTCAGCCTCTCGTCGGGCACTTCGCGGGAGAGCGGGTGGCCCATCTTCAGCCGGCCAAGCTGGCTGCCATGGAAGGCCACTTCAAGACCACGACCTATGCCCCCTTGACCATCGGAGGTATTCCCGATGAGGAGAGCGAGACGATGTCCTGGGGGCTTGAGATCCCGGGCGCGTTGAGCATTCTCGCGCATCGTGATCCGTCGGCCGAGGTGATTGGTCTGGACCAGTTTCCCAAGGATGACTGGCCGAACGTCATGGTGGTGCACCTAGCCTTCCAAGTGATGGTCGCCATTGGAATGCTGATGGCTGGGCTGGGTTTGCTCTATTTTTGGTTTCTTAAGAAAAAGACGCTGCCCCGGTGGTTCCTCTGGGCCCTTGTGGCGGCGACCCCATTGGGGATGATTGCCATCGAAGCGGGGTGGATCGTGACCGAGGTCGGTCGGCAGCCTTGGATCATCTACGAGGTTTTTCGCACTGAAGAGGCGGTGACGCCGATGCCCGGGATGGTCTATCATTTCGTGCTCTTCCTCGTGCTCTATCTTGGTCTGGCCGCTGTGACCACCTGGCTCTTCTGGCGCCAGATTCAAAACACGCAACAGAAGCTCGAAAGCCATGGTTGAAGCCCTCGTCTTTTTCATCGCCGCCTCGCTCCTGCTCTACATTCTCCTCGGAGGCTCAGACTTCGGAGCAGGCATTCTCGAGCTGATCCCCGCCAAGGATCGACGGGAGAAGCAGAAGCACACCATCAACCGGGCAATGGGCCCGGTGTGGGAAGCCAATCACATTTGGCTGATTCTGATCGTGGTGATTCTCTTCATGGGGTTCCCTCCTGTCTTCACAAAGCTGATGGTGGCGCTGCATATCCCGATGATTGCCTTGTTGGTGGGGATCGTTGTGCGGGGCACGGTTTTCACCTTCCGGCACTATGATGCTATCCAGGAGCCGGTCAGTCAGCGTGCCTACACGTGGTTGTTCGGCCTCTCGAGTCTGTGGAGTTCATACTGGCTGGGTGTGATTGCCGCCAGCTTGACGCGGGGGACGATTCCCGTTCGAGCGGAAGCCTTTCAGGAAGCCTATCTCGATCCGTGGCTTGGCTGGTATCCGGCCAGCGTCGGTCTCTTCGTGTCCGGCATCTTCTGTTTCTTGGCCAGTGTGTTCCTGATTGGGGAGAGTCGGGATGACGAGCGTTTGCAGGAGCACTTCCGCCATCGGGCGGCAGCCTTCAATGTGGCGATCATCTTCTTGGGCGCTTTGGTATTCTTTGCCTCGTTAGGCGAGCAGCGAAGTCTGGCCACCGAGTTCATTGGCCATCCCCTTGCCCTTGCTGCCATGATCGTTGCGACCGTTCTCTTCGTCGCATTGTGGGTCTCGATGTCGCGCGAGAAGGTGATGTTGACCCGTATTGTCGCCAGCGGACAGGTGGTCCTTATCCTCTTCGGCTGGTGGATCATCTATCGGCCCAATGCGATTATCACCACGGAAGGGGCTTTGACCTTCTACGATGCGGCCGCGCCCGAGGCGACTCTACGGCAGCTGCTCATCGCGCTGGTGGTGGGGAGTTTGTTGATTTTTCCGAGCCTGATCTTTCTTCTCCGGGTCTTCAAGTTCACTGGCTCGTCGGAGGAATCGGAGTAAGGGCACGGCTGTCGTTCCCTGCTGCCAGCCGCTTCGCCATGCCGGGGAAGAGAATCCAGTGCGCGGGGAGAACGGAGAACCAGTAGAGCCTGCCGAAGAGGCCTTGGGGCCGAAAGGTGGCGGTCTGGGTGAGGGTCTCTTTGCCGACTCGGAACTCGAGCCACGCTTCTCCCGGCAACTTCATCTCCGCATAGAGCATGAGGCGTCCGGCCTCCCGGTCTGCAAGAACGACTCGCCAGAAATCGAGCGCATCACCAGGCCGGAGTTCGGTATCGTGTCGCCGTCCCCGCCGCAGGCCACTGCCCCCCACGAGGCGATCCAAGGCTCCCCGGATCTTCCAAGCCCAGTTCATGGAGGGCCAGCCCTTGTCCCCGCCGATAGACAAAACGGCATCAATCACCTCCTCGCGTGGTGCGGTCAAGGGGACGCGCTGGCGGTCGGAATAGACGCCGTGCTCGGGCACCTTGATGACGTCGAGGAAGCGTGGGTCGAGTCGCCCGGACTTCAGGGAATCCATCCAGCTGGAGGGCACCCGGTTTTGCGCAATGCGGGAGAGGGCCCGCTCGACGGCTTGCCGATAACTGAATCGCTCAATGGGGATCGCCTCATGCAAGTCGTCGCCCCGGCAGACCGTCTCATGCTTCATCGAGTCGACCAAAGCCTGGGCGAGCGGGAAGCTGGTGGTCGTCATCAGATAGAGCCACCAGGAGGAGAGACGCGGGCTGAGAAAGGGGACGGGGACGAACCACCGGTGCAGGCCCCGGACCTCCGCGTATTGGGAGAGCAAGTCGCGGTATCGGAGAACGTCGGGACCGCCAATATCGAAGGTGCGCCCCGCTGTCTCCGGGAGGTCGAGCAATCCGGCGAGATAATCGATCACGTTACGGATGGCGATAGGCTGGCAGAGGGTATTGACCCAGCGGGGGCAGATCATCACCGGAAGCTTCTCGGCCAGATCGCGGACGATCTCGAAGGATGCGGAACCGGAACCAACGATGATGGAAGCCCGTAGGACGGTGAGTTCCGCGGTGCCCTTACGAAGCTCGTCCTCAACGGCAAAGCGGGAGGCGAGATGCTCGGAGAGGGCCTCTTCCTCGGGGATGAGCCCGCTCAAGTAGATGATACGCTGGCATTGGGTGGGCGCGAGAGCCTCCATGAAGTTGACCGCCACTTGTTGCTCCCTCTTGGCGAAATCTCCCCCGGCGCCCATGGAATGAAGAAAATAGTAGGCCACATCGATGTCCTCGGGGAACTCTTCGATTGACTCCGGTTGCAGGAAGTCGCCTTCGATGAGTTGAAAGCGATTTCCTTCTTTTTCAAATTCCTCACAAGGGAAGCGGCGCCGATCCCTCACCACGGCGGTCACCTGGTGCCCCGCCTCGAGAAGGGCGGGTAGCAGGCGTAGGCCGATGTAGCCATTGGCTCCGGTTAAAAGAAGATGCATTGGCTAAAGGATGAGGGATGAAAGGAAAAACGGCGAGTTCTCATTTTCATCAAACTGCGGTTAAAGGGTCGCCAGCTTCTCGCCGACGCGGAGGGCATTGGCGACGATGGTGAGCGTAGGATTAAGGGCGCTACTAGAGGGGAAGAAGCTCCCGTCGAGAACCCAGAGATTATCCAGGTCGTGGGCGCGGCAATCGGGGGTGAGGACACTCGTGGTGGGATCGAGACCGAACCGCAAGGTGCCGCACTGGTGGGTGCACCAGGCGACGGGCATCAGCTGGCTACGATAGTGGCGGAGGGTGAGCGAATCCGTAGGGAGCTCGGCCAAGGCCGCTCCAAATTCATCGACAAGCTGCTGATGCAGGGCACGATTGGAGAGCTCGCGGTGGAGATGGAGACGACCTCCACTGTCCAACTGGATACGATTCTGGGGTAGGGGAAGGTCCTCAGTCATGAAGAAGAATTCCAGCCCGTGCTCGGCGAGCTGCCGGGAGTCGTATCCGTCCAGGTGAGTCCATGGCTCAAGTTCATATTGAGCCGCGTCCCACTTGCCTTGTGTCTGAATGGAGCCCGCCAAACAGCCGCCACGATCCGGTTGGTACCAATGGTTTGTTCCGAAGGTTTTGGCAAACTTGTCTGGGACGGCTTCCTTGAAGGTGGCGGACCCAGCCGAGCAAAGGTGCGCCATGTAGTTCCGTCCGACTTGACCCGACGAGTTGGCGAAGGCTCCATCATCCCCGGAGTTGAGGAACAGCTTCGCACTCTGGATCGCGCCTGCACTGCAGAGGTAGCGCTCCGCTTGGAGAACCTCTCGTTGACCCTCGCGTTCCACCTCAAGGCCGATGACTTGACCATCGCGATGAAGGAAGCGAAGCGCCTGGGTCTTTGTGAGAAGTTCAAAGCGTCCGCCTTGCAGGGAATCCAGAGCCACGGCTTCCGGATCAGCTTTCGAAAGGGAAGGATCGGGATAGGCATCGAAGTGAGCGAGATCAGTCTCCCAGCCTCCACTGCTCTCACCGGGGCTGACGCCGACGGGGAGGGGGAATGAAGAAATGCCAGTCTCGGTGAGACCACGCTTTAGCTGGCTGATAGCTGGCTCATCCTTGAGGGGGCCGTAGGGGTAGGGTCTTCCGGTTGGTTCGCTTGCGTCCATCGACCGATTGCCATGCACTCGGTAGAGCGCCTCCGCCTCATCGTAGTATGAGGCAAGGTCTGAGTAGCTAATAGGCCAGGCCGGACTCATGCCCTCATCATAAGGCACTTCGCCAAAGTCAGCCTCGCGGAAGCGGAAGTGCGCCGAGCCGTAGAGCTTGGCATTGCCACCGACGTGGAAGTGCATCCAGGGCTGGAATTCCTCGCCCTCTTGATCGATCCAACGTTCGCTGGTGCGATAGCGCCGCTCTCCATAGACCGCCTGCGAGTCGCGATTCTCCGCCTCCTTGGGGAGAAAATCACCGCGCTCTATCATGAGGACCCGCCGCCCGGCCTGCACGAGCTTGAGGGCTGCCGAGGTGCCCCCGGGCCCGCTCCCAATGATGAGAAATTCGATGTCCTTCATGATCCCACCCGTCTCCCAATGACTCGACTGAGACCCGCGTCGCCGCCCTCAAGGCGGAGGGGGAGGCAGGCGACTTCATGCATTCCGGCTTCGGCTTCTCCCAGCCAAAGCCCTTCCACGCACCAAAGACCCGCCTCAAGGAAGGCGTGATGGACGTCAATCACATTGCCCTGATAGCCTCCGACCGAGAGGTAATCGATGCCCACCATCTCGATGCCGGATCTTGCAATAAGCTCTGCCGCATCAAGTGCGAAATGCACGGCGTCTTCGAGGAACGGCTGCTTGAACCACTCGGTTTCAGAATTCCGGGTTTTGAAGAATACTCGGCGGAGAGAGCCTGCTGCTTCCAGCTGGGAGGCGATCTCATCGGCGGTAACTTGGCGGGGGTCGTCGACGTGAATGATCAGGCAAGGGCCTATCATGAGGTCGAGCGGCATCTCGTCGATGCCTTTGCCGCCTTGGATAAAGTGATTCAAGCCATCGGTATGAGTGCCGGTATGGGTGCCAGTCGAGAGGAGGGAGACATTGGCGTCATCACCATGCTCAAGTTGTTGCTGCCCTTGATGCTGGAAGGGTGGATTGTCCGGCCAGACGGGGAGCCGGTAGGAGAGCGGGACCGTGAAGTCCATCCATGGGCCAGTCGGGGAAGTTGTCATTGGGCGGGGAATTCGCACCGTCCATGCCAGCAAGTTCCAGAGGATGTCTGACGAGGAAGAGCTTAGAGGCCGAGCTCCAGCTGCGCGGCCTCTTCCTCATCCGCGAGCTTGAGACTGACGCCGAGCAGGCGCACCGGTCGACCCTCTCCCCGGTGCCAGGCGATCTGGAGAAGCTCCGTGAAGATGTCTTCATCGATGGTGCCGGTCGCTCGCTCGGCAGTCGTTCTTTCGAAGTCGGCGAACTTCAGTTTGACGACCAAAGATTTGATACGGCGTGTCTCATATTTGGACCCGTATGTCTGGGTGACCTGCGCGATGAGGGAGGGCAGGTCGGCCTCCAGATCCTGCAAGCTCTCCCGATTTTCCCGGAAGGTGGTCTCGCGCCCGATTGATTTGCGGACGTGCTCGACCTCGACCTCGCGGTGGTCACGCCCCCGGCAGCGCTGGTAGAGGGAGCGGCCCCACTTGCCGAAGCGCTTCGCCAGCTCGTATTCCTCGAGTTTCTGCAGGTCGCCACAGGTTTGGATTCCTAGCTGGGCGAGGGCTTCCGCTCCTTTCTTTCCGACTCCCGGGATTCGGCGGACAGGTAGATTGATCATGAAGCCGGCCACGTTCGCGGGTTTGACTTCGAATTGGCCGTCGGGCTTGTTCCAATCGCTGGCAATCTTGGCCAGCATCTTGTTGGGGGCAATCCCTGCCGATGCGGCCAAGCCTCGCTCGTCCCGGATCTGGGCCCGAATTTCTTCAGCAATCTCGGCCCCGGTTTCCGGCAGGTGGCTGACGTCGAGAAAGGCTTCGTCCAGACTGAGTGGCTCGATCAACGAGGTGAAACGCTCGAAGATGGAGCGAATGTGGGCCGATTCCTCGCGATAGAGGTCGAAGCGCACCGGGACCAGAACGAGATCAGGACAGAGCTCAACCGCCTTGAAGACAGGCATGGCTGAGCGGCAGCCATACTTACGCGCCTCATAATTGGCCGTCGTCAGGACGCCCCGCATGGACCGTCCCCCGACGCCTACCGGTTTGCCTCGTAGGTCAGGATTTTCCCGCTCCTCGATGGCCGCGTAGAAGCAGTCCATATCCACGTGGATGATCTTGCGACTCACTTGAACAGTATCGCCGCAGCCTCATCGGAGTGCAAGCGCGGGATCGCCCGAATCCTTGCTCCGGGGATCAAAGGGTATCCCCAGTTTATTGGAGGCGGTGAAGGGTCAGTCCTCCTTCAGCTGCCTGATGGCTTCGATCCAGTCCCCGTAGGGATCACCCGGCTTGTTCCATTGCACGCGATCAAGATAGACGAAGTAGGCCCGGGCCGCGATGTCCGCATCCGTAGGCGGTGTGCTGCTGGCTTGGGGAGCCTTCTTGGGAGGTTTCTCGGTAGCACGTTTCTTGGCCGCTTTTTTGGAAACCTTCTTCGAAGCTTTCTTCGAGGAGCCTTTCTTCGCAATCGACTTCTTAACTGCCTTTTTGGCGGGCTTCTTCTTGGCAGCTGCTTTCTTGGAAGTCTTCTTAGCGGCCTTCTTTTTGCTCTCCTTGGGTGCCTTCTTGGAGGCGGATTTTTTCGACGTTGTTTTCTTCTTAGCCATGTGAGGACAAGGGTTGGTGGCAACTCCTTATGCCGATTCAGTGCCAACTCTTCGCGGTTTCGCCAAATTTGAGCCGACAAGGGTGCGAAAAAGAGCGTTTCATTGTTCTACGGCATGAGTAGTAAGCAAAAAAACACGCCTTCTTGGGAAGAGGCGTGTGCGGAGCCATTCTGTAGTAAACGGCAAGTGGGAGATTTCGTGACAAGGCCATTGCCGTTCCAGCTCGAGCGACAAGTCTCCTGCTGCTGGACAGGGCCTAGGCTTCCTTGATGGATTCCAGGGTTGCGAGGTTCGACTGCACACGGGGGAGAAGGACCCGATCAATCATCTCTCGGGCCTCGCGCATGAGCTCGCCCTCGAGGGCGTCTTGATAATCTTTGGCTCCATGCTCTTCCCCGGTTTTTAAGACACTGAGTGATGCGTTCTCTCCGAAGAAGTTAGCGCCAGTTTGCAGAGTTTTGACCAGCACTCCCCAAGCGCCTGATCCGGTGGCAGGCTCGCTTCCCAGCCAGCCCACGTGCTCGCGCAAGAGGCGCTCATTCTCAAGATGATTTGCGCGAATCTGGCGCAAGGTGTCGGCAAAAGGTTGGTCGCCGTATTTCTCGATGGCGAGATTGTAGGTCTCGACTGCGGAGATTTCTCCTCGCAGAAGGTTCTGACAAGCTTCGGTCGTTTGTTGGACCGTGATGGTATTGGCTTCGATAACGGTAGACATGACAGCTCCCGGTGCGCAGCGGTCATGCCGTGCCATGCCAAATCGCGTGAGCGCCTTGTCTGAGCAACGGATTGTGAGCGGCTTAAGGAAAGGAGCTAGACTCCTTTCCTCGGCCCCGAGGGTGGCTCCTTGGTGAAAAAGCCGTGCGGATTGAACGCTTGCCCGATGCAATTTGATCTGCCGGGCGAGGGGCGGAGGGGGTTCACCGCCGCCGACGGAGAAGAAGGAGGGCGCAACCCGCGAGAAGCGAGGCTGTGGAAGGCTCGGGCACGAGCGTGGCAACTTGGAAGCTCATGCCGCCTTCCTCCGCGTATGTGAACAAGTATTCCAGCCGTCCAACAGGTTGATCGAGAGTGAGGGTGGCCAAGGGCAAGGCCACATTGCCAGCCGTGCTATCGTCCGTTGTAAGTTGTGCCGTGGCGGGGTCCCATTGATGAGTATTATCGCTGACCCCAGTCTGTCCCGGATACTCGTTATAGGTCCAGCCGGAGAGGTCGGTGATTTCCGTTCCTTCGGGGCTGAAGGCCCGAATAGAAGCGCTCTCTTCCATCAGGTCGAAATCAAGGAAGAGAAGAAGATCTCCTGCCTCAAGAGGAATTGCGAAATCCATCGCAAACGCTGCCGTCAGAGCGTGGGGCGTGAACTCGAAAAAGCGAATCTCCTGCTGAAGATAAGAAGGCTGCCCGCCGAAGCCCGTGAAGTCGGCTGTGTAGTTCCCATTCTCGTTACCGCCGGGGTCGGATTCGAGAAAGGTGAAGGTCACATCCTCGACGCCCTTGAAGTCCTGCTGCAGCGGATAGGTCACGCCGCCATTGTTATCGAAGTCGTAGTCGAAATCGCTGATGGTTTGGAGGGAGACTCCTTCTGCTTGAGCGGCCCAGAGAGCCATGAGGGTAAGCGACAGGCGAATGCGTGACCGGCTCGGGGATGGTTGGAGAGTCATGTGGCAGAAGGGCTGGTTATTGGTATGATGGGATAGCAGATTGAGATGGTGGACAGTCTAGCTCCCTACGCGGGGAGGGCAAGCAGCAAGCTCCGCCTGAGCGGTAGCCCCGACTCGATGGTTAGAAACCCGGCAAGATGGCGCCTCGCCCTTGGCCGTCCCGCTCCAAAGCGAGGCCGGCCGGTCTAGCTGGCTTTGGCGAGGTCACCTCGCTCCGGGCTGGGAAGCTCAGTAGCCTCCAGCTGGGAATCTTCTTCCAACTTCCGAAGAGTGTCCAAGTCGATGACATGGCGGAAGTCTTGTCCGCCACCGTTGGCAAGCTCCTCATAGACCTCGTTAATGGCATCAATAGAGACAAGCTTGGTGGCAGGTGCAATGCCGTGCTTGGCACATAGAACGAGGACCTCTTGCGTATCCGCAATGCCTCCAATGAGCGAGCCGGACAATGAGATCCGGTTGAAGACGAGGGGGCCGGGCGAGAACTCCGGGAAGGAGTCCATGTTCCCGACAATGACCAAGTGGGAATTGGGGCGCATCAGTTGGATGTAGGGAGCGATATCGTGCGCGACGGGGATCGTGTTGATCAGCATGTCGAGGCTGCCCGCGGCGTCGTTCATTTGCTCCTCATCAGTTGAGATGACGACCTCGTCGGCACCCATGGCCAGGATTTCTTCCTTCTTATCCTCATTGCGGGTGAAGGCCACCACCTTCGCCCCAAGCGCCTTACCCAGCTTGACTGCCATGTGGCCGAGACCTCCGATGCCTGCGACACCGAGCGTCTGCCCTTCCTTCAACTCGAAGTGCTTCATAGGTGCGTACACTGTGATGCCCGCGCAGAGAATGGGCCCCACTTTGTCTTGCTCGATCTCATCAGGTACCCGAAGGACGAATTCTTCCCTTACGATGATATCAGTACTGTATCCACCGTAGGTGTTGCTGCCGTCGGGGTTCTTTGGGCCATTGTAAGTTAAGGTGCAACTCTTCGGTCCGGAGCAGTACTGCTCTTCGTCTTTTTCACAGGAGTCGCATTCTTGGCAACTGTTGACCATGCAGCCCACACCGACCCGATCCCCCTTGGCGTATCGAGTAACCCCGGGGCCAACCTCGGTGACCACACCGGCAATTTCGTGCCCCGGCACGCAGGGATAAATGGTATTGCCCCAATCATTCTTAGCTTGGTGAAGGTCCGAGTGGCAGACCCCGCAGTGGGTAATTTGAATCGCAACCTCACCGTCGCGCAGCTCGCCGCGCTCGAAGGTTACTGGGACGAGTTCATCTTCTTTGCTTTTTGTTCCGTATCCGTAAACTTTCATTTTCCCGATGACCCTTGCCCCGCTCATCGAGTTCGCAAATGAAAACTAGGAAGGTTCCTTACTGGCCTTCCTGTGAGCGGTCGAGGGTGAACGTAGTAGCTCGCACCGGGCGTCCTCGCTCGCTGTGGACTGTTGCGGTGATGACTGGAGCACGGCGATCCCAATCGATAGTGAGGCTTCCATAATTATTCGCTCCATAGTTTTCCCCCAGGCGCAGGCTGTTCGTTTCCGTAGCATTCCCTCCAAAGCTCGAGTTGAGGCTACTAGTGGTGATGTCGTAAAGAGGGTAGCCCACGGCTTTGTCTTCCACCGAGATCTCCGCCAAGTGCCGGTCGCCGCTTAGGATGACCACCGGTGGCATTTCCGGTCGGGCGAGAAGGTCAAGAAGTCGCTGCCGTTCCTTTGGGAAGTTTGCCCATTTTTCAAAGCGATGTTCCGCTGCCAGGCACTGGATAGACGAGACGATTAAGTTCACCCGGGCCGGACTTGTCTTCAGTTTCTCCTCAAGCCATCGCCATTGCTCTTCCCCGAGAATCGTGCCGTTCGCCGAGTCGAGAGAATCTCGATGATAGCGGGTGTCGAGCAGGATGACGCGAACGGATTGACCCTCTTCACCGTAGTCGTGGCAAGCATAGACGCCCCTTCGGCTGCGCCTCGGGCTGTCCATCGGAACTTGGAGGAAATCGAGAAAAGCCTGCTGCGATTGCTCTTTGATGGAAAATTCCTTCCCCACATCGTTGGCTCCGTAGTCATGATCATCCCAAGTGCCAATGATCTCCGTGGTCTGCATTAAACGTTGATAGGCGGGCCGGGCCAGAGCCTTGCGATACTTTTGCACGAGAACCTCAATGTCATCGGAATCACCATAGATGTTGTCACCCATCCAGATGAAGAGATCCGGCCTTTGCGCAGCTATGGTCTCGAAGGCCGGGGCTGGTCGGCTCTCTTTGTGACAGGAGGCGAAGGTGATGAATGTCGTCTCGCCGGCAGACAAGGAGCAGGACAAAAGGGCGAAGGCGCTGAGGAGTGTTCTCATTTCTTGGGCGTGCCAACAACGGGGTCCGGGCCAATTTGGCAAGCCTTTCCTCATGGCTGTTTCGTTACGGGTGCATTGCAAGTTTCCCCAGGCTCCGAGCACCGGTGCGGCATTCTGCACGACGCAAGGTGGCGAGACATGGCTATTCGTCGCTAAAACTCATTCCAAAACGCTGGCACCGGTTCTGCGCAAGGAGGGGACACAAACCGATGGACAAGATTTTCGAACCACTGCAGTCAGGCCCTCTCTCCTATTCCAACCGCATCGTCATGGCACCCATGACCCGCGCTCGTGCCGGAGAAGACCGGGTCCCCAACGAGATGATGATGGAATACTACAATATTCGTAGTAACGCCGGTTTGATTATTACCGAAGCCACCCACATCTCCGAGCAGGGAATCGGCTGGTCACAAACGCCGGGCATCCACACCAAGGAGCAAGTCGAAGGGTGGAAGAAAATCACCGACGCTGTCCACCTCAGCGGAGGGCGGATCTTCCTCCAGCTCTGGCACACGGGGCGGGCGTCGCATTCCTCGTTCAATGGGATGCAGCCGGTCTCTTCTTCTCCGGTTGCCAAGGCTGACGACGATCCGGTTTTCACCGACGAGGGAAAGAAAGCGCCTGAAGTCCCCCGGGCTCTCAGCGTGGACGAGATCAAGAAGACGGTCGACGACTACCGCCACGCGTCAGAATGTGCTTTTCAGGCAGGCTTCGATGGCGTGGAGATTCATGCGGCGAATGGCTACCTCATCGATCAGTTCCTTCGCGATGGCGTCAACCAGCGGGATGACCAATATGGGGGAAGCATAGAGAACCGGCTCCGGTTTCTTCTCGAGGTCCTCGAGGCCGTGAAGTCCGTTTGGGCTCCCCAGCGGATAGGCGTTCGCTTCTCGCCGACCAACCCGTTCAATTCGATGTCTGATAGCGACCCTCGCGCGCTCTTCACTGCGGCGGCAAAAGCTCTTAATTCCCACGATCTCGCCTACCTCCACCTCTTGGAAGCAAGACCGGGAGTGGACCATCAAATGGCGGCGGATGATGCGCCCTACATTGCCCCCGACATTCGGAAGGTCTTTAACGGCCTTCTGATGCTGAATGCTGGCTACTCCTATGAGACCGGCAATCGGGCTATTGAAGAAGGTGAGGCAGATCTCATCGCATACGGAGTCCCATTTCTCGCAAATCCTGATCTGGTTCAGCGATTTGCGACGAAAAGCCCCCTCAATGAGCCGGATCAGAGCACGTTTTACACTCACGGCGAGCAGGGATACCTCGATTACCCGATGTTCGAAGTGGCCGAGGCCTGAATTTGAATCCGGACTGAGGAACAAACGTAGAGAGGTTTTTCCTTATAAATCGTGGGTTAGAGCGTGGAACAAACGCGGTTTCGAGCGGGTATTCGAAGAAAAATCGAATTTAAGTGTGGAATGATGTTGACGCTAACCGCGATCGCTGGTTGAGTCGCCGCCCGCTGCGAGACGCAGCCCACGAGAAACCAAAGCGAGTCGGTAACGGACAGAGTGCCAAGCCGACTTTTTAGTCTCCGTGTGAATGTTCCTTTACAGTGCGAATTTTGTGAAGCAGTGGATGCTTCATGAAATGGAAAGTAAGGCTAAGTTGTGT
>JAUTCR010000047.1 GCA_030673895.1 Verrucomicrobiota bacterium JB023
GTGCTGCTTGCGGCTTCGCCGTAGGAAACAAAAAAGCACCTCGCACGAGTCGCGCCGTCACTCCCCGCGCTGGTTGTTCGAGGGGCGTTCCGCTGGGCTGCATGGCTTCGTTTAGCGGTTCGTTCCTCGCCACATCACTGCTCCTGATGCAGCCGCTGCACTTCGTGCTCGCATAAGGACACAACTGAATGGCGTTCACTTAAGCAGTTTTTCGGTATTCGGAACGGTGGCCGGTTTCTGGGAAGGGGTGACGCAGTTCGGTGAGAAGCTGATAGTCCTTGTTCCTTCATTTGACAGCCCGGGGTTCGTGGCGGAAGGGGCGAACGTCGAGCTAGCTGCTAGCGAAGAGCGTGATGAGTCTGGTCCGGTGCTCTCTGGTAGTTTGTAGGGAGCGGGCGGTATCGGTGAGTAAAAAAGAGCTTCCTATCGGAGCTGATATCCCAGAGTATCGATAGCCAATGAAAGGGTGTTGCTTCATTGCCTTGTTTGTCGCTGGAGGGATGTGTTGGGGGCAGGATCGCTTTCATCCTGATCCTTCTCCTTATCAGGCTGTGGAGGAGTTGGACCTCTCTGAGATCTTCGTTCAGATGGAGGACCGTGAGTTCAAGAAGCGGGAGGAAGCGACAATGCGATTGCTCGAGATTTCCCGCACCAAGTTGCCGGAAGTCTCGCGGGCCCTCTTCCGGGAAGCTCGGGAGAATCAAGGTCCCGAGGTGCGCTTTCGTATCCGGGGGACATTCGAGCGTATCTTCCGCTTCCGCATGCTTGGGGTAGGGGATTCGAATCTCGGGGTGGACTGGCATTGGCATATTCAGCTAGCCCATGAGGGAGAGATGAGGGCGCGTCCTCTGGTGCGCGCTCTTGATGAGAACTCACCGGCTGCCGAGTCAGGTCTCAAGGTTGGCGATATAGTCTGTTATGTTGATGGTAAGGAATTGCATCGGCAGAATGGCCTCCCCGAGCTGCGGCGTATCCTGCGCGAGGCCACGCCGGGACAGCAGCTGACCTTCACGGTGCGCAACGTTGAGCTACAGCCCTATCACCGGACGACCAAGCCGTCGCCTAACAGGAAGGTGACCTTGACCGTGCACGATACGGTGAAGGGGCTGCGAGAGGCCAAGCCTGGGGAATTCCAGGATTGGTATGAAAACCTCCGCGCGCTTTATGATGAGGCGTGAGTGATGAGGGGGGAGGGCGCTACTCCACGCGCTTGGGGAGATGGCCGATCTTGATGAGGAAGTCTTCGGCCTTCCTGCGGTGTTTCTCTCCGTGAGGATATCGGTCGGCTACTAGTTCTTTCCCTCGTTCCAGGGCTTTAGGAGTCATTCGCCCAAGGGCCCACTGCCAATTCTTCTCAGTTAGCCAGTAGGAGTCGTTCATGTTGCGAGCCTGCACCACGCAGGCGTATCCTCGGGCCAGTTTCTCAGTTTCCTTTCTTCCCTCGAGGAAGCGAAAGGCAAGTTCGTGCAAGCCGTCCGTGTTGTGGTGGCTATGGGCCTCGAGATGGGCGCGGGCCCAAGCGGGGCGAGCCAGCTTGGGGTTCTTCTTGGCATTGGCCCGGTAGTAAAGTCGGCCGAGGACGTCGTGATTTTGACAGGCGCCTTCCTTCAGGCCCGCAAGAAGGTCCTTCTCCAATTGAGGGAGTTTCTCTTGATAGCCGGGTTGGTTTGCCCGTCTGGTGATTTCCCAGGCTGCCCAAGAGAGCGACGATTTGCTGTGTTGGCCTCGCTCGTAGGCTCGCATGGCCAGATTGCCCAGATCGCGGGAGCGCACCCAGACGTTGCCATAGTCATCGGCATACCCATATTTCCCGAGGGACCAGAGGGCGTACCATGAGCCTGCATATCCCAGATGGGCGGAGCGTGCATAGCAGGCCACCGCATTTTCTAAGTCTCCCGCTTGCTCATGGAAGATGGCGAGCCGGTAGAGGGCGTAGGGCTCGTTAAGGTCGGCATAGTGGCTGATGCGTTTCACGCAGGAAGCGCGGACTTCATCGTGATCGTTCCAGATCGTGTGTTCGTCCAGGGCTTTGAGCAGATAGCCGGACGCCATGGCGAAGCTTTGGTTTTCATGCATGCGGCGCAGCTGCTCCATGCCGTTTTTGATCTCGGACTCGTCCTCGGATTGAATGGCTCTGATGGCCAGATTATACCGAGCGGCGACACAGCCTTGGGCGGCCGCCTTGCGATTGAAGGCGCGGACCTCTTCTAGATTTCTGGGGAGAACGTCCTGATAGCCGTAGGCGAGGAAGCCCCGGATCTTTTGTGCGACAGGGTGTCCCTCTTTCAAGGGGCCTTCGATGAGTTCTTGTGCCTTCCGGAGATCACGCACCGTTCCGACATTGAAGCAATAGCAGTGCGCGAGGCCGACCTTGCCTTCAGTGCTTCCCGCGGCGGCGGCGCGGGTGAAGAGGTCGAAGATGCGATTTGGCTGATAGGTCAATCCACCCAAGCAGCGCATGGAGTGGAAGGCGTAAGAGGCCATTGCCTCCGGATCTCCCTTGCGGGCGAGATTCTCCAGCTTGGTTAGATCAGAGTCAATTTCACCTTTCCATGCCTGGCCCCTGATAGATTGAAGGCTGAAAAGAAGAAGATAGATAAGAGATAGATGGAGTCCTCTCATGTTGTGACAAGAAGAGCAGCCTTGGCCGCCGGGAGCAATCAAACTCTCGCGGCAAGGTCTTGGATTTTGCTGCGCCAATGGAGTCCCGCCAGTGCTGTGATAGGGGTTGGCTCCCTCGCCGGGCTCTTGGGATGAGCCGTTCTCGAAAAAAGCAAATGGCGAACTTCTCGCAAGAAGCTCGCCATCAAAAGATAAGGGAATTTTTGGGTCGAGATGCCGATTAAGCCCCGCGGCGGCGGCGGCCTGTGGCGATCAGCGCACCCAGTCCCAAGAGAAGCGCTGCGGAAGGCTCGGGAACTGGAGTGGTGACCACTTGGAGGAAGTTGATTCCGCCGCGTGCGTTTCCATTTTTACTCAGAACGGTGGAGATTTCGCCGTTGATGTCTGGAGTGAGACCACTGAAGACGATGACGTCGTCATTATCGAGAATCGAGTCGTCGCTCAGGTTGTAGGTGCCTGTGCCATCCGTCGTGGCGTAATCCCAAGCTCCAGTCGTTCCCGCGCCGCGAGCATTATAGATGCGCAGCTCGTAGGTGAAGCTACTGTCCAGTCCGCCCAAGGTGAGGAGAGGATCGTTTACATTGATGACGTTGATGCCATCTCCGAGGATGGCAGAATCGGTGATGCCCAGCAGAGAGGTCACGCTGGCGGCGTAGGGGCCGGTGTGCGCATTACCGATTGTATTGTCGTAGGTGCCCACATTGTTGTCGTCGCCACCCAAGCCGTCATCAGTCGCAAAGGTGAAGGAGAAGCCTGTTGCCGAGCCAGTATCGTCGATGAGGTCGGGGATGCTGTCTGTATTTCCCGCTGTGACATCGGCGGTGGCGACGTTGTTGATGTTTCCCGTCGAAATGGTTCTTCCGAAGTCGATGTTGATGGTCGCCGCGTGACTAGCTAGTGGGACGGACGCGACAAGTGAGGCGATGATTACTTTGGTTTTCATAGAGTATTTAGGAAACGCTAGGGAATTGATGCGCGCAGCTTGGCTTCGATGGCGAAGAAACTGTCGGGCAGGAAAGCAAGAAAAGTGCCAAATTTTTGATTTTTGCCGGGCTGATGTCCCTTGTTTCAGCGCCAGTAAGCAGCCTCCGTTGTCTTGAGAAGTCTCCCTCCCCACCCGTAGCCTGACGCTGGCGATCTTGGTTTTTGGGCGATTCCGATCGCTCCCGAAGGCCTGCCGTCCTATCGAGGGATAGACCGTTTCTTAAGTGTCTCTTCGCCTATCGGTTTTTTGCCCAATTTGGGTGATCAGCTTTCTACGTAAGAAGCGACCCGGGTTCCGGACTGCTTGACTCGATGGCTGCGTGACTCGTCGGTCTTTGGTCCCAACCAACTTTGCTGCTCCCTTCCGGTCGCCCCCTGCGGGCAATCCTACTGATTGTCTGTCTCCGCTTTGCTCCGGCTGCCCTCGGAAAAAGCTGTCTCGGCGAAAAACGAACTAACCTTTCAGAAGCGGTATAGGAAACTTTCGGCGAGTTCGATTATCTCCTTTTATGCTGACGAGAGAACTTCTTAGGTTTTTGCTCCCAACGGGAATCACAACATGAAAGCACTAATGACCGCAGGCCTCCTGCTTTTGGGAGGGTTTTCCTTATTGAATGCCCAGCAGATCCTGGTCGAGGGAGCCCAAGAGCAAGGTTACCCGACCATTCCTTATGTTGAGGGCAAGCCCACAGCTCCCTCTACCAGCTATGGGACGAGCTTTGCTGACCCGGCTCCCAGCGCCAGTTTGACCCGGACGTTCCGGGTTAAAAATTTGGAATCCTTCGGTGGGGCAGGGCTGACACTCAGCGCAAGTTCCAGCAACTCACAGTTTGTGGTTGAGGGGCTCGCTTCCTCAATAAAGCCCGGAAGCAGTGACACTTTTACAATTAGCTACGATCCGGCATCTACAGGAGCGTCGATTGCCCGGATCGATATCGCGAGCAATGACCCGGGCAAGCCCTTGTATCAATTCGAAGTGAGTGGCGCGGGGGGCTCCATCTCCGGGGTCTTCAAGACGGCATCCGGTGAAGTGCTCAATCTCGGCAATACGCCTTCGGCGGAGAGCGGAACGGATTTCGGCACCCTTGCGCGCGGCGCGTCCTCCGTGACCAGCTCCTTTGTGTTGGAGAATACCGGCAGCCTGCCGCTCATTTACCCGGAGCTTCAATTCAATAGCCTGCGTTTCGAATCTGACTACAGCACCCTCTCTCCGGTTTCCCTGCAGCCGGGTGAGACCTACCCGTTCTCCATCACCGCGCGGACGGATGCGTTGGGTGAGCATACGGAGGTGGTTAACGCGTTCGACGTCGACGGTGATTCTCCCTTGCTTCGATTCAATATCAGCTCGGAGGTCGTTGGCTCTCCCGGGCTCTCGGAGCCCTGCCGCTTCGAGGTGGGAACAGGCAATTGCTATTCCATTCCGTCAGTGCTCGATTTTGGTGAAGTGACGGTCGGATCGTCTTCATCCATTCTTGTCTTAGTCTCCAATGATGGAGAGGCCGACCTGATCTTTGAGGATCCGGCTCTGACTTCTGACAATCCTGCCTTTTTTACTCAAGGACTGGCGGGAACCTTTATCCCGGGGGAGAGCGATACTTTTGGCATCACCTTCCTCCCGACTGAGGCAGGGGTGCAGACGGGCACCATCACCATCCGTAGCAATGCCAGTGGTGAGGAGGCGGTGACGATCGCGGTGACGGCAACCGGGGTGGAACCTGCCGCGCCCGGCGTTAGGGTTCTGTTCGAGGCATCAAATGGTACCTTCAGCGTTTCGTCAGGCTCCGCCCCTTCGGCTGATGTGGTCTTGGGTGAGTCGAGCGAACGACGCTTTCAACTGACGAACTCGGGTGACGCCCCCTTGGAGATTGCATCCATCACCTTGGATGACAGCGAGAACTTCCGGCTGACAGGGGGGATTCCCCAGGCCCTCTCGCCGGGTGGGCAACGAGTCCTAACCTTGGTTTTCGAGCCGAGGTCCATTGGTGCCAAGAGCGTTAGCATCATCTTCGATACTAACGCGACCACTCAGCCCATGGAGGTCCAGCTTGACCCATTTCAGTCCAGGGGGCTTCCCGCCACGGGTTATGCCTTGGGGAGCTTCCGGAAAGTGGGGGGAAACTTTGAGCTGACGATTCCACCCTTTGCCGAGGCTGAGAGTGGTGCGGTATTTCAGTTGGCCACAGCAGCGACTCTTTCAGCCAGTCCGGTTTGGGGCGGATTTCTTGGTGGAGACGATCTCGTATTGAGCCGTTCGGAAGAGACGATCATCCTGATTCCCGCGACGACCCTCTTCGACCCAGCTTTGACGCCGCGCCGTTTCATCCGTCTCGAGAAAATCGCTCTCCCAAGCGATGACTGATGCGAGGTGTTGTTAGGTCGTTCTCTAACGCTTCATAAAATGGGCTCATCGACTGCATAATCTTAATTTTGCAGTCGATGAGCCCCGCAAGTCGCTACGATTGGGTTAGCGCTTGCGTCGGGTAGCGATAAGAAGCGAGCCAAGGAGAACGAGAGACGTGCCGGTAGGCTCTGGAATTGCAGAGATTTGGGAGATGGTTACCGAGTTGCCGTCGTTGAGGGATAGAGTATTTGAGCCGATGCCATTGGGAGCGCTTGCTGAAAATTCTTCAGGGTCCCCAGTGTCTACGATCAGGAAGTTAATGTCAGAGAAGTTGTTGAGATCAATGTCCTTGGCATTTGTGGGAAGAGCGCCTTGGGTCATGAAGACAAAGCCATCATAATCGCTCAACGAGTAGGTGCCATTCCCGCTTTCAGCGCCGGCGACTGTGATGGACAGATCGATGAGGAAGCTGGGCTTTGAGTAGTAGTCAAAAAGCATGAATTCTGAACCAAGCACGGCATCGTCCAAGGTCACATGAGCGGTCACCTCTGCGGAGCCGGAGAGGGGCGTGTAATTGAGTTGTAGGATGACAGCGGCGGGAGAAGAGCTGGCTGTTGCCAGAAGAGCCGTGCAAATGATTGATTTCCAGTGTAGTGTGTGGGTTGTCTTCATAGAAGAGCGGGCTTGTTAGAGGTTTTGATGGAGAGATCAATCTAATTATTTTAATTTCCTTAAGTATTTGCAATTCTGTCTCTTCCGACGGAAGGAGTTTTTCCGGGCACACGCTCGATTTTTCTAATGCTGGAGGCCTAGGGCGCGGTCTTAACGCAAAAACACTCTGCGCGAGAACAAGGCTCGCAGCAGAGTGTGGGAGGGTCAGGCGCATGCTGTCGTGCACTTCATGGAGGGCACGACCATGAGGCGCTACTCGGTGCCCGGGCTGGAGGCGGCTTTCTTGTCCTCCTCGAGCTTCATGAGCAGGCTATCGAGGCGCTCGTTGTGCGGCTCGAGCTGTTTGGCTTTGGCGACCATTTCAAGAGCTTCATCGAATTGGCCTCGTTGGGCCTTGAGGGTGGAAAGCATGCGCAGGTCCCAGGCCGTAGGTTCCTCGGCCCACTTCCCACGTGGCTCGGGGACATCCACACCCCAAATATCGGCAATGAGACGATAGGTCTCCGGGGCATCGAGCATCAGCTCGGTCCGGTTGAAAGGGTAGGTGTTGTTCTCGACGAAGAAGGTTTCGGTCATTTCGGCGAAGAATTCCTTATGATCCATCAGGCCGTAGTGCGGGCGCTGGCGTCCGTAGGGGTAGGAGACCGCGTCGTATTTCTCGGAATCGCAGAAGGCTCGGTAGCCTTCCAAGATACGCCGCTCCTCGAAGCCTAGAACGAGAAAGTGATAAGCATGGGCTAGCTCGTGAAGGACCACTGCGCCGCTGGTGGGATTTTTCGCTCCCCGGATGAGCGAACGGGCACTGGTGATGTGGACGGCCTCCGTCAGGGCAGGATCGTAGCCGTGGCTCACCAGCCAATCACGGCTGGGATGGAAGTGGGCATTGCCCAGAGGGTGGGCGCGGTCGAGGAAGATGGGCACCTTCTGCATCTCTTTGCGCGGCTCTTCCGGCAGGCGCATGATGATGCGGTTCAAGCGGTACTCAAGAACCCGGAGGGCCAAGGCCCCCTCCTCCGCATGCTCGCCAGAGAGCAAGCTCTCATCGACATGGACGGTCCATCCCTCAATCTGGCGGGTCTGGTGAGGGATGCGCACTTCCTCCACCTCGGCTGGGGAAGTCGTCCCGTCGCCAGCTGGCAAACTAGGGTGTCCGTGAGCCAAAGTGAGCCCCATCCCCGCAAGAGCAACCTGTTTAAGAATACATTTCTGCCATTTCATCGACTCATTATACCATTGTGGCGAATAAAACTTGCGGGAAATTTGTCTCCGGCACCCAGGGACTTGCGAAGAAGGCGGGCCATTCTCCCGGATGGCGCTCGGTCAGGAATGAAGGGAGCTTGCTCGATCCATCCGCCGGGTCTTCATCCCGGCGCGGCGTTCACTGTATGGGCGCAAGCAGACGGGCTAGGCGAACCCTTAGCCGGAAGAAGAATCCCTTCTCGGTGTAGTCGGTGGCGGGGGCCAATTTGCTGTTGGCAAAATCCTCTTCCAGCATATCAGCAATCTCTGCGTTAAATTCACGGTCGCGGACAATGCCGGTGACCTCAAAATTGAGGCGAAAGGAACGATTGTCGAAATTAGCAGAACCCACCGCGGAGAGGGAATCATCGACCAGGACGACCTTCTGGTGCATGAAGCCCTTTTGGTAGCGGTATGCTCGAATGCCAGCCATCTCGAGATCCTCCAGATAGGAGAAGGAAGAGTAGTGCACGAGGGTGCTATCGATGAGATCGGGCATCAGGATGCGCACGTCCACTCCCCGCAGGGCGGCGAGCTGGAGGGCGGTCACCATCTTATCGTCGGGCACGAAGTAAGGGCTGGCGATCCAAAGCCGTTCTTGAGCCTCATTGATCATGGTGAGAAAAAACAAGGAGCAGGACTCCATGGGATCGGCAGGTCCACTTGCGAGGATCAACACCTCTTTACCTCCCACCATTTCGTCCTCAGCCACCTCCCAATTGAGGCCAGCAGGCACCTTGCCGGTCGCCCATTGCCAGTCCTCGATGAAGGGGATCTGCAGCGTCTTGACGGCAGGTCCGGTGATGCGGATGTGACTGTCGCGCCAAGGTGTCAGGACGGGATGCTGACCGCGATACTCATCACCTACGTTATGCCCGCCCACAAATCCGGTGTGACCGTCCACGACCACAATCTTGCGGTGATTGCGGTAATTCAGCTGGAAGCGATTGGCATTCTTGCCAAGGTCCATGAAGTAATGGGCTGCCACGCCGGCCTCCCTGAGCTCGGATAGGTATCCGCCGGGCAAGTGGAGGGAGCCATAGTCGTCGATGAGGAGAAAGACGCGCACGCCCTCGCGGGCTTTGGCAATGAGCCGTTCCTTCAGTTCTCCCCCGGCTTCATCGTCACGTAGGATGTAGAATTGGATGAGGATGTAGTCTTGCGCCTCATCAATGGCCTCGAAGATGGAGCGATAGGTGTTCTTGCCATCCACGAGCAGCTCCACCTCGTTACCGCGGATAAAGGGAAGGGAGGCGATCGTCGCCAACGATTCAAAGGCTTGCTCCTCCCGAGCTTCCGAGGAATCCATTTCCTTGTTTCCGAAATGACCAATCAGCTTCTCGGCGAACGGGCGGGTCTTCTCCAAACCAGCCTGTCGCGTGGCATTGTAGGAATCCATCTCAGAATAGCCAAAGACAAGCCAAGCTGGCACGGCAACAATGGGAGCGGTATTGAGCGAGAGGGCCCAGGCGACAGCTCCCTGCTCGGTGCGACTCTGCATGACTGCCTGGATGGAGAACACAAAGCCTGCCAAATGGAGAACGAGGTGAAGAAGCAAACGGATGGGTCGGCGGCGTCGTTTGAGAACACCAAAAAAAGAAGCAAGGCGAGGGTAGCTGGAGGAAAATGTGGTTGCCCGGGCACTTATCGCCCGGGTCACTCGGGTGACGAATCGTCCGAGACGAGTGTTTTGTATGGATTCCTTCAGCATGGGCTTAAGGCCGAGCTTGACCTTCTTTTGTCTCGGGAACAACTGCCGTCTGCGACACTCGAATCGATCTGTCGGTTTTCGAACTACTGAGGATTTAGTAGATTGTGCTGCCTTGACGTCTGCGGCTATCGAGGCAGCGGATTCATCGTTGTTTGCCGGGCAGGTCTTCGGGGATTGGCCTCCCTGCCGCGCTGGGCTCGGATCCTCATGGACCTGCTGGGATTCAACCCTCCTTGCCCGGTGAGGGATAGTGATGGCTCCCTCCCTCGGCGGGATGAGGATCCCACGACCGAGAGGGGGGTGGGTTTGCCATATAGTTCGTTAAGCGAAGAGGCGAGAGGCGACCGCACTGACTGTCGGCCGCCGGGAGCTTTCTTGATGGTGGGAAGTTTCTTCATTCACTTCCCACCGGGCCTCGGCGGAAGAAGGGAGGAGGGAACTGGGCAAGCCCCCTTCCTCCCCGCCGATCCATGAGGGAGGCTGCGCTGTTAGTTCTCGATAACCCGGTAGAAGGCCTTCCCATCGGCAGGAGCAACGGTAGCAGCATGAGTGTCGCGGAAATCGATATCTGCAAACTCGGCCACGAAGCTACCATTGGGAAGGTCCGTCCAGTTGTTCGCGCTCAGATCGGTCGCGTATTGCAGCTTGTAACTCGCCGGTGCGGGAACCTTGAGCGAGAGATCGAGGTGATTGTTGGCGGAATCCCGTCTCAGCCCCATAATCCTGGGCTGGGCATCACCTTCACCGCTGCTGCCAAAGAAGCGGAGCTCGGTGCCACCCATGAGACCGCCACCGTAACTGTAGAACTTGAGGAAAAAATAGCGCCCATTGAGAGAGGTGGGGAGAGCGTATTCGAGGAAGAGGTCCGAGGAAAAGGGATCGAGACTAAGCGTCGCGTCCGGGAGGCGATTCGGTTGGGTCGTAAGCGGGGAGGACGTATCGGTCCAGATCTCCACCCGGCGGGCCTTGTCCGAGGAATTGCTGGCATTGTATTGCCGCTGGGAGTAGAGGAGGGATTCCACTTGGTAGACGCGGTCGAGCTGGAAGCTCAGTGTGGCGGTGCTCCCACTACCGATCGCCCAAGCGCGACCAGCATCACTATTGCTTCCGGGATCATCGCCAGGGTTAAGATTCTGGTCGAAGAGGTTGCTCGCCACATAGTTCCCGTTCAGCTCGGAGTTTGCTTGCACGGAGGTGTAGAGGGAGCCGTCCGGCGAGATGATCTCGGAAGACGCGGAGGTAAGGTTTTCAACGAGGCGCAGTTCGGTCCCGCCGGCGATGCCGGTGGCATTGAGGGCGCGCTTGAACTCGAGGCGGAAGTACTTGCCCCGGATGGTGGTGGGCAGGCGATAGAGCTGGAACTTGTCCGTGAGGTCGGTGCGGAGACTGAGATTGGTCACTTGCGCCGCTTGGCTGGGAGCCGTGGTGCTGGAGAATGCGGTGGTCTCGCTCGCCCAGATATCGACTGCCGCGAATTTATCGTTTTCCACATAGCTCAAGTATTGGCGCTGCGCGTATACGATGGCGTCGACATCGTGCACCGCATCGAGCTCGAACTCGATGACCGCTGAGGGCGATGTCTCGTTGCCCGCCCAAGCGCGGCCGGCATCATTACCGTCACCTGCGTCTTGACCGGCAAGTAGGTATTGGTCGAAGAGGTTCTCCGCCTCATAGCCGCTCCTCAGCTCGTAATTGGCCGAGATGCTCGTGTAGGCTGAGCCATCCGGTGAGATGATGCGGGCAGTGAGAGAGGGGGAAAGCAGGGCGAACGTGGTAGCGAGTAATAGAATGTTTTCCTTCATCGAAATAAACACCGGCGGCGCGGTTAGGCCGCTCTAACCGTTAGAAATGATGCGGGCTTTTACCTTTTTTCGATTTTCTCGATGTTCGCCACCCAAAGAGCCGCTCTCTCGCGACGAATAGGTCGTGAGCGCCTTAGTGCAAGAGCGGTGAGGGCGCTTGGCGAAATTAGCCGAGCAAGTCCGACCTTGGCTTTGCCCGCGAGATGGAGGTGACACCAGTCGTCCCGGTGGCACCATCACCTTGTTCTGGCCCAGGAGAACTGTCCGGTAATTTGGCAGGTAAAACAGCCTGATGGAGAGCCGACAAATTCCTTCAAGGGAAATTGCGCTCAAGCCGGCTCTGAGGGGAATGGCCTAACTGCCGCAGGGCCGTCGCACGCCAGACTGGAGGTAATCGAGAGCTTTCTGGAAGCTGGCTCCACTGAGGAAGTGCTCCAGGTTGGCATCGATTTGGTCTCGGTGGGCCTCATGCCAAGCGGTGATCTCATCGCTCACCGCGAGCAGCTTCGCAAGGTGAGCCTCAGGATCCCGGTCGCGGGACTCGTGGTCCGCAATGATGGCGAGGCGCTTCTCGAGGATGGCGGCGAGGTCGGCGTATTTCATGAATGAGGGAGGAAGCTAAGCGGGGAAGCGCCATTTTGCCAGTCGCGATGAGACTGAGGCTTTCCCGCACAAATCGTCGTCAGTCCACGAAGTCAATACGACACGGTGAGAGGCTTGGACGCATCGACAAGGACCGTCAGACGGCTCTTGGCTGCACGGCGAGGTTTTGTTTTTTCTTTGCCGAAGTGCTGCTTCCAAGACTCCGTTCGAGCGGAAAAGAGGATGTGACTGCTGGGATAGTAGATGGACCTGTACGGAGGCTTCTCTTCCTTGACCGCGCAGTGAGGGCGGGTCAACGCAAGCAACGGTCGTCTCGTTTGTTTGTCAACCATCGCTAACTGTCTCCAGTCAGGAGGCCGCTTCGATAGGCGCGGGCGACGGCGGCAGGAGCGTTGTGGGCCCCCAATTTTTTGTAGATACGACCGGTGTGGTAGTCGACGGTCTTGGGGCTGATCGCTAGCTTTTCTGCGATCTGTTTTTGCAGCAAGCCATCGGCGAGGAGCTTCAGAATTTCGAGCTCACGCTCCGTAAGCACAGTTTCGCTATCAGGTTGCAGAGGCGAGGATTTTAATTTGGCCAACAGATGGCGGGCCATTGATGGGTCGATGGGCGCACCACCAGTTTTTGCTGATCGGATTCCTTCCGTAATCTGGTCGAGCGAGGAATCCTTGAGGAGGTAGCCGGTCGCCCCGGAGGAGATGGCGGATAGAATGTCGGCCTCTTTGTTCGATTCCGTCAGCACGATGATTTCAGTCTCTGGAGCGAGTTCCTTGAGCGGGCAAATGGCGTCCAAGCCGGAGCTGCCGGGCAGGTTGAGATCGAGGAGAATGAGATCAGGCAGGGCATCCGGAGAGCATCCTCGCAAGCTGCGGTAGGCGGCATCGGCAGTGCTGAACTGGCTGACGATCTCAAGGTCGGGCTCGTCGCTTAAACCGAAGGCGATGACCTCGCGGTAGGCGGGGCTGTCCTCGATGAGCATGATGCGCAGGGGATTCATGGCGTTGGTTGGCTAGGGGCTTTACGGGGGCTGGTCAGTTTACCTTTGATGGTGAGGAAGGACAGGGAAATGCGGGTTCCGCTATCCTTGGGTGTCTTGGCCGAGACCTTGGCGCGGAGGAGTCGGGCACGGCGATTGAGAGACGGTGGGACCTGCTTCACGCCGAGCCCGTTATCGGTGACATCCAGGGTGATCCGAGACGGTGAGCCAACGAGCCGAATCTGACACCGGGTGGCCTCGGCATGTCGGACAATATTGGTCAAACATTCCTTGATGAAGAGGAAAAGGTCGTTGCGGGTGCGGCGGGGCAGGCTTTGCAGATGGCCCTCGCCCTCGAAGCTCAGGTGATAGGGGATATCCGCCAGCAATCGATCAGCGGTGTAGGATATCTCCTCAATGAGGTCCTCACCGATCGTATTTGCCTGCAGCATGTTGGTGCAGTGACGGGCTGCATTGCGGCTGCGCTGGGAGAGGTGTTGAATGCGCTCAATGACTTCCTCCATCTTATCGGGGGAGCGGAGGTGCTTCTTGGCCATGTCACCTAACAGGGCCAGGCCATGAAGATTGGCCGAGAGTTCGTCATGGAGATTGGCGGCAATCCGCTCGCGGGTTTTCAAGATGGCGCGCATGCGCAGGATGCGGCCGACGAGAATGGTGAAGACAATCCCCGCAGCGAGCAGCGCGGCGATCCAATACATGCGGGTGAGGTTCGCCTTCTGGAGAAGGTATTTGCGGTTGAGCTCCGATGCGATGAGAGGTCGCTGCGTTTCCAATTCATGGCGGCGCGCGAGCTGTCCCATCCACTCGCGCGGTGAGAGGATTTCGCCAAAATGGTTCCGCCCATCGGTGATGGCTGGCTTGTTATGGTGAGTAACTTTCCGGTTCCGCTGAAGCAGGACTGTCTTCCCTCGGGCCACGTTTTGCCCCTCTGAGATGATCTCGAGCTCAGCGATTCCGACCGAGGAGCCGGGCCGATTTCGGATTGGCATTTGGTATGGATCCGGAATCGATAGGCGGATGTAACGGCAGGGGGTGGGAGTGACGTTGCGGGTCAAAATAGGGCCGGCCTCGTAAACCGAATCACGTCGATAGCTGAGTAAGGTTTTTGCTTCAGAGAAGTCTGGTCGATGCGATCCGGTCACCACAAGGTGATAAGGAATTCCAAAATCAATGGGATTGATTTGAGGGATATGCTCACTGGCATCGGAACTATGAATGCGAATCTCTTCGATGGGAAAGCTCTCGCCCAAGTCCACCTCCAGAGAGTAGGAGACTTCTGAATCAAAGAATGCCAGGTAGGGGCTGCTCACCTCGCCGCTGGCATCCATGACAAAGGGGGTGAAGCCATCTGTTAGAGATTCTTTGTAGATTGCGGTCGCACCCCATCCGCCGACCGTGGAGGAGACCCTGACCGGCTGAGCCAAGGCAACATTACGTTCCTCACTAAAGATCAGGATCTCGGATAAATTAAAAACTGGTTTTCCGATTCTAGCAGCTGGCGAGAGACGGACGGACTCGATCCTAATCCAATCTGCGGTGGTCGGTGGCACGTCAACGACCAGGGGGGCAACGCGGGGTAGGAAATTTTCTCCAAGACCCAAGTGGGCAATCTCTTGTCCATTCCGAGCCGCCTCGCTGCCAGCGATGATTTTGAACTCGGCAGGGAAGCCGGTCGCCAACGGGCCTTGTTCGGCATCGTTCCAGAGCACGGGGACGAGGACGATCTGGTCAATGACGGTATCTTTCGGGAGGCTGATTTCGGCCCATTCGACATCGGTATCTTTCTCGTTTGGCATCGAAATCCAGCCAATGTTCCCGGCGCCACTGCGCAAGGTGAAGCGGGCCAGCCCGGCGAGTTCGGCATCAATCTCCCGCAAACGAGCTTCGAGCTGGGAGACAGAATCACCCTGCGGTCCATCGGCTGCCGTAGCCGGTCCAAGAGAAACCAGCGGGATGATGGCGATGAGGAATCTGCGCCCGAATGATCGCCGAAGATGCCGGAGGCTTGGAGGGTTTTTCAGCATGGGTGGGTTAGGCCAATCCCAAGCATAAGTTGAGCGTCAACTCTCGTCAAACCGATGACGATCGAACTTTTCGCCGACTGATTCAGAGGCGCAAAATCAAACCAACAGGGCGACTAGGAAAACGCCTAGCTAGCCAGAAATTGAGAACCTTCTAGCCTCTTCAAGCTGCCGTAACGTTGGAAAACTCTGACGTTGGGGAAGTTTGGAAAACACGTATTCAACCACGCGATTACTATGCATCATATAAAGACCCACCATCGCTCGTTCGGACTCTCTGTAGCCGGTCTTCTCCTCGCATCAGTGTCGGCCTCGCGCGCGGCCGTTTCTGTCGGGGACGTCATCGGAATCGATTTCGGCGCCACGGCACCTACCGTGGCCAATTGGAATCAAGTTTCGAGTTCATCTCTCACTATTGGTGATTTGCAGAGATTGTCGGACGGAGCCTTCACGGGCGTCGGAGTGTCGGTCACGGTCTCCGCATCAAATGGCGACTTCGTGAACAATATTGCACCGGGCGCGGGGCTAGGATCGACCGATTCTTCCATCTTTAACGATCACCTTGCGGCCAATGATCTAGGAGGCCCAGATACGATTACGGTGACCTATACCGGCTTGGATGATGCCTTGAGTTATATCCTCACTGGAGGCATGGCCCGGGGTGGCAATACCAATGCTTTCGAGCAGACTTACTCGGTAGGCGGGGTTGATTACGATTACACCGGGACCACTGGGGTGGATGCCTACGCCGAATACACAGGCCTCTCCTCCAGTGGTGGTGAGCTCTCCTTTACCGTCTCTGATTTTAGCGATTCGGATCTCGCTTCCATCTCCCAGATGACTCTCACCGTCGTTCCCGAGCCATCCGCTGCCTTGCTGCTTGGCCTCGGTGGCCTTGCTTTGCTGCGCCGTCGCCGGGTGTAATGGGGAATGAAGGACTGCTTCTTGGGGAGGGTGATAGCCCTTCACCAAGAAGGGTTTCGTTAGCTGGATGCCGGCCCTTCCAGTCGTCGGTATCAGAAGAAACTTCGGGGAAGGTCCGTTGTTTTGTTAGGAGTGAAGTTGTTGGCAACGGCAATCGTCATTGCCTGACTTCGCTCGCTGCCAGAGCATCAGAGCCGACGCGGGACAGCGCGGAAACTTCGCGGCATCCTTGGCTGCAGCTGATCGTTCTGGCGTTTGAGCTCTTTCACTTGGTGTTCTCGAGGTTGTTATCTCCGAGATTGCCGGGAGCACGAGTGGCTCGTTCTCACTGCATTTCTCCCTCTCTGGATGGAGTGCCCTCGCACGTGCTCTTTGGGTGCGGAAAGGGAGAGCTGGAAGAGGATTTTTTGAAGTCGGTAAGAGGAAAAAATTTCATGATGAAAAGAGTAATAGAAGTAGCTGGGTTAGTTCTGGCTCTAGTTGTGGGTTCGCAAGCATCGCTCATTTCCCAAGGCGATACCCTCAAGATCGATTTTGGAGATACGGCCCCATCGGAGGCGGCATTGGCGGAGGGGTATGTGCAGTATAACTCGGTTTCTGGTGAATCCGTTGTGCTGATGACCGATGGAGCGGGTCCAGAGGAGGATGTGACCATCACCGTGACCGGAGTGGACGGTAGTTTTGTGAACAATCTCGATGGCTCCGCTTCCGGCGGCAGTGCGGATGCCACGGTGTATGCCGACCATGTCGCTGGAAATGGCACCGATACGGACACCATTACCGTGACCGTGAGCGGTTTGGATGATTCGCTGACTTACGAACTCTTCGCTGGGATGCGTCGCAATACGGCAAATTCCGATTGGGACCATACCTATAACGTGGGCGGATCTCAGTATGCCTACACGGCTTCAGGCGGCTTCATCAATTCCTACCAGACTTATCCGGGCTTGTCTTCCTCCGGGGGGACCTTCACCTTTACCCTGACTGATAACGTCCCGGGCTTGGTCACTTCGATCTCGGAGATGAGACTGACGGCTGTTGATGAGCTCGAAGAGTTCTGGTCTCTGGCCCTCGACTTTGGCGACACTGCGCCGACAAATCACTTCAATGACATTCCAGCCAATGGCACCTACGACTCGTTGCAGCGACTCTCCGATGGCACTCCGATGGCCGGGATTTCGGTCTTCGTGGACGGCCCAACCTTCTATCTGGGCACGGGGCCGAACGACTCTCTGACCGGGCTCTCGAGTGAATACGATGTCTCCAATGTGACCGATTGGGCGGGATCGACGAATCCTTGGACGGTGACCTTCTACGGTCTCGATGACTCATTGGCCTACAATATTGAAGGAGTCATTGGTGGATTCACCAACAATTCCAATACCGATACAACCTTCATTCAGGCAGGGACCCGGACCAATGTGTTCACTCCCGAAACAGCCTCGGCGGATCCTCGTATTGCCCGTATCCAGGGAGCCCAATCCTTTGGCGGTATTTTGGAAATTTCAGTGCGACCGGGCTCGAAGGTTCCCGTCTTGTCGACCCTCATGTTGACGGCGGTGGAAGGCGACGACCCGACTTTAGACGAACCCGTACTGCCTAATATTCTCGGTCTCACTGTCGAAGGCGAGAGCGACGTCGTGCTCAGCTTGGAGCGAGCGGGCGAGAACTTCCTGGTGCAGCAATCGGATGACCTGCAGCAGTTTTCCACCGTCCCTTCCCAGGTCGAGGGAGAGAATCTCGACAGTGTCAGGCTCACTGGGAGCGAGAACGTGGATCCCAATGGGGATGGCAAGTCCTTCTTCCGACTGGAGCGGCAGCCGAATTTCATCATCATCTTCACCGATGATCAGGGCTATCAGGATCTGGGATGCTACGGTTCCCCTAGTATCAAGACGCCAAATATCGATCAAATGGCGGCAGAGGGCATGAAGTTCACCAGTTTTTATGCCCAGACTGTTTGCGGTCCCTCGCGGGCTGCCCTGATGACAGGAAGTTATCCCATGCGCGTCGAAAGACATCCTGATGATGACGGCACGATGGTGCATCCAGCGATGTCGCTCAACGAAATCACCCTCCCCGAAATCCTCAAGCCGCTCGGATACAAGACTGGGATGGCAGGGAAGTGGGATCTCTCCGGGCGACCTCCGGCGGGAACCTATCGCGTGGGACTCGGCCCCCACAACCAGGGGTTCGATGAGACCTATTGGTCGGTTACAAGTGATACCGATGAAATCCTCGAAGGAGAGACCGTGGTCCTCAGCAATCCGACCCGGTCGTCGATCACCCGGCGCTTCACGGATAAGGCCATCGAGTTCATTCATGCCAATAAGGACCAGCCTTTCTTCTATTATTTGGCGCACCCCATGCCACACACTCCCATCGCCGCTTCCCCAGACTTCTTGGGCACCTCGGATGGTGGACTCTATGGCGATGTCATTGAAGAGTTGGACTATCATACCGGTCGCGTGCTGGCTGCGGTGAAGGAGGCTGGGCTGGATGAGAATACTTATGTGATCTTCACCAGTGACAACGGCCCTTGGTGGATTAAGCAACCCAATGCCGGGTCCGCGGATCCCCTCCGCAGTGCGAAGACGAGCACTTATGATGGAGGGTTGCGCGTCCCCTTCATCATTCGGGCTCCGGGAAGAGTGCCTGCCGGAACCACCTCCGACCTTGTCTGTGCCAACTTGGATCTGTTTCCGACTATTGCCCGCTTGGCAGGGGCGACCTTGCCGGACGATCGCGTGCTGGATGGCATTGATATCTCAGACATCTTCCGCGGTCAGCAAAGCGAGCTCGACCGGCCTTTCTTCTTCTATCAGCATGAGGCCTTGCGCGCGGTGCGACGGGGCGAGTGGAAGCTTCACCTGGTGCATTCCGCTCTGGATCGCACTAAGGAAGGCACCCAGTGGCAAGCTCACGTGCCTCCTGCGGATCGTCCCTACATTGAGGAACTCACCCTCTACAATCTAGACGACGACATTGGAGAAACGACCAACGTGGCTGCGGATCATCCCGAGGTGGTTGCCGCGCTGTTAGAGGATCTTGATTTCGCCAAAGAGGATATCGGATGCCACGATGACCTTGGAGAGAATTCCCGCCAGTAGGTCGAGAGAGCCGCACCTAGGAGCGCCATTCAGGACTGTCCCGAGCCTGTTGGCGCTCGAAGATACCGCTCAATACCTTAGCAATTTATTCAATTTGGGAATTCGAGTTGAAAGAATTGCTCGGCGTCCTCTGCCGGCAGTTCGAGGAAGAGCCAGTCTCGGGCGTCATCGAGGGGGGCGGTGTCGCTGGTGACATCATTGCGAAGAAGATAGTCGGCGAGGTGGAGCCCTGCGCGACGCCACCAACTCCACCAGCGTTGTAGATACCCGATTGGCCGCAGATCCACAGGTTTCCGTCGGCCCAGCTCATGCCGCGAATGTTGTCGTTAAAGGATTTACCGCCATAGGGCAGCGACTGCCCAGATACGGTGCCGATGAGGGCGGTGTCGATGAGGGAACCGTCTGGAGTTAGCTTGGTGAGAACCATGGAGGGAAGGTCCGAACGCACGTTCGGGCTGGCTTGCCCGCCGACATAGACCGTGCCGTCGGGGCCTTCGTTGATAGAGCTATACTGAATCGAAGCGCCGCTGCCGATGAGGGTGCTCCAGAGTGGGGCGCCTGTTTCGCCATCGATTTTCAGGATATGCCCGTTGCGGTTGATGTTGGCAATAGAGGAAACGCCACTGGGGAGGTCGGCATTGGTAGAGGCCGCAATGAGGATGTCCGGGACCAATGACCAGCGAGTCACGCAGCCATCGGGAAAAGCTGTCCGGAACCCGGGTCGCTTCTTTCGTAGAAAGCTGAGCACCAAGATTGGGCAAAAACCCGATAGGCGAAGAGACTCTTGAGAAACGGCCTAAGTCACGAAACGCTCCTCCTCACTCGAGCCAATCTTTTCCGGATGTCTCATTTCATATAACATCATAAACCACCTTTACCATCCAAAATAAGTTTACTCCGTCCAGATCACCAAACCCCGCCTCCTTATTTCCAACGCAACATTCTCTCCAATTGTTCTTTACGTGAATTCTCAGCCGCCTCCTCCTTCCTCAATTAATTCTACGCTATTTTAGCAGGAAAAGCTTATCCTAGGGAGAAATTCACGCTGGACTGCGATAAAGCGGATGATACTTTTCAGCTCGTGGAATGATCCACATTGTTATCTCAAGAAATGGCACTGCCCGAACCATTTGGAGGTCTCCTGCTCTTACTCGCAATTGCCGCTTCTCTTTGTGTAGGAGTCGCAGTTGCTATCATCGGCAGAAGGTCACGAAAACAGGTTTGTATTGGAGTTGGGATTGTTGCTGCGCCGTGGGTTCTATTACTACTTCTTGCCGTGCTGTCACCCGGAATAGACGAGTGGAATCGAGATCTCAAAGATCCCTCTGAAGCGTGGGGGATTTGGGAAGGCGATGGATATCAGATTGAGCTGAATTCAGATTCATCATTTACATCGAAGAGAGGTGGCCAAACGTCGAGCGGAACATACCGAGTCGAAGATTGGAACGTCTTTCTGACTGAGAACAACGGCAAGAATGGCTACATGAGATTTGTGGAAGACTCGGGAGAATTGCTGCTGCTTCCTGAACCGCCGGGAGACGAATCACCACGTCCAGGCCCAATCACACGAAAGAGATAACAAGTCGGAGCTGGCAATCCGCTACCCGCCGAGTAGTTTAGTTTTATGATTTATAGAACCCTAACCCCTTCGTCGAACTGGCGCTCTCGGTAGCGGATTCCAGTCCTTGGACGTTCTGCATAAAATGAAGTCTGCTCGTGCCTTTTTAACATTGTCCTTTTTTTGTGTTTTTTCCGCTGGGCTAAATAGCTGTATGCTTACGAAGAACCAATTCTCAAAAAGCATTTCAGGTCAATCTGGTGGGCGTGCCGAGCTTGGGGCAGCTCTAATTGGCGATGTTATTACAGCTCCTCTTCAAGTCCCAATTGTCGCAGCCAGAAGAATTTCTGAGAACGCTTCTGAGGAAGACAAAAGAAAGAGAGCTAAGAAAGCTTACGAAAAATTACGGGCAGAACAAGGCGACGCACACCAACCCGCTACCCGCCGCGAAGAGTAATTTTTCCCGCTATTATAACCATTAACACACAGTCAACGGTCGCCCTCTGGTAGCGGGTGGGTGGCCTATGACGTTGTGCCAAAGAAATTCCCGTGAGCTTGCGACTTCAAAACTTCAGGCCCGGTGAGGAGGCTCGAATGATTGCTCGGTGCCAATTTGGAATCGAGGAAGATGGTCGATGCGGTGCCATCATGACCTATCCGATTAAAGGCTACCCATGGCGGCGTAACCCAATACGAATGTATGAGTTCCGGATCGACGCCGAATGTGCAGCACGCATTTTCGACGAGGTGATACACCTTCCGGGCAACCATTTCGATCACTGCTTGGATGATTAAGTTCTTTGGAGTGACCACGCTGAGAAGGGATCGAATGCAATTACTCGGGATGATGAGACGGATACCGCATGCCACACCATTGCGATTTATAATGCTCTCGGCGAGCACCCAGTGTATTTCAGCATGCGGGAGGATTCCGATGTTTTGCATCACTCCGAACTTTACCGCACGGTTATGGAGTTGATCGCGCCCCACGAAGCACTCCCCCAAAAAGCCAAGGCACAACAAGACGTGGGTGGACAACCCGCTACCCGCCGCGAGTCGGAGATTGAACCCTGATGAGAACGCTTTACCCTAAATCGGAGTGGCGCTTCCGGTAGCAGGTGCCACCACTTTAACGTTCGCTTCAGAAAAATGCCCGAGTTTCGGTTCAAATACGAAGACGATGACCTTGTCCCGAACGGGTCGCAAGAATTGGACCAAAGAGATGAGATCACGACTCGCATCGAAGATTGGATCGCCTCTTCTAAGAACTATTTGGCCATCACCTACGCTGGCGACGAAACTTACCAAGGACCCTCAATCACAGTTAGCCGTCGTCCGGACTATGGTGGAAGCTACGTTTGGATCTGCACCAAATCCAGATCTGCCTACGCGATCGAAGAGGGGCACGGAGACGAAACCGAAGAGACGGAAGAGGGCATTGTTCCTCGTAAGTATTTCCTGTCGGACACGAACGCGCAGGCCATTTTAATCGACTTCATTGATCGCCTTGATTTCACACCTTCCTTCCATTGGGATCTCGCTGACGTTGTCGCGACTCACTGGTGGTAACACGAAAAGCGAACAAACCACTGAGGCCAACTGACAAGTGATTTTTAGGTAAATTGTTCACAGAGTTTGGGGTGGGTTTTCCTGATAGCCTCAATGGTTTTCAGGAGCG
The DNA here is from genome assembly GCA_030673895.1 of Verrucomicrobiota bacterium JB023. Lineage (GTDB taxonomy): Bacteria > Verrucomicrobiota > Verrucomicrobiia > Verrucomicrobiales > Akkermansiaceae > Roseibacillus. Next base: position 22,263 of record JAUTCR010000047.1, read on the forward strand.
GGCTTCCTGATTTCTCGAGTGCCTTGAGGTAGCGTTTTT
>JAUTCR010000048.1 GCA_030673895.1 Verrucomicrobiota bacterium JB023
CGCAGGGGCCGGGGTCGTTTACCTCCCCGGCGAAGAAAACGGGTGGGAAGCTCGCCAAGTGAAGATTGGAATCGTCGATGATCAAGCCGCCGAGGTTTTGAGCGGACTGGAGCCCGGCGAAGAAATCATCGTGGAAGGCCATTGGATTCTACGCGAAACGGATCGAATCGAGGTCACCGGCGAGCGCGAATTCGACTACTCGACCCATGGCTAGATTGGCAGCACTGGGTGTCCTTTTGGTGGGCTTCCTCTTCATGGCAGTCGCTTTGAAGGGAGACTGGTTCACCCTGCCAACGGGATGGGAGATGCGGGACGGAGAGCTGCAAGCGACCACCCGGGATACGCCCGTGACCAAGTACTTCAAGCTCGGCCTCCTCGTTTCCCTCTTCATCTGGTTCCTTGTCGGAGTCACCGTCTTCATCCGTCGGGATTGGCGTCAGCTACTAGGCTGGTCCTTCCTTTGGTCAATGGCCATCCTCCCCCTCATCTGGTGGTATCCCCAGTGGGTCACGGTGCAGGATGCGGAGACCTCGGGCGATGCCGCTTGGCTGCAGCAACAGCATGATAACCTGACCTGGCTTGGCGGCGATGTCTTCCGAGCCCACTCCGAGCGCTACAATGAGATCCAGCTAGGCGTCAATATGCAGGACCCACCCATCTACCTCGCCGCTTTCAGTACTCCGATGGATTCATTGACCTCTCTGGGTATCGAGGAGATTCCCGAGGTCATCTGGTGGTTCGGGCTCAATCCCGCGTTCTCCCAGTTCGTGGGCCGGGGTTGGTTCATGGCCTGGATGGGAGCTGCCGCCATTGGGATGGGAGCCTTCGGGCTCCTCAAGGGGCTTCCGGACAAGGGTCGCCGCAAGCTCTTGAAGAACGCCTCCTTTGTTCTTGCCGCCAGCTCGGCAATCCTAGTGATCTCGGCCCTCTTTCCCGTCCTCCGGGCCAGTTCCCATCTCCGTTCCGCGAAGGATGCCGCCCTCGGCGGACGCTATCAGGTTTGTCTCGATCATTTGGCCTCCGCCGATCGTTGGATGCCCGCTCTCCGCTACGATACCACTCTCATCCTTCAGCGGGGGCGCATCGAGACCTTGCTGGGCCAGTCGGATCCCTGCGCCCTCATCTATCAGATTTGGAAACTGGAAAACGAAGGCTATGGTGCCCGGGCCAAGGAGCTGCTCGCAGACCTGGACCGGCGACGGGAGGAACTACCTCGCGAATGGCAAAGGGAACTGGCCCGCACCTGGATGCGGGTCAGCATCGACGACTTCAACTCCGGCCGCTTGCCACAAGCCTACGGCCAGTTCGAGCGCATCTGCCACGAGGAACCCGTCGCCATTCAAGCTCGCTTCCATCATCAACTTTGCTGCCTCCAGACCGGAGACATCGAAGGAAACCGGCTTCGCCAGGCAGAAATCGAACAACTCTATGGACCCTATCTTCGCAAGGACAAGCGCGGCGTCCTTGCCACCTCGTGGCTGATTCTCGCCCAGGGAGAATGGAATGCCGGCAATGCCCTGGCTGCAGCCGAAGCCAGACGACAGTCCAAGGGACTCTAACACTTGTCACCTCACGATGCGCCACCGGATCCTCCAGCGACTTCGCTTCGCCACCCTTCTGGCCTTGGCCTGGGGAGGATTGGTCTGGGCGATCGGAACCGGCCTCGACTCTTCCGAGCCTCCGGGCCGAATCTACGAGTTCCCCCGTAGCAGCAAATGGATTCGCGTTCAGGATGACACCCAGCGAACGGGCTGCTTCCGTAAAGACTTTTGGCTGGGGAGCGAAGTTCGGCACGCTTGGCTAACGATTGCGTGCGAGGGTGGATGGGAAGTCGTGCTCAACGGCAATCCAGTGGGCGCGACAGACTACTGGCGGGCCACCCGCCCCTTCCAAAACGGGCTGACCGAAGCCGGGCAGCGGGCGGTGACCAGCAACCCCTCGGTCGCTTACAATTTTCCTCGCGAGTATCAATGGACCGGACATGCCAACCACCGCGTCCCCACCTTCATCGACATCCGACAAAAGCTCGCCAAGGGATGGAATACGCTCGCAGTAGAAACTGAAGGCCGGTGGACCGGGGTCGCCTTTCGCCTGACGGGAGTCATCGAACTTGAGAATGGCGAAACCATCACGCTTAACTCAAATGAAACTTGGAAGGGTGAACCGGTACCCAAAGGGGTCGGCCAACGCGAGTGGCTTCTCCCGGGCGTATCCATCGACCACTGGGACCAAGCCATTTCCGGCCGACGCTTTGGAGGCCGCCACATGACCTTCGTCCCGCGCGGCATGTTCGAGCGCACCTTTCAAGGTGAATGGCTCATCGCTACCGAGCTGGAATCCTCGGGAAGCAAGACTACCGGACAGGACTTCGTTTACGAATGGGAACAAACCGAGGCAGCCAAAGAGGCCTGGGTAAAGGTCGCCTCCCGCGCGCCTTACATGCTCTACGTCAACGGCATCGCCGTGCAGCCTCCCTCTCGCCAGCAGCGAGGGCTCTCTGAAGGAGGATGGATGGTCAAGTGGATGGGCCGCCGCCCCCTGGAGGTCTATCCCACCTTGCTCGATCCCGATGAGACCGCCAGCGCCCTCGTCGGCTACCGCTTCGAAAACCCGAGTCATGGCGACCCCACTCAAAACGACTTCAAGCGCTATGAGAACACGCTCAACCGGACCAAGGAAAGAGAGCGCGCGACCACGGCGGGAGAACTACTGGACGACGGAGGCGATCCTGACGATCCCCGGGCCGCGACCTTCGATCCCTACGGCGTCCTCGAAGAACCCTTCTGGAGAGTGCCGCCCGAGGTTCTGCGAGAGCGGGGAGGCGAACAACTGCATGGCTTCGGCATCCTGCCGATTATCAAGAAAGGGAAGAATGAGATCCGCCTCCGGGTCCTCGAAGAACCAAACCTCGGCTACCAGAGGAGTCGTCCCGTCGCTATCGCGCTGGATGGGCTGATCACCGGCAAGAGCGGCAGACAACGATTCCTCAAATCCGATGAGGGCTGGAGAAGCGAATGGGAGGGCCGCTCCTTCGAGACCCAAACCAATCCCCTCGTCGCGCGGCCCGGCTCAAATTTTCCCCAGCTGAGCTACATCGGGGAGCAGCGCTCCTCCCGGTCTTGGAAGACCATCGCCCTCCTCACTGCCGCGTTCTGCTTCCCCATTCTTTTCCTCCTTCCCTTCACCTCCAGGCATCTAGAAAGCTTCTCCCTTGGTTTCCTGGCCACCATGGCCCTGGCCGTCCTGGTCAAGTTCTCCCTCTTCGAGCGCAGCGAATATCTCTGGTATCGCACGGACTACTGGGCATGGGTCTATCTCGGCCTGAGTCTCCTCGGCGGTTTACTGGTCGCCTTCTATACCCGGCGCGAGGGCACCTTCCACACCCGGATCCCAAACTGGGTTTACCTCACAGCGCTCCTTGCTCTTTGCCTCTTCCTCCGTGGCTATCGCGTGCTTGAGCAGCCGATCGACGATGATGAATACGCTTCCATCCAAGCCGTGGTCTCCATTGCAGAGACCGGGGTGCCAGAGATCGGGCAAGGCATTTGGTATAGCCGCAGCCCCGGCTATCACTACCTCGCAGGTTTGGCTGCATGGTTGTTCGGCTCCAATCTTTGGGTTCTGCGCATGCTGACCGTTCTCACCTCTGTCGTCACCGCCTGGGTGGTCTGGTACATGGCGCGGACCTACTTCCATAGCCGCTGGATTGCAGCGGTAGCGACGTTCTTCTTTGCTGTTCACCCCTTTCTCATCTTCACCGGCCACATCGCCCGCTTTTATCAGCAGCAGCAACTTTTCCTTCTCCTCCTCATCGACTTTTTCATTCGCGGCTTCATCCTAGCCAATGATGCCAAGTGGCGCGTCTTCGCCATCTTTTGCTTCGGGGCGGCCGTCCTTAGCCAGGAGATTTCCATCTCCTTCGTCCCCATCCTCGTGGTTCTCTACGTTCTCTTCGGTAAGGATGTGAACTGGCGCTGGGAGGTGAAGTCGATCATCGCCGTAGCGGTCACCGGCGCTGCCATCTTCATCGATATCCTCATCTTCCAAATGAAGTGCATGACCCGCCCCGTGGGGGTCTCTCCCAATGTGGAGGCGACTATCTCGCCCAACTTTTGGGAGCTGGGGAACCTCTTTGCCATGTTCATCGGCTATTCCCGGCTTCATGTCGCGCTATCCGCCTTCTGGCTGGTCAGCCTCTTGTATTCCCTGAAGTCCGGCTACCGGCGCCTCATCGCCCTGCACGTCACCTTGCTGGCGGGAATTCTCTTCCTCAATCTCCTCATCACCTCACCAAGCTTCCGCTACCAATACACCTTGGTCGGTCTATGGATTCTCCTCGGCTGCCACGGCGTCTGGATCGCCTTTGAACTACTAGGTCGATGGTCGAACAACCCCGGTGGTGCCAAAGTCCTGCGCACGGTCGCGGTGATCGCCATTTTCCTCAGCTGGAGCCCCTGGCGCATCCCTGGCTCTTATGAGGAGAAGATTCTCGGCGACCCCATCTCGGGCCTTCGCTATGTGAATGCCCATTGGCGTGAGGGTGACAAGATCATGATTACCGAGCCCCATCCCCACGCTGCCAAGATGGAGGTGGGACAAGCCGACTACGATCTGGTCGTTCCCATTCTTTATGATTTCACCTATTCCGACAACGGGCTCCTCCGGGATCGGAATGGCGACGCCGAAGTCGTCAATCGCGTCGGCAAGCTGCAGGAGGTCTTCGAGGAAGACGAGCGGATCTGGATTCTGGTCAATCGGGAGAAATTCCGCTCCCGCAAACGCAACCTCCGTTGGGAGTATCCAACGGCCCGGGAAGAGCTCTACATCAGGGAGAATTGCCGGCTCGTCTATCGCTCCTACCTTTGGCACGTCTATCTCTGGGACCAAAACCTTGGGAAGTATCACGCTTTCCGCAAGGAGCCCGGCGGATTCAGTGAATAGTCCGACCGAAAGATGGCAAAATTTCCCTACGAATTGAAAAGTTACTTTCGCAACGGGTCGAAATCAGCTCCACAATGAGGCCTCTCCATGCACGCTGTGACTTACAAGACCTCCCACGGAAGTCTCACCATCCGACCCGCCAAAGCGAGCGACATCCCCGGCCTCGTCGCTCTGGACAAAGTTTGTTTTCCCGCCCTTGCCGAACAAGATGTGGTGTGGAAGGCCTCCCATCTCGAATCCCATCAACGGGTCTTTCCGGAAGGGCAGATCGTCGCTCTGCTGGAGGACCGCCTCGTCGGGGCCGTCGCTTCCCTCATTGTCCCCTTTCACGATCAACCCTATCGGCCGCACACCTATGCCGGCATCACGGATGATGGCTACTTCTATAATCACGACCCTCGTGGCGATACCCTCTATGGGGCATCCGTCTCCGTCCACCCCGAGGCGCGCGGGCTGGGCATCGGTGCCAAGCTCTATGAGGCCCGGCGGCAGTTGTGCCGCTCCCTCAATCTCCGCCGCATCCTTGCCGGGGGGCGCATCCACGGTTACCACGAGCATGCCGACAAGCTGAGCGCCGCAGATTACGTCAAGGCCGTAGAAGACGGTAGGCTGCGCGACCTTGTTCTCTCCTTCCAGTTGCGGGAAGGTTTCGTGGTGAGAGGAGTCCTCGACCATTACCTCCCCGATCCGCTGTCTCACGACCACGCCACTCTCATCGAGTGGCTCAATCCCGATTACATCCCCACTCCCGATGGCGAGCGCAAGGTCCGGGTCGCCTGCGTACAGTATCAGGTGCGGAAGATTGAGTCCTTCGACGACTTCGCCGAGCAAGTTGAATACTTCGTCGAGACGGCAGCTGACTACCGCGCGGACTTTGTTCTCTTTCCGGAATTTTTCTCCGTGCAGCTGCTTTCCCAACGGGCACTCAAGAACCTTCCTTCGCGGGAAGGCATCTCCCGCCTGGCCGATCTTGCTCCCGAGTTCCTCTCGCTCATGTCCCGTCTAGCGAGCGAGTATGGGCTCCACATCATCGCCGGCAGCCATCCCATCAGAGAGGGTGAGATCATTCACAATTCATGCCCCATCTTTTTCCCCGACGGGAGTCACACCCTCCAGCCCAAGCTGCATATCACTCCTGCCGAGGTGAAGTATTGGGGCATCACCGGCGGCAACGAGCTCAACGTGATCGATACCGGCAAGGCCCGCATCGGCATCCTCATCTGCTATGATTCGGAGTTTCCGGAAGCCGCCCGTCACTTGGCCGACCAAGGAGCTGAGATCATCTTCGTGCCTTATTGCACCGATGACCGCCCGGCCTATCAACGGGTCAATCTCTGCTCGCGCGCGCGGGCGGTGGAAAACCAGATCTACGTTGCTACGGCCGGCATCGTAGGTAATTTACCCTCAGTTCCCGCGATGGACATCCACTACGGGAGAGCCGCTATCTTCACCCCCAGCGACTCGGAGTTTGCCCGAGATGGCATCCTCGCCGAGGCGGATCCCAATGTCGAGATGCTGCTGGTATCCGATCTCGACATCAATGATCTCTATCGCTCCCGGACCTCGGGCTCGGTCCGGCAGCATCTTGATCGGAGGAAGGATCTGTTCCGCTTCGAGGCAAAATTACCCGATCCGGAAGATACCCGTCCTCCCTCTCCCGGCACTTAGTAGGCCCCGGCCGAGTAGGTCATCTCGTAGCTGTGGGTGTAGATCTCAAAGACCACGCCAAATGGATCTTCCACATAGACCATCTTGAAAGGCTTCTCATCCGGATAGTACTCACGGATGGGCATCCTCTGCTTACCTCCTGCAGCTACGATCTTTTCCACCAGCTCCTCAATGTTCGGATCCTGGATGCAGAAGTGAAAGGTGCCGGTGCGCCAATATTCGAACTCCTCCGGCTTCACATTATTCGGAAATTCGAAGATCTCGATCCCGATCTTGTCTCCAGTGGAGAGGTGGGCGATCTTGAAGGAACCCCAACCTTCACCGAAGACGTCGGAGCACATTTGGCCAATCGCCGTGCTCGGATCCTCCTCAATCTTCGTTGGTTTCATGATGGTGTACCAGCCCATCACCTTCTCGTAGAATTCAACGGCTTGTTCGAGATTGGGAACGGAGAGCCCGATGTGGGAGAACGTTTTTGGATAAGTGCTCATATTTTTGTTTCTTGGCGGGGGAGGCGCTACCTTGGCACTGAATCGGATCCGGTCAAGTGAGCCACATCTAACCGACTTCCCTCGCCACTGCTCATCCGGACTTGCGGGAATAGCAAACGAGCGGATCATGCGATGCCATGATCAAGAAGCTATCGAATCTCACCAACGAGCAACTCGCCTACCACTGCGCCCGACTGGCCATGGGGGTGAGCCTCTTTACGCACGGCGCGGTCCGCGTGCCCAAGATCACCCAGTTCGTCTCCGGGATGGCCAAGGGCTATGAGGGGACGCTGATCGGAGGTTTCCCGGCCCATGCCGCCGGCTACCTGATTGTTCTCCTCGAAGTCGCCGTCGGACTCTCCCTCCTCATCGGGGGCCGGGTCATCCGCTGGGGTCTCGCCGCGGGGATCATTTTGATGGGAATATTAATGTTCGGCACGTGTCTTATTGAAAAATGGGCCAACCTCCCGAGCCAGATCGTCCACCTAATCATCTTCTACCTCTTGTTAATCAACCGACAAACAAGGGATAAAAACTGAGATTGAAATCCAGCGCCCATTCCACTAGTAAATCGCCGAAAATGATGAAAGTCCCAAAAGTTCTCACCTTCGCTTCTTGCGCAGCCCTCCTCGGTCTCATTGCCAGCTGCACCCCCTACGAGGCCCGGAGCACGGCCATCTCCAATCAAGGTAGCACCGGCTACCTCGCGGGGATCCGGGCCACCACTCCCTATGATGGATCGTCCGCCAACCCCAATGAGGCCGCCTCCTTCTGGGATGGCGACGGGGTCGAAGGCTCTCCGCTCATCCGCATCAATCTGGCGGATCAGAAAGCTTACTACTACAAGGGCGATCAGCTGGTCGGCCTGTCTCCTCTCTCGACTGGCACGGAGGCACGCCGGACTCCCAAGGGCCGCTTCAAGATCACCCAGAAGAGCCCCAATCACCGCTCGTCGCTCTATGGCGTGATCCGGAATGTCGCGACGGGAGAGATCGTCAACGACGACGCTGATACGCGGAAGCACCGGGCTGGCCCCGACGAGGTTTTTGAGCGTGCACCCATGAACTTCTTCATGCGCTTCAATGGCGGCATCGGGATGCACGAAGGCTTCCTCCCCGGCTACCCAGCCTCTCACGGCTGCGTGCGCATGCCGCGGAAGATGGCCCAGATTTTCTTCGAAAACACCCCCCTCGGCACGCCCGTTATTGTTGAGTGAGGCGGCTTGTTCGCTTATCCCATTAGACTTTTCACCAAGGGGCTCACAAGGCCCCTTTTTTGATCCCTTTGGTCTTGGATGCGTCGACTTGTTTATCTGGAACTGAGACCGGTCTCATCCCATTCCGTATCGATCACCTCGGTGATTAGAAAACGAGCTGGCTCCTCACCTTCTTTTGTCACCGTCAATCGAACCCGTAGGATGGCACGCAAGGCAGGCAGGCCACGGTGACGGACCTCCGTCTCGGCGAGTGCCTCCCTGAGATGCTGGTCAATACGACTCCCCTTCTTCGCAGCACCAATGCCCAGCGGGTCCTCCGCAAGATTATGAAGGCAATAGGCGACATGACCCTCGCGGAATGAGCCGCGCTGGGGACAAGGACG
>JAUTCR010000049.1 GCA_030673895.1 Verrucomicrobiota bacterium JB023
GCACGCCGCCGTAGCTTCTGAACTCGCCATACACATAGATGCGCCCTTGGGAGTCGGTGACCATACCGTAGACGTCGTCCTCGTATTGGGTGTTGCCAGGGTCGTAGGAGGTGTCCTTCGAGCCATCGGCATTGAGGCGGAAGACTTGGCGGTTCCCCGAGGTTCCCGCATAGAGGATTTTGCCGTCGGCTTGGACGTGCTGGACGTCGCCGTTGAGGGTTTGCTCAATGTCGAAGGAGTTGTCGAGGCTGCCATCGCTGTTGAGCTTGATCCATTCGGGGACAATGGTTTGGTCCGCGAAGCGTGCACTCTGGAGCGAGGCAAAGACGGAGCCATCGGGTGCGGGAACGAGGGCCATTCCTCGTGGGGAATAGCTGGGGGAGAAGTTGATGAAGCCGAAGCCAAGATCAGAGACGTAATTACCGCTGTAGTCAAAGAGCGCGAGCGGGGGCATCTCTTGGCCGTCGAGGAAGGTGTCACGTTCGAGCGCGAGGAGGTAACCCGTGCCCGGAAGCTCGGCGGCACCATTGATGCGAATGGTGGTGCTTTCGAAAAAGACGGGAGTGAAGGAAGCAGCCTCTTGCAGCGTGTTCCAATCGTAGCGCGCGAGGGTGAACTCTCCCCAGACCATGAGGTTGCCTTGGGAATCGACAAAGCCGTTGCGGATGCGGTCGGTATCGCTTCGGGTGGCGAGGGTGTTGCCGTCGCGATCAAAGACATGGAGGCGGGGCGCCTCAATTTGCACCACGCGGTTGTTCGGTGCGACGAACGCTACTCCTCGAATAGGATTCGCGGTTTGCGCAAAGCGGAGGTCCTGATAGCCCGGGCCGGTGGGGGCGAGGGTGATATTGATGTCGTTCTCTAGATTGAAGGTTCCGTCGCTGGACGTGACGGTGAGGTTGAGCGCACCCGATTCAGTCGGGACATAGCTGAGGGTCGGGGAAGTGGCTCCGGGGATATCGACGCCATTAAACGTCCACTGATAGGACACGTTCGGACCTACCGCTTCGGCCACAAAGTCAACGGCTTGGCCTTCGTTCAAGATTTGATTGGGCGCACCGTTAGAAGGGTCAACGGTAATGCGGGTTTCCAGCGAGAGGTCGAAGCTGTTGAGCGGTCGGCGGAAAAGGCGGACTTGGTCGCCTTGGAACGCGAGAGCGAAGAGGTGAGTCTCAGTGGGCTCCAACCAGAAGGGGGTGATGTCATTGGGCAAGTTCGTCTCATCGAGGTCCTGCCATGTTGTTCCTGCCGAGGCGGAGAACTTGAGGCCGCTATTGCCTGCGGCAGCGAAAAGGTGGGTGGAATTAGCGCGGATATCAATGCCAGGTCCGAGCTTCTCGCGCGTTTCCCACGTAGCGCCATTATCCTCGCTGTAGTAGACACCGTCGCCGGAGGTGAGCGCTCCAGTGGTGGACATGACGATGCGGTCGTCGAAGAGAGCAATCTCACCATGGGTGCCAGAATCTGTCCCAGAGAAGGTCCAGGTGAGACCCTCGTCAGAGGATTCATAGATTCCGCCTTGGAAGGGATGCGTGATGGAGAGAAAAAGCTTGCCGTCCTTGAAGGCGATGCTTCCGCCATTGTAGAAATCCCCTGCGACCGAGGAGATGGGGGCGAGGCCATTGTTGCGTGCTTCCCAAGTCAGGCCATCGGTAGAGAAATACATTCCTGCAATGGCACTAGCCGCGTAGTAATTGCCACTGGTGGGGTCGTAGGCCACGTCCTCGACGCTATCGGTGTAGACGGTGTCGGGGAGGTAGATTTGGGAGGCTTGGGTCCATGAGCTTTGCCCGGCTCCAAGGCGGTGCATCGGGGTGTAGTCGTTATTCATGGACAAGCTCCCGGGAGCGGTCCCGACGTAGATGAAGTTGCCTGCCTTCTCGACAAAGCGAAGGCCCGTGATGTCGAGCCCGTAGGAAGCGGAGTCAACGGTATTGAATGCTTCGAAACTATCACCGTTATTGGTGCTGCGGTAGATCCCGGTAGCACCGAGAGCGTAGATTGTGGATCCATCGGCGAGGAGAGGACCGATGTTTTCGGTGCTAAGGGGGCCGGGGACGTTAGGCGTGATATCGAGCCAGACGGGAGGATTACCCGTGATGTAGGCAGAGACGGTGGCCGTGTTCGAGTCCAGGCTACCGGAGGCATTGGTTGCCTGTACCCAGTAGTTCTGGGGGCTTGCGGAAATGGTGGTAGAAAGGCTGGCGGAGGTCTCGCCGGAGAGGGGGGAACTCGTGTCGCCGCTCTCGCCGAGATACCATTGATAGGTCACGCCGGTGCCATCGGTGGCGACGGAGAGGGAGACGGTGGTGCCACCAGGGCCGGTAACTGATTCGGGCTGGCTGGTGATCGAGAAATCAACACTGCCGCCGCAGGGCTCGACTGAGAAGCTATAGCCAAAGTATCCCCAGTCAGAGGTGCTAAGGCCATTTTGAATACTTCCCGTATAAGAAGGCTGTTCGCCAAGTAGAGTGACTTTGACCACGGCGGTCTCTCCTGCAGCAACAGCGCCGGAGTGAGTTGCGACGTAAGCGAGATTGGAATCGTCGGTGTAGATATCCGTTCCCCAACCCAAGCCTCCGGAGGTCCCTGTGATTTCAAAATAGAATTCGCTCCCTGTTGGATTTGCTCGGTAACCCATCATGTTATAAGGGGTGGGAGAGGTGATGGAGGCGCCGGGAGGGAGGGCGGCGGGAAGAAAAGCCGATAAGGCGCAAAAGGCAATTATGTTAAGGGGTCTCATAATGTAGCGATGTTGTTCGTTCGCAAAATGCATTGTGCAAATTGCACCATCCTGCTGGACCTAAGAGGTTTGTGCAAAATGAGTGAAGGAATCTGGCAAGCAGTGGGAAGACTAACAAGCCGAAAACGAGACGTAACTTGATCCAGGATGTTACGATTATCAGTAAGGATGCCGCGTTAATCCATCCGGCGCATAGATAACCGGTCGGGATCTTCGCCGAGGCATCCGCCACGTTGTTCGGCGAGGCCTTAGGGGAATCGGCGCCAACTTATGGAGTCATGCAATGGCGAGGTCCCTCGAATCCCTACGCAAAACCAAGGCATTGAGCGGACGTCTCGGCGAGGCGTCCCTACCGAGGCGTCCCTACAGAGGTGACCCAAGCGAGACGTCCCTACCGAGGTGACCCAGGCGAGACGTCCCTAACGAAGATTCCCTAACGTTTGAGCACACCCAATCCGACCGACTCAGCGCGCTTTCATTACTTCTACCACGTTCCCTCCTCCCAGCAACCACCAACTCGCCAGCGCGGTCGGATTTGTGGTGCTGCTGCTTGTTCGACCATTCTTCTAATCAGGTCCAAATATGTAATTTTTTGGGGGTTACTCTTCGGAATGCTCTTCCGATAGAATCGCGATGATTTGTTGAGATATTTTTTCAGCCTCTGCGAAATTTATTCCCCTTATTATGTGAGTTTTACTACTTTCCGCGTGACCTGATGATATCCCTTGCGATGTGCTGATTTCAATCTGCCCGGGCCAATCATGAGGTGAACTGTCTTCGGTATTCAGCATAGGAAACGATGAATCTAAGCCTGTTACCACTGCCACGATTGAGTCAATGCGCAGAAAGCGGATTGTCTTCGCTTGTCGCCTTATTGGGGCCTCGTGTTCAGTTCGATTCTGTAGGTCAAAGCTAGTGATTAGTATCCATTCTCCCTTGTTCTCTACCTCTGTCTTTTTTCGTTCGACCTCGCTTAAGGCGAACGAGCTAAAAAAGAATACGGATGCGACTAGTGTAAATACGATCTTCATTGCGATTCCCTTTGACGCTCACAGCTACATTCGTATTCAGTCGAACATAGAGTGCAGCGGCGGCAAGAGCGAGGGAAAATCTCCGATTTTCGCGAGTGATGCCGAGGAGGCTAAGTAGCTGCCGTCCGTCTGCCGCGAGTTGTTCGCCCGTAGCTAGTTGCTCTGGTCCTCCCAAAGCCTCATGTCCTTCGGAAATCCTGAAAAATACACCAGAACCAGGTCTCTCACATCCTCCTTACCAAACACATCGCAACTAACCTCCTGCTTCGCCTGAATCGGAGTTTTGCTTCCGTTGGCCACGGTCAAGGTATTCACGACCGCGAAGTCTCCATTCTTATTGAGCGCAGCAGTAAAAAGTCTTTCTTGTTCAGAAGATAGTCCACATTTCATTGTGGATGCAAAAACCTTCTTAAAGGTGATTGTGCGAAAAGTTCTGGTTCCGTCGCAACTAACTGGAGCAATTTCGGCTCTAGTTACAAAGGTTAATCGATAAGCTCCGCTCTCACTTTGAGAAATCCATACCGAAAGGCTGCTGGTTTTCGCGATGATTGCTCGCCGAAGAGTCGGTGTCACCTCATTGACTAGTGAGGCCAGCTCTTTCTCTACGTCTGATACTGAGAACTCTTTGTGGTCACGGTAGTCCCCAAATACGGTAAGGGTGAAAACCAAGTTAAGAGTTATTGCAGCTTGAAAGAGGCGCTTCATTTTTTGGCGAACGTAGAGGTGTATCATGGAGTGAAGGCGGAGCCGTAACGGAATTGATACCACCGCCTTGATCTGCCTACCGATCACCCCGAAAATGCTTCAGAAATCCTTCCATGTCCACGCTGGTATTATCGTATTTTTCAATTTTCTTTCCATCAGGGGTTAAGCCGACCAGCCGATCTCCGATGAAGACCGCCACCTCCAGCAACTTGCCATCCGCATCATAATCCCTCGCCTCAAGGAGACGGCCATCCCGGGCATAATACGGGATTGATGTCCGAAGAAGATTTCCATCACCATCGAATAGATCGTAACGGACAACATAGCCAGAATCATCAGTGGTGTAAACGCCTCTCAGGACCACTTCTCCCTTTTCATTCTCTTTGATGAAGTCGGGCTTCTTGGTGATTTCTTGAGCGTAGGTTGTCAGACTGCCAACAAGCAGAAGGGCAAGGAGTAGTTTTTTCATATTCATTTTTTCGCAGAACGTCAAAGGTATGCCGGACGGCGAACAAGCTCAAAACTCTCACCTTGGCTGCACACACGTTCATACCTGCGGGTCCGTCTTGGCATCACCGCCTTGTTCGGTTTTGTAGTACTCGCCGCTGTATTTGGTGCTTGGGCCGTCGATATACGAGACGACGTCAGTAAGAAGATTGCTCTTCGATGTCTCAACATTCCGCTCTGGAGCCAGCGATTCCGCTACCATGGCGCAAATATCGTAAAGCAGATTACCCCAGACCGATTCTTCGTCGTCAGGAAGCCACATCCCAACCAATACCATCACCCGAATTGAATCAGGGATTAAAGCGATCCGAACGATCTCGACGCAATTCTCATCGCCTGTTACATCAGGATCAGGAATCTCAGGGAGCGGCTGAGCAATCTTCTTCAGCGTTCCATGGCGAGTTCCTCTTTCTGATCTAACGACTTCGTCTAGTGAAGTCCGCAAGGCCTCTTGAACATCTTCACGAGCCCGACCGGTCTTTAAGACAATTGCATCAACAACATGGTGAAAAATGTCGGATATCAGCATTCCCCAGATCTCGGCGACATCCTCTCGGTAAGATTCAGGAAAGACGTTGCAGAGCGAAACTGAGAGCATTCCTCCGTCAATCCAAGCTCGGAAGACTTCTTGGCGACTATGCGCATCAAGGACTTCTTCGGGTGGCTCTAGAGCGCGCATGTTTTTCTTCACCTAACGAGATGAGTTAGGAAAACCTTTGTAGATCCAGGGTGAGTGGGAAGTCGAGGTCGCGGCGGGGCTCGGGAGGATCGATGTGACCCGGGGTCTTGCCCATCTCGAAGAAGCGGGAACGACGGCGGGACTCCGCAACGAAGGCATTGAGCGGGAAGTCGTCGTAGGCACGTCCTCCCGGATGAACGACGTGATATTGGCAGGCGGCCAGCGAGCGTTGGTTCCAGGTATCGATTAGGTCGAAGGTGAGCGGAGAATTGATGGGCTTGGTGGGATGGAGGGCCGAGAAGGGCGCCCAGGCCCGGAAGCGGACTCCGGCCACATACTCCCCTTGCCGCCCGGTGGGGTGAAGGGGGACAGGGACGCCATTGACAGTTAAGACATGCCTTTTCTCGGTCAGGTTGGAGAGCTTGACCTGAACCCGCTCCACCGAGGAGTCGACGTAGCGGGCGGTGCCGAAGGAGGAGGCCTCTTCGCCAAGGACATTCCAAGGCTCGATGGCGGTCCGTACCTCCAAGTGGATATTGCGGTGGTCCAGCTCGCCGATGAAGGGCATGCGGAATTCCAGATGGGGTTTGAACCAAGCGGGGTCGAACTGGAGGCCGTGGTCCTGCAGGTCTTCTACGACGTCATTGATGTCATCCTCGAGGAAGTGGGGGAGCATCCATCGGTCGTGGAGTCGCGTGCCCCAGCGCTCGAGCTTTGCTTTGTAGGGTTGATCCCAGAAGCGGGAGATCAGCCCCCGCACGAGAAGTTGCTGGGCGAGGGACATGTCCGGATGCGGAGGCATCTCGAAGCCTCGCATCTCGACCAAACCAAGACGCCCCGTCGGGGAATCCGGCGAGAAGAGCTTGTCGATGCAGAGCTCCGCGCGATGGGTATTCCCGGTCATGTCGACGAGGTGATTGCGCAAGACGCGGTCCACGAGCCATTGGCTGTTCTCCATGACGGTATTGCTCTCCGGCAGAGCACCGAAGGCGGTCTCGAGTTCGTAGAGCTGGTCGGCCCGGGCCTCATCAAGCCGGGGGGCCTGGGAGGTGGGCCCGACGAAGAGGCCCGAGAAGAGGTAGGAGAGCGAGGGGTGATTATTGAAGTAGCTGATCAGAGAGCGCAGCAAATCGGGCCGACGGAGGAAGGGGGAGTCCAGTGGCTTCTCGCCGCCGATAACGATGTGATTACCTCCGCCCGTGCCAGAGTGGCGTCCGTCCTGGAGGTATTTTTCCGTGCCGAGTCCGCAGTGGCGGGCTTCCTCGTAGAGAGTCTTGGTCTTACCGACAATCTCGTCCCAAGTCTTCGAGGGGTGGATATTCACCTCGATGACGCCCGGGTCCGGTGTCACCGAGAAGGAATTGAGGCGCGGGTCCGATGGGGGCTTGTATCCTTCCAATCGAACGGGGGTGCCCAGCTCCTTGGCTGTCTCTTCAACGGCCGCCACCAGCTCGAGGTAATCCTCGGCCTTGACGAGAGGCGGGAAGAAGACGTGCAGTCGGCCATCGCGGGGCTCGACGACGAGACCGGTGCGGATTTGGGATTTGGCAGACTGGCCTTGTTCGGGAGGGGTGAGGACGGCGGTGCGCTGGCGAGCCTGCAGTTCCCGGATGATTTCCTCACGCCGCCGCTGGCGCTCCTCGGCTTCGCCCGCGAGACGTTCCTCGCGCTCTTGGAAGGTCTCATGCTCTTCGAAGGGATTCTGCATGCGAGGCTGGCCCGAGCCCGCAGTGTCCCGGAGGGGAGGGGGGACCAGGCGTTCCCCGGGGAAGGCTTCCCGCGGGATGGATGGGTCAAAGGGCTCGAGGTAGGGTTGGTCCTCGCGCCTTGCCCAAGGCAAGCCATCAATGGGGAGGCGGTAGCCCATGGGGTGATTGCCGGGCGCGAGGAACATCTCCTCGCTACCCAGAAACCAAGGGCCGGTGAGCCATTCCTCAGGGTGCAAGCCGCGGGCCAGTGGGAGGAGATGGCCAACCTCATGGCTCAGGCCCTTGTCGAAGACTTCGGCGATTTTTTTCCGCTCGAGCTCATCACTCAGCCGAGGATCCTTCACCGTCACATTCATTGGCAGACGCCGCTCTTTCCACAGGTAGTAGTAGATGTCCTCGTAGCCGGGGCGGATGAAGTCGGAGGATACCCCGAGGTTCTTGGCGAGAAGCCGGGAGAAGGCGTCGGACTCTTTACTGGAGAAGCCGTAGTTCTCTTCCTGTCGGGCAAAGAGACCGGGGTCGGTCCAAATCGATTGCCCATCCTCGCGCCAGTAGGCCGAGTAGGCCCAGCGAGGCAGCTGCTCTCCGGGATACCACTTGCCTTGCCCATGGAAGAGGAAACCGCCGGGCGCGAACTTGTCGTAGAGCCGGCGGAGGAGGACGTCGGCATACTTTTCCTTCGTCTCTCCCAAGGCCTCCGTATTCCATTCGTCTGCCTCCATCTCCGTCGCGGAGACGAAGGTAGGCTCCCCGCCCATCGTCAGCCGGATGTCCTGCTTCTCGATGCGTTCGTCGAGCTGGTGGCCAAGCTCCTCGATAGCTGCCGACTGCTCGGTCGTGTAGGGCAGGGTGGTGCGCGGCGTCTCCTTGATGCGCTTGACTTCCATGTCGAACTCGAAGTCGCACTCCACTTCCTCGGTGGTGACGATAGTGCCTGAGACAGGCGCGGCATTAATGTAATCTGCCGAGCCACAAAGCGGGATGTGGCCCTCACCCGCGAGGAGGCCGGATGTGGGGTCGAGCCCGACCCAACCAGCACCGGGCAGATAGATCTCCGTCCATGCGTGGAGGTCGGTGAAGTCGTCCTCCGGGCCTGCCGGGCCGTCATCGATCGGCTTCTGGTCCGCCTTGAGCTGGATGATGTAACCGGAACAAAAGCGGGAAGCGACGCCGAGATGGCGCATCACGTGGACCAAGAGCCAGGCGGAGTCTCGGCAAGAGCCTTTGCCTTTCTGCAAGGTTTCTTCTGGAGTCTGCACCCCGGGCTCGAGGCGAATGCCATAGGCAACGGCCTGATTGACGGCCTGATTGACCGCGATCATGAAGTCGTTGGTTAGCATATCCTTCTCGATGGGAAGATTGCAAATGAAGCGATCGAGTAGTGGTGATTTCTTGCAAGCTGCCAGATAAGGGCGAAGATCCTCCTTCAGTTCCTTTGGATAGGCAAAGGGATAGGATTGGGCGCTGTCTTCCAGAAAGAAATCGAATGGGTTGATCGGAGATAAATCCGCTATCAGATCGACCTCCAAGGTCAGCTCCTTGACTGGCTCGGGGAAGACCAGACGGGCCAGGTAATTCCCCTGCGGATCCTGCTGCCAGTTGATGAAATGCTTTTCAGGGCTGATTTTCAGCGAGTAAGCAGGAATCGGGGTGCGGGAGTGAGCGGCGGGTCGGAGGCGGACCACCTGAGGCCCGAGTTGCACTGGCTTCTTGTATTGATAGGAAGTGACGTGATGGAGAGAGCAGTGGATTGACATGGCCTGTTAATTGCTTTCGAGTGTGTCCGAAACACGCAGGGAAGCAACATCAGAGCCAACCAATTGCAATGCGCTGTTTCTTTTTCCCGAAAGAAATGTGAGAAGGAATGCTTTTTAATCAATACGAACCCGGAGTGGCCTATGACGAGGCATTCACCAAAGACGGAGGAAGCCGATCCTGTTACGAGAGAATTCTAAGCCAGCTGGGCAACCTGAGTTCCGAGGAGCTGACCTCAATCCAGAATACGCTGAGCTTGGCCTTCCTCCGCCAGGGCGTCACGTTCACCGTCTATGGTGATGGTGAGGGCACGGAACGCATCTTTCCCTTCGACCCTGTTCCCCGGGTCATTCCTTCCCACGAGTGGGAGCATCTCGAGAAAGGTCTCACCCAGCGGATCGAGGCGCTGAACTGCTTTCTCAAGGATGTCTATTTCGACCAAAAGATTCTTAAGGACAAGATCATCCCCGAGGACGTCGTCCTTTCTGCCAAGCACTACCGACCCGAATTCCGCGAGGTCAAGGTGCCCAATGATACCTACGTACACATCTGCGGGACGGATTTGATCCGCGATGTCGATGGCACCTACCTGGTGCTGGAGGACAATTGCCGCTCTCCTTCCGGCGTCAGCTACCTCTTGGAGAATCGGGCAGCGATGAAGAAGGTTTATCCCTCCCTGTTTTTCGAGACCGGAGTCCGCGCCGTGGATGCCTATCCTGACCTGCTTCTGGAGACGCTCGAGTGCCTGAGTAATCCCATCAAGCGGGACCCTGTGTGCGTGGTGCTCACCCCCGGCGTTTACAATAGCGCCTACTTCGAGCATTCCTTCCTCGCCAGCCGCATGGGCATTGAGATTGTCGAAGGGCAGGACCTCGTGGTCATCGATGACCACGTCTTCATGAAGACGACCCGGGGCCTGCGCCCCGTCGACGTGATTTACCGCCGCGTGGATGATGATTTCCTCGATCCCGAGGTCTTCCGCGAGGATTCCCTTCTCGGGGTGAAAGGACTCATGCGCGCCTACCGCAAGGGCAATGTGGCTTTGGCCAATGCCGTGGGCACTGGAGTGGCCGATGACAAGGTGGTCTACAAGTTCGTCCCGGACATGATCAAATACTACCTCGATGAGGAGCCCATTCTTCCGAATGTGGAGACCTATCTCGCCAGCGAGAAGAAGGAGCTCGATCACATCCTCAAGAATCTCGACCAATTGGTCGTCAAGGCCGCCAACGAGTCCGGCGGCTACGGCATGTTGGTGGGGCCGAAGTCAACGAAGAAGGAAATCGAGGACTTCCGTGAGCAGATCATCGCCGACCCCCGCAACTACATTGCCCAGCCCATGATTTCGCTCTCCACTCACCCCACCTTCTGCGACGGGAAGATTGCGCCACGGCACATCGACCTGCGCCCCTACATCTTGCGAGGGAAGGAGACCCGGGTGATTCCCGGTGGTCTCACCCGGGTGGCCCTCAAGGAGGGTTCCATCGTGGTGAACTCGTCGCAAGGCGGGGGCAGCAAGGACACCTGGGTGCTCTATTGAAAATAAGGCCCGATGAACACAGGAGGGAAGGGGGGCAAGCCCGCTTCTCTCATCAGAGACCCGGCCGAGCCCGGGGACTCACCAAGACTTGAAACCATAAAAATCTCTTAAAACATGCTTTCGCGAGTAGCAGAATCAATGATGTGGATGGGGCGCTATCTGGAGCGCGCCGAAGGGCTGGCCCGGGTCGTCGAGGTCTCCGAACAATTGGCGCTGGATGTGCGCCATCCCGAACTGACCAATGCCGAGGCCTTCTTTCTCCCTATCGTCAAGGCCTACGGCATGGCCGACGAGCTGGAGGGGAAAAGCCTGGGGTCCGAGGAACTGATCGGCTTCCTCATGCTCGATAAGGAGAACCCCGGCTCCGTGCTCTCCAGCCTCACCCTGGCCCGGCAAAATGCCCGCATGGTCAGAGACCAGCTCGGCAGCGAATTTTGGGAGGTCCTTAACGACGTTTATCTCTGGTGTCGCGGCCTTTCCAAGAAAGGCTCCGCAGCCGTTAATGCCGTCGAGATGGGCATGCGCGTTCGCCAGGCCTGCCTGCACTTCCGCGGGCTCGTCGATGAGCTTCTTGAGCGAGGCGAGATTTGGTGCTTCCTCAAGTTGGGGATGAAGCTGGAGCGGGCCGACCAGACCTCTCGAGTCCTCGACCTGCGTACCTTCATGCCCTCCGGCACCGGTGACACCGCGAGAGCCTTCGAGCCCTATGTCTGGTTGACCATCATGCGTGGCTGCGGGGCGGAGTCCCAGCGCGGCTTCGGCAGCACCGAACCGGATTGGCCACGCGCCGTTCGCACCCTGGTGCTTAGCAATACCTTTCCTCGCTCCATCCGCCACTGTGTAGGACGTATCAACGAAGTGCTCCACGAACTCTCCGGAACAAAAACCGGAGTCGACAGCAACGAAGCTGAACTCGCCTGCGGACGCCTGCTGGCCGAGCTCGACCTACTCGCCTACTCTGGAATGGTGGAGGGAGACATCCACGACTTTCTCGATGGAGTGCAACTTGGCCTCATTGAAATAGGGAAGGGCATCCAAGACGCCTACTCCTATCAGGATGAGATCGCGGAGAACGAAGACCCTGCAGAGACTCCGGAGGCAAGCAGCCAAACCCAAAGCCAAGGTTAGACCGCTTCTGAGAAATTTGTTCGTTTATCGCGAAGACAGCTTTTTCCCAGGGCAGCCGGAGCAAAGCGGAGACAGACAATCCAAAGGATTGCCCGAAGAGTGAGGGCGGAGGCCGGAATCAACTGGCAGCGGATCCTCTTCCGGTGCTGGCAATGCCATGAACCCTACGATAAAAAACGCTACCTCAAAGCACTCAAGAAATCAGGAAGCCCGCTCCTGAAAACCATTGAAGCTATCAGAAAAACCCACCCCAAACTCTGTAAACAATTTTCCTAAAGATCACTTGTCAGTTGGCCTCAGTGGTTTGTTCTGCATCAGTGCTTGGTAGACCTCCGGACTTCGTTGGCCTGAAAGCTCTTGTTAGAAGGTAAGCTAAACCGTCCGACTTTCTTTCCGTCAAGTTTCTTTAGAAAACTTCCTTTTGGGAAATTCGGACTCTTGATTCCAAATGGCTGAGTTCCTCTTTCGAAGTAATATAGCCGCTCATCTTCGGAATGAAACCTCCCGCAGCAAAGGAGGTGGATAAACGTTGTTCGTCTATTGACACTAGAAACGGATATGTCAATCCACTGAGGAACGCGCTCCTCTCGACAGAGCAAATCCACAACATCTTTGTGTTCCAGATCGAAAATTACTCGACCATCGTCATCAGGATAGACCCGTTCATCGTCCTTGTGATCGTCATCAGCAGACACATTGAGGGAAACCCCGAAGCTAAAATTCGGCGGAAGCCTATCCTTCACCACAGTTCGAGCGAAATTCCAGCAGAGAAAAGTCGCTGCGTGCAGTCTGAATGAGAAGTCCTCGGCTCGCATCTATTTTCAGCAGAACGTCGAGCTCAGACGCGGCGGCTTGCCGACGTTGTCTGAAGCGGCTGGTTGTCGTTTAGTTTTTATAAAATTTCCAGTCGCTATCCTTGGTCTCTCGAATTGCACAAACTCCCTCGGGCATTTCGTGCAACGCATTCACGCTCGGGTCGATCTTCACGATCTCTAGCAAGGAAACTATCTTTGCATCTGTTTCTTCGTGAATATCAGCCCCGCAGAGAAACTGCCAGCCACCATCATCTTCATCGTGGCTTACGTAGAGAATCGGTTTCTTTTCGTCGAGGACGTGCTTGCATGTAAAGCAGGCTTCGTTCTCTGGGGATGTAAATTTGAATACAACCGGATCTTCTTTCTTTCCGAATAGGCCTGAGAATATGCTCATGGTGATGATTGATAGGAAGACTGCTTTCTTCATTCTTTCGACAACGTCGAAGGCCTGCCACCCGCTACCGGAAGGCGCACTTCCGACTCGGGTTGAGGTTTCTGATTACCCTCCGGCTTCGACTCCGGATCGGTAGCGGGTTGGTCAGCGCCGTCTTGTTCGCCCTTCTGGTTCTGCCCGGTTGGCGCTGCGGGGGGAACTACCCGGATGGGCACCGGTGCAATCGGCACAAAGCTTGAAGGCAACAGAAGAGAAATTTGCCTGCTCCCAACCTCGTGCCGACTAGGAGTCCAAGTCAATCTGAAGACCTTTGTCTCTCCTGCGGGAATAGACCCCATAGTTGGGGGATTGGTGTAAACGGATGTGCGCTTCACCCCACTGTCGGGGCCTACCTTGAGACCGACATCGCTCCATATCCACCCCCCCTCATCACCTCGATAATTGTATGGAACCCAGACTGTCGCATCACTCTTGTTTGTTGCCTTGATCACAAGTTCATAGGGATGCCCAACGACAGGTAAGGACTTCGGGAGCTCCAGACGCGCTGTAACGACTGGCTGCTCCTGCGCAGCAATCAGCGGATCAAGTGCATCCAACTGCGCTAGTAGCTTGTCGCGATCCTCGTCAGCAATCGCGATCGGGGCGACTCCGAGTATCAGCAAAGAAGCTATCAGGTAGGCTTTCATTTTGTAGCGAACGTCCAAAGCCACCCATCCACTACCGGAAGGCGCGCTTCGAATTCAGGTTAAGGTTCATAATTATCATTAAAATTTCGACTCAAGGCGCTGTAGTGGATTGGTGTGCGCTGCCTTGTTCTGCTTGTTGTATAGCGTCACTGATTTCCGATGCAACTACCTCTGGCTTTCCTACTACAAAATACTGGCTCTCTCCTTCCTTCAAGTGAATGACAAGTCTGGTTCGCAACGCTCCACTGAAAATCTCCGTCATTCTCACTCGTGGCTTGTCGGTTCCAACAGAGCATAAATCTGAGAGCCCTCTCTGCCATGAATCACCTCCCATCTTCGCATCGAGACGGTTGGGAGCAAAGGCTATGCGACAGTTAGTGATAAACAGTTTCCCGCCCACTGCTCGCTTTCCTTGGGTATGATTGGCTG
>JAUTCR010000050.1 GCA_030673895.1 Verrucomicrobiota bacterium JB023
GTGAAAGATCGTCCCGGGGCGGATGGTTTGACTTTGGGCGGCATGGAGGATGGCCTCGGTGACCAGTTCGGCCCGCATGTGGGTGTCGAGCTTCCAACCCACAATCTTACGGGTGCAGAGGTCGATGACGACGGCGAGATAGGCCCAGCCTTGAGCGGTCGGAATATGGGTTATATCGCCGGCGAGGACTTGGTTTGGCCGGGTAGGAAGCCCCTCTTCGACGACGAGATTGGGCGAGGGGGCGTTGGCTCTTCCATCACTGGTGCGGGGGACGTAGGTCTTGGGGAGGTGAAGTGGAGGGGCGGCAGCCAAGTCCCAGAGGTGTGGAGGTTCGGCGGGCTCTTGGTGCAGCCCGAGCAGTTCCTGCGCTCACATCCTTATCGCTTTCAGGTCCTCGTCCTTCGCTACGGAGCTGTCCCTCCCCGTGGGCTTTGGCCTCCAAGCACAGATTTAGTCCTTATTGATGCAGAGGTCCTTGTCGACTTCGGCGACCGGTTACCTCGCTGAATTTCATTCCTACAG
Organism: Verrucomicrobiota bacterium JB023; assembly: GCA_030673895.1. Classification (GTDB taxonomy): domain Bacteria; phylum Verrucomicrobiota; class Verrucomicrobiia; order Verrucomicrobiales; family Akkermansiaceae; genus Roseibacillus. The sequence continues at coordinate 523 of JAUTCR010000050.1, forward strand.
CGGCGTTTGCATTGACGTCCGGCTGGCGCTTTGGAGGGCGCGTTTATGCGGAGCGACGCGCGGCTATCTTGTGGAACTCGCCCGAATTGACTTGCCTTCCGGCTGGGATGTTTCGACATCACTAGCGTGAACGTTTTATGTCGTCTCGTTGCCTGTAGTTTGGTCGGCTTTCTCCTCGCTTCCTGCACTGGAGGACTCTCGGGAGGTTCGCTTGCCGAGAGAGATAACGGGGGAGAAAGCTACTTCGTCGTCGAGTCTAATTCGGGCGTTGTCTTGTCGAAGCTGAGTCCACGGTCCAGCCGTCCGATCGGTGAGTTGACCCAGGTTGCCACCGCCGTGGTGGCTTTTGATTGGTCCACCGCGACCTCGTCCTCGCTCAGCACCTTGGCCACCGTGCCGATGGAAGCGGCGAGCTTGGGTGGAGGAAATCCGATGGGGCTGATGCCCGGTGATCAGATTCGGTTGCGTGATGCCCTCTACTCAATGTTGTTGGGCGCTGATGCGGTCAGTGCGCAGACAGTGGCCACGTATGTCGGAACAGAGCTTGCCCGGCAGCGGGGGGGCTATGGACAGCCGATCTCCATTTTCGTTACTGAGATGAACCAACTGGCGTCTGCTCTCGGGATGTCGGGAACGAGGTTCACGAGCCCGCACGGTCTCGACGGGACGACCTCCACGGCCGAAGATGTGGCGCGGCTTGGCGTTTATGCCATGAGGCATCCGGGTTTGGCATTTTATGTGAAACAGAAGTCTCGGCGGATTAGCTTTTACCGAGGCGGCCAAGCGGTGGCCTTTGATGTGAGTAATACCAACCCCTTGGTGGGGCAGGGAGATATTAATGGCATCAAGGCAGGCAGCACGACACCGGCTGGAGCGAGCTTGCTGATTAGTGCGGAGCGCAAGCCGATCGTGGAAAAGCTTCCCGGTGGTCAATCGCGCGTCACGCCGAGGAGATTGGTCATTGTCGTGCTACGAAGCTTGCAAGGTGAGTCCCGGGCAATGGGCTTACGCGAGGTGGGCTGGGCCCAGTATGACCAGTGGCTAGCCTCGGGTGGGTCGAATTCCGCTCAGGTCAGAGAAATGCTTACGGTGCCAAATCCTTGAAGTAGGCTAGGCTTCTCAAGCGGAACAACACGCTCACCATTGAACAGAAAAACTCAGAGAAAATGCGCATAGGAATTTTAAATAGTGGGGGCGATTGCCCGGGCTTGAACGCCGTCATTCATGGAGTCGTTGGCGCTGCCAGCGAGAAGGGTTGGGAAGTGATTGGCTTTCGCGACGGTTTCGAGGGGTTGCTGCCGCCGGGAGATTTTAAGTTTCTCACCCGCGCTGATACTTCCGGAATTCTCAAGCTTGGGGGCACGATTCTAGGAACGACGAACAAGGGGAATTTCGCTGCCAAGATTGGGGCAGGTGACGTGGCCAAGGTGCCGCAGGAGATCGTGGATCGGGCGAAGAAGACTCTCGACCAACTTGAGATCGGCGCGCTCATCGTTGTCGGTGGCGACGGTTCTCTGACGACCGGGCATCAATTGTTCCAAGATGGTTGGCCGATTATCGGAGTTCCCAAGACGATCGATAATGATCTGGAAGCGACGGCGATGACCTTCGGTTTTGATAGCGCGGTGACCAGCGTGGTGGACGGCCTCGACCGCTTGCATACGACGGCCTCGAGTCACAAGCGGGTGATGGTGCTCGAGGTGATGGGGCGCCACGCCGGGTGGATCGCTCTCTGGGGCGGGATGGCTGGGGGAGCGAACGTGGTGTTGATCCCGGAGATTGATTTCGACATTCAGAAAGTTGCTGAGTTCATCCGCCTTCGGGAGGCGCAGGGCCATCACAGCTCGCTGATTGTAGTGGCTGAGGGAGCGAAGCTCCCGGACGGCCTGGTGGCTCGGGAAAATGAACATGGGGGCGAAGTTCGCCTCGGTGGCGTGGGGGCAGTGGTCGCCAATCAAATTCAAGAAATGACGGGCAAAGAGACGAGAGCCTGCACCTTGGGTCACCTACAACGGGGAGGTGCCCCGACAGCCTTGGATCGAATCCTTGGGCTGCGGTTCGGAGTGATGGCGGTCAAGCTCGCCTCGGAAGGAAATTTCGGGCGGATGGTAAGCTATCAATCCTACCACGTCGATTCGGTGCCCATCATCGATGCCGTGCAGAAGATCCGCTGTGTCGACCCGACCGGAGAGGTCGTCGATGCAGCCCGAGCCATTGGCATCTGCTTTGGCGATTGCTAAAAGCGATTCACTCTTAAAGAGAGTCTGCGAAGTCTCATCGACACGAGATAATTGTCGATGGGGCCTTCGCGGAGGAATTTTGCGAGGCTACCCAGTCCGTCAGACGATTCCCCAAGCGGAGATTCACAGCTCGAATGAGAAGTTACTGACGTGTGTTTTCTCTCGGTTGGTCCTGTTGGAGCCGATCTCTCATCGCAAAAGGCCTGCCACCCGCTACTGGGAGCGTCCCTCCGATTCTGGTTTAGGATTCTCTTTACCTTCCGATTTCGACTCCGGAGCGGTAGCGGGTTGGTCAGCGCCGTCTTGTTCTGCTCCCGTCGGTTTCGATTCGGTGACTCGAACGAGCTCTCCCATCCACAGCCCCATATGTCCCCCCGGACCAAGTTCAAATGTTCCTTCAACCGTGAGCACGATATCGTACTGTCCAGAAATCCGCTTGGGATCAGCAAAACTCGACATCCCTCCAAGCCAAAGCGCCTTCTTGTAATCTCGAACCTCGGCTTTTGTGGCAGCAAAACTACTCCCCTCGAATTCCCCATGGTAAAAACCCGTGAGCCTAATCCTCTTACCATCGAAGTCTTTGGGGCTCTTTAGGAGGGTTGCGAAGTCTAGAGCCTTGGGAGGCACGGTCTCACCTTCTAGTTTTCTTGTTTCCGTCTCGCGTTCCTTCACCGGAGCGTGATCTGCAATCAACTTATCTAAAAACTTCTGCCACTGCTTCCGAATTTCTAGATCCGGTGTGGCTGTGACAGTATGATTCTATCCATCGAGCTTGATCCATCCGAATGAGCCTGCAGCCTCCTCGCCCTTCTTCCTGGGTTCAAGTCCCTTTAGAGGCAACTCCCGAGCACGCTTGAGGAGCGAGGCGTAGTCGGCTCGAGAAAGATCTCCTGCATACCGTTCCGTCGTGAACGTAAGCTCATCCTGATTGATGCCGTAGACGCGATACTCCGTATAGTACACAAAGCGAGGTAACTGCGACTCGAAGTCATAAACTGTGATGTCCTGGGCAAACTCGTAGTGCAACTTATCGTTCTTGGTTTCGTCAAAAACGTAAAATCGAAAGTCCGCCTGGGCAAAACAACCGCAGCAAGTCAGCGCGAAGAATAGGGCGGTTTTCAGGGCGGTCATTTCTTAGCAGAACTACTTGTTAGGGACTGCTATCTCAGGCCCGATGATGCTGACCACGCCGACTGCTGCGTGCGGGAATGCCAATCCAACTGACTCAAGCTCCTACCAAGTCCAAGAGAGGTTGGGCGTAAACGCCGAGGATGATGATCAGAGCGGCTGATGGGTAAACGACCGCCTTAGTGATGGGGGAGAGATAAATCTCAGGCCCATTGGCAGAAGGATTCCAGAACATGGTCCGGATGACCTTGAAGTAGTAATAGAAGCCGGCAGTGACCCCGATGAACGCGACGATGACGGGGAGCCAGAGCCCGGCCTTAACTGCGACGCCAAAGGCAAAGAATTTACCGATGAACCCGACGGTCAGGGGCAGGCCAGCAAGAGCGGCAAAGATGATGGTCAGCGTCCAGGCAAGTGCGGGATGGGTCTTTCCAAGTCCGGCCAGAGAGGCGATGGACTCAGTGCCCGTCGACTGAGCAATGGATTGTAGGGCGAAAAATGCGGCCACCGTCATGACAAGGTAGGTCGCAAGATAGATGGCGACGACTTGGGGAGAGGAGAGCGCGTTCTCGGATGCAGGCTGCCAAGCCGCGACGGCGAGGAGAATGAATCCGGCATTCGCGATGGAGGAGTAAGCGAGCAGGCGCTTGAGGTTGGTTTGGGCAATGGCAGCCAGGTTGCCGATGAGAAGAGTGGCAGCGGCGATGATGGAGAGGATAATGACGGCGTTGTTCTTGGTCAGTTCGCTGTCTAGGAATGGCTGTAGGATCCGGAGGGCGACGATGAAGCCGACGGCCTTGGAGCCGACGGAGAGGAAGGTCGTGGTGGGGGTTGGGGCCCCTTGGTAAACGTCGGGAATCCAGAGATGCATGGGAGCGGCGCCAACTTTGAAGGCGAGGGCGACGAGGATGAGGGCGAGGCCAAAGAGGATGGCTGTGCGTGTTTCCGTCGCCATTTGCTCATCCAAGACGGTGGAAATAACCTCCAAATTCATGCTCCCGGTTCCGCCGTAAATCCAAGCGATTCCATAGACGAGGAAGCCAGTGGAAAGCGCTCCAAGGATGAGATATTTGATCCCGGCTTCCAAGCTGCCGACATTTCGCCGCATGTAGGCGACGAGGATATAAAAGGTGATGGTGGTGAGCTCGAGGGCGGCGAAAGCGGTGACAAGGTCCTTGGCTGAAGCCATCCACATCATGCCCGCACACGCGAAGAGAGGTAGGGCGAAGTACTCGGCAATGCCGTCTTCGCGTCCGGGATTTTCCGTGAAGCGAGAGAGGACTTTCTTGTAGTCGATGGCCATGAGAATGACCAAGGCAGTAATGATGAGGGTGAAGCCCTTGAAAAACTTGGCAATGCGGTCCGAGGCATAGGCTCTGGAGATTTCATCGCCGGTGGCTGGTTCCGCGACAAAAAGGAGGCCAAAGATGGCAAGGAGACCTCCGATCGCAATCCATCCGAGGAAGGACTTTCGTTCACGCGGAAAGAACGCTTCGGCCATCAGGATGATGATGCCGAGCGCGACGACGAGAATTTCGAGGTGGTGAAGTTGAAGATTCATGATCTGACCGCAAAAGGTAAGGCGTGTGATTGGGAGGCTGGCGAGTTAGCGGGATTCGTTAATGAGGAGGGCTGTCTCGGAGGTCGCGGGTGAGGCGCTCTCAACGAGGACGGGGCTGGGCTGAACGGTTTGGCGCTGGAACAGCTGCAGCAGGAGGTTTGGGTAGATCCCAACGGCTAAGAGCGCGAGTGACAAGAGGAGGGCTGGTGCCTTCTCCTTCAAGGTGAGGTCGGCAACGTTTTCGGTGATGCTGACGGGGCTTCCTTGGAAGATCTGCCGGATTGCGCGCAGCATATAGATGGCACTGATTACCACCCCAAAAATCGCGATGATGGTGGCAATTTGGACAGGTCCGAGAGGCTCGGTGTAGGTCCAGTTCTTGAAACCGGAGAGGAAGACAGCGGCTTCGCCCGCGAAGTTTGCCAAGCCAGGAAGACCGATGGACGCCATGCCGGCGAGACCGAAGAGAAAGCAGAGGGCAGGAGTCGATTTGCCCAAGCCTCCGAGATTGGCCATGGTGAGAGTGCCAGTCTTGCCTTCAATTTGGTCGGAGAGAGCAAAGAGGAGAGCAATCGAAATACCGTGCCCGAACATCAGGAGCGTGGCTGCGGGGAGAGCAAGCGGATTGGCGATAGTCGACTCCGCTGCAATGAGGGCGGCAAAGGCCAAAAAGATGTAGCCCATGTGCATCACGGACGAATTGGCCAGCATGCCATCCAGACGCTTTTGATTCAGGGTAACAAACCCGACCCAGAGAATATTGGCGAGAAGAAGAATGATTAGCAGGGTGAGCCAAGGTTTCAGGCCCTCGCTGACCATCGGATAGAGACGGAAGAGACCGTAGAGACCAAATTTTTTCAAAACGCCTGCATGAAGCATGGCGATCGGCGTGGGGGCAGATGCGTAGGCGGGAGCTGCCCAAGAATGAAAGGGAAAGAGAGAGACGAGGGTGCCGAATCCAATAAGAAGAAGTGCGGCAATGCCTTTCTGCGCTGCCGGGTCGATAGGACTGGCAAGCAATTCGCTGAAGAGCAGGCTCGATGAACCGCTGGCTCCAACCAGCCAGAGAAGTCCGGCCAGAAGCACAATTGAGCCAAAGGCGAGGTAAAGCGTGATCTTCCAAGCGGCTTCCTTGCGGTCACCTTTGCCTAGCATCCCAATCATCAGGAAAGTGGGAATGAGGGCAAGCTCGTGAAAGGCGTAGAAGAAAAAGAGGTCGGTGGAGAGGAAAGCACCCAATGCGCCCACCGAGATGAGGAGAATGGATGAGAACCAGAGGCGCTCCCGCCCCTCGGGACATCTGCTGGCCATAATGGCGGCCAAGGTGACGATGGTCGTGAGCAAGACGAGAATGACCGACATGGCATCGGGCAACCCGAGCGCTAGTGTGATCTCGGGCTTACTGAGCACTTGATACTCGAAGGCTCCCAGCGAGCTATCGCCCTGTTGCTGCCAGACGATGGCCGAAATCAGGGCGATTCCGAATGAGCCAAGCGAAGCAATCAAGGCGAGGCTCTTGGCAGGGCCTCCGGCAATGATGCCGACAAGGGCGACTAGCGGCAGGGCTAGCAGAATCAAGAGAAAGGGAAGTTGATCAAACATGGTCGGAGATGGGTCGGTTGGCTAGAAGTCCCGGGAGAGAGGTCACATGAAGACGGTGATGAAAATGACGGCGACAATGCCCACTGCCATCAGATAGGAGTAGGTCTGCAACGAGCCGGACTGTGCTCGATTAAAGAGAGCTCCCAATGTGGCGGTGATTCGGGAGAAACCTCCGACGAGCAATCCGCCAATGATGAAGTCGTCCAGGAAGGCGATGATGGACGCTTTGAAATTGATGAACCATTTCACGAACCAGGCGTAGAACTCATCGACATAGAACTTATTGGCAAAGAGCTTGGCGACCGGCTGATTGGCCAACGCATCCTCGTCCTTGTTGAAATAGAGAACGAAGGCCAATGCGATCCCCCCCGCAAATGCGAGGATAGAAGCGAGAAAAGCCGCGCTGAATAGCTTGAATGGATGGTGATGATAGAGAGGCGAGATGGCCTCAGCGACGAAAGGGTAACCTGCCAGAATCGATGGAATGGCGAGAAGAGCGAGAGGAAGCCACATGAGGGGGCCCACCTCCTTGGCCTTCTCGGCATGATCGGTGCGAGGCTTGCCGAAGAAAGTGATGAAGAAGAGGCGACCCATGTAGAAGGTGGTCAGGAAGGCCACAACGACCACAAGGGCAAAGAGAGCTTTGTCCTGCTTGAAGGCGACATCGAGAATCTGCTCCTTGGAAAAGAAGCCCGCCGTGAGAGGGAAACCGGCCAAAGCCAGAGTGCCGAGGGCAAAGGTGATAGCGGTGATGGGCATCTTCTTGAAGAGGCCGCCCATCTTCCAGATGTCCTGCTCGTGGTGGCAGGCGTAGATGACGGCACCCGAGCCAAGGAAGAGGAGCGCCTTAAACCAAGCATGGGTGTAGAGGTGGAACATGGCGACATCGGGCTTCAAGAGACCGACCGCCAAAACCATGTAGCCGAGCTGGGAAAGGGTGGAGTAAGCGAGGACCTTTTTGATGTCGTTCTGCTGCGTCGCCATCAAGGCGGCCAAGAGCGAAGTGACGCCACCGACCCAGGCAATCGTCTGGAAAGAAAAGGCTGGGAAGAGCTCCGCCAAGTGGCTGAAAGCGTGCTCACCGCCATCAATTGAGAAGAAAAAGCGGGCCATCATGTAAACCCCGGCCGCGACCATGGTGGCGGCGTGGATGAGGGCTGAGACCGGGGTAGGGCCTTCCATGGCGTCTGGCAGCCAGACGTGAAGGGGAGCTTGGGCCGACTTGCCCACCGCACCGCAGAAGACACAGAGCAGAGCAACCCCGAGCATGATGGCGGGAACGCCCTCGGGAAGCGCCATTTGAGAGAAACTCAAGGCGCCGGTCATTGCCCAGACCATCAGGATGCCCACCATGAAACCCCAGTCGCCAATACGATTCACACAGAACGCCTTTTTGGCGGCGTCGGCTGCGGATTCCTTGGTGAACCAATGCCCAATCAGGAGGTAGGAGGAGAGGCCAACTAACTCCCAGAAGATGAACATCATGATGAAGTTGTCGGCGAGGACGATCCCGGTCATGGAGAACATGAAGAGGGAAAGCCCGCAAAAGTAGCGGCCCTTGGCTTCATCATCCTTCATATAGCCCAAGGAGAAGAGGTGGACCAGGGTGCCGACTCCTGTCACGATGAGCATCATGTTCATCGCCAGCTCGTCACGAATGAGGCCAATGGTGATATCGAGTCCCTCGAAGGTCGCCCAGCTGAACTTCACCGGATCGGCGCTGCTCGGAGTGAGGTAGGTAAGGACCAGCGTAGCGAGCGCGGAGGCCGTCGCCAGCCAAGCGGCGAGCGTGCCATTGCGCTTGAGACCGAGGTGGATGAGTGCGGCCGACGCAAGAGGGAGTAGCAGAATGAGCCAGGGCATTATCTTGTGGTGGTGAGAAGAGGGTTCGGATTAGGTGCCAGGTTGGACTAGCCCTTCATCGAGGTGAGTTCATCGACTTGAATCGTCTGTCGGGACCGATAGAGCGCGACGATGATCGCGAGACCGACCGCGACTTCCGCCGCAGCGACTGTGATAATGAAGAAAACGAGAACCTGCCCATCATAGTCAGGGAGTCCTTCACTGATGTGGCTGCGGGAGAAGGCGACCAAGGTCAGATTAGCTGCTGCCAGCATGAGCTCGAGACACATGAAGATGACGATGATGTTGCGGCGGACGATGACACCCGCCAGGCCGATGGCGAAAAGCAGGCCGCTTGCGAAGAGATATTCAGACAGAGAAGCCGGATTCATGCTGATTCGTTTTTAGTGGTCGAGGATTCTGTCCCACCCTTTTTGGAGAGGACGACGACACCGACGGTGGCGACGAGAAGGAGGACTCCGATAATTTGCAGAGGCAGATTGTAACCGGGAGTCTCTGGAGTGCCGAAAAGGGTGCGTCCGATCAGGTGGGTATCAGGGAGTTTGCCCTCTTTAAGGGATTCCTCGATCTTGCCGCTCCGGGTTTCGGCTGCGGTTTGAAGGTCAAGCTCTTCAAAGCGTTCCCATCCGGATTGCTCCAGAACGCCGAAGACCTGCATGAGGAGGAGCACAGGGATAACGCAGCCTGCTGCCACACTGGCGGCCTTGAGAGAGCGGGGCTTTCCAGGTTGGAGATCGAGCAGCATGATGATGAAGATGAACAGCACCATGATCGCTCCCGCGTAGACAAGAATCTGCATGATGCCGACCAGGTAGGCATGCAATCCGATGAATAGAGCCGCCATTCCGACGAAGGCGCCGACCATGCTGAGAGCACTCGCTACCGGATTGCGGTTCAAAATCATGGATATCGCTCCGAGGGCCGCGAGGATAGCGAAGAGATAGAAAAGTGGTTGTGGCATGAAGTTGGTTGCTTGGATGTCGTCAGTTGTGGGACCGCAGAGCGTAGGTGAGGAGTGGCCGGTTCACTTCAATTCGTTCCACTTGTTAACCAGGCCGACGCGCTTGCCTCCGATTTCGTAAAGCTTGTCCTTATCGTGCACCATCTGCTCCCGGCTGGTGCCTGTGACGGCGTAGTCCTTGCGAAGGAAAATGGCTTGTTCCGGGCAAACCTCCTCGCACATGCCGCAGTAGATGCAGCGGATCATGTCGATATCGAATTCCTTAGGCCGCTTTTCCACCTTGGCCCAAGGATCCTCGTTGGGGATTTCACCCGGAACGATTTTGATCGCCTTCGGAGGGCAAATGAACTCACAGAGCTGACAGGAGACGCAGCGTTCGCGGTCTTGCTCGTCAGTGACGAGGGCGGGGACGCCCCGGTAGTAGTCCGGCATCTGCTCGTCCCATTTTTGCTCTGGATACTGCATGGTGACCCCGAGGCCCGAGCCATTGAGTGACTCAGCCCCGCGTGACTTTCCTTTCAGAGAACGGAAAGCATGGCCCAAGGTAACGAGAAATCCCTTGAAGAGGGCAGGAAGGGTCAGCTTGTCAGAGACCGAGAGTTCGGGGCGTTTGAGTTTGACGACGGACATTGGGAAGAAGCTGGTGTGAGGTTTAGGACGCGGTGGCGGGGCTGGACTTGGGAGCGGTTCGTTTGCCTGGCCCCACAATCTCATCCACGGTTTTAGCGAGAAGGAACATCAGCGCAGAGAAGACGGCGAGACCGGCCATTGAGATCCAGAAGACGTTCGGGCCCTGCTTATCGAGGGTGGGCTTGGCAATGAGCAATGCCGTCAGAACGATATTGATAAGGGCCAGCTCGAAGAAGACGACCCAACCAAGGCGCATCAGCTGATCATAGCGGAAGCGAGGGATGGACCAGCGGACGAGAATGAAGAAGAGGATGAAAACGACAACCTTGGAGAGAAAGACACCCATGTGAAGCAGGGAGGCCCAGAGCGGAAAGGCTCCATCGTCGACAAGCAGTCCGTCCAGTCCAAAAGGGAGGGACCAGCCGCCTAGGAAAAGAGTCACGATGAGGGCGGAGCCCACCACCATGGCGGCGTATTCACCCAGGAAGAAGAGGGCGAACTTCATCGACGAGTATTCCGTGTGATAGCCACCGACGAGCTCGGTTTCACATTCGGCCAAGTCGAACGGTGTTCGGTTGGTCTCTGCGAAGATGGAAATCGAGAAAATGATGAAAGCGAGCACCATCGGGATCCAGAGCAGCCATCGTTGCGCGCCGCCATTTTCCCAATAAGAAGACTGCCAGATCATGCCAGCCTCGTTCCAAAGAGGTAGAAGAAGCCAACCATTCGCCGACTGTTCTTGGACGATGCGATTGAGATTGAGGTCGCCGAATACGAGCAACACCGGGATGATGGAAAGCCCCAGAGCGATTTCGTAGGAAATCATCTGAGCCGAAGCTCGTACGCCGCCCAAAAATGGATACTTGGAGTTCGATGCCCAGCCCGCGATGGCGATGCCATAGACCGCAAGTGAAGAGACTGCGAAAATGAAGAGAGGACCCACGTCGAGGTCGGCAATGGCGCCACTGATGGTAGTTTCACCGTTATCCCACGCGATCGGGCTCATGAAGGGAATGACCGCGATGGTGATGAGCGAGGGAACCATCGTCATGCAGGGGGCCAGCCAGAAGAACGACTTGCGAACGTGTCCGGGGGTGAAGTCCTCCTTGAGGATGAATTTCAAGCCATCCGCGATCGGCTGGGTCAAACCACCAAGAGGAAGCTTGAGGTCGTTCTTGAAGCCCAAAATCGAGGTTGGAATCATCGTTCGATTGGGCCCGACTCGGTCTTGAATAATGGCTGAGAAGCGGCGCTCCGCATAAACCGAATAAGCCACGAAGGTGAGGACAATCGTGAAGAAAAGCCCAATCTTGATTGAGGTGGCGATGAGGAAAGTGAGGTCCATTAGGATATTCTGAAGGGATTCGTAAGGAGTCTCTTAACCGACAATTTCACGGTTTTTGATGCGCTCCTTCTCGCGTTCAAGAAGGGGGATGGTGACACCGGTCTCAAGAACAGGCACGCCCAGTTCTCCGACGGAAGTGAGAGTGTGTCCCTTGAATTCGTCGATCTCGGTGGCCAGCATTTGGAAGACGTCTTCAATCCGGTTTGGTTGCGCGCTCTCGGTATCGAGAGCAGCCAAGAGGCCGGCCAGTATCTCCCAATCGGGAAGCGCGTCTCCGGGAGGCAAAATGGCCCGATTGAGTCGCTGCAAGCGACCGGCAACGTTGATCATGGAACCACGTTTTTCGGCGAAGCTCGCGGCTGGCAGAACGACATCCGCGTGGCCAGCTGTCGCATTGGAAAGGAGATGAAGGACAACCAGATGCTTCAGCTTTTCGACCTCGTCGTTGCTGAAGCCGGCATCGTCGACGATGTCTTCGCCGAGAACGAGGAGAGCTTTGATTTCTCCCGAGGTCACTCCCTCGCGGATGGCGTCCATCTGGGAGAATGGATCCTCGTTGCCAAGAACGAGTTTAGCTCCCGTGGTGTTCGGGTTGCGGTCAGCGGATACCAGTTTGCCATCGCTTTCCTCGAAGCGAGCCACCAGAGCATACCGATCGGTGCCGAGCGCTTTGATGATCTTCTTCGTGAGAATCAGCTCTTCATTGGTCATGCGAGCCGAGGCGATGACCGCGATCTCTTCCGGCTGGAAGTTGGTGAAGCCTCCCGCTGCCTTTTCGATAGCGGTGGGCATGGGGACCGCCCGGTGCTCATCGTTCTCATTGAGAAGAAGAGCCTGCGTCAGACGGCGTTCGTTCTGGAAAGCATGATAGGCCAAGCGGTGGCTGTCGGGGAGCCAGGCCGAGTTGACGTCATTGTTTTCTCTCGGCGTGATGCGGTAGATCTCATTCCCGCGAGTCCAGACCGTGATATTGCAGCCGGTGCCGCAATTCACGTCGATGCTTGGAGTCTCCTTCAGGAACCAGACGCGCATCTGGAAGCGGAAGTCGTTCGAGGTCAGCGCTCCGACGGGACAAATGTCGACCGTGTTCAGACCGTAATTGCTCTCGAGCTTACGGCCCGGATGGACGGTGAGAGTGGTGTGAGTACCCCGATCCGTGAAGCCAAGCACGGGCTCCTCCGCGACCTCATCCATGAAGCGGATGCAGCGGGAACACATGATGCAACGCTCATCATCGAGACGAATGCGCGGGCCGATATCGACGTTCTTAGGCTTCTTGACCTTGTTCTCCTGGAATCGGGAGCCGCCGCGTCCGTGTTCGACGGAAAACTCCTGGAGTCGGCACTCGCCGGCCTGGTCACAAATGGGGCAATCCAGAGGGTGATTGATAAGAAGAAACTCCATCACGCCCTCACGGCACTTCTCGACCAATTCGCCAGTGGTCCGGATGCCCATGTTTTCCGCCACCGTATTGGCGCAGGCGATGACCGGTCGAGGCATCCAGCCGATTTCTTGATACCCCTCCTCGTTGAATTCCGGATCCTGACCGGGCCCTAGGCGCGGCGGCATGCCCATCTGCACAAGGCACATGCGGCAATTACCTGGAGAGGAAAGTTTCGGATGGTAGCAGTAGTGGGGCACCAGTTTCTCAGCCATCTTGCAGGCTTCGATCATACGGGTGCCCTTGGGAACCTGAATCCAGGTCCCATCGATCTGCACGTTGACCAAGCCTTTTTCGGCGGCAAGGTCCTTGGGAAGTGGTGGACTGGCCGTGGCAGTTTCGCTCATCGGGACAACAGTCGGACTATGGGATGACGAGAATCAGGGGGCAAGCGGACTTTGTGAAATTTTTCACAAGGGGTGCCGAAATTCTGACGAGTCGGTGAATGGCGATGAAATCGCGCGCAACAATTTCGCCAGACGAGGGTGTCTGCCTGCGAAGGCACTTATCGGCAGAAAGTTATACAAGGCGCTGAAAGGAAGTCGTTTATGAAATTTTAGATCCGTCATTCTTCCCGGAGGAATCCGAAAATTGGCAAGACTTCTCGCCATGAGAATGAGTCTCAATAGCAACATGCGTTGACAAGGTGCCGCCAGTGTTCTTAGGTCTCGGCCGTCCATTTCACGCTGTGTCGTCTCCAACTGTCAAAGCCGGTCCGGCTAGCCCGCCTCCTTCGGATCAAGAGAGGTCACTGCGACCCTCCGGACCGAAGAAAAAGAAAAAGCTGAAAACCGTCTTCACCAAGCAGTTCTATCTCTGGCATTGGGTCAGTAGCGCCGTCTGCCTGGCCTCCATGCTGTTGTTCGCGGTGACCGGAATCACGCTTAATCATGCCGAGGACATCAAGGTGACGCCCAAAGTGAGAACGGAGACTTTTGTCTTGAGCGACACTCAATTGGCGAGCTTGGAGGGACTTGCTTACGATGAAGACACGCCGCTACCGAAGGCTCTGGCCAAAGAGCTGACCAAAAGGGTCGGGACACCGATCCAAGGTAAGGATGCTGAATGGTCGGAATACGAGATTTATCTGACTCTTGCTCGCCCGGGGCAGGATGCCTGGTTGCTAATCGACCGAGAGACCGGCGACGTGGAGTTTGAGCAAACCTCGCGAGGAGCAATCTCCTTTCTCAACGACCTCCATCAAGGGAGAAACACGGGAACCGCTTGGTCTTGGTATCTCGATATCTTTTCAGTGGCTTGCGTCATTTTCACGCTCACCGGGTTGGCTCTGCTCTGGGTGCATTGCAAGCGCCGCCCGTCCACTTGGCCTTTGGTCGCTGCGGGGATCGTTCTGCCGATCGTGCTCATCGTCTTCTTCGCCCATTGAATTGCTCTCATGAAAAACACACTGCTATTTTCTCTCTCCGGCATGGCGGTTTCCCTCGCCGGGGACTATGAACTGTCGATCGAGATTCCTTCTCTCGATGTCTCGGAATACCACCGTCCCTATGTGGCCGCTTGGATCGAAGACGATTCCAGGGACCACGTAATGGATCTCGCGCTCTGGTATGAAATGGCCAAGAAGAACGGCCACGGCGAGAAATGGCTCAAGGACATCCGCAAATGGTGGCGGGTCTCCGGCCGTTCGCTCGAGTTCCCGGTCGAAGGCTTCAGTGGGCCCACTCAACCTCCGGGAACACACACGGTCTCCTTGAAAGATTATTTGGCCAAGCTCCCGGCTGCTCCCGACAAGGTCTATAAGCTCTACGTGGAGGCCTCCCGCGAGGTCGGAGGACGGGAAATGCTGGCGATTCCCTTCACCTGGGATGGCGAGACACTCACCGTCAAAGCCGATGAGCCCGTCCAAGGTAAAAACGAGCTCGGAGAGATTTCCGTTCAACCCTCACAATCCTAATTCAAATGAAAACAACACTTAAGTCCGTCGTTCTTGGTAGCGCCCTCCTCGGAGTAACTGCCTCGTCTCTCTTGGCCCACCGGGCCTGGATTCTTCCCTCAACTTCAATTCTCTCCGGCGAAAGCCCGTGGGTCTGTTTCGATGCGGCCATCTCCAATGATCTCTTCTTCCCGAATCATCACGCGATGGGAACAGAAGCGATTAAGGTCACTAGCCCCAGTGGCAAAGAGGTCGAAAAGCAATTCGAGAAAGACGGCCACATTCGCTCTTCTTTTGAAATCCAGCTTGAGGAGAAGGGGACTTACCTCATTTCCCGCCATCGCTTGGGCTATTTCGCCTCTTGGCAGGAAGATGGCGAACAGCAGCGCTGGCGTGGTGACCTGGAGGAATTCAAATCAGAAGGCTTGGCCGAAAAAGAGGGGATTCAGTTGATTGAGTCCGACTCCAAGACGGTGACCTATGTCACCAACGGCGCTCCCGACATCAAGGCTCTGGAACCAACCGGCAAGGGCTTGGAAATCAAGTTTGACGAAAGCCATCCGAACGATCTCTTCACGGGTGAAGAGGTCGCGTTCACATTCCTGCTCGATGGTCAACCGGCTGAGGACGTGGAAGTGTTCATCGTGAAAGGGAACGACCGCTTCCGTGACACCGGGAACGAAATCGAAGGAACAACCACCTCGGAAGGAAAATTCACCTTCACCGTCGAAGAGGCAGGTCGCTACTGGATCACGGCCAGCAGTTCGGTCGATGCGGGTGAATATGAAGGCGCGCCCAAGCAGAGGCGTTCGTCCTATACCGCGACGGTCGAAGTGCTTCCTCTCTGATGTTAGCCGGGGAATCTTCTGAAGTCCGTGTTGCGATTCCCAGAGGAATCAATCCGGACTTCCTTGCCGCGAGAGCCAGCGATGCTGGCTCTCTTTTTGTCTTGGAAGGCGAGACGATGGGGACGACTTGGAAGCTTCACTTCCGATGTCCTCCCCAGTTTTCCCGCGAGAAGGTCAGAGGCATTGTGGAGGAGGAGCTCGCTCTAGTGATTCGCCAAATGAGTCACTATGCGGAAGACTCCGAGCTGACTCGCTTCAATCAGGCTCCAGCGGGTCGTTGGCAGAAGCTCTCCCCAGAGTTTTTCACCGTGTTGCATCGGGCCTTGGCTATCGCGCGGATCACTGGAGGACGGTATGATCCCACGCTTGGCCAGATTTCCCGCCGGAACGGGTTCGGACCGGAAATGCATGAGGCACCCGTTCGGAAAAATCCTCCGGGGTGGGCCGCCCTGCAGCTGGCGGACGATCGATTGGAGGCGAGACATGAAGGACAGTGCTTCCTCGATCTCTCCTCAATAGCCAAGGGATATGCCCTCGATCTGATAGGCGAAAGCTTGGAGCGAAGGGGCGTGCTCAATTACCTTTTTGAGATTGGAGGTGAATTTCGCGGGAGCGGGATCAAGCCGGACGGACAGCCTTGGTGGGTCGATCTCGATCCTTTCCGAGGAAGTCATGCCGGACATCCAGTGATCCGCGTTGCTCTGTGTGGGGTCTCCCTCGCGACCTCCGGCACCGCGGTGCAATCGATCGTTGAAGGGGGGCAATTGCGGCATCACCTCATCGATCCGAGGACAGGAAGCTCGGTCGAGTCGGATCTTCGTGCCGTCTCGGTATTGGCCTCATCTTGCTTGGAGGCAGATGCCTGGGCAACGGCCTTGTTCCTGATGGGGCCTGAGGACGGCTTGGCGCTGGCTGCGAATCGGGGGATAGCCGCCTATTTTGTCATTGCGGACGGCGCCGGCGTCCGTGAGGTCTCCACTCCCGCTTTTAGCGAGCTCTTCGAGGATTAACTTGAGACACCGGTCCGCACCCATGCGAATGCGGTTTTCTTAAGTATTGGCTGCCGAGTCGGGGGCTCCTTTCTCAAGTTAAACAGTTAACCTGATTTCAGAGACGATTTCTGAAAGATGCATCTGCGGTCCTATTATCTATCAGGTCTTACCACGAACCTATGAAAACCCTACTTCACGCATCGACCTTAAGCCTAGGCCTGTTTGTTGGCCTCACCGCGGATTCGCCGGGCGAGGTCAGCCTCCTCTCTCCAGATGAAACGATTGTGGCTCGCTTCTTTTTGAACGAAAACGGAGAGCCAAGTTATCAGCTAAGCTACGAGGGTTCCGAGGTGATTCAGCCCTCCCGCCTGGGCCTCAAGCTCAAGAAGGGAGGCGAAACCTTCGGTAGATACACCATTGCGTCCCATGAATTCGACAGCTCTGATAGCACTTGGAAGCCGGTTTTGGGTGAGCAGGCAGAGATTCGGGATCATTATCGCCAAGCTCTCATTACATTCTCCCCGGAGGAAAAGGGGGCGACCAGCTTTCAGGTTGAGGCCCGATGCTATGATGAGGGCTTCGCCTTCCGCTATCACCTCGCGTCTGAAGAGCCGGTGACGGTCACCGGCGAAATGACTGAATTCGCTTTCAAGGAGGATTATCCTCTCTGGAGCACGAAGGAAGTTGAGGGCGACTATGAAAAAGAGAGCCTCTCCAAGCTGGGTCGTAATCGCATTCGGCCCATCGTGATTCAAGTCAAGGATGGTCCGACAATCGCTCTGGGAGAAGCGGCTTTGGTGGACACCGCCAGAATGCGCTTCCAATTGTCCAAGGAGAAGGATTTGACCGTGATTCCTCATCTGGCGGGTGAGACGACGACCGAGGGAGACTTCATGAGCTCCTGGCGCTACGTGATGATGGGCGACGATGAGGGCGAGCTCATCGAAAACAAAACCCTGGTGCCTAACCTGAACGAGCCCTGCGCTATCAAAGACGTCTCGTGGATTCGCCCGGGTAAGGCGATCCGCGCCGAATTAGCGACTAAGCAGGCCAAAGCCTGTGTCGATATCGCAGTAAAAATGGGCTTCAGCTACCTTCTCTTGGATGCTGGATGGTATGGGCCCGAGCGCTCCAATGAATCCGATGCCACCACGGTGACCGTGGACCCGGCGCGCAGCCATGGTGATTTCGATCTCCACGAGATCATTCGCTATGCGACGGAAAATGACATAGGCGTCTTTGTTTATGTCAATCGCCGAGCGCTGGAGAGGCAACTCGACACGCTTCTTCCTCTTTATAAAGAGTGGGGGATCTCCGGCATTAAGTTTGGCTTCGTTAATGTGGGGTCACAGAAGTGGACCGTGTGGCTGCATGAGGCGATCAAGAAGTGCGCGGAATATGAGCTCATGGTCGACGTTCACGATCATTACCTTCCCACTGGCTGGAGTCGCACCTATCCCAACCTTCTGACGCAGGAAGGAATCGGGGGGAATGAGCAAATGCCCAGCCCCGAGCATAACGTCAACTTGGCCTACACGCGCTACCTCTGCGGAGCAGGCGACTACACCGTCTGCTACTATAGCGGGAGGATCCAGACGACGAGAGCCCACCAGTTGGCCGCCTCCATCGTCTATTACAGCCCCCTCCAGCTGATCTTCTGGTACGACAAGCCACCTACAATCAAGATCGGGCCGGAGCTTGATGTCTTTCGCGAGGTGGCAACGACTTGGGATGAAACCCATTTCGTCGAGGGAGAGATCGGAGAATATGTGGCCTTGGCCCGCCGAAAGGGAGACAAATGGTTCGTCGGTGTCCTTAACAGTCAACGCCAACGCGAGGTGAGTCTGAATCTCGACTTCCTCGCCGAGGAGACTCGTTATGAGGCTCGCGTTTTCACCGACGGAAGCCCGGAAGGGGCGCGCCCCAAGGAGGTATCCCGGGCAGTCAAGGAAGTGGGATCGCAAGATCAAGTGAATCTCTCCATGGCGGCCAACGGTGGAGCAGCCTTGATCCTGGCTCCAGCCGCGGCGGAGTAGGTCTTCATCAGCGGTCCAACTCATCCGGAGGACTTGTCCCTCGGGCAGCCGACTCGGACCGCATTCTTTTGTCGCTTCAGCAAGCGCGGACGTCACGGGGTGAGGTCCGCGCTTTTCATTGGCTTTAAGGGCCTTCTGCTGGGTGGGCGATCGCCGTAGGACGAAGTGCTTCGCTTCTTGCAAGCTTTCAGGCGAGAGCTTTGGACGCTCATGTGCCATGGTGCTTGCGGAGAGGGGGTGTGTCCGCAACCAGCAAAAGTTCTTGCATTCCTCGTCTCTGAATCTAATTTCAGCCCTCGAAACAATACAATCTTTATCAAGTAACTAAAGTAATGATTCCCGAGCACGCTCCATTCACCCCTGATCAGCGGAAATCGCTCGATGCCTTCCTCGCGAGCCTGGATGCCAGCCAACGGATCTGGTTGGGCGGCTTCCTGTCGGCTGGCGTCGGGAGCGCGACCGCTCCTGCTGCGGCTCCTGCCACCAAGGTTCCCCTGACTGTTCTCTACGGGACAGAATCTGGGAATTCCGAAGAGTTGGCCGCGCAGACCGTCAAGCTGGCCAAGAAGAAAGGCTTCAAGCCATCGATGAAGAATATGGCCGACTGCGTGCCAGCCGATTTGGCTCAGGTGGATAATCTTCTTGTCGTCGTCAGCACGTGGGGCGAGGGAGATCCTCCCGAGGCAGCCGAGCCTTTTTACAAGGCATTGATGGCAGAATCGGTCGATTACTCGAAAGTGAAGTTTTCGGTCTGCGCCCTGGGAGACACGTCTTACGAGCGCTTCTGCGAGACAGGCAAGCAAGTGGACGCCCGCCTTGCGGCGCTCGGCGGGAATCGCGTCGAGGATCGCGTCGATTGTGATGTCGACTATGAGGAAGCCTTCAACGGTTGGGTCGAGAGGGCATTGACCGCGCTTGCTCCCGAGCCTGCGGCAGCTCCACTCCCGACAACGGGCGCAGGTTTACCGGTTCTCCCCGGAGCCACGGAATACGGAAAGAAAAACCCCTTTCCGTCCGAGCTGCTCGACAAGGTTTTACTGAATGGCGAGCGCTCGAAGAAGGAAACCTGGCACTACGAATTGTCACTGGAAGGCTCCGGCATGAGCTACGAGCCAGGTGATGCCTTGGCCGTTGTCCCCCTCAATGCGCCCGATATGGTGGAAGGAATTCTGACCGCTTCCAAACTGAGCGGCACAGAAGAAGTTGAGGTGAAAGGGGAGAAGAAGCTCCTGGCAGACGCCCTGCGCGAAGACTTGGAGGTGACCTCCTTGTCCAAGAGCATTCTCAAAAAGCTCTCTGAAGTCGCACCTTCTAACAAGTTGACTACCCTTGTTAGTGATGAGGGCAAAGCTGAGTTGAAGGCTTATGTTTACGGTCGCTGGATTGTCGATGCGATTCAGGATTTCGCGCCTGATGGACTGGATCCCGCACAGCTGGTGAGCCTTTTCCGCAAGATGCCTCCACGGCTCTATTCCATCGCCTCGAGCCCCTTGGCCCATCCCGATGAGGTCCATCTCACCATTGCTTCCGTGCGCTATCAAGCTCATGGACGCGAACGGAAGGGGGTGGCCTCAACCTATCTCGCCGACCTCGTCAAGAAAGGGGATCAAGTCCCGATCTATACGCATAAGAATAAGAATTTCCGCCTGCCCGCATCAGGTGATACCCCCATCATCATGGTCGGCCCCGGCACGGGAATCGCGCCCTTCCGCTCCTTCATTGAGCATCGGGCGGAGACTGGCGACACAGGGAAGAACTGGCTCTTCTTCGGGGATCAGCATTACTCCTACGACTTCCTCTATCAGCTCGAGTGGCAGGACCATATTAAGAATGGCACCCTGCACAAACTCGATGTGGCCTTCTCCCGGGACCAGCCCGAGAAAGTCTACGTGCAAGACAAGATGCGCGAGAACGCTCGTGAACTCTACGCTTGGTTGGAAGAAGGCGCCAACTTCTACGTTTGTGGCGATGCCAGCCGCATGGCGAACGACGTCAATGAAGCCCTGATCGAAATCGTCCACCAAGAGGGCAATGTCTCGCGCGAAGCTGCTGAGGAATACGTGGCAAAGCTAAAGAAAGAGAAGCGTTACCAGCGTGACGTTTACTAAGAAAATTTATTGGTACGAAATTATTAGTAGAAAAAAATTCATGAGTGACAAACTCTCAGCCAACGAAGGCATCAAGACCCGGTCGAATTATCTCCGCGGTACGCTCGCGGAAGGATTGCAGGATCTTTCCACAGGTTCCCTGTCTGAGGATGACCAGCAGCTGCTGAAATTTCACGGAACTTACCAGCAGGACGATCGTGACATCCGCGCCGGACGAAGGGCGCACAAGCTGGAGAAAGCCTATTCCTTCATGATCCGGATCCGGGTCCCTGGAGGCGTGACCACGCCTCAGCAATGGATCGAGGTGGATCGCATGGCGGACCAGTTCGCCAATGGCACGATCAAGCTCACGACCCGGCAGGCCTATCAGCTTCACGGGGTCATCAAGTCCAATCTCAAGCGCACGATCAAGGAAATCAACGACACCGCCATGGATACCATCGCCGCTTGTGGCGATGTGAACCGGAATGTGATGTGCAACCCCAATCCTTACCTCTCGGATGTGCACGCTGAGGTTCTCAAGGTCTCCCAGGCCATCTCCGACCACCTCACCCCGGCCACCCGGGCCTACCACGAAATCTGGTTGGATGGGGAGAAGATCGAGACCTCAGAAGAAGAGGTCGAGCCCATCTACGGGAAAACCTACCTGCCTCGGAAGTTCAAGATCACGGTCGCTGTTCCTCCCTCCAATGATGTCGATATCTTCGCTAATGATCTATCCTTTATCGCAATCGTGGAAGAGGGCCAAGTGGTCGGCTACAACGTCGCCGTTGGCGGCGGCCTGGGCATGACCCACGGTGATGAGAAGACCTTCCCGCGTGTGGCCGATGTCATCGGCTTCTGTCGGCCTGAGCAGGTCGTCGACGTTGCCGAAAAGGTGGTGATGGTTCAGCGCGACTATGGCGATCGGACCAACCGAAAGCACGCCCGCTTCAAATACACGATCGAGGATCGCGGTGTCGAATGGGTGAAAGCTGAACTGAACAAGTATCTCGGATACGAACTGGAAGATGTTCGCGACTTCGCCTTTGAGGACAATGGAGACCGCTTCGGCTGGGTCAAGGATGACAAGGGGCGCCATCACTACACCCTCTTTGTCCAGGGGGGACGGGTCATTGACCTTCCCGGCTACCCGATGAAGACCGGTCTGCGGCGGATTGCTGAGATTCACGAAGGGGACTTTCGCCTCACTGCGAACCAGAATCTGGTGATTGCCAACATATCCGAGCAGAAGCGACACGAGGTCGAAGCCTTGCTGGAGGAATACGGTATGGCCAAAAGCCATGACAAGAGTGCCCTCCGGCTGGCTTCTATTGCCTGTGTTTCGCTGCCGACTTGCGGACTGGCTTTGGCCGAGGCTGAGCGGAAATTGCCTGAAGTCATCGAAATTCTCGAGAACAAGCTCGAGGAAGTCGGCCTCCGCCACGACTCCATCACCATTCGGATGACGGGGTGCCCGAATGGTTGCGGGAGACCTTTCCTGGCGGAAATCGGCTTCGTCGGTCGCGGCCCCGGTCGTTACAACCTGTATCTGGGTGGCGGGCATGAGGGGCACCGTCTCAACAAGCTCTATCGCCAGGATCTGGACGAGAAGGATATCCTCGCCACGCTGTCTCCCATCTTCGATCACTACGCCAAGGAGCGCGAAGAAGGGGAGCGATTCGGAGATTTCGTGATCCGGACTGGTTACGTCTCCGCAACCAAGTGGGGTGGCGATTTCCACGACAACATCAAGGAGGACGCCTACGCCAATAAAAGCTCATGAACGCGATAGCCAAAGACATCCCCGTGGATGAGTTGGCCGCGGCATTGCATACGCAGACAGCTGGCGAGCGTATTGCTCACTTGGCTGATCAGTTTCCAGATGGAGTCGTCGCGAGCACGAGTTTTGGCCTCCAGGCGGCGGTGATGCTTCATCTAATTAAGGAGAATGCACCCCAGCTTCCGGTGGTGTTCATTGATACCGGCTACCTCTTCCCGGAGACGTATCGCTACGCGGAGATGCTGACGGAACGTTTGGGGATCAATCTCAAGGTCTACCAGGCACGCAAAAGCGCCGCTTGGCAAGAGGCCGTCTACGGCAAGCTCTGGGAGCAAGGACCGGTCGGACTCGAGAGTTATTCGCTACTGAATAAAGTCGAGCCAATGAACCGCGCCATTCAGGAACTGGGAGCCAAGGTGTGGCTGAGCGGGTTGCGCTGGAGCCATTCGTCGACCCGAAAAGATCGGGCCTTCGCCGAACAGCAATCCCGGACCATCAAAGCCTATCCGATCCTCGATTGGAGCGATGGAGACGTGGACTCCTACTTCGCCAAACACAAGCTGCCCACTCATCCCTTGGCCGAAGACTACGTGACGATGGGCGACTGGCACTCCACAAAAAAGAAATCCGAAGCAGCAAGCGCGGAGGAAACGCGCTTCAATGGAGAAAAATACGAATGTGGCCTTCACCTCGATTCCGGGGTGCAGGATTACCAAATCTGAGTTAACGAAAGACTGACATGATTGCAAATAACATGGTGGACACAGTGGGCAACACGCCGCTGATCAAGGTGCCGAAGATTTCGGAAGAAGCAGGCGCGGAAATCTTCGTCAAAGCGGAATTTTTCAACCCGCTCTTCAGTGTGAAGGACCGTATCGGCAAGGCGATGATCGAAGCCGCCGAGCGGGACGGAAAGCTGAAGCCCGGCGGACTAATCATTGAGCCCACCTCCGGCAACACCGGCATTGCACTCGCCTTTGTCGCAAGAGCAAAAGGTTACCGCTGCATCCTGACGATGCCGGAGACGATGTCGCAGGAGCGTCGCGTCTTGCTGCGGCTCTTGGGTGCGGAGATTGTGCTCACTCCCGGGCCCCGCGGCATGGGAGGCGCCATCGCCAAAGCGAAGGAAATGCTGGAGGAAAACGAAAACGCTTTTGGCCCGGGCCAGTTTGATAATCCGGCCAATCCCCAAGTTCATCGCGAGACCACCGCAGAAGAGATCTGGAAAGATACCGGAGGTGATATCGACGTTTTTGTGGCCGGTGTCGGCACAGGAGGCACCCTCACCGGCGTCGGGGAAGTGCTGAAGTCCCGCAAGGACGTTCACGTCGCCGCCGTCGAGCCGACCGCGAGTCCAGTAATCTCCGGCGGCAGCCCGGGCCCCCACAAGATCCAAGGGATCGGTGCGGGCTTCATCCCCGGCAACTTGAACACCGAGATCATCGATGAGATTGTCCAAGTAACGAACGAGGACGCATTCGCGACCGCACAGCGCCTTGCCCAAGAGGAGGGCCTTCCCGCGGGAATTTCCACTGGAGCCAACGTGTGGTCCGCAATCCAGCTGGCCAAGAAGTTCCCCGGCAAACGCATCGTCACCGTAGGTTGCTCCTCAACAGAACGCTACCTCAGCACCCCGCTTGCTGAGCAGGTCAAAGAAGAGGTCAGCAATCTTCCGGTCCACGAAATCTAGGTAGACAAAGGCAAGGCTCCAATCAAATTCCAGCAAACCCCAGGCCGGCAATCTCCGCAGATGCCGGCCTTTTTCTGTCCGCTGGTTGCAGCGACTCCGCCTTGAATATCCCGATTCAAGGGCGACGATTTTCTTGCTCTTTGAAAAAAGGAGCGAGGAGACCCGAAGGCCTCCTCGCGAAAACGACTTGTTCGGCCTCGATACTTCCAAAGGGAATCTCACGAAGCCGCAAGGTATTCCGAGAATAACGGAATCAGTAGGCGGTTCGGTGGGGGATAATCACCGAAATAGCCGTGCCAATCATAATCCGGACATCGAGGAAGAAACTCCAACGACGGATATAGAGGATATCGTGGCGAGCACGATTCCGAATGTCTTTGGGTGTATTAACTTCACCTCGAAACCCCCGCACTTGGGCAAGGCCAGTGATGCCGGGCTTGACGTGGCGGCGGATTCCGTAGCGCTCAAAATACTCTTGGAACTCATCCTCATGGCAAGGCATGTGGGGGCGAGGGCCGACAATACTCATCTGCCCCATCAGAACGTTGAGGAACTGAGGGAACTCGTCAATTGAGGTCTTTCGAAGAAAGCCTCCACCCCGATAAATTCGCGAATCACCCTTTTGCGCCTGACGTGATTCATCGTCATTGCTGACGTCCATCGTGCGGAACTTGAGGATCTTAAAGGTCGAGTTATCGACACCCATTCGTTCCTGGCTAAAGAACAAAGGACCCGGCGAATAAATTCTCTGGAGAATCCAAACGACTGCGGCAAAGGGCAAAAGAACCGTGGAAACGATAACGAAAGCAACCAGTCGATCGAAGAGATCCTTTAAAAGCATGTTGAGAGTGCTCTCCAATGGCGCAGGTGGAGGGGTCAAGAAATCTGTCCCGTAAGGGCCGCCAACCCGCTCAACAGTGAACCTACGCCCCAGACGGCGAGAGATTTCAACCGGAAGCCAAGTTCGATAGCCATCCCGTTCACCCTTCTGGATCATGAATGAGGTAACGTCCGGATCCAAGTAGTAGGCCGATGCCACCAAGAGATCGATCTTCTTCCCCTTGAGCTTCTCTTTGATTTCTTCACGGGTGGCATCGGTTTCGATATGCTCAACAAAATCGACCGAGATCGCTTCAGATGATGATTCGAGCCTCTCCGAGATGGACTCCGTCCATTCAGGAGGGCCAATGACCATCGTGCGTAGATTCCATCGGTTTGAACGCTTGTTGATTGAATTGACAAGGTGACGGAACAAATACCGGTTCGAAATATAGATAACGGCCACAGCCACAACCGCATAGACCCCCAAAAAGCCTCGGGAAATACGATTGTCCTGGGAGAAGACGAGGAAGAATAGCAATCCTAGCGCTATCGTTGACGCTTGACGGACTGTCACGCGCCAAGCCAGCCGCTTGGAATGAGTGGTTTGGAACCGAAGATGGCCCGGTCGCCCAACGGCCTCGCAAATGAACGCAGCGAGGATACAGAGCAAATATTTGCTGTAAGTTAGAACCGGAATTTGCTGCTCGAGGATGAGCGCTAGGACGAAGACTGTTGTCGCCACGTAAGTCGTGACGAGAAGGAAGAATTGGCTGATCAAAAAGGCATGGTAATACCCAGTTTCACGATTGGATGTCATAAGGGGGAAGAGCGTTGTTGTTCGAACCGAGAGGAATTTCCAATGATTGCTCAAGGAGAGCAGCATCAAGAATGCCAATCGAGTCGCAAGCGCTTTAATCAGGAGAATAGAGAGACTGTCAAGAACTATGGTTCCTAAATCTCGAATATATGCAGCATAATGACATGACTGCAGAAGTTATGATTTTAGCGAAGTTTCGCCAAATAGCGAAGAGATTAACTATTAAGACCTGCTAATAGACACCAAGTTCGGAGATAGTCTCGTGGCCGCAAAAAGGACGCAAAAAATGTTTCGAGCCAGAGACTTCAATAAAGATTTTCGATTCTGCGGACATCAAAAGATAATAGAAAACAACCTTACAATCAATCAGTTACCGGGATTCTCGGACGCTTCATCATCTTCACGGTAGAGGCCGCCAAATGCCGAAGTCACTCCGATCAAAATTCCACTGGTGTTCTGGTTATTAACCTTTTGCTCATCTGAGTTTTCAAGTGTCTTGAGGGTCTTTCCAGGCAAGGCAGCCGGGGACCGTTTCAGATTAAGAGGCAGAGCTGCTTTCAACAGAAGGCCGAGGATCAAGCAGGTCACTAATAGACCGATTAGTTTCATCTTTCTTAGTTTTCAGCTAGCGCAAGCAGCTTGAACGCCACAAGCATTCTCTCAAGCTGATTTTTTCTTTTTCCGCTGTCAGGTCACCAACCTGGGTAAAGAACGACTGGTGTGGCATTCACCCTTCGGCGGCGACAATAGGGATCAGCGCCTTCCATTAGCAAAATCGATATTAATATACACAAATTCTATTATATAAATACGGACTCCATATTGATTTAACCGTAAGAGATTTGCAGACAAGCGACAATTTGGTCTGCCACTCATATGTGAAGCATCAATCAGAGCGAGTGCTGTTCGGTTGGCGGAATTGTCTTCAAACCTGATAATCAACCAAGCTTAGCTTTGCTCAAAGTCGCACAATCTGTTAGACGATTCACGGATTCGCTTGTATCAGCTCATGCTGATGTTGAAGGTGTCCTTCGAAGGAAAAAGGCAATGGAAATAACTAGAGAGAGACGGTGGCCAATTGTGTGTTTTTGCATGGCCTTTTTTGCAATCCATTCCACCGTTCTGCTTTTTGGTGCGGCTTCAACTATTCACCGTTCAATAGCCATTTGGCTGTCTTCTGGAGCTGGATTTTTAGCTTTTTGCATGCTTCCTCGTTCGAGCTGGCTTCCACGAATGCCCTCCGCTTACTGGGCTTCAATCTCGATTCTCTTCTTTTTTGGTTGGTATATGACGATCAATGCCGTGGCTCGTCACTCCTTGAGTGACTGGCAATTCTATCCGGTGGAGAAAAGGTTCCTTCCCTTCCACGGGCTACCTGGTTCGGTTGCCTTGGAAAGCAGTAAGATGGCAATGGTTGAATTCACCTTGACGATCGGAGCTCTTCTAGGATGCCTGCGGACAACCCAAACCTCAGCCTGGCGCTGGCTACTTGGCCTGGTGGCGTTCTGTGGCTTCGTGGTGGTGCTTGTTGGAGCTTCCCATAAGGCATTCGATTTAAGCACGGTCTGGGGTGTTACGGGCAGGCACCCTGCATCATTTTGGGCCCCATACATTTATCACGGAAACGCTGCTGCCTTTCTGAATATAGCCCTATCCGTTTCAATTGGGATGGCTTTCTCATCGATCGAAGACGAGTCGAAGCGGCCTTGGTTGATGTATTGGACGATGGTGAGTGTGATGATTGGGGCGGCCATCCTTGGGACGGCGTCGAAGGCGGGGATGCTTCTTGCTCCCCTTGTGGTTTCGCTCTCGGTTTTTTGGAATCGGCAGCGGCTTGTCTGGAAATTGAAAACAGCCAACAAGTCAACGAAGGGGCGCTTGGAGAGAGTGTTCTTTGTCTCAATTACCGTGCTCCTCGGGCTGCTTCTTCTCGTTTTCGGTATCGAGCGGGCAATCGACCGATGGGAGGACTTTCTTGCCCGATTCGAGGAAGCGGACCGGAAATCTGTGGATGCCCGGCAGGGTATGATGCTCCTGATGCTGCGGATGGCGGGGGCCAATGAGGGGAGTTGGCATGGGTTCGGACCCGGTAGTTTTGTTCACTTGGTGCCTCACTTTACGGCCACAGGAGACGAGGAAGTCATCCCGGGCGTTTGGTTGCATGGACACAGCGATCCGCTACAGACTCTGGTTGAATGGGGCTGGCTGGGTTTTCTGGCTTGGGCGGTGCTCGGGCTCGGGGCGATTGTTTGCGGATTCCTGCTCCTCCGACAGCGCGATCAGCTGCTAACGAGGGAAGAACCTCCCTTGGTGAGGGCGATGCTGATCGCGCTCTTGGTCACGGGGATTCATTCTTCCTTCGATTTTCCACTCTCGATCTATTCCATCCATCTCCTTGCGATGATTCTGGTGGCGCTGCTCTGGGGACTTTACGGAGCGAGGAAAAGGAGGACGAAATGCGAATAATGCGCTTCGGTTAACAGCGTGAGCAACGAATGCTTTTCCGCTGCTGCTTCCCGTAAGAATGCTTGCGGCGGTCTCGTCTTTTCAGGTCAGGGTCATCAGACGGACTGTTGGGGGGCGATTGTCTCATTCAATGGTGTCGAAATGCCGTGAATCCTCACCAAGGCAATCCTTGAGGGGAAGAAGCGGAGAGAGACCACCTGCAGGGAATTATTTTATGAAGAAGCATTTATTTCTCAATCTAAGCTCCCTTATCGGGGGCAGCCTGTTCGTGGGAGCAGAAGCACACGTCGAGCGAAATGGTTACCTCGAAGTCGAGGCCGAAGCATTCTCCGCACAACATGCGGACGAGGTTCGTCGTTGGTATCGCATCGATGAGGCTCCGCTCGATCTGCCCGAGCCCGATGGCGATGAGACGCATTTGGGGGGAGCCTCGGGTGGCGCTTATTTGGAGCTCCTTCCGGACACGAGACGGACTCACGACGACCCGCTGCTCCGGGGAGAAAACTTCATGCCGGACCCCGGCGAGATGGCCATCCTCACCTACAAGGTGGAATTCAATAATCCCGGCAGGTATTACTGCTGGGTCAGGGCTTATTCAACGGGGACCGAAGACAACGGATTGCATCTCGGTATCAATGGTGAATGGCCCGAGAGCGGCAGCCGGATGCAATGGACCGCGAAGAAGCGGTGGCAATGGGATAGCAAACAGCGGACCCAAGAGAAACACAGCGGGGAACTGGGAAAAATTTGGATCGATGTGCCGCACAAAGGTGAGCATTCCATCCAGTTTTCGATGAGGGAAGATGGCTTCGAGTTCGACAAGTTCATCCTCACCAAGGCTTCTCCAGAGGATGAGCAACCTGCGAAAGTGAGGCAAGATGCGGCGTCCAATGCTCAAGTGGCGACCGAAAGCGACCGTGTCGATGGCCAAGGAGAGATTCAAGTCGCGGGAACCATGAAGGTCTGGCAGCCGGTGACTCTGACCTTGGATGGGCCGTTTGCCCATGAACAGGATCAAGATCCTAATCCTTTCACGGACCTTCGCTTCTCCGTGACCTTTGCCCATGAGGAAAGCGGGATCAATTACACCGTTCCAGGCTATTTCGCTGCGGATGGGAATCCCGGTGAAACCTCGGCCCAGGCGGGGACCAAGTGGAGGGCGCACCTTTCCCCAGATGTCCCGGGAGACTGGAGCTTCGAAACGCATTTTGAGGGTGAGGACAAAGCCTTATATGATGGGCTAACCGGAAGCTTCGTCGTGAGCGGGAAGGGTGAGGATGAGCCCGGGTTTTATGCCGAAGGGCGTCTCCAGTATCGGGGCGAGCCCTATCTCCAGTTCGCGGACTCAGGACGTTCGTTCATCAAGGCAGGGGCGGACGCACCAGAAACTCTCCTGGGCTATGCTGACTTCGATGGCACGGAGGCTCGCAAGCGAAAGGTTCCGCTAAAAACCTACGATGCTCATCGACAGGATTGGAAAAAGAGTGACCCGACGTGGAAGAACGGGAAGGGGAAGGGACTGATCGGTGCCCTGAACTACCTTGCGAGTGAGGAGATGAACGCGGTCTCGTTCCTGACCTACAATGCGGGGGGAGATGGCGACAACGTCTGGCCCTTCGTCTCGCGCGACGACAAGTTCCATTATGATTGCAGCAAATTGGATCAATGGAACGTCGTCTTCACCCATGCCCAGGCCCAAGGGATCTTCTTACACTTCAAGCTGCAAGAGACTGAGAATGATGACCGGAGGCGCAAGAAAAACGCGGGGGACGATGCCGTGGATCCTTCCCTGGACGGAGGTGACCTCGGACCCGAGCGCTCGCTTTATCTCCGTGAGATGATTGCGCGCTTTGGCCATCACTTGGCCTTGAACTGGAATCTTGGCGAGGAAAACACCCAATCGACCGAGCAGCAGTTGGCCATGGCGCGGCTGATTCAGAAGACGGATCCCTACGGGCATCACATCGTCTTGCATACTTATCCCAATCAGCAGGACAAGGTCTACCGCCCGCACTTGGGGGAGGATTCGGTGCTTACCGGACTTTCATTGCAGAATAGCGCGGTGACCGATTGCCACCATCAAGTGGTCAAGTGGGCGGAGCTCTCAGCGGCCTCGGGGAAGAAGTGGGCGATCGCTTTCGACGAGCCGGGAAGTGCGGGAATTGGGATGCCGGCCGATCCGGATTACCCTGGGATGCCCGACGATTACGACGGGCCCAGTATCCATGATGTCCGTAAGTACACGCTCTGGGGCACGCTCCTCGCTGGAGGTTGGGGAGTCGAATACTACTTTGGATACAAGCTACCCCAGAACGATCTCAACTGCGAGGATTGGCGTTCGCGCGATCGCTCGTGGGACTACTGCCGCTACGCGCTGCGAATCTTCGAGGAGGAGTCTCTGCCCCTCACTGAGATGACGAATCATGACGAACTGATTGGCAATCCGAAGCATGATAACTCCCGCTACTGCCTGGCCAAGCCGGGCGCGGTTTACCTGATTTACCTGCCTGAAGGCGGAGAATGTCAGTTGGCAGGAGTGGAAGATGTCGCGAGCTACCGGCTGAGTGCTTATCGCACCGAGACAGGCACAAAGGTGGAAGACCGGCTGATTGAAGGAAGCCCCTCGGAGCTGCCCACGGCGGAGGGTGAGATTCTCTACATTGTCCGTCTCAACGAAGCTTGAGCAGGGTAGGCAAGAAGCGATGACATTGGGCGTCTCATCCGCGCTCGCAATGTTCTGGCCATTTTCCAATCTATCAGATGCTGGCCGAGGCGGTCAGCACTTCTCTATTTCAATTCGATTCTATGGCGTCACAGCGGAAGAGAAAAATTGTCACGGTCATGTCACCGGTTTGCGTGATGCGATACGTACCCGGTTTCATTTTAGCCAAGCGGTCGGACCTCGTCGTCTGGCAGCTTAATATTTATCACGATATGGCTGACATGCTCAGCCTCATCGAGCAATGGAAGCCGGATGCGATGGTGGTGGAATATCTCCCCGGGATTTCCGAGCCCCTGCTCGAGACGGGGATACCGACCGTTGCGGTTCAGTATGATTTTGCGATGGATAGTAAGACCTCGTTCGTCGACGTGGATGATGTCGCGGTGGGTCAACTGGCCGCCGAATTCTTCCTCGAGAAGCGGCTGGAGAACTTTGCTTTCTATGGCAAGGCCGAAGCTCAATTCTCCGAGCAACGGCTGCAAGCCTTTCGAGAGACGATCAAGAAGAATGGGTTCGAGGTCCAGGTCCACGAGGAGGAAGCCGCGCTTGGGCCGAGGCGATACACGGAATATTGGCCCGAGCCCTCTGGCTCGATGGTGCAATGGCTATGTGACTTGCCCAAGCCCTGCGGCCTCTTTGCGGCCCATGATCCCTTGGGTCGGGCGGCCATCGAGGCAAGTGTCATGGCTGGCGTCGAGGTGCCGCGCGAACTAGCGGTGCTGGGCGTGAATGACGATCTGATGGTCTGCCTTCTCAGCGATCCGAAACTGAGCTCGATACGAATTCCCTGGGCCAGGATTGGACAAGAAATGTTGGTGATGCTCGATGCGATGCTGGCAGGTGAGAAGGGGGTGCAACAGAAATTGATATCGCCCGGATCGGTGGCCGAACGGTTCTCATCCGATGTCCTGGCGGTGGAGAATCCACTCGTTCGACGCGCCTTGGAGTTGATCCGCTCCCGCTTGAGCGAGGGCGTCGCGGTGCAGGACTTGGTCGCGGAGCTGGGTTGTTCCCGTCGTCATCTGGAGCGCTTGTTTGCGACTTGTCTTGGACATTCCCCAAAGGATGAGATCAATTTCCGCCGCATCTCGGCAGCCAAGGATTTGCTTCTCCACAGCAATCAGAAGATTGCCACCGTGGCGGCGAAAGTGGGATTCAAGAGCGTGGAAAGATTCTATGCTGTCTTTCGCGAATCCACGGGAAAAAGTCCGGGGCAATTCCGAAAGGGGTGATCAGCGCTATTGATCCGAGCGAAAGCGAATCATCGAGTTGGTTTCCCTACCGCCCCGGCGGATGGAGCCAGCTTGAAGGTAGATGCACCCCTCATGAAGGACTGGCTGCGTCGCGTGCCGGCCATGGGGTAGCGGAGGCCAATCGGACCACGTCCAATCGGCCGGATCGAGTGCTTCCACCTCGGCGTTGGCTTGCGGGCGATGAGTTTCTCCACCGATTACGAGAACCTTGCCTTGGAAGGCGAGGGCTGATGTACCCGCCCGGGGTGTGGGGATTGGGTCGGCGAGGGTCGTCCATTCTCCGGTTTCGAAGTCATAGCAATCGACTTCGGGCACAACTTGCTTGAAGACGCCGTCCGCCCCGGAGCGTCGCCCACCAGCGAGAATCACCTTGTCCTCAATGAGGACCGCTTGGAAATGGTCACGGGATCGGGGCGCATCAGGTAGCTGGCGCCATTTGCCAGTGGCAAAATCATACTCATCGAACCACGGGACCCAGCCAGAACGATGGCCATCAATCAACCCACTCACGAGGTAGAGTTTTCCATCTCGAATGAAGGCTCCCGCAGAACCACGCCGCCGGGGCTCAGGGATTAGCGGCCCCTCCTGCCATTCATCCTGACGTGGATCATAGTAGAAAATTCGGTCCACCGGTTCCTCAGCAGGGAAGTTGCCGGTAAAGGCTCCCGCAATCACGATGCGATGGTCCCAAGTGACGGCCTGAAAATGATGGAGCTGAAGGGGAGGCGGTGAACCCTGGCTCCAAGATTGAGTCCTCGGATCGAAGATATCAATGGGCTGAACGCGCCGGCCTCCTAGGGCATAGAAGGCACCATCCAACTCGACGAAAGCATGCTCATGGCGCGGTGAGGGAGAGCCCGTCGACTCCACCGAGGTCCAGGAGCCCTGGCTCAAGGCACCGATACCGGCACCCAAGCCAAGAATGAGAGGCAGGAGAAGAGGGAGAAGGCCGTTCACCAGACCGATGATCTCCAGTTTTCAGGAAATCTCAAGCTCTGCCGCCCGTCTGGCCAGACGGCATCAAAAGAATTTGATCACCCTTTGATCTCAAGAAGCATCTGCGCGTTCGAAGGGAACTTCTTCAAAAAGAAAAGCAGCCGTTCCATCGCTTCGATCTGGCGATGCCCAGCCAATCCTCTCCGAATCAGGTTGATCTTATTGAGGGTGTGTTCCGGCAGGATAAGTTCTTCCCTCCGGGTGCCGGACTTAAAGATATCAACCGCAGGAAAGACGAAATGCTCGGCAATGCGGCGATCCAGGACCAACTCCATATTGCCCGTTCCTTTGAATTCCTGGAAGATCGCGTCGTCTGCCTTGGAATTCGTATGAATGAGAGCGGTGCCAAGTATGGTCAACGAGCCAGCCTCCCGCGTATTTCGCGCCGAGGCGAAGAGGCGGCGTGGCATCTCCAATGCGCCGGACATGATTCCTCCGGACTGGATGCCCCGGCCCCGACCTTTTTTCGAGCCCCCCATGATGTTGTTGTAAGCTCGGGCAAGGCGCGTGATGGAGTCCATGAGGACGAAGACGTGCTCTCCAGCCTCGACCAGACGCTTGGCGCGCTCGATGCACAGCTCGGCGAGGCGGGTGTGATTCCGTGCCGGCTCATCATTGGAGGAGGCGTAAATCTCAGCCTCTGGAACCTGACGGCGGAACTCGGTCACCTCTTCCGGACGCTCATCGATAAGGCAGATAATGAGGTGGATGTTTTCATCATGGAGTTCCTTGACCGCTTCGGCGATGTGAAGGAGCAGCGTGGTTTTGCCCGCCCTCGGAGGAGAGACGATCAGACCACGTTGGCCACGGCCGACTGGAGCGATGATATCGAGTACCCGGGTGGTGAACCGCTCCGGGACGGTCTCGAAGGAGATACGCTTGTCAGGATTCACCGCCTTCAGTTCCTCGAAATGCGGGAAGGAGCGGGCCTCTTCGATGGTGTGCTCATTGATCGAATCGATCGAGAGGAGCTGGGGGCCTCGTGGACCTTTCTGGCACTGACCCTTGATATACTGGCCGGAGCGCAAGGCGGCATTTTGGATCAGATCGGGGGGAACGAAGACGTCACTACGAGATTGCTCGTAATTCCGGTCTGGCTCCCTGAGGAATCCAAACCCCTTGGGAGTCGATTCGAGGATACCCTCAACGGTGTAGGGCTCGCCGCTAAACTTGCTGCCGGAAGATCGGTCGGAATCCCGCTGTTCGTCGCCTCCTTCACCGTCTTGGTCCCGGTACCGTCCGTTCTTTTTGCGCTTCCTCTTTCGGTTGCGATCGTTGTTAACGCGTCCACCACCAGCGACCCGTCCCATGGGGCGGCCATCCTTCATCGGGGTGTCGGAGGCTTGGGACGCCTGGTCCTTGCTGGAAGATTCTCCCTGATTGCTGTCACCCTTTGCTTCCGCAGGAGCATTGTTCTTCATCCCCTCGGGGACGGAAAGAATCTTACGGGAGGCTTTACGGGGAGCCGACTTGGTTGCGGGTTGGGCTGCCGGTTTGCCTTTCGCAGCTGTTTGCCCGGTCGCGGGCGCTTCGCTGCCGGGTGCTTTGTCCTGCTGAGGTTCGGAGGCGGGGTTCTCTGACTGAGCGGTTGTTTTCTTGGCCGTCTTCTTAGCCGTTGTCTTTTTAGCGGTCGCTTTCTTCGCCACAGCCTTTTTTGCTGCTTTCTTAGTAGCGGATTTCTTGGCTGCTTTTTTTGCCGCCTTCTTCGCGGTGGCTTTTTTAGCTGCTTTTTTGGCGGTCTTTTTAACGACGCGACGCTTCTCTGGAGTAGAGGACCCGTTCGATTGGTCAGCTTGCTCCGTAATGATGAACTCAGTTTGTTCCTCAGCCATAATTGATTAGAAAAAAGGGGGGGCACGACAGGCTTACCCTACAGTCGGCCGAATGCTTCGGCAGGTGTGGGATACGTTGGATGACTGGAATTCGTCACGCTGCTGTCTCCGTGCATAGTTGGACGTCAGGGTGTAAGGGTCGCGAGGTTCGATGAAGAGACAAAAACCGCAACGAGCGGCTCAGTGTTCAAGCTTCTGAACAGGATGACATGACCACGATGTCGTGGCATTGCCCTCGGGACCGGCACACCTTGAGGGAAAAAGCGCGGGGTGTCGAATTCTTTTTGCGTGTGTCGTGGGGCTCGCGTCTCCTCAACTAATTGAGGAAAAACGGAGAAGACCGCGCAGGAAAGGCGGGATAAGACTGGAAAAAGCCACCGACCTTGGCTATGGCCAGCCGCTGTCGCTCTTTCAAATTGGGAGCTCTGCCTATGAAAACAGCTATCGTTACCGGCTCAAGCGGCCTAATTGGTTCGGAAACTACCAAAGCCCTGTTGAAGAAGGGTCATCGTGTCGTTGGGATCGATAACAATATGCGGGCTTACTTCTTTGGGGATGAAGCCTCAACGGCTGACACGACCAAGGAACTGAGTGAGCTTTCCAAGAACTTTATTCACGAGCCAGTCGATATCCGGAATTTCGATGACGTCCAAAAGATATTCGAGAAATACAATTCAGATATCGACTTGGTTGTCCATACCGCAGCCCAGCCATCCCATGATTGGGCGGCTCGGGAGCCGCTGACTGACTTTGGAGTGAACGCGACCGGAACCTTGCATTTGCTGGAAGCCACTCGTCTGCACAGCCCGGAGGCCGTCTTCATCTTCACCTCGACCAATAAGGTCTATGGAGACCGGCCCAACGAACTTCCTCTCATTGAGCAAGAACTCAGATGGGAGATTGAAGAGAGCCATCCTTATCATATCGGCATCGACGAAAAGATGTCGATCGATGACTGCAAACACTCGATTTTCGGCGCCAGCAAGGTTGCGGCCGACGTGATGGTGCAGGAGTATGGCCGCTACTTCGGAATGAAGACCGCAGCCTTTCGCGGAGGTTGCCTCACCGGCCCCGCCCATGCGGGAGCCGAGCTTCATGGCTTCTTGGCCTATCTGATGAAGTGCATCGTGCAGAAGCGGCCTTACCGAATCTTTGGATATAAGGGGAAGCAGGTTCGGGATAATATTCATTCCCACGACCTCGTTTCCGCATTCCTTCACTTCTACCAAAACCCGCGCAGTGGTGAGGTTTACAATATCGGGGGGTCCCGGCACTCGAATTGCTCAATGATGGAGGCGATTCGCAAGGGCGAGGAATTGTCAGGAAACAAGCTGGATTTCACTTATGTAGAAGACAATCGCATCGGAGATCACATTTGGTATGTGAGTGATGTTAGAAAGTTCCAATCACACTATCCTGATTGGCAATACGAGTATGACATCGATGCGATTCTCCAGGAAATCTACCGCGCTTGTCTCGGGTGATAGGCCCTCGTCTCGTCTTTGGGAAGCTTGGCTCGGACCATCCCGTCCTGATCCTCAATGGTTCATTCCACGCGCTGGGGTGTCAGATACTCGAAACTTCCTCATGAGCCTCTGAGCCATGCCGCAACCTCCTTCGCGAAGTAGGTGAGAATGATGTCTGCTCCAGCTCGTTTGATACCGAGAAGGCTTTCTTGAACGATTGCTTTTCGGTCAAGCCATCCTCCCTCGGTCGCAGCTTGGATCATGAGATACTCGCCGCTAACTTGATAGGCGGCAACGGGCAGGGTCGTGGACTCGCGAACCGCTTTGATGACATCAAGATAGGGACCTGCTGGCTTAACCATCACCATGTCAGCCCCTTCGGCTTCATCGAGGGCCAGTTCGCGTAATGCTTCCCGGATGTTGCCTGGATCCATTTGATAGGTCTTCTTGTCGCCTTCCTTGGGTGCGGAATCCAAGGCGCCGCGGAAGGGCCCGTAGAAGGCAGAGGCGTATTTCGCAGTGTAAGAGCAAATGCCGACCGAATGATGGCCATCTTGGTCCAAGGTCTCTCGAATGGCCTCGATTCGACCGTCCATCATATCGCTTGGTGCCACCACATCAGCCCCGGCACGGGCATGGCAGAGAGCCTGCTTCTGCAGGATGGCGACGGTCTCGTCATTGAGAATCTCGAGCTGTCCCTGCCCATTCCGAACGACAAGTCCGTCATGGCCGTCGGTGTTGTAGGGGTCGAGAGCGACGTCGGTGAAGACGAGGAGCTCGGGAAGCTCTTCTTTCAGCATTCGAATGGCCCGGGGCACCAGCCCATCCTGCGCGTAACATTCGGCGCAATCGGGTGATTTCAGCTGCTCCTCGATCTTGGGGAAGAGCACGATTCCACGGATCCCGAGCTCGAATGCTTCGCGAGCTTCCTTGATCAAACCGGATAGTGACCAGCGGGTGCAGCCGGGCATGGAGGCAATGGGGGTGTCCTCGTCATCCTCGTGAAAGAAGACAGGGAGGATCAAATCAGACGCGTGGAGTCTATTCTCCCGGACTAGCTCTCGCACGCCTTCGCTGCGGCGGTTGCGTCGGGGTCTTTCGATGAGGTTGCGCATTCGCCGACTTTGCAAAATGAGCTTGGCTTTTTCAATGGCGGAGCGCGGCGTGGATTGGTGATGGTCAAGGAAGACAAAAATTGGCAAAACGATGTCGTCTTTACCGTATGAGTTCTGCCATGAATCGACGCACCTTCATCACCTTAAGTTCTGCCGCCGCCGTTGCTCCAGCCTTTGCGGCCAAGGAAGAGAAACCTCTCTTCGAAATCTCACTCGCGCAATGGTCACTCCACCGCGCCTTGCATGGGGGGAAGCTCGATAATCTCGACTGGCCGGCCTACACCAAGGAGAACTTCGGCATCATGGGGCTGGAATACGTGAATCAGTTCTTCAAGACCAAAGCCAAGGACCAAAAATACCTGAAAGAGCTCAATCGCCGGGTGGATGACTTGGGAATGACCAATGTGCTCATCATGATTGATGGGGAAGGTCATCTCGGCGCGACCTCGAAGGAGAAGCGCGCCAAGACGGTGGAGAACCATAAAAAGTGGGTCGAAGCCGCCAAGACGCTGGGATGTCACTCAATCCGGGTCAATGCTCACGGAGATGGCTCCCGGGAGGAAGCGGCGAAAAAGGTCACCGAAGGCTTGCACTCATTGTCCAGCTTCGCGGCGCCTCTTGGCATCAACGTGATCGTCGAGAATCATGGTGGCCTCTCCTCGGATGGACAATGGCTCGCAGGGGTTCTCGCCGCAGTCAATCTCCCGAACTGCGGTTCCCTCCCGGACTTCGGGAACTTCCACGACTACGATCGCTATCAGGGCATCCGCGAGCTGATGCCCTTCGCCAAGGGAGTTTCCGCCAAGAGTCGCAAATTTAATGAAGAAGGCGATGAGGTAGAAACTGATTTCCGCGAGGCGATGAAAATTGTTCTCGATGCCAACTACCGGGGATGGGTCGGCGTAGAGTGGGAAGGGCGCGGGATGAGTGAGGACGAAGGGATCAAGAAAACGAAAGCCCTCCTCGAAACCATCCGCGAGGAGATGGCCACGGAATACGCGGCCTGAACCTACTCGCGTGTTCCCCGCCTCCGGGGCCTGCCGCAGCCGAATCGGTCTGGCCCCTCAAGAGTTTTCTTGGTCGTGCTGCCCGACGACGTGGACATGCGGATAAGGGATGGGGATGCCTTCCTTCTGGAACTTCCGCTGAATATCCGCAGCGAGGCTATTCAGGGTGGTGATGTAGTCTTCCTGCGTTGACCAAACGCCGATCATGAAGTCGAGGGAAGAGTCGCCGAATCCCTTGAACATGATGAAGGGCTCGGGCTCATCCAAGGCGTGATAGTTATCCTTCGCAACGTCTTGGAGAACGGCCAAGATGCGCTCGATATCACAGGAGTAGTCCACACCGACGGTGAGCTCACATCGGCGGATCGGGTGGCGGGTGATGTTCGTGACGTCCGTCTTGACCAAGGTCTCATTGGGGATGCGGACCGACTTGTTATCGAAGGTGCGGAGCGTGACGGAGAACATGTCGATGGTGTCAACCAGGCCCGTGTGGCCGCCAACCGAGATGGCGTCGCCGATGCCGAAGGGCTTCTCTCCGCGGAGGAAGAGGCCAGCGATGACATTGGAGAGCGAGGTCTGGGCCGCGAAGCCCACCGCCAAGCCGAGAACACCGGCCGCGCCGAGAAGCGCACCCACCTCGATGTTGAACTGGTTCAGGCAAAAGACCGTGAGAAGGAAGAGAGTCACATAGCGAAAGAGCCTCACCACCCAGAGAGTTTGCGGCTTATTGAGCCTGGTGCGGAAGAGGCGGTGGAGGAATCCGGTGACGCCGATAATGAGGATGAGACCGATGAGGAAGAAGGGACCGACGACCATGAGCTTCGACATGATCTCGGGGTCGAAGAGCTTGGCGATTTCGTCGACTTTCTCTGGCTCCTTCTCGGGAGCAATGTCTTCGATCGCACCTTGGGCGAGAATAAGAAGCTTCATCTTGTTCGGATGGATTAAAAAAGTGATGAAAAGGCGTTTTCCAAGAAGGAGCGGCGGGCTCGTCCATCGCGCGGAGGGGTGAGCTCCTCCGCATCCTCGTGGGGAGAAATCGGCCGGGGGGTATAGGCCAGCGCATTCCGGTCGCGGTCTTCCTTTTCTATCCGGAGGCGGGCGGCATTGGAGAACAGCTGGTCTCCATGACGAAAGATGCCGAAGTGCCCAGTCTCCAGATAGAGACGATCAAAGGAGAAGGGAGTGCGCAGTCGGTTGACCAGATCAATGGGAACAAGGATATTGTGGCTGCCGTGGTCCGGGTGCTTGTAACGGCGCCGGGCCGGAGAGCGGAGGGACAGGCAGGTCTTTCCATAAGACTTCGTCCCATGCCAAGTCTTGGTGAGACGGTCGATCGGTATCGAGTCGATCTTCAGGCTTCCAGAGGAGTGGGGCACCTCAATATCCACCTGGGGCGGGACGGCCAGATAGAACAAGGCCGAGCTGCCAGGGGCGAGGGTCAAGGAGGACGCTGGCCGGGCGACGATAGGCTGCAGGGGAAACGAAGGCCGTAGGGTAACGGTGGCTTCGTGCGTGGTGTCCCTATCAAAGCGCTTCCAAGGCAGACTGTCGCAGAGGATGGCTTCCGGCCCGGTAGCGGGGAGGGACTCCAGATCGCAACCGCTACAGAAGCTGTGTATTCGCCACTCCGGCCCGATGTTCAGGACCAGAAGATGCAAGTCGCCAAAGACACAATGGCGGAAGCTTTGCTCGGGGACATGGTAGATGTTCCAATGATTCATTGGGCTTGGCTGGCAATCTCGGCAACGATCGGAGAATGGTCTGAGCCATTGCGTGGCCCAATCTCGCGATGAAGGCAGACGAGACTATCGCTCAGCAAAAGATGATCAATGGGAATACCATAGAGGGGATGAAACCGCCGCCAAGTCGGGGAATAGCCTGTGCCACGGGAAGTATCGTGCAGATTCTCCAACATCGGTTGGAAAGCCGGTGACCACGGGGTGCAATTGAAGTCACCTGCGACGATTAAGGGAGCTTCTTCAACGGCAGCCAAACGGGTGATCTTGTCAAAGGTATTATCCCTGTCTCGCGCATTGGTTCTCCCCAGGGGGGGAATCGGATGGACTCCAGCGATGGCAAGCGGCCGTCCCTGCCAATCGACCTTGGCATATAAGAACGGGTGGGTCTTCGTATCGATCGTCTTTTCGGTGATGGGAAGCTTGGAATAGAACGCGAGCCCGAAATTGTCTCCCCTAGGATGCGAGACCTTGTAGGGGTAGTGCTCGTCGAGAGGCTGCAGATGGCCATGCCAACTGAATCCGATCTCGAGCAGCAAGACGAGGTCGGCGTCTTGCTCCAGAACCCAATTCACTGCTTCTTGCGGGGTTTCGTTAGAGGTGAGGACGTTGTATGAGATGAGCCTCAAGCTGGGGCCTGCCGCAGCCACCTTTGGTCCGGGCACGATCTGGGGAGCGATGGCGATCAAGTGAGGAACCGCCAGAAGAAGAACGAGCGGAAGGAGCTTCCAACGCCTAATCAAAAGAAGCAGGAGGCTCACACCCACCAAGCCGCCGAGGATCTGGAAACGGAAATGGGTGATGATCTCACAAAACCAATGCTGGCGGGCCAAGATGGTGAGTAAGGTGAGGACCATTCCGATGATGAGCCCTATCAAGGCGAGCCCCAGAATTGTGCGGCGGGTAACGAGTCGTAGCGTCAAGACACCGTTAAAACGCATCAGCTTGTCCTTCTTGCGCCAGAAAAAACGAGACTGATAGTGTCCGCGATGATTTTGCTGCCGCCGCGTTGCGCTAGTTCCGGATGAGAGGGGGGATGACCTGACGCCTCTTGTCAGCGCGAAATCAACTCTTCCCACACAGGAGGTTGAGTTTTAAATTTCTGCCGTGAATCGTAACCTCGCCATCACCCTGACGGCTGTCGTGACCTTGTTCTTTGCCGTCTTCTTTATCTATCCGGCGGTGATGGTGATGAAGGAGGCCTTCTACAGTGAGGATGGGGGCTGGACGATGGCCTACGTCTCGGAGGTGTTTACCAATCCGCTCTACGTCGAGGGTCTTTGGAATGCCTTCCTTCTCGGGGTGACGAGCACCTTGGCGAGTCTGCTACTCGCTTTCCCATTGGCCCTGCTGGGCCATCGATATGCCTTCCCCGGCAAGGGGATGCTGGGCGCGCTGATCCTGGTGCCTCTGGTTCTTCCTCCTTTCGTGGGCGCGGTGGGAATCAAACAAATACTCGGCGTGCAGGGAGCGCTGAATGCCTTCCTCATTGATGTGGGATTGATGAGCGCGCAGTCACCCTTTGATTGGTTGGGTGAGGCTCGCTTCGCCGGCATCGTCTTGATGAATGCTCTCCATCTTTATCCTATCCTCTACATGAACGTGGCGGCGGCGCTCTCGCACCTCGACCCCGCAATGGAAGAAGCTGCCGAAAACCTGGGGGCTGGTCCATGGAAGCGGCTCTGGCGCATCACGCTGCCTCTTTGCACCCCGGGCATCTTCGCGGGAGGCGCTATCGTCTTCATCTGGTCCTTCACCGAGCTCGGTGTTCCCTTGGTCTTCGACTACACGAGAGTGGCTCCCGTCCAGGTTTTTGATGGGATTAAGGACCTTGAGAGCAATCCCTTTCCCTACGCCTTGGTGGCGGTGATGCTTGTGGTTTCGGCGGCGGTCTTTCTTATTTCGAAGAAGTTGCTTGGGAAATCCGATCTCGGCAAGGCGCCCCGGCCAAAGGGCCGGAGCAAAGTGGTGCCTCTCACCGGATGGAGAGGGTGGCTCTGCAGTGCCACGTTCCTCGCGGTCTTTCTCATCGCCAGCATCCCGCACCTCGGGGTCGTGCTGACCTCACTTTCGGGAGACTGGTATGCCACGGTCTGGCCGGAAGAGTTGACGCTCCGGCATTACTCGGAGGCGCTGGGCCATCCTCTGGTCGTTCCGTCCATTCAGAATAGTCTCGTCTATGCAGGTTTGGCCACCTTGGTGGATGTCCTCCTGGGTTTGGGGATCGCTTGGGTGGTCGTCCGCAGTGGCCTCAAGGGGAGGGGCCTGCTTGACGCCCTCGTCATGTTGCCGCTAGCCGTGCCTGGATTGGTGCTTGCCTTCGGGTATCTGGCTCTTTCGCAAGAGGGGCAAGCCTTCCATTTCATGCTGGGTCAGATGGGTAATCCCATCGTGCTGCTCGTTATTGCCTACGCAGTGCGTCGGCTGCCTTATGTTGTTCGGGCTGCGGTGGCTGGCTTGGAACAAAGTAATATCCAGTTAGAGGAAGCCGCGCGCAGCCTTGGAGCGAGCCCGGGACGGACCCTGCGGCGAGTCTCCCTCCCTCTGATTGGGGCGAATCTCGCAGCAGGCGGGATACTGGCCTTCGCCTTCGCCATGCTCGAGGTGAGTGATTCGCTCATCCTGGCTCAGCAACGCGAACACTATCCGATCACTAAGGCTATCTACGCCCTCTTGGGAACTCTTGGTAATGGCAATGAGCTCGCCGCCGCTTTGGGGACTTGGGCCATGGTCTTCCTGGGAATCTCCATCATCGGCGCTGTGGTGCTGGGAGGCAAGAAAGGTGGTTTGTTCAAACTGTGAGCCCCTCTCGTTAATGATTGCCAATATCCCGTCCCAATAGAGCGGCCAAGGGAAGGCGAGACATGCTCAAAGCGAAACAGCCCCGGGGTGGCTCCCCGAGGCTGCGGCACAATTCGAACAAGCAAATTGTTAGGGTCAATGCTGACGTCGGCGACGGCAGACCAAAGGGAGACCTAACAGACCCAGCATCACGATGCTCGGCTCTGGGATCGCGACGACAGTCATCGACTCAATGCGCACGGTATTTTCATTCGCGGTAGTCGACGTTGCCTGCATGGTGATCGTGACCGATGTGCCTGCAGGCACGACGAGACCGCTCTCAAAGGTATAGAAGTCGCTACCGGATAGATCCGATTCCAAAATCGTGACGGGAGCGAACGCTGCAGAGGTAATCTCGAACCTCGCGTTCGTGTCGCCGTTGCTCCAACTCTCGAACTCAAGGCTGGTGAAGATGACATCTGAATCAAAATCAAATTCCCAGCCCTCACGAGGCTGAAAATTCCGTTCTTCATTGCTAAAGAAGGCTGCATTGAACTCTGAATTGATAGCCACCGCGTCATTCCGGATATTGAGAGTGTGAGCGGCGCCGTCCGAGGCGGCCGTGGGGCTGAAGGAACCTTCACTGTATCCAAAGATATCGACGGTTGTTAGAGTGACTAATTGACCACTCTCGGAGTCGGTAGCTTGCATGAAGCCTCCGATGCCTGTGTCATCCAGCGGGTGGGCCGGTGCCGGGTCCGCCATGGAGGCAGGGTCAGTATCGGAGAAGACGAAGACAGTCGACGCCTGAGCAAGGGGAGATAGCAGGGCGCTGCCTGCGGCAACGAGAAGTGAGGTGGTGAGGTGTGAATGGGTAGCTCGCATTCGTTGTTTTGGTTGTGGTGTTCTCTAGTAGTTTAAGGCTCTACCGCCTTGTTATTTATTTGGAGAGAGAATCGCCCAAGTCGGGCTATCTGCTCCCTTTCCGGAAACAGCATCAATCAGCAATGATTTGCAGGAAGAGAGTTGGCTCGGCGCTGAGCGCTTCCGGAAGGGTGATGGTGACCGTTTCAATTGGCGACCCCATGTCCGACAGCACGGCATCCGGAGTGAAGGGAACAAAGCCGTCTTCCAGGCTAGTTGCGTAGGTATATTGGAAGTCCAGCCCGGTGAGGTCACTTGCCCGCCGGGTGTAGGAGAGAGTGCCTGAGGAAAGCTCGGCTAGGGAAGGGTAGGGACTCACCGAACCCGCCTTGGTGGGA
Source organism: Verrucomicrobiota bacterium JB023 (assembly GCA_030673895.1). Classification (GTDB taxonomy): domain Bacteria; phylum Verrucomicrobiota; class Verrucomicrobiia; order Verrucomicrobiales; family Akkermansiaceae; genus Roseibacillus. The sequence goes on from JAUTCR010000050.1 coordinate 44,902, forward strand.
TCGGTTCCGAAGGCGTATTCAGTCTCGTTGTCAGCACCATCCCCATCGTCATCATCGGCGGGCCCGCCGGTAAGGGCGAAGCTCGTCGACCACACATCATAATCGGGAGTCGGACTGGTCCCGCCTAAGACAAGCAACATCCCCGGCCCCTTGATGAGCGGTGTGGTATTGGGAGCAGCCGAACCCTCGGCTCCCCATAGGCCGGCTTCGGCGGCGACTCCCGCCAACATCAAGGAGCCAACGCTATCAACGCCCTCATCATCCTCAGTTGTGGCGGCATCATCGATGAAGTTAAGGACCAGGCTGGCTCCGTCGGCGATGGACACCGTCGCGGCATCATCAAAGCCAGCCTCCGCGACGACCAAGGAACCACCACTAACTATTGTCTCACCGGTGTATGAGGTCGCGCCATCAAAGAAGGCGGAACCCGCACCTGTCTTCTCGAACGAACCCGCACCCGTGATGGGGAAGTCGAAGTGGAAGTCATTGTCACCGTCAGGAACAGAGACCTCAAGGTCGGACGCCAGGACAACCTCGACATAAATGATATTTTCTCCAGCATCCTGGACCGCCGAAATGAGGGTGTCCTCACCCTCAATCAAAACACTTCCTCCCCGGTCATCGGAGAGAGTTTCACTATTCCGTCCCAGCCCCAATCCACTGAAGTGAACCTGTGAAGCTCGGAAAACCAGCTGGTTGTGGCAAGAGCTGAAGTCCGGCCCATCGGTCAGCGAGACCGTATGGGGACCATCAAAAATCAAACCACCGCCATTGTAATCCAAATGAATCGGGTGGCTCTCGCTGCCAAAATCACCCGTCACCGTCAACTCACCGGATCCATTCTTGGCAAGCTTGGCCCCGGCAATTTCCGTGGTGACCTCGCCAATGCTGGCCGTGATGCCGGAATTTGTGCGGAAGATTCCTCCCTGGGAGCCGACGAGCTGTAAAGTATCAGAACTATTGGTCACCGTTCCTCCGGCCTCGAGACGAAATTCACCACCTCCGGAAAGGATGATCCCGGACGTCGTCAGACTGCCTCCATCAACCTGGAGACTCCCGTCGGCCACATGAGTCGTGCCACTGCCAGTATCAACCGCGTTCTTGATTTCGAAGTCGCTGGCACCAGTCTTGATCAACTTAGTCGTTGCGAGGTTGCCACCTATGATGCCGAAAGTCGCGCTGCTATCATCCGTGATGATATAGACATCCCCCGCCGTCACTCCAGCCTCATCGATAAGGATATCGTCAGAGGTAGGAATAGCCACGTCGTCACCCGTCTGAAAAAGCAAGGCCGTACCACTGATGGCGAAGTTCTGTTCTGTTAGGTTCCAGTTCGCACTCTCGCTGCCAGTCCACAAAAGCTCAGGGGTCAGCGAGGTGACCGAGCCGTTGAGAATCAGATCCGCGTCGAGGAAATCATCGTAATAAAGCTGATTACGAGAGGATGTCGTCCCTGTGGCGTTGGACGCCCGGAGACGAAAGTAATAGGTCTGCAAGGGGCTGATGACGAGATCCTCTCCGAAAAAAGTATTCTCATCGGCTACTTGAAAGAGACCCGTGCGATTGAATCCTTCCTCCAAGTCATCTCCCAAGTCGAGAGTGCCCGCATTCACTGGAGCCGAAAAGGCTGGGTCAGTATCATATTCCAAGTCAATTTGGGGCTCCAACCACTCACCTCCGCTCGTGTTAGCAGCCCGTGCAAATGCCCCGAAGAGAAGTGACTCCAGGGTGACCTCGCTGGTGACTCCCGCCGTCAGCGAGAATTGGATGTAACCTTCTCCACCCACGTAGCCCCTTGTCCTCCACGCGGAACTGTCCGAATCGCGAGTGTGGGTGACGCCGCCAGCCATTGTCACGTCAGACGCCGAGATCGCAGCATGCGAACTCTCGAGATCCACCGTATCACCACTGATCTGGAAATCCCATCTGGCGATCTCCTCACCGAAGAGGAAGGGAGAACCAATTATTGAAGAGGAAAGAAGAAGTTGCCTGAAGGCCTGAATTCGAAGCTTGGGAGAAAAGTCGTTTTTCTTCATATGCCAATGATCAAGATCACGATGACCATGCGTTTCTCATCCTTGAAATAAGATAGAGGGGCGCGTGTGTTGTCGCAGTGCAACATAGCAGTCGTTATGCCTGATTGCCCTGGGAGTGTCGGAACAGGCAATCCTCTCTTATGTTTGATTTTTTCGAAGGACGAATCCGTAAAGCTCTGAATCTTGACGAATTAGAGCATGTTGATTAGGTATCAAACCCAGTCAAAGGTGCGTTTCTCGATGATCATAACTAGCCCGAGAATACCGCTTAGGGTTTCAAACAAAAAAAAGCGCTGGCAAAGGCCAGCGCTGAAAACCGTCGATTCGATTGGATGCCTGAGTTTCAAAGAACCTCATCACCTGCGGGACGAAAACTGGACGGCTTCTCCGAGAGCATTATCGACGCAATCAAAAGGTGTTCGGGAATGACTGCACGGACTCTTTTCTATCTTTTGATGAAAGCAGACACCTCGAACCAGAATCAAATCTGATAGAGGAAGATACTACGGGAAGCAATCTAACAGCAGCCGGAGCCAGGCGCGCAGCAGGCGTCTTGGTCTTCGCTTTTTGGCGCAATCCCGCAGACATCTTTGTCCAAGCAGTCCGTGTGCTTGGTGGTCAGAATAAGGGTCACGTGACCGTCTCCATTCGATTCGATACTCTCGATGGGAAAGTTGGACACGTAAGGATACTCGACTTCGACCTCGACAGGCAACTGCTCGGTGGGAATGACCGGTCCACCATGGTCGAGGATCTTGAGGAAACGGGAAACAGGGATTCGATGATCCACATCATCCGCGACATAAACTTGCAGTTGACACCTTCCCTCGTGCCGGATGGTGCCGCCGCAATCGATGAAATCCTTTTTCACGAAGGCCACCTCCGTGACATGGAAGTGAGCTGGGACGAGTTCTCCGTCGGGAAGCTTGATCTGCAATTGTTCGTCGTTGAAGGGAGCGATCGATTTCTTTAGTTCTGCAATGGTCATAAGTCGTTATTTTTCGATGTTGAGTGCCTCGCGATAGCCGTTCACATAGGCTGTTAGGGTGCGTCGAATTTGTTCGCGGGTTTCCCGGAAGACCTCCCTGACTTCGCTCTCGCTCCCAGTCGCATGAGCCGGGTCGTCGAAAGGCCAGTGATAGCGATTAACTTGGCCTGGGAAGGCCGGACACGCTTGGTCGGCATGGCCACAAACCGTGATGACGGTATCGATTCCTTGGTCAAGGAACTGATCCAGATGCTTGGAACTCTGTTGCGAGATATCGATTCCAATCTCGCTCATGACCTCGATGGCCATGGGATGGACGTAGCCCGCGGGCTTGGAACCCGCGCTGTGGACGAGGAAGAGATCCCCAGCCATATCACGAAGAAGACCCTCGGCGAGGTGGGAGCGGCAGGAATTACCGGTGCAAAGTATCAGGACGGATTTCATAGCATGATTATCTAACAGCAGATGCCAGGTTTGGTTTCGCAAAGCTCGGGGCGTCCCTGACAACAGTCTTCAACCAAATAGGCCAAAAGCTCTTTGACCGCCGGATTGGCAATGGAATAGACGACCGAACGTCCTTCCCGCCGGCTGGTGACCAACTGGGCATGGGACAATTCCTTCAGATGAAAGGAGAGAGTGTTCGCCGGGGTGTCGAGGGCCGCAGCCAGTTCTCCCGCAGGGAGACCGGTCGGTGACTCACGGATGAGGGCCCGGAACACCTGCAATCTCACCGGGTGGGCGAGAGCGGCAAGGCAGTTGACTGCTTGTTTCGTTTCGATGATTCAACGATTGTTGAAATATCGAATAATTCAAGGGTCAATTTGAAGAAGGATGACAGATTGGGGAAAAGAGGGGGGATTTTCCCAAGAAAATGGGTCGCTTAGAGGCGGCCCTCATCCGCGTCGATGTAATCCATGAAGGTCAGGATATCGTCACGTCCCTCGAAGCCGGACTCCCGGCACCGTTGCGAAAGCTTGTCAGCCAGATCATCCCGGAAGCCCCGGGTGTGCATGTAGGAGCGGAACCACTTGGTCTCTTCCTCGTCTCGTTTCACACCATTTGTCTTCGCCCAAGAGAGAACGGATTCGTTGCTATCCCCAGCCAAGACGCGGAACTTGAGGTCATCGTAATCGATCCCGAGGAATTGGCAGACCCAGAGGTCCATCCCTTTACCTAGATTCGCATGCAGTTCGTGATGAAGACGCCCATCCGCCTCGAGACGAATCTTCTCACACAGTCTCGGGAAGTGGGGGAGGTCATCGAGTTCTTCCCGGGGTGAGCAAGGGTAGGTGTCGTTCGTCATGCCCATACCATTGAGCCTGCCTCGATGCACGGCAAGCGGGCTTTCCGGGAAATGAGGCACCTCAATTCGGCTAAACAGGACGCTCACTGCGGTAGAACGCGGATTGGGACTTTTCAGGGGCGCAAAAGCACGGAAACTGCCCTCCATGCGCGAGTTGATCAAGAGAGTGTTGCAAGGGGACGAGGAGCGGTCCGCGGTAGAGATCGCGGGATGGGTCCGCACCCGCCGTGATGCGAAGGGTTTTTCCTTTTTGGAAATCAATGACGGTTCCTGCCTCAGTTCATTACAGGTGATCGTGGATGACGGCGTGCCAGGCTCCGAGCAGGTGAAGGACATGCTGACCGGCTCATCCGTGCGCGTTACCGGCGACTTGGTGACCTCCCCGGCCAAGGGCCAGAAGTGGGAGATGCGGGCCACCGAGGTCAAGCTGGTGGGAGCGGCTCCCGAGGACTACCCACTGCAGAAGAAGCGGCATTCGCTCGAGTTCCTTCGCGAAATCTCCCACCTCCGCCCGCGCACCAATCTGCATGGAGCCATCTTCCGGACACGAAGCCGTCTCGCTCAGGCCGTCCATCGTTTCTTCGCCGAGCGGGACTTCGTTTACGTGCAGACGCCGATCATTACCGCCAGCGATTGCGAGGGCGCCGGAGAAATGTTCCGGGTGACGACGCTCGATGCCGAGAAGGGAGGTAAAGCCGAGGAGGACTTCTTTGAGAAAGCAGCTTACCTCACCGTCAGTGGTCAGCTCGAAGGCGAGACCTTTGCTTGCGCCTTGTCGAACATCTACACCTTCGGGCCAACCTTTCGCGCCGAGAACTCACACACCTCCAGGCATGCGGCTGAATTCTGGATGATCGAGCCCGAGGTCGCTTTCTGCGATCTCGAAGGTGACATGGACTTGGCGGAAGAGTTTGTCCGCGAAATGGTTCGGGAAGTCGTCAAGGAAATGACGGAGGACTTCGCCTTGTTTTCGAAATTCGTCGATAAAGGCCTCGAGCCTCGCCTGAGGCAGGTATTGGAAAAGCCGTTCAAGCGCATCACCTACACGGAGGCCGTCGAGATTCTGGAAAAAAGCGGCCGTCAATTCGACTACCCAGTCTCTTGGGGAGACAATCTGCAAAGCGAGCACGAGCGTTACCTAACAGAAGAGCACTTCAAGTGCCCGGTTACCGTTTACAACTACCCGCGCAGTATCAAGCCTTTCTACATGCGCCAGAATGAGGACGACAAAACGGTTGCCGCCATGGACTTGTTAGTCCCGGGAATTGGCGAACTGGTGGGAGGCAGCCAGCGGGAAGAGCGCTATGACCGACTCAAGAAGGCGATGGACGATCACGGTCTGAGCGAGGGATACGATTGGTATCTCGACCTCAGGAAGTATGGCTCGGTTCCTCACGCTGGTTTCGGTCTCGGCTTCGAGCGTTTGCTAATGTTTGTGACAGGTGTGGCCAATATTCGCGACGTGATCCCTTTCGCGAGAACGCCGGGGAATTGCGAATTCTGAGAAACCTGCCTTGGTCTGGTCGCCTAGACGAGGGCCCTTGCCGACTGCAGGGTATCGATATCCTCAGGTCCTTTGTCACGGCGAATCGACTTGATGCGCGGGAAGCGGAGAGCCAGGCCGGAGTTATGCCTCTTCGATGGGTTGATCGAATCGAATGCAATCTCGAGAACCACCGTTGGTTCGACCCAATGGACGCGTCGCTTCTTCTCAACGGTGGTTCGCTTGAAGTGCTCGGTGAGCTCTTCAATCTCCTCATCGGTGAGACCTGAGTAGGCCTTGCCCAAGGTGAGGAGAGTTCCCGTCGTTTGGTCTCTCACTGCAAAGGTATAATCCGAGAGCAGTTCAGCCCGTTTGCCATGCCCTTGCTGGGCGGCGACGACGACGCAATCAAGAGTAGGCATCACTCCCTTGAGCTTGAGCCAGGACTTGCCCCGCCTCCCCGGCGAGTATCCAGAGGTCGGATCCTTGGCAATGAGTCCTTCGTGGCCTTGCCCCAGTGATTCCTTGAAGTGGCTCTCAATCTCCTCGACCGTCCGGGCCTGGTGCAGCTCGATACGATGAAAGGGCTCGGCCAAGACAAGTGACTCAAGCTTCCTACGACGTTCCAGATACGGGAAATCCAGTAGGTCTTCTCCCTCCAACCAAAGGAGGTCGAAAGCCACGAAGCGGACCGGAATGGCTTCCCCGAGGAAAAGATCGCCCTGATGCCTTTTGCGTCCCAGCCGCTTCTGGAGGTCGAAGAAGTTGAGCTGCTTGCCCTCCGCGAAGGCAATGAGTTCGCCGTCCAAAAGACAGGCTTGCTCGAGCTTGTCTCGCGCGGCGGTGAGAATCTCCGGAAATTCATCGTCCAGCGCTCTCAAGTCGCGGGAATAGAGCGAAACCCGATCTGCGGTGACGTGCAGCTGAGCCCGGATGCCATCGTATTTGGGCTCGAGGTAGATTGCCTTGGGCTCCTCCGCCTCACCGAAGCGATTGAAGATGGCTGCAGCGGTTTGTTCGGGGGAGGCGAGCATGGGCGAGAGGGGGGAGTGCGGCCGCAAGCTGGCTTCACCCAGCCGTCCGTCCTTCGCTAGCAGTGCGACCTCGGGGAGACTCCCCAAGAGCATATGGGCGCGGCGGACCTCGCCGCCTTCGACCGAAAAGGCTTCGGCGATCCCTTCTTCCAGGAGTCCGGCCTTCAAGCCGGCGCGCAAGTCTCCTGTGAGTAGGCGGACAAGTAGTTCCGCCTCTCGTGGATGCAGCTTCCTAAAGCCATCCGCCAGCAGGCTCACCTTCTGTAGCGAACTGGGATGACTCTTGAGTTGGGTGAACAGTTCAGAGAACTCCTCCAGCTGAGTCCAAGTTGGTTTGCCCACGGGGTGCTGCTCCAGCATGAGTCGAGTTGTCCGGGCAGCATCAGCTGTCGCCGAGGAGACCTGTCGATAACGGGCGGTCGGCGCCTTGGTCGCCTCGAGAAGAGCTTGGCGAATGATGGCTGTTCCGAGGGCCAGCGCACTCCCATCCGGAAGGAGGCGGTGGGAAAGAAAGGCCACGGTGTCTTGGAGACGTTGATCAGGAAGTTCACGGAGATGGTCGGCCAAGAGGGCGACTTTACGAAGCCGGGAGGACGAGGCGGTCACCTCGTCGACGAGGGTGGTGAGGTCGGCAATTTCAGTCTGACGCAGCGGGATCGGCTTCCTCTTAATCGCATTGGCAGCTGGCTCGGGCTGTTTGGCCAGAGGCAGCTCGATCTGGTCATCGCCGGTGAAGGACCAGGCTTCGAAGCCATGGTGGCGGAGGGTGGCGGCGAACTCCCTGGTGTAGCCGTGAATTGTGTAGATGCGGCGGGGACGCACCCGCTGGACCGTCTCGAGGAGGGCGGGGTAGTCCGCGTGATCGGAGAGTGGGTAGGCCTCGTCGGTTTGATAACGGTATTTTGCCCCCGGACTCATTGCCCAGCCTGACAGCATGGCCACGCGCCGATTCTTCAGAGACCGGATTTGCTTGGAACGCACCGCGTTGGGTGGCGCGACCAGGACATGACCGGCCGGCAGCTGGCCTTCGTATCGATCAGGCACCTCGATCGGGGAGCCAGCTTCAGCGCAAGCGCGCGACATTTCGTGGACGGACTTGTGGGCGAGGACGGGAATACGGTGATGATGCAGGAGGGCGATAGCCTCCTGCGCCTTGCCCAGAGAATAACCCAGGAGGATGGGTGGAGCCCCCTCGTCCAAGGTGCTACGGACGAAGTGGAGAATGGCGGACTCAATCGCCGCCTGAGGAGGGAAGACGTAGCTGGGTAGCCCGAAAGTGGTCTCCATAATCAGGGTATCCGCCTGCACCAACCGCGCGGGTTGGCAGGTCCGCGACGGCCTGAGCTTGAAGTCGCCGGTGTAGAGGAGGGTGGCCTTCGTCTGGCGGTCGGTAACGTGCAGCATCGCCGAGCCAAAGATGTGGCCGGCGGGGAGGAGGCGTAAGCGATGACCATTGAAGTCGAGGGGGACATCAAAGTCGATTGGCTGAAGCCGTTCCTCCGCGACGTTGAAGCGATCCTTGAGAAGTCGCGCCGTCGCCGTCGAGCAGATGATGCGCTCATGCCGAGCAAAGTGGTCGGCGTGAGCGTGGGAAATAAAGGCCACTGACTGGGGGCGATGAGGATCGAGAGCAAGCCCGGGACCGGGCAGATGAAGATGGGGTGATGTGATGAGCTTGACCTCCGCGCCGGGCATGACGTGTCAGGGTAGCCTTGATGTCGAGAATTGGCATGGCGAAATCGAGACTTCCTCTCATTATCGCCGCGCAAAGAGCCGTGCCTTGTGTCAGTATCTGACGAGATTGTTACCGAGCGGGAATTCCTCGCAAGGGGCAGCCAGGCACAATGATGCTGCCGTTTTCGACCTGCAATTATTTAAACCGCCTTATGAGAATCGAGTTTGTCACTGACACCTACGCGCCCGATGTGAACGGAGTTGCGATGACCTTGGGGCGTCTAGTCGAAGGATTACGCGAGCGGGGTCATCTGGTCCACGTTCTTCACACGGCCGAGCGCCGCACCGAGAGTGGTGAAACCACCCTGCCGTCACTTCCCCTTCCGGGATACAAGGAGGTGAGGGTGGGCCTACCGGGCTACCTCAAATTAATGCGCCGGTGGCAAAAGAAGCGCCCCGACGCGGTCTACGTGGCCACGGAAAGTCTGCTGGGGATGTCGGCCATCCGGGCCGCATCAATGCTGCGCATTCCTGTGGCCGCAGGCTTTCATACGAACTTTGACCAATACATGGAGCGCTATCGCCTCCGTCGCCTCAAGCCAGCTGCGATGCGCTACCTGAAGAAGGTGCACAGCCGAGCCGATTGCACCTTTGCTCCTTCTCGCGAAGTGGTGGAAAAGCTGAAAAGCGAAGGCTTCCGCACGGTGCATTTGCTGGGGCGGGGGGTGGATACCAAGCTCTACCATCCGGACAAGCGAGTCGAAACCTTGCGGGCCGAGTGGAAGGCACAACCGGAAGATCCCGTCATCATCATGGTCGGACGGCTCGCTCCAGAAAAGAACATGGAGCTCGGCGTGCGAGCCTATCGCGAGATTCTCAAGACTCACCCCGAGGCGAAATGCGTGGTCGTCGGAGACGGCCCGGTCCGCGAAAGCCTGTCTGCCGACAATCCGGACATCATCTTTGCCGGCGTGCGGCGGGACGAGGAACTGGCAGCCCACTACGCTTCGGCCGACGTCCTTCTCTTCCCCAGTGAGACCGAGACCTTCGGCAATGTTCTCTTGGAGGGCATGGCCAGCGGCCTGGCCACGGTGAGCTACGACTATGCCGCTGCCCGCCGATACGTGGAGCACGGGGTCTCCGGATACAAATCGGAGCAAGGCGATGAGAATGACTTCATTGCCCAAGCCAAGAAGGCGGTGACCGAGCGGCCTGGAAGCACGCTGCGCTCCGCTGCCTTCGCGAAAGTTGCCGAACTAGGCTGGGATCAGGTTGTCGACACCTTCGAGAAGCAGCTCGACCAGATGAGCCAAGGAAGAGTGAACATGCGGACCGTGGGGAAAAAGAAGCCACGCAAGCTGGAATTCAAGACCCTCTTCATCTCTGACGTCCACCTCGGCACGAAGGATAGCAAGGTCAAAGAGGTCATCGATCTCCTGAAGCATAGCAAATACGAGAAACTCGTTCTCAATGGAGACATCATTGACGGCTGGGCTCTCAAACGGGGGAGCGAATGGAAGAAGAAGCACACCAAATTCGTCCGCACCGTTCTGAAGATCATGGAGAAGAAGGAGGTGATTTATCTCCGTGGCAACCATGACGATATCCTCGACCGCTTTCTGCCTATCCAGTTCGGCCCGATGAAAATTGTGAAGGAGCATATCCATGAAGGCATCAACGGGAGGAAGTATCTCGTGGTGCATGGAGATGGCTTCGATACCGTCTCCACGGATCACAAGTGGCTCGCGGCTGCGGGAGCGGTCGGCTACGACGCCCTCCTCCGGGTCAATCGACTCTACAATCACTATCGGGCCTGGCGAGGACAGGAATACTTCTCCATGAGCAAGGCGGTGAAGGCCAAGGTGAAGCATGCGGTTTCATTCGTGGACCGCTACCAGGAGCAGCTGCAGATGCTCGCCAAGCGCAAGGGCTGCGAAGGCATCATCTGCGGTCACATCCACACTCCAGCGGATGAGATGCTCGACGGGGTTCATTACCTCAACTCGGGCGATTGGGTGGAATCATTGAGCGCGGTCGTCGAGCATCTTGATGGCACTTTTGAGGTGCTTTATTACGAGGAATTCCTGCAGCGCATTCACGACAGCTCGATTGAGCCCGAGACCGAGGAAGAGCGGGAGGCCGACGCCCTGATGCTGCGCGCGCAGGCCGAGATCGACCCCGAGGACGAGCCTCTCAAGCACGAACACGCCGTGGCCTAGGCTCCTCGCCCGACACCCGTCTGAGTCAGCCTGTCGGAATCGACTAATCTTTCGCGTTGTCCCCAACGTGGAACATTTGTTATGGAAGATTCCGATAAAAGGCATGCAGACGTTGTTGAGCAATCCCGTTCTGGTCCTGAATCGGTTATGGCAGCCGGTCCACACCTGCTCGGTCCGGCGGGCGCTCAAGCTCCTCTGCCTGGGCCATGCGCAGGTCGTGCAGACGGAAGGAGAGGCCATGTATCAAACCCACGACTTCAGCTCGTGGATCAATTATTCACTCACTGCCTCCCGTAACGAAGTGATTCATGGCGTGCAGGTTCTGGTCGCTGTTCCACAAATCATCGTCCTTTCTGCCTACGACCGGTTACCGCGCCGGGATGTCAAGTTCACGCGCCAGAACGTTTTTCTCCGCGACCAATATGAGTGCCAGTATTGCCGCAAGGTCTTTGCAGAGAAGGACCTGAATCTCGATCATGTCATTCCGCGGGACAAGGGAGGTAAGACCACTTGGGACAATATCGTGACTTCCTGCATCCGCTGCAACACCCGCAAGGCTAACAAGCTACCGGCGGAAGCGAACATGCGCCTTAGTCGCCAGCCAGCGAAACCAAAATGGCGCCCGCTCTACGGCGTCCGCCAAGAGGGGCATTCGAGGGAGAGCTGGAAGCAATTCATCCAGCCCGACCGGGGCAAGGTGCGCCTGAGCGCCTGAAACGCGGTATGAGCGGGCATCCGGAGGACGCCTGCATCGTCTCACCCGTACTAATCCTCGTGAAGGGGAGGCTGGCCCAAGCTTTCCGCCAGTTTATTGAAGTCATCAATTTCCCCGCGCGTGAAGAGGAGTCCATCAGCCTCATCCGAACGGAAGCGAAAATCAGCTTCCAGCTGACCAGGGATGGTCGCGTCGGGATTGCCCCGCAGGATATCCGCAAGCACATGCTTGAGGTTGTCCAGTTGGCTGCGTCCGTTGGCAAAGTTCGATGAAGAAAGAGCCTCCGGGTGAATGACTTGGAAGAAGAAAGTCGCGGTATTCTTCTCCTTCGGGTTCTCCGTCAGCCGACTACGCAAGGAGGGCAGGGAGCCTCCGATGAAGGAAGCCAGCAGCTCGTTGATGAGGGAAAGGCCGTATCCCTTGTGGGTGCCGAAGGGGAGAAGCGCGTGGACGCGGTGAGGATCCGTGGTCACCTGCCCATTGGCATCAATCGCGGAATCTGGCGGAAGCGACTTACCGGTCCGGCGGGCGGTCTCGACCCGATGCATGTCGATATTCGACGTGATCCAATCAACGAGAAGAGGGAATCCAAGTGCCGGTGAGGTGGGGAAGGCCCAAGAGTGAGGATTAGTCCCCAGAGTGGGGCGGTTTCCTCCGAAGGGGGCGACTTCCGCCAGAGGGGAGGTCGCCTGCGTGTAGGCGATGAAACCTCTCTCGGCCGCAGCCATCACGTAACCCGCCCCCCAGAGGTAGGGAGAGGCGTTGTCCACCGCGATTTGGCCAATGCCATACTTGTCCGCCAGCTCAATAGCGCGGTCGATCGCCCGGTAGGCGACGGCTGGACCGAACTTTTTATTGGCATTCCAAACCTCGGACGAGGGGAAGCGAGAAGGGACGACTTCCACCTCGGCGCCGGGAACGCAGCCGCCGGTTGCTGAGCCAAAATAGTGATCCGTGAAGAGGGCTCTCAGAGCGATGTGAGGGCGAACGCCGTGGCGGGCCGCTTCCGCACAGAGGAAGACGGCAGGAGCCACTTCGTCGGCCTGGAACCCGCGGCGTAGAAAGGCGGCGGCCACGAGAGCGTCGTGCTTGCGACGGGGAACAGGGATGAAGTCAGTCATCGTCTTGCCGACCAACTAACTATTCCGCGGAGAGAAACGAAAGAGGGATCTGTGGCAGGCGCTGTCATTCGTCCAAGAGTTCGACGGCCAGCTTCTGCACCTCGCCGAGTTCGAGGAGGAAATAATCCGGATCCCCTGAAACAGAGCCGTAGTAAAAACGATTCGCCGCCGTCTGCGCGACCGGCGCCAATTTCAGGAGCGACCGTTGAATCCCGGTGTCATCCTCATCCGGACTGACGAAGATGGCCTGGACCGTAAAGCGCGGATTGGCGAGAGCAGCTTCTGCCGGCAGGTGGTCGGAACCGAGCCAGCGAGTCGCCGACAACTTTTGCAAATTCTCCAGAAGCCGGTTCGCCCGATTCTCGATCAGGCGCGGCGTCACGTCCTCATTCCCCAAGCGAGCCTCCATCCAGCTTTGCGAAAGATCGTGATAACGCAGAGTCAGAGGCGGCTGACCCGCTCTTTTCAGCTCAAGCAGGCTGAGATCGATGGGGGAAAAGTCCCACACTTCCGCCGAACGCCATTGGTAAGGTCGATAGGGCATCGCGTAGTAGCCGGCTGACGAAATCTCAATCACCGAGGAGGAATCTCGTTGGCGGAAGTAATGCCGAGGCTGCCCTTGGTCGTCGATGACCGTGCCAAAATCGATGGTCTGGCTCTGGCCGCTGAGCAAGCGAAGGGTGAGTGAGAACTCTGGTCGGTCGAGCCCGTAGCGAGAGAGTTCAGCCACGTTGTCGGAGACGACACCGAGAACTACCTCCTGGTCATTGACCACCTGCTCGGCGAGGAGCTTCTTCACCATGAAGAAATTCATCTCACTCGCGCCATCGGTCTCGCCTTGATAGCGGCGGCGGGCCCGCCACTCGTCGGAGATGGGGCTTTTCTCGATAAAGATTTCCAGCGGACCATTCAACTCAGGTGACTCGAAGGTCAGCGATTGCAAGAACTGGGTGGGCAGACTGGTTAGACTGACGCCTCGCAGGCGGTCCAAGGTGAGGGGGATATCGTTGAGCCCTGGTCTTCCGTTGATCGCATTGAGGGGCAGCGTGAAGAGGATGTTTTTACGCCAATCGCTTAGCCGAGCAGTCACTGATTCGGCGTCGGCGGAACGAGCCTTGTCGATGTAGAGGGTAGTCGATTTGTCGTGCAGAGTGCCATCGAGCGAAAAATATTGGAGGGTGATGGACAGAGCCGGATCCGGCGGCGCGGGCGCGGGCTTATCCTCAGCTTTGAGGGCGGTGAGATTGAAGAGCCCCCCGATGAGCTGGGCCAGAGCGGTGGAATCGGTATCCAACTCCATCGGGCTGGTCAGTTGCCAAGGAGAAGAAGGATGCTCGCGCCCGAGAACGAGGGTGCCGGTAGGTCGCTTGATGGTGACGCGGGCCAAGGTCTCGGGGGGGAAAAAGAAGGGATGAAGATCCCGGTGGCTACCGAAGCCGTTGCGCAGGACCTCATCAACCAGGGGGGAGGAGCAGATGTAGACTTGGGTCGGCTCGTCCTCAAAGGCGACGTGGACGGAGGGGAAGTTTTGATGGTCGGGCTGGGGCTTGCCCTCTGGTTTCGGGTCGGGGACGAATTTGTGCCAAGCCGAGCGTTTGCCCACCAGCAGGGAGACGACCTCTTCGGATTTGGTATCGTAGTATTTCAAGCGAGCCCTTGGGGGCTTGAGGCCATACTCAGCCAAGTCCTTTTCCCCGCATTCAAAGGAGGACATCACTTCCAACGTTGCGGGGAAGGCGGCAAGAACCTCCAGGGCGCGGTAGTTGGCCCGGTCGGGCGGATCAACCGAATCGAGAACCCACTGGGAGAGCTTCTTCTCGTAGCGCCGGGGCCGGCCTGAGGAATCGATGACAACCTCGCGGATCTCGGCAGGATTGTAGGTCACTAGGGCTTCACCGACAGGACGGGCCGGCTTACCAAAAAGCCCCGAGAGGTCCTGATTGGTTAAGTGAGCGAGAGCGAGCGCGACACCTCCACCGGTGGCGAGAAAGAGAATGAGGGTCAGTATCCGCGACGGCATTGCCGCAGAACCTTGGCCAAGGAGGGGGGGTGTCGCAATGGTTTTTCACGTGTGACAAGCCTCGGTGAAGAGAATAGAACTCGGAACAATGATGGATGGAGGGGATTTGGAGGCTGACCGAGAAGAATGGCGACGAGCCTTCAACGACTTGTCGACCTATCGCATCCCCTTCGGTAAATACAAGGATAGCCTCTTGGTGGATCTGCCTGAGGAATATCTCATGTGGTTCCGGGAGCGCGGGTTCCCCCAAGGTCGCTTGGGAGAACTCATGCAATTGGTCATGGAGATCAAAATCACGGGAGCCGAGGAGGTTCTGGCTCCCCTCCGCCGGCGACGTCCCAAGTGAGGGCGGGACCTTTCCGCTAAACTTCTGCTGATGACTAGTAGCCTTGCAGGTGGCTTTCCTCGGCTTCGTCCGCTTGCCGATAGAGAAAGACGAACTTGCAGGCTCCCGAGAGGAAGATAATGAGGATGATGCCGACGCCGAAGAGAACCGGCTGCTTGAATCCGACCAGCCCGAGAGAGACGAGCGTAAGCAGGACGGGGAAGACCAGGATGTCCCGCAGTCGCAGCGTCCATTCCGAGAACTTGGCAAAGGGACTTGGTTCTGCCACGTCCGTCACGAGAGGCCATTGCAGAAGGGAGAACGATTGACCCGAAAGCTGGGCAACTTCCGTCAGGTCCGGTTGCAGGTTTTCCCGTTGCGCGAAAGCCTTCATGGCATCGACAGGGGTCAACTCGTCCTGGCGATTGGAGCCGGAGACGCGCAGGAAGCTTCTCGCTGGAAGCTCTCGAATCTCGAAAGGTTGATCGACTTCAAAATCGGGGCGTTCCCGCAGCATCAGGCCCACGAAATAGCTCTTCTCATCGCGTCGCCAGATCCGGCAAACCTGGTCGGTGCGACGGCTGTGATTTCTCAATACCGAATTCAGGTCCATGAGGATCTTCTGATCCTCCGCCGCCGGCGGCTGCGCATCGAGCTGTTTGCCGATGACCCACTGGGTTTCAGCGCGAAACGGACGAATCCAATAATTGAGTTCTCCGCGTGCTTTGATGAAGAGGACCCAAGCTGTTGCCAATAGGCTACCCAGCAGAAGAAGAATGAAAAAAGCACTCATGGTTTTAAGCAACCAAGGGCTTCGTCCCGATTAACGCTTCTGTCAACCCGCCTCCTTCCACTGGGCTCGCTTCTTGCCTCGCAGAGGAAATCCCCGGGTGGGGAAAGCAAGCCGGGGGAACCCTTGATGGATTCCCCCGGAATGTGCGGACCGGTGTTCAGGCGGCCCGCTTTTGTTCACCCTTTTATGAAGACTGCAACCTAAGTTGCAGAGGGGTAGACTCTCCGATGTGGGAAGCGTTCGATTAAAAATGCCTTTTTCTTCATTTTTTTTGCAAGCGGAGGCCCGCCTTGCCAAGCCTGACAAAAGAGGGCATTTTGAAATTCGTTCGCTTTGAATGAATTTTTGGAACCGGTCAGCGTCGAAAAGAGTGATGGCAAGGCTATCTCCGGAGGGAGATGGCGGAGGGGGACAGTCTGAAGACGAGGTATCTGACCTGAAGCTGGTAGAGAAATGCCAGGCTGGTGATTACCGGGCGTTCGACGAACTAGTGACCCGCCATCGTGGAAAGGTCTATGCGATGATCCAGAATATGGTGAGAAATGATGCCGATGCCTGGGACTTGTCTCAGGAGGTCTTCATCAAGGTTTGGAAGGCGCTGCCTCGATTCGAGGCTCGTGCCAAGTTCTCAACGTGGCTCTATCGTATCGTCCACAACGTGGTCTATGACTGGATGAGAAAGCGAAAGCTGGCCAGCGATGGGGAGCTGAATGATGAGACCCTTCGCGAGAGTCGGATAGCGGCTGGCTCGAGAACCACCCCCGGTCGGGATGCTCGCCCGGACGAGGCCCTTGATAATGAGGAGCTGAGGGAGCGAATCGAGTCAGCGATGGATAAGTTAAGCGAAGAGCACAAGGCGGTCATCCTGCTGCGCGAGGTCCAGGGAATGGACTACAAGGAGATTGCCGATGTGCTGGAAATTTCGATGGGAACGGTGATGAGCCGCTTGTTTTACGCGCGTAAGAAACTTCAAACATTATTAAGCGATGAAATCTGAACGGCAGGAGGAACTGCTCGTCCGCTGGATGGACGATGAATTGAATGAGGCCGAGGGACGAGAACTTGAGGAGCTCTTACAGGAGCAGCCCGAGCTGCGTGCCCTGCGCGACCAGCACGCCCTGGTGCGGAGGGATCTTCGCGAGGTTTATACCCAGGGGGACGATATTCCCTATGGCGATTTCTTCCAATCACGCCTGCAAAGGGCGATTGCGGAGGAGGAAAACACGCTGGAAACACCGGCACCGAAGGCGGCTACCGGTTGGAAGGAGATGTTCCGTTGGTGGCTGGCCCCCGTGGGGGTCGGTGCGATGGCTCTCGCTTTCTTGGCAGGCACCCGGGTGGCGTCTGGTCCCGAGGCTGAGATGGTGGCGGCAGGCGGGGATTCTCCCTTGCTCTACACTCCGGAGGGCGGAATTACTGCCCACTACCAAGCTGTGGATGATGCCGGAGCCAATGTGATCTTCATTGAGGGTCTGGCTGCATTTCCCGACTCCCTCGACCTGATGGCCGGAAGCCGGACGGAGGATGAGTCGGATCTCCATTTGGTTCGTCACGAGCAAAAGGTGTTTTGATGAGAGTCTGGCTAGTCAGTTTGTGGCTCCTGTTACCTTCTCTCGTCAGCGCCGAAGACGAGGGGAAGAACGAGGTGGCACTTCTCAGCACCGTGCTCCTTTTTGGATCCAATGCGGAGAGCGAAGCCAATGGGGGTGTCCCGAAGGCGGAAACCGGGCATGTGGAGCGGCTAAGCAAGGTCACGGGGCTCAAGTACTCCCATTACCAAAAGCTCGGCGAGGATGTGCAACCAATCTGGCGTAGCTACACCAACTGGGCGAGCCCGATGAAGGGCTCGGAGGAAATCCTGCTCAGCTTCGAGCCAAACAGTGAACCCGGGGAACGCGGCCTTCGCCTTGACCTGGAACTCTGGGTTAGCCGACGTAAGATCATGAAGAGCACCCAAGTGCTGCAGCACCACAAGTGGCTCTACATCTCCGGCCCGAAGTGGCGGGGAGGGCAACTGATTATTGGGGTGGAGCTCTTGGAGCCTCAGCAGCGGGCGCAGTGAACAGATTCCGCAGTCTTATTGCGCGAGTTTGACCCCGCAAGCTACAGCAGCGAGGCCAACGGCAATCGAGGCAATGATATTGACCCAAGCAAGCTCCGCGCGGCCTGCTTGCATGAGCGACAAGCTGTCATTGGCAAAGGTCGAGAAGGTCGTGAAGCCGCCTAGAAAACCAATCAGCGCGAAGGGGCCGAACCAGGAAGGCGCGCTTTTTGCGGCGAAGCCGACGCCGAGGCCAATGAGAAAACAGCCCAGCACATTGCAGGCGAAGATGCCGAGAGGGAAGCGAGAGGGGACTGCCCTGATGATGAAACTGCTAAGGTAATAGCGGGACAGGGCCCCCAGTCCACCGCCCAAGAAGACGAGAAGGGCATTCATGGCTGGGTGTGAAAGAGAGCCTGTAGCTCGGAGACCTTGCCAAAGTCTTTCACTCCTGGCGCAGATTCACTCCCCGAGGCCACGTCCAATCCTGCGGGGCGGGTGACTTCGAGGGCTCTCCGCGCGTTCTCCGGCTTGATTCCGCCCGCGAGAAAAACCGGGATTGGCAAGCAATCCTGCACAGCCTGCGCGGCGGCCTCCCAATCGATGGTTCGTCCCGTCCCTCCATAGACCCCGGGGGCATGGGCATCGAGCAAAAGAGCGCTCGGGGTGGAGCTTTCAGCCAAAGATTCGACAAGTCCGGAGGGCAGCCCTTCCGGAGTGAGCGCGACGGCCCGAATGGTGGGCACACCGAGTTCGAGGAAATGGGCCAGCTCCGCCAAGGTTTCATCGCCATGCAATTGGACGGCATCGATGGAGTTGTCAGCAAGGAGGCCTGGAGCGAGCTCCCTCGCGTTATTCACAAAGACCCCCACGCGAAGGATTTGACCAGCGAGCGAGGGGAGAAAAACGCGAGCCTCAGCCGGATCACAATATCGTTTGGAGCGGGGCCAAAAGTTGACCCCCAAGGCTGCGACGCCATGTCTCACGAGCCTGGTGGCATCATCTTCGCTTGTGATCCCGCAAACCTTCAAGGAAGGATGATCCGGGTCGAAAAATTGGGCGAGTAAGGTCATGAATGTCGAACGCCTCCAGAATGAGGAAGCGCGTCCACGAACCAAGCAAGAAAGCGCTTAATTGGCCCTGACGAAGAAGAGCTGTTCCTGAAGATCGGGAACGATTTCCTTCCCCTCGGCAACCAAGAGGGGCTTGCCGCCTTTCTCCGTGAATTTCAGGTAGAGAGTGTCGTCGCGCGAGGTGACTTTCAGATACGCGCTTTCCCCAGCTTTTCCCTTAATCAATTCCCAGTTGATTGGGCCGTCGAGCTTGACGGCTCCGATATTGAAGCTGGCATTACCGCCTCCCCAGCTTTCAAGAGACAACCCCGTCCGGCGACCACTCAGGCTCAGATTTGGATTAATCTTTGATACCGCCCTTGGGCTCAGGAGCCAGGAACCAACCAGGTCAGTCTCGGAGACGTCGTTTAAGAAAAGCAAGGCAACGGTCGGCTTGGGCGACCCCGTCTTCTCATTGATGTAGGGGTAAGCCACGTAGCCTGCGCATCCGCAAAATATGATAATGAGCAAGGATTTAAACATTTGCCTTCAAGGGGGTAGGGGATGCGCACATTTATGAAATTCTCAATAGGCTGTCGAGGCATTACTTTAAAAAGGTTAAAAAATCATAAGTCCGAAGAATAAATATCGTCAAAATGACTTTCGGCTTGCCCCTTTCGTCCCCATTGCGGTCGATTATTTCATCTTGGAATTCATCCGCATCACCGGTGCCCGGCAGCACAACCTCAGAAACATTTCGGTCGATATCCCACGGAACAAACTAGTGGTGATCACGGGGCCGAGTGGCAGTGGCAAATCCAGCCTCGCCTTCCACACGCTGTATGCCGAGGGCCAGCGGCGCTACGTCGAGAGCTTGTCCGCCTACGCGCGGCAGTTCCTGGAGCAATTCGAGAAGCCCGACGTGGACGGCATTGAAGGCTTGAGCCCCGCCATCGCCATCGAGCAGCGGGGAGGAAGCGGCAATCCTCGCTCGACCATCGCCACGACGACCGAGATCCATGATTACCTACGCATCCTCTACGCTGGAGCCGGTCAGCCGCATGATCCCGTCACCGGAGAGCCCTTGCAAAAGATGACTTCGGCCGAGGTGGTGACCTCTCTGCTCAATCGGCCGGAGCGGACCAAGGTGATCCTCCTGGCTCCGTTGCCAGTGGCGGCAGGCCTTGATGCGGAGGGTCTGCGGGAGGACTTGAGCCGACAGGGCTTTGTAAGGGTCCGGATCAATGGTGAAATTCTTGACCTTGACGGGGGAGAGGCTTGGCCGGAGCCGGTGACGGCACTGGAGGTGGTGGTCGACCGATTCGTCGTGAAGGAAGGCGTAGAGAGTCGGGTGGCCGACTCGGTGGAAACCGCGCTGCGCATCTGCGGGCAAGAAGCCCGCGCGCTTCTGATGGAGCCGGAGGCAGGTGATTGGCAAGAGATGTCCTTTGCCACCAGCTGGCGGAACCCCGAGACCGGCTTTGAGATCGGGGCACTCACTCCGCGCCGATTCTCCTTCAATTCCCATGAGGGAGCCTGCCCCGTGTGCCATGGCCTTGGCCGGGAGATGTTCTGCGACCGTTCTCTCGTGGTGCCGGATCCCTCGAAGAGCTTAAATGATGGCGCGGTGACCGTCTGGACCCAAGGCTCCGGGAAGCGCAAAGGGTGGAACCAATACCACATCGATGCCCTCGCCGCTCACTTCGGCGTTGATCGCGACACTCCCTTCGATGAATTGCCCAGTCAATTTCAGCAGGCGCTCTTCGAGGGGACCGGTGACGAGGAGATTGAGGTCGAATGGGAGAAGGATGGGCGGCAGGCTGTCTGGAAAAAGCCCTTCGAAGGAATCTGCCATCAGCTGGAACGGCTCTA
Source organism: Verrucomicrobiota bacterium JB023 (assembly GCA_030673895.1). Lineage (GTDB taxonomy): Bacteria > Verrucomicrobiota > Verrucomicrobiia > Verrucomicrobiales > Akkermansiaceae > Roseibacillus. The sequence goes on from JAUTCR010000050.1 coordinate 65,578, forward strand.
CCGGGATACGGAGAGTGACGCAGTCAAGCGGTCCACGGGCCGCTACATGACTTGGCAACCCTGCTCTGCCTGTGGAGGGGAGAGACTGCGGCCCGAGATGCTCGCCGTGAAGCTCTTCGCGGCCGAGGGGCCGGGCCTCAGCATCGCCGATCTTTGTCATCTTGATATCGATTCCGCCCAAGCATGGGTCGAGTCTCTCGTCCTGCCCGAGGAGCGCGAGAACGCACTCCGCCCGGTCGCCAGGGAAGTCGGCAAGCGGCTCTCATTCCTTCAAGAGGTGGGGCTCAATTATCTGACGTTGGACCGGACTAGCGGCTCGCTCAGTGGCGGGGAGTCCCAACGAATTCGTCTCGCGACCCAGCTCGGCGCGGGGTTGGCAGGAGTTCTTTATGTGCTGGATGAGCCAAGCATCGGTCTGCACGCCAAAGATAATGCGAAGCTGATCTCCGCGCTGGAGCGCCTCCGGGACTTGGGAAACACGATCGTGGTCGTTGAGCACGATGAAGACATGATTCGCAGTGCGGACTGGGTGCTCGACTTCGGCCCCGGTGCGGGCGTCCATGGCGGCGAGCTACTCTATCAAGGGACCGTGCAGGGGATGATTAAGGACCAGCACTCCAGCACCGGACGCTGGCTGGCACAGGACCGGCAACCCCGGCGACCTGCCCTGTCCTCAGCAGAAGAAACGCCCCCCACGATCCGCATCGTCGGGGCCCGGCAGAATAACCTCAAGAACCTGGATGTGAGCATTCCCTTGGGTCAGCTGGTTTGCGTGTCAGGCCCGAGCGGCAGCGGCAAGTCGACCTTGATCAATGGAATCCTCAGGCGGGTTCTCAGCCGGGAATTTCATCACGCGAAGGAGGCCCCGGGCGACCATGATCGTGTGGAGGGGCTCGACCAGCTGGGCAAGGTTGTCGTCGTCGACCAAACTCCCCTGGGCAAGGGACCACGCTCTAATGCCGCGACCTACACCGGAGCCTTTGATGAGATTCGCAAGCTCTTCGTTCAATTGCCTTTGTCCCGTCAGCGGGGTTATCAGGCCGGTCGTTTTTCCTTCAATGTGAAGGGCGGGCGATGTGAAAAATGCCAGGGTGGGGGAGCCCTGAAAATCGACATGCACTTCCTCAGTGACGTCTGGGTGAAGTGCGATGCCTGCGACGGAAGACGCTACAATCGGGAGACTCTCGAGGTCACCTATAAGGGGAAATCGATTGCCGACGTCCTGGAGATGCGCTGCTCGGAGGGCAAGGAATTCTTCGCCAATGTCCCCAAGGTCGACCGGATCCTGACGGCTCTCTGTGATGTCGGCCTCGGTTACCTCCAGCTGGGGCAAGCGGCCAATACCTTATCTGGCGGCGAGGCACAGCGGGTGAAGCTTGCCACCGAACTCGCGCGTCCACAGGCCCCGCACACGCTCTATCTTTTCGATGAGCCTACGACAGGCCTCCATTTCGGTGATGTCGATGTGCTGCTCTCGGTCTTCTTCAGGCTTCGCGACGAGGGGCATTCACTCATCGTCATCGAGCATCATCTCGATGTCATTGCCTCATCCGATTGGGTGATCGATCTCGGCCCCGGAGGAGGCAGCGAGGGAGGGCAGATCGTCGCCGAGGGCCCTCCGGAAGCCATCAAGCAAGTGAAAGAATCGGCCACCGGTCAGCATCTGGCCATGAACGACCGGTCCGCGCCCCCGAGCAAGAGCTAGCGCCTCTCTTCAGCGACCTTCCGCGAGACGGGTGGCCAGCATATCGGGCAGGCCAGCCTGCCGGATCTTCTCTTGCGTGGTCAGGATATCATACTCAAGCCGACGGAAAACGAGGGTATTGGAAGGGATATCGTAGATGGCATAGCAGGCCCTCCAATCTCCATTCCTCGGCTGACCGACGGAGCCCACGTTCACGAAATACTTGAGATTGTCCTCGAACTGGACGGACTCAGCAGACAGCTCCTTCACCGAGGTGTCGCGGGCAAAGACCCGCGGCACGTGAGTGTGTCCGTGGAAGCAGACGCGCGTGAACTGATAGGAGAAGCTCGACATCGCATCGAACTTGTTGCTCACGTAGTTCCAAACTTGCGGCTGATCGAGGGAAGAGTGAACGATGGTGAAATCCTCCACCTGGCGCACCATCCGCAGGGTGCGGAGATACTCCCGCTGCTCCTCGGACAATTGCTCCCTCGTCCACCGAAGCGCTTCCGCAGCCGTCGGGTTCATGGCGTCAAGAGAGTGGTCTCCGCCGCAATCTTCATCATGATTTCCCTTCACCACCGGGCAATCGAGTGCTCGCACACGCTCCAGGCATTCCGAGGGATTCGCATTGTAACCGACGATGTCTCCGAGGCAGACATAATCGGTGCATCCTTGCTCCGCGGCATCGGCAAGAACGGTTTCCAAAGCTTCGAGATTGGCGTGTATATCAGCAAACAGGGCGATGCGCATGGCAAGTCAGTCAGAAAGTCTAGCAGAGGTCCGCAAGAGCGGGATAGTTCAAAATCAGTCTTCTTGTGTGAACCTCGTGTCAAAGGCAAGGAGCCAGCTATTGTCAAGGAACTCCCAAGGCGAGTTATCCAATCGTGGATCCAATCGAGGGGGAAGACGCATCTCTTGGGCAAGAACATCAAGCTCGGCTTCGACCCCGTCCATCGGATAACCTTTCTCCCGATTCAAGGAGTAGTTGTAAAGATCGCTAAAGGCGATGCGGTTTCCGGGGAAGATCTCCTCGGTCTTCAAACGTTGATCCTCAGGGAGCTCAAGGCGATTTTGTAAAACGAAGAGAGCGGCTCGTACGGTTGGCAGACTCGAAGCCCCATACTCGCGGAAATGCTCATAGATGAAGGGCCAGTCCGACCCCTCGGAAGTCATCTCGCCGCTGAGGTCCAGGGGGCATTGCTCGAAGAGTTCGACCAGCTTCAAGGTGTAACGTTTAATATCCCGATTGATGAAGGGATTAAGTTCCACCGGAGGATTTTTTTCCGCAAGCAATCGGTCGATGGCATCTTTGACACCACTCATCGGGAAACCCTCGCGACGACGTTGATAGTAGTTGAAGAGGGCTCGGAATTGGTCCGCCTCATTACCGAAAAGCTCTTCGGCAGTGAGGGCCTCTTGGTCAGGTAGCTGGTACTCGTTCTGCAGCGAGAAGATGATGGAAACCACGGAGGGAAAGGCTTGGCCCTTATCGTAAATTTCTCTCGCCACCTGTAGTGCTTCCTCCCGGCGCTCTGGGATACGACAAATTAAGTAGAGCCGGGTTCGCTTCAAATTATCGGTAGCGGTGGGCAGGGTGATCGCGTGGTCGAGCACCTCTGCAGCGAGGCGATAGTCGATTTGCCGCCGCTTCGTGGTATCCGAGAGCAAGCGGGCCTTCATCGCGGGAAGCTGCGCCTCCTCAGGAAGAAAGCGCATCCCGTCATCCAGATAAGCCAAGCCTCGCTGGAAGACCGCGTCCTGCATCAGACGCCGCCGGTCCGCACTCAAGCCGATCTTGTCGCGGTAGTCGGAATAGGCATCCACCGCAGCATAGCTCGCGGCCGCCTCCCAATAATAGGATACCTTGGGCTGCAGAGCATGAATCGTCTCGAAGGTTTCGAATATCTTCGCCCAATTCTGCGTCTCCCAGGCCGGAACGATGCGGGTGTAGTTCATCATCGCCGCCACCAGAGAGCGCAGTCCGCCTAGCGCGATGGCGGAAGAAGTTTGCCCCAAGGCTTCCGAGACCTCCAGCTCGAGCGGCTCGGGTAGGATGCCTCGCTCCTGAAGCTCGTTCGCCACGCTGCGCTCAAGAACAGCGTGCCGCACCATGCCTGCAACGAGTAGCATCAGGATGCAGCTGATGAGCTTTTTCGTCAGAGGCCAATTCATGGAACACCTAGAAAAGACGGGGGAAGCGAGGCTTGCAAGCGCTTTGGGAAAACCATGCTGACCGTCGCTGCTTCGTCATCAGAAGCGAAGCGCGGCCTCAAAGCCGAGCACCGGGCCGCCATCGCGATCTTCTTCGAAGACGGAGCGCCCATCGTCATCGAGAACCTCCAATTGACCGGCGAAGGTCCAGCCCGCATGCAGCGTCAGCGCGAAATGCTCGCGGGGCTCATAAGTCAGCGCCGCTGCGATACGGCTGGTATCGAACTCGCCAACTCCACCCCCGCTGGTCGGGGAATCATCGGCCAGCCGGAAGCGGTTGCCGCCGGTGCGAGCGGTGAGCGCATAGGTCCAAGTCTCACTTGGCGCATATTCAAGAGTCACGGACGCTTGGACGGGAAACCCGGCTGTCGGCGCGGTGGTCAGACGCCAATCTTCCGCGAAGGTCCAATCGAGCAGAAGCAACGGAACGATAACGGTATCATCCTCCAACTGTCCGAAAGCACCCAACCCAAGCCCCAAGGAGAGGTCATCCGAGAATTGATAATAGGCTCCGCCAATCCCGGAGTAAGTTAGCGAATCCTCGAAATCCGCGTCCGTCTCACCAGCGAAGGTGACGAATGGCGCGAGAAGCAGACTCCAGCGATCATTGAACTTGGTGCGACTGAACAAACTCAGGCTGGTGCGCTGATAATCTTCCCAAAGCTCGGGCGCGGAGCCTCCGAAGTCCGGGAAGCTCCAGCGTGTGGAAGCGGACAAACCGAGAACCTGATTCTCGCCAAGGTAAAGAGGCGCGCTCACACGGGCGCGAATCGTCGACTCTGAATA
>JAUTCR010000051.1 GCA_030673895.1 Verrucomicrobiota bacterium JB023
CTCCTCACCCTCCTGACCCTCCTCACCCTCCTCACACTCCTCACCCTCCTCACCCTCCTCACCCTCCTCACCCTCCTCACCCTCCTCACCCTCCTCACCCTCCTCACCCTCCTCACCCTCCTCACCCCATAAGAAAACACCGACAACTTCTTCAACTACCGAAAAAATCATCTATCCTCCTCTCGAACACCTACCTAAAAAATCTCCCCCTATGCCCCAATCTCTCTCAAATATCCTGGTCCATGTCATCTTCAGCACCAAGGACCGGTATCCTTTCCTCGAATCTACCGAACTTCGCAAAAAAACTCACGCCTTCCTTGCTGGTGCCGTCCGTCAATGTAATTGCGAAGCTTATCGGGTTGGAGGGGTCTCTGACCATGTCCATCTGGCAATCCGGCTCTCGCGCACCCTCACCATCGCCGACTTGGTCAAAGAACTCAAAACTTCATCTAACAAATGGCTCAAAACCCAATCTCCAGCCTTTGAAACCTTCTCTTGGCAACAAGGCTACGGGGCATTTTCCATCGGAATGAGCCAAAAAGAGACTCTTCTCCACTACATCGACAACCAGGAAAAACATCACCGTTCCCAAACCTTCCAAGAAGAATACCGCTCCCTGCTCAACAAATACGCTATCCCTTTCGACGAGCGCTACCTCTGGGACTGATATCTTTGACTCAGCCACCCTAAAACGTCGTCACGCAAGACACCGCCCGAAACAATTTCGAAGGAAACAAGCTGCCAAAGCGTCACTATCAGCCAAAAGACAAAGAGGAACTTTCCTTTGCTCACCTTATGACGGAACCGCCGCTGCGCAAAGAATGCCCCAGGCCAGCCTCCTAACAACTCCAATAGATGCAAGGTCGACTCCCGCACTCGCCACTCGGCCGCTTGGGAACGACGCTTGTCATCCCGATAGGCCGACCACGTGATCACCGACATCACAACCATTCCGGTCGGCACCAACCACCATTGCGGCAAAAGCTTTCCCCCCGCGAGAATTGGAAGAACCAGCAGGACGAGAAAGGCGAGGCGTGAAAGCGAACCGCGCAATGACGAGGTCCGCTTCATCAAAATTCCCTTTGCCTGACGGCGCCCCTTGCCATCCTTCCCGAGCCGATAAGTCACGCGATCGCCCTTGCGGGGACGAGGCTGCCCTTCGCCAAACTCACTGATATGCGCGAAGACCCGCTGCCCTTCAGCCTCCACCCAGCCGAAGCCCCGCTCGTCATTCCACTCGACCAACTTTCCGTTTTTCTCGTGCCGCATCTTCACCTCGACTCACACTCACCAAGCTCCCTTCCGGAGCCTCCCTTCACCATAGCTCCTCGTCCACCGCGCCTTCCAAGGTGAGGAGCATGTGCTTGCGACCAAGGCCGCCGCCATAGCCGACCAGATCGCCTGCCGACCCAATAACCCGATGGCAGGGAACGATGATTGAGATCGGATTGCAGCCGTTGGCCATTCCGACCGCCCGGACCGACTTGGGACGCCCCAAGCGCTGGGCTATCTCCTTATAACTTGCCGTCTGTCCGAAGACGATTTGGCGAAGCTCCTGCCAGACCTCCAGCTGAAAAACGGTGCCTTCCGGCGCCAGGGGGACGGTAAATTCTTTGCGCTCTTTAGCGAAATACTCACCCAATTCCTTTGTCGCCCACTCGGTGAACTCATTCTGGGCATCGGGAACTTTCCCCTCATACTTGCCCTCGTAGTAGACGCCGGCCAAGCCATCATCGGAAGCCAGAAGGGTCAACGGACCAACCGGAGACTTGATAACAGCACCGGCCATGATGGGAGATCCAGACGTCTTGATCATTCACCGAGACTGAACGATTCCCTTGTCGAAGGCCAGCACGCGGTCTGCCATCGCCAGCGTGCTCTCGCGGTGTGTGATAATAAGGGTGGTTCGGTCCTTCATCAGCTCCTGCAGTGCGTCCTGCACCCGCGCCTCGCTCTCGGCATCCAAGGCGCTGGTCGCCTCATCGAGGATAAGGATAGGCGCATTCTTGAGGAAAGCCCGGGCAATCGCGATGCGCTGCCGCTGACCACCCGACAAACTTGAGCCCTTCTCGGAAACCTTGGTCTCATAGCCCTTCTCCTGACGGAGGATGAAGTCATGGGCAAAGGCGCGGCGAGCCGCCTCTTCCACCTCGGCATCGCTGGCATCGGGCCGGCCCATCAGGATGTTGTCACGAATCGTCCCACGAAAGAGGACAGGCATCTGGGGGACGAGGGCAATGCGGGAGCGCAGCTCGGCCTTGGCGTAATCGCGGACGTCCACTCCATCCACCTGCACGGAGCCACTAGAGACGTCGTAGAACCGGGGAATCAAATTGGCAAAGGTCGTCTTCCCTCCCCCGCTCTCCCCGACAAGCGCGACCGTCTCTCCGGCTTCAATGGCAACGGACAAGCCTCTGAGAACTTCGTCTTCTCCGTAAGCGAAGCGGACGTCTTGAAAGTTGATCCTCCCGACCGTCTCGGCGGGTGCCTTGCAGGCAGCGGGCTCGGCGAGGGTCTCTTCGCTTCCGATAATCGTCTCCATGCGCTCCATTGCCGCTTTTGCTTTCTCAATTTTACCATGGAGAGCACCCAGCTTCTTGACGGGCTCGTAGGCCATGTAGAGAGCAAATCCAGTCAGCATGAAATCATCGAAAGACATGCCATGCCGGGCACCAAGATATAGCGAGACCGCGAATCCCACCGCAGCTACGATTTCCACCGTAGGAGAGAGAAACTGATTGTAGCGTACCATCTTGAGCGAGAGGCGCAACCACTCACCGATCAGCTTGCGGAACTTCGCATTGAAGTTTTCCTGCAAGTTATAGGCACGGACCTCGAGTGGATTCTGAATCACCTCTGCCGCAAGACCATTGACCTCACCGGCTTTTGCCTGCGTCTGGGCGGAGCGTTTGCGCAAGCGTTTGCCGATCGCCCGGATGGGGAAAACAAGCAAGGGCACGGACAGCCCCCCGATGAGAGCATAGAGGACGCCCTCGTTGAATAGGGCTTGCCAGATGAGAAGGCTGACAGCGGAAATCAATAAGATTGGCTGACGCACGAGGTCTCCGGCAATGTTGGTCACCGTCGTCTGCAGGATGCCGGCGTCACTAAAGATTCGGGAGAGGAGATCACCGGTGGTGTGTCGGCCAAAGAAGCCCATTGGCAGCTCGAGCAATTTGCCAAAGATCTGCCCCCGGAAGCCCTCAATGGAACGGAGGCCGACCTCGCTCATCGCGGTGGCGCTGATGAATCCCCCAACCGCACGGAGCAGCATGATGAAGGGAATGAAGAGGCAGCAACCGATAAGAAAAGCATCCTGATCCGAGCCAAAAACGGCCTCCACGAAGTTTGTGAACGCAGCTGGAACGTCCTTCATACCCTCTTCATCATTGAAGATGATGGGCAGCGCGGTCTTCGTGAGAGCGGGTATCCCCGCGCCACTAGCCACGCCGTAGAGGGCGCCCGCGGCAAGGCCTACCAGAAACTTGGGCAGCTGCGGCTTGAGATGAGGAAAGAGAGGACGAAATTCGGCGAACACGTCCCTCCATCTTCTCCTCCCGCCTGGCGGACGGCAAGTCTGGAGCCTGACCGCACCGGGGTCCTTCCCCCTGCCGAGGACCAGCCAAGCGCAGCTAAGGGACTTGGCGCGAGCAGGCAATTGGGCCAAGATCCAGGCATGAAATACGTCAAGATCGTTGCCTCCTTGCTTTTCCTTCTTTTCGCCTACTTTCAGCTCAATGACGCGCAGCAATACGGCAATGACGATCCTTGGTTTTGGGTCGTCTTTTATCTCGTCACCGCGGGCCTGACGGCCGCGAGCCTAAAGTGGAAACTGCCGGCCTGGAGCTACCCGCTAATGATTGGATTCTGCCTCGGGGCTGCCATTTTCCGCATGCAGGACGAGGTGGGCAACTTCGACTTTTCCGCCCCTCTCCGCGCCACTGCCATCCCGGCACAGATGAATCAATCGATCCAGAAACCGAACGAGGTAGGCGGTCTCCTGCTGGTGGGGGCGTGGACCGCGGTCCTCGCCGCCACAGCTCGCAAGGGAGGGCGGCGTTGACCGAGACGATCAATCGTCCTCAAGCGAGGAGAGGATGCGACTCATGATCGCGAAGACCTCCCGCTCCATGGCCCGATCCGGTCGCCCTTTTTGGCAGCTGAGGAACCACTTCTGCAGCGTGCGGCGGTCATCGCCAGAGAGCTTCTGCACCACGCCGGCGTTCATCTTATCGTGGTCGAGCACCAGCTCTTCCCGCTTGCCGTGGGCCCGGCTGATGATGGCCTGATAGTGCCCGAGCACGGCATCTAGCAGGATCCAAGGGAAGTTTTCGTTCTTGGGTGGACCCAGTCGCATCGCGGTGCCCTCTCCCTGCGCCAGCTTCATGCCCTTTTGCAGATCGAGCGCGAGGTCGGGCAGTTCATTACCTTTCCAAAAGGCGGCCGCCGCTCCTCCGACCGCGCCAACCAAGGCCCCGAGTCCGTGAGAGAGGAAGCCCGTTGCCGCATCGACGGCCAAGCCCCCTGTCCCTCCCGTGACGCCTCCAGCCAGCGCGAGTTGTCCGCGGGAGAGCCCCCACTTCTGCCAGGTTTCGGCCTCTTCCAGATCGAGTCCGGTGAAGTCCGTGGCCGTAACCTCGATCTTGGCGAGGTGATGGCGGTAGATATCGAGGATCTTTTCCACCGCCTTTTCTTCCTTCTTCGCAATCTCCTCGTAATAGCGCTTGTTCAGCTCCTGTCCGAGCTTCTCCCGACGGTGAGGCAGCTCCAGATCGCGCTCTTCTACCCTCTTCTCAAGTCGGTAACCGACGGCATCTTCCAGAAAGCCCAAGACGACTTCCGCGCTCTCCTCGCGGCGCTGCCTCCATTCATCATCCAAGAACCGGATGGTTTCCTCAATGGTCTCGCGGTGATCCTCATCGATCTCGAGCAGCGACTTCAGCAGGCGGCGCCTTTCCTCGAAGCGAGCCTCGTGCGCGTTGAAGGTGCGGACGAGATTGAAGTAGCTGCCGAGCCGGTTCTTCCAATCATCGCGGAATTCAGGGTCCTTTTCTTTCTCGTTCAGCAGCGCCATCCGCTGCCTTCCGGTCCAGCGGAGAATCTCCATCTCGGCAACGAAGGTGTCCCGCAGGGGCTTGCTCGCATCGACAATATAGAGCAGGCCCGCCCCGGCCACGAGAGGCTCGAGGAGTCGGACCTCGTCCTCAAATTCGCCAGTCCCCCCGTATTCCTCACAAAAAGCTTCCACCGCTTTGAGCCCCGGCGATCCGCTCCCTCCCGCCGCTTCGTGCAATTGCTGGATCGCCCGCATGGCCGCGAGAGGCCGGGCGAAGCCGGGGGTATCAATGAAGCGAATCATCTCCCGCCCATCGAATTCCACCGGCAGCACTTGGCAGGAAGTCGTCTCGCCCGGGGTGGAGGAGATCCGGATGACCGCCTCATCATCCACCTCCAGGAGGGTGGCCAGCACGGAGGACTTCCCCATGTTCACCTTACCGACCACCGCGAAGGTCGGCACACCATCTGGAACCAGTTCACTCATTTCGCCAATACTCTCTAAATTCAAAAAAATTGTCTTCTAACCCTCCCAACGGACGACCTCGACCGCCGGGTCCCGCAGACTATCGACGAAGGCTTCCCATTCCCCGAATTCGACATCCCCGACCTCGTTGACCCCGCCATTTCGCACGGAGCCGACGACAAGGAAGCGGATGGGCTTGCTCTCACCGACCGCACGACGGACTTTCTCGTAATTGGCCTTCATCTCCGGCTTGGACAGATTCCAGCCTTCGACGACGAGGACGACGCCCAGCGCCGCCTTCTGCATCGCCTCAATGGCCTGTCGTTCCTTCTCCGCATCGAGGACACCTGTCTGGTGAAGACCCTCGGGATTAACGCGCATCTTCTGCAAAAGAAACGGCCGGATGGATGCCACCTTCAGCCCCGTGCCTCCCACATCGAGTAGGACGACCCCATCTTCCTGACCGGTCTTCACGACCGCGCGTTCAATGCGGGCCATCTCCCGCCAGAGGCTGCGGTGGCGGCTCTCTTGGAAGTCGAGGGCTGTCAACGCGCGCTTCTCCTTCCACTTGCAGAACACGTAAAAAATGACGCGGGGCAAGAGCCCCCAGACCAGGATGGCGAGCAGGAAAAAGCCGGTCCAGATGGCACTGGCCGAGGCTCGAAGCGCCTCCGGGGCGTCAATGGCAATGGCCATCACGTCCGTCTTCTCGGGGATGGCGCGGGGGTAAAAGAACCAAGGGAGCGAGAGGGCCTGCGTCACCCCCTCAAGACTGCGGGCATCCAGATCGAGCGTGCTCTCCCAATAGTAGCCCACCTTCAAGAAGAGCAAACAGCCGAGAAAACCAATGAGAAGCCCGATATTGAACCACTCCGCCCCCATCTGGGACAGCGAACCCAGCCGCCAGCCCAAAACCGAACCATAGCCCTTGGCGCGCGTCTTGAGCAACTGCCGCCAGACATCGCCCGCCCTGCTTCCGGCAATCTTCCTTCCCAGCAGGGAAATCAGCTCCGCTCCGATCGACAAGCCGCCATGGCGTCGCCAAACCAGTGTCCCCACCAAGCCTCCCAGCAAAAGCAACCATTGCAGCCCGAGCATCACGCCGAGGAGCAGCCACACGTTGTAGCCCCTCCCCCCGCCGCCGGGCATCTCAACCAACAGGCCCCGGACGACGCCGACCCCGGAGAGAAACATGACCACCGCAACGGCAAGCCCGGCGAACCTGAGCCCGCTCTCCAGCCTCTCTCCCACCAGCTCCTGATCGCCTCGTTTCTCCTGCAGCCAGAGCAAGAGCCCGCGCCGCCTCCGCTCTCCCTCGTCACTCACCTGCTCCAACTGGTCCGCGATCCGCTCACGGTAAATCCGCTTGGCACCCCGCGCCGCATCCTTCTCCGCGAGCAAGCGCTCCAAGTCGGCCAAGTCTCCCAGCGACCAATTATCCTCTGACTGTCGTCCTGCCATCCGTCGCCGCCATCCTCAGCGATGAAAGGAAGGCCGCAAACCTAAAATCAGGCCAACTTCTTCATACTCCGTTCCCACTTCCCCGGGGACGGCAGGAAAAAACTCAGAGCTGGGAAAATTCCAGGTCCCACTTGGCGAGAAACTTTCGCACCCGATCCGCATCATTCGGGTTCTTTTTCCGAGCCCGGGACGCAGAAAAAAGCACCCGCCCCGCTTCCGACAAGGTCCGGCTCTCCCGACAGACCTTGATAACATGGGCTATCTGAACACGGTCGAAGGGATCGATCGCCGCCAGTGCTTCCCCTTCAAAAACGTCGCTGAGCTCCACTTCCCCGGAAAAGTCTCCGGGCTCGAGCCACCCTTCCTGCAGACGCTCGATTTCTTCCGAGACTTCCTCCCGCCGGATTCGTCCCTTGGGAGCCAGCGTGGCCATGCGCATCATGGCCGCATTGAGATCGCGGAAGTTCCCCTGCCAGGTTGCCGCGGACGATTCCGCGAACTTGAGAAAAGCGGTCCGCGCCTCCTTGTTCATGGTGATGGCCCGACCTTCGCTGCGGGAGAGCTTCGCAAGTTCGTAGTCCAGATTGGGCTCGATATCCTCTCGTCGCTCGCGCAAGGAAGGTAAGGTGAAAGACCAGAGCTGGATACGGGCAAGAAGATCCTCGCGAAACTGCCCGTCCACCACCGCCTGCCTCAGATCCCGGTTGGTGCCGGCCATGAGCTGGAAGTCGCTCTCCACCACCTTGTCGGAGCCCACCGGGAGGAAACGCTTTTCCTCAAGAGCGCGGAGCAGCATGGCTTGTTCATCAAGACCCAGCTCGCCAATTTCATCGAGAAAGAGTAGGCCCCCATCAGCGGAACGAAGAAGCCCGGCGCGGTCGCTTCTCGCCCCAGTGAAGGCCCCCTTGCGGTGGCCGAAGAGTGTCGAAGCCGCGGTATCTCCGCGCAAGGTGGCACAATTCACTTCCACAAATTCCCCCTCCAGCCCTCCCCGCTCGTGACGCAGCTCGTAGATGCGTCTGGCCAGCTGACTCTTGCCCGCACCCGTCGGCCCCATGAGGAGGATGGGTGCCCGCGAGCGCAAGGCGACCTGCTCAATGCGATCAATCATTCGGTTGAAGGACGGATTCCGGGTCGCAATACCGCTCTTCAAGAAATCTGAGGCCTCCCACTCGTTCTGCACATGGCGGCTCTTGACCGCATCGTAGCGGGCCAGCTCCAGATCGATGAAGGAGTAGCGGCCCACCTGGGGCACGCCCCGCCGGGCCCGGCCAAAGGGAGGAGCCGTCTGGATCAGTCTTCCCGGGATCACGCCCGCTTCATGGAGAAGAAAGAGGGAGATCTGGGCAATGTGAGTGCCCGTCGTGATGTGTATCAGGTGATCGTCACGCTCGGGAGAGAATCGCTGCCGGGTGGCCCATTCCTCCAACGCTCCATAAACATTGGCCAGATCCCAAGGATCCTTGCGGAAGGAGAGAACCTCCACCAAGACCTCGGTCTCCGGTGATGCCAGGCGAATATCCTCGGCCACCTCGGCTGCGAGAGACAGGAAAGGCTCCTCCGTCAGCAGATGATAGCGGTCGATGAGCAGGTCCTCATGCTGAAAGAGGGAAACCGTCGGTCGCCAATGCTTCCAACGATCCGCATCCTTCCCGGCATCCAGCTTGGTCCCGAGCATCCCGAACCCTATCGTCAAGCCCATGGCTTTCCCTACTTTATCCAAATGAATCAATCAAGATTGGAACGAATAAGATTCCGCGTCAACCACCTGAAACCAAATCGAAATCAACCGAACCCTATCACCCTTTATCCCAGCCACTTACGAACACCTTCATCCCGCCGAAACCAAGGCTGGCACAGGCGATGCAAAATAGGAGGAGACAGGAAACAGGCGAATCCCGCCTGCCAACCATCGCGGAGAGAATCCAACGGGATCCGCACCACCATCACACGCTAAGAACGACAACTAGAAAGATGAATACCATCCATCCCACTGATGAAGCGCTCGGCTTCCTTCCCCTCCCGGCTAGCGAAGGCAAGCCCATTACCGTGGTCGCCAATGAGGCGATCCGAAACGGCTTCGACGACACCTGCCTCCAGCAAGCCATCAATTCCCGCCTCGCCCCCGGCGTCACCGATGTGGTCCTGAATCCTGACGGCCACGCGGGCTACGGAGCGCCAATTGGCTGCGTCATGGTCTCGCCCACGCACATCTACCCCGGCCCGGTGGGGGTGGATATCAAGTGCTCCATGTCGCTGCTGCAGCTCGATATCCCGGAGGACGTGATCACGGATCGCCGGGTCCGCCGCGCCCTCATCAAGGCGATCACCGAGCGGACCCCCACCGGCGCCGGACGCGGTCAACGCTCCGTCAAAAAGGGCCGACGCATCGGGCACGATCTCGGAGCCAAGGTGGTGACCGAGGGAGCGAGCGAAGCGGTTTGTGCGGAGCTGGGCATCCCTGCCCATTGGGCCAGCCGGTGCGAAGACTCCTTCCACCGCGGACACGACGGAACGCTTGACGCCTTGCAGGAACGCCTGGAGCTCATTCTCACCGAGAAGCGAGTGAAACACTTCGGTGACAAGGTCGGACAACTTGGCTCTTACGGCGGGGGCAATCACTTTGGCGAGTGCGAGATCACTCGCGTGATTGATCGCCCTTCCCTTCAGGCTACGGCCGAGACTTTCGGCTTGCGGGATGGGCACGTCTCCTTCCTCAGCCACTGCGGTTCACGAGGCTTTGGGAACCTTTTGGCAATGGCCCAGTTCAAGGATCTGGAGCGGCGGTTCGAGACTTGGAACACGCCTTACCCCGCCAATGACAAGAAGCTCGTTTATGCCCCTCTCGGAACACCCGAGGCCAACGCCTATCTCGACGATATGGCTCTTGGCTCAAACTTCGCCACCGTCAATCACCTGCTCATCAATGCTCTCGTGCTGGAGGCCTTTCAGGAGGTCTTGCCGGGAGCTACTGGAAACCTCGTGTCCTTCATCTCCCACAATATTGCCCGCGAGGAACTCGTCGATGGCAAGAAGTCCTGGGTCCACCGGAAGGGAGCCACCCGCGCCGTGCCCGGAGGCCACTTCTCACTCAAGGACACCCCCTTCGCCGAGACCGGACACCCCATCCTCCTCCCGGGCAATCCCCGCGATGGCTCGGCGGTGATGGTCGCCCGCGGAGGAGCCGAGCGAACCGCCTGGTCCGTCAACCACGGAGCCGGCCGCCAGATGGGCCGAAGACACGCGGCCCGAACGCTTGATCAGAAGACAGTCGATGCCGACTTCGACTCCAATGACATCCTCTTCAATAGCCGGAAATATCCCATCGACGAAGCCCCCGATGCCTACAAGGATTTCGGGGAAGTCCTCCACAGCGTGGAAGCCGCTGGCCTCGCCGAGTCGGTGGCCCGCCTGGACGCGCGTTTCGTGATTAAGGATTCGGCAGAAGCAGACGATTAATGAGATGAAAGCAATCGCACTCGATGGCAGCAAGGGAGGCGGGCAAATGCTCCGCTCCGCCCTCACCCTCGCCTTAATCACCGGACAAGCCTTCCGCATGACCTCGATCCGGGGCCAGCGGAAGAGCCCCGGGCTCAAGCGGCAACATCTCACCTGCGTCAAGGCGGCACTCGCCCTCTGTGACGGGGCCGCCGACGGGGCCGAGATGGGTTCCACCGAACTCGTCTTTCACCCTGGCACCCTGCGCGGCGGAGACTATGAATTCGCTATCGGCACGGCGGGGAGCACGAGCTTGCTCTTACAGACTCTTCTCCCCGCCCTCTGGCTGGCCAAGGAACCTTCGGTCATCAGAGTGAGTGGCGGGACGCACAATCCTCTGGCGCCTCCTACCGATTTCATTGCCCACACCTTTCTTCCTTCCATGGCCCGCCTCGGCGCGCGTGCGACTCTCCGACTCCTTGAGACGGGATTCGCTCCCGTCGGAGGCGGCGTCATTGAATGCTCGGTGGAGCCCTGCCAGCGATTTGAACCCGCCGCGTTCACCCGCAATGGCGATCCTGAATCCATCGGGATCCGAATCATCGCCCGTCAGGTCGCGCCTCGCATCCTCGAGCGCGTTGCTCACGCGGCTTCCCAAAAACTGTCCGGCCCCGAGCCCAAGATCGAGATTCTTCCCGAGGGTCCGGGCCACGGGCTGGCCTGCCTAACAGAAGCCCGGTGGGCAGACTTTCGCATGGTGTGCAGCTCCTTTGGCGAACAAGGCCTCACTGCCGAGAAGGTGGGGCGCTATGCCGGCAAGGGCATGCACAACTACCTCGGCTCCGGAGCCTACGCCGACCGCCACTTGGCAGACCAGCTTCTCCTCCCTCTTGCCTTGGCAGGTGGCGGTTCGTTCACAGCCCAGATTCCTGACGACCACTTCGAAACCAACCGAGCGGTCATCAGCAAGTTCGTCCCGCTCGAGGTCTCGGTATCGGAGCCTGAACGAGGCGTGGTCAAGGTTGTGGTTGGGCAACCGGATTGAGCTCTAACAATTACCCCTCTCGATCACTGCTTGGTCCAGATCCGCGTATTGAGATCCAAGGCATCGACCAGATGGACCGCGGCCCGGAGCTCGTTGCAGATCGTCTTCATCTGATGCTGGTCGTCGACCGGAGTGCCCAGCTGACCCTCGAACCAATCGGCCGTCTTGGGGATCGCGAGATAGAGCAAGGACCCCTTGAAGGCAGCGCGCAGCTCGGTGGAGTAGTTCTCGGCCAGCTCGATGAAGCGCTCCTGCATGGCAGGGGTCAGAAGATAACGGGCCTCCACCGAGTCGGTCGCCGTCACCTTGAAACGACGCTCGAATTCAACATTCTCCATCCGCTCCACATTGCCAGCCAAGCCTTGCAGGGCACGTCCGAACGAGCCGAAACTCTCCAACTTGTCCGGCCGCACATAGACCGTGCTGCGAAAGTCCTTGTGGAAATCAGCTACGACGAAGAGCCCTTTGAAGATAGTGACATAGTAGGTCGAGGTGTTGCCATTGCTGTCCGTTCTCGTCCGTTTATCCTGCGCATGCACCTCGGAGAAGAATAGCTCGGTCTGGCCCACCCGACCCGCAAAGTAGTCCTCACCCGAATAGCGGTCCGGACGAGTTGTGAAGAGGCCGCTGCCGACGAACCAATCCTTCGAGATGAAGCCGCTTGGCTGATAACTCATCCCCGGCGCAATCTCGCGGGCGGCACACGCGACCACCTTTTCCTTGAAGAGCCGCTTGAACTCCTCGGCGGCCTTGCCGAAGAAGAGGGACCAGATGATTGCCCAACCGATGATTGCAATGATCGCTCCGATGAATAAGGAGCCGATCCCGCCCGATCTTGAGCCCATGACTGCAACAAGAAAGGCGACCGCAAGCACCGCGATCATCCACCCCGTCCCCTGGGCCCGCTTCGCATTCAACTCCAAGCGGCGTTGCTCCAAGGCATCCAACTCAGGTCGCAGAATTTTCAGTATCTCGTCCGACGATTTCATCAGCTCAACATGATTCCCCGCCCTTAGCTCATTTCCACTTTGACAGGCTCCCGCTCCTCGGCGGTGGCCACCTCGAACCAATCAGCGCGCTTGAAGTCCCAGAGACTCGCGAAGAACGAGCCGGGAAAGGTCTCGATGCCATTATTCCAGCTCTTCACCGCCGCATTGTAGGCCCGGCGCGCAGCGGAAATCTGCGATTCGATCTCGGTCAAATTTCTCTGCAGATTGAGGAAATGCTCGCTGGAGCGCAGCTCGGGATAAGACTCCGCCACGGCCAGCAATCGCCCGACCCCCTCAGATATCTCATTCTCTTTGGCAAACCGGGATGGGCTCTCGTTCTTCATGTCGCGGGCCGAATTACGTGCGTTGATGACCTTCTCGTAAGTCTCCCTCTCATGCTCGGCATAGCCCTTCACCGTCTCGACGAGATTGGGGATGAGGTCCCAACGCTTCTTAAGCTGCACATCGATGGAAGCAAAGGCATTACGCATGTCATTCCGTCGGCTGATGAAGCCATTGTAGATGGCGATGACGACCAACACGGGGATGGCGATCAGAACCAAGATGAGCAGGAAAGTTTTCATGGCCCGAGCTTGGGTGATTGGAGAGAAGAGAGCGATTCCAAAACGTCAATCTTTCTGGAGTGGCTCCTTGGCAATCTTCGCTCTTGCATCTTTCGCCGCTCTCCCTTGGATTCCGCCCGTGAACGCCGATCTCGCTGCCATTCAGGACGATGCCCTTGCCGCCATTGGAGCTGCCGCCGACTCGACTGCTCTCGAGCAGGCCAAAATTGATTTTCTCGGAAAAAAAGGGCGCCTCACTGGAGCCTCGGCGCTGATGAAGACCCTTCCCAAGGAAGAAAAGCCAGCCTTCGGGCAAGGCCTCAATGCCGCCCGTCAAGCGATCACCGCAGCCTTGGAAGAGAAGCAAACTGCCTTGCAGGATGCCGCCGACCTCGCCTCCGTCGCGGGCATCGACGTCACCCTCCCGGCTCGCGGCCTCCCCATCGGCGGCCTGCATCCCTTGACCCGCATCAAGGATGACGCCATCCAGATTCTCCGCCGCATGGGCTTTGCGCTCGCGGAAGGCCCGGAAATCGAGGACGAGTTTCACTGCTTCGATGCGCTCAATACCCCTGCCGACCATCCCGCGCGGAATGAGAAGGACACCTTCTACTTCGATAGCGGCAAGCTTCTGCGGACGCACACCTCCTCGGTGCAAGTCCGCACCATGGAAGGGCAGAGACCACCGGTCCGCATCATTGCTCCCGGCTCGGCCTACCGGCGCGACGAAATCGACGCCACGCACTTGTCCGTCTTCAACCAGTTGGAGGGACTCTTTGTCGCCGAGAACGTTTCTCTCGCCGACCTTAAGGGCACGCTGATCTACTTTTATCAGGAACTCTTCGGCGCTGATACCGAGCTGCAATTCCGCCCCCATTTCTTCCCCTTCACCGAGCCAAGCTTCGAGATCGACATTAAGCTGCACGTCCCCGGGCGCGAGCCGAAGTGGATCGAAGTCGCCGGATGCGGCATCGTGGACCCGGCGGTCTTCGAAGCAATCTGCAAGAGCCGGGGCGACGATGTTTATCACCCGGACAAGGTGACCGGCTTCGCTTTCGGGATGGGTCTCGACCGCCTTGCGATGATCAAGTGGGGCATCAAGGACATCCGTCTTCTCATCGAGAACGACACCCGCTTCCTCAGCCAATTCGCTTAAGCTCCCGCGAATCTCCCTCTCCTCAACTTTCGCCCCTGTCCTCGGAGCTCTTTCAGCTCCCTTGGTGGATCGTCAGTTGAGGGAATGGGATGCCCCAGCCGTTTTCATTGCAGGCATCCAAGCAAGCCTGTTGCAATGCTCTTTCGATATTGAATCGCTTAGACGCGGCTTCTCCCGTCACCTTGGCCACCACCAGATAATCGAGCGAAGACGCACCGGCTTGCTTGAAGGCAGAGAAGGTGGCCAGGATCTCCTCCTCCGGGAGGAACTCGAGGAGCTTCTCCCGAATCTTGGCAGCGAAGGTGGTGGCTACCAAGTTGTAGTCCAAGTGCTGATGCTTGTAGTCGATCCCAAAGGTGCTCGCGAGGGCGTAACCCGTTTTGTAGTTGGTCGGATTCATCGACAGGTAATCACCAGTCGGGATGGTCTTGATCTGCCCGCCCAGGTCTTGAATGCGCACTCGCTCCGGACTCTGGAAAATCACTTGGCCGAAGGTACCGTCAGAGAGCGAAACCCAGTCGCCTTTCTCGGTCACGAACCAAGGCTCCTCGTCTTCCTCGTGGCGCATGCGCAGTGTGGCCAGCTCATCGATGGTGATCCGGCGAGCACTATTGGACAAAGCCGGATTCTCCAAGAGCGGGTAGAAGCTGAGTGAGCGGACCTCGTAAGGTAGCCCCTCGTAGGTGACCCGCTCACCTTGGCGAACAGGCCCGAGGTTCAGAAGAAGCTGAACCTTCTCATAGGAGCGGAAGATGGTTTCCTTGGCTCCCCAGAGGATTCCGAGAATGATGAGGATGGTGAGGGTGACGAGGAGCCAATCGTCAAATAGCATAAAGACCAGGAAGGCGACACCGATGGCCACACCGAAGCGGAAGATGGTGAACAGCAGCTCGGCGAGGCGGAATGCCAGGGTGCTTCCCGCCTTCCGGCCCTTGCCCAGTCGACGGAACATGCGCCGCTGGATGCCATTCAGTAACCAAAACAAACCCAGGGAGAGAACCACCGCAAGCAAGAGGCTCCGCCCCCTCCCGGTAAGAAACGTCTTGGTCCCCTGCCCAATCCGCTCGTAGATAGGAAGGGTATTCTCCCGAATTTCCTTAACCTGTAGCTCGGTCGCAGTGAGGTCGGCCTCGACGCGGGTGAGGTCGTTGCGGAGATCCTTTTCGATATCATCAAAAAGCTCGCGGAGCTGCTCGTCTTCAACCAGAGCAGCCGATTGCTGGACCTTGGAAAGGGACTTGCCCAAACGCTCTTTCTTCGAACTGAGGTCATCGACCTCAGTGGTGAGTTCGGTCAATTTGCGGGTGGATTCGGTCGTCTCCCGCACCTCGTCGAGGAGCGGATCGAGAAGCATCTTAAAATCTCGGCTGAAATTGAGCTCATCCTCCTCGTCCTCGGCGGAGACCACGAAGCTGTCCCCTTGCGCGACCTCTCTAATGCGCTCACGCACAGCGCCCAAATTCTCGGTCAATTTCGTGAGCGCCGCTTCGGCCTTCACAAGGGCCTCCTCATCCGGGGGATCGGCGGCTTTGAGCTCGTCCAGCTTCTCTCGCGCCTCATTCTGCTCCTGCCGGAGGACCCGGTAGGATTCCAGGATGCCTCCGAGGTCGGAGAGAGCCATCTCATCTCTTTTTTGCACCTTCTCTGCATCCGATTCCTCCTCGTTAGCCGCGCCATCGCTTTGGGCGGAGAGTGGCTGAAATGCCAACAAGAGCATTAGGATGAGAAGGTCAAAGCTGGTCCGACGAGTCTTGGCCATGCCGTCAAGGAAGCGCACATCGGGCCAACGTCCACCGTAAAATCTGACAGACGGGGGGACGAATTCCCCGTTTGACCTAACGCGGCGGGGCCATTAGCCTCACCCCTTGATGAAGGGAATCCATCTCGCAATCACCCTCCTCAGCTTTTCCATTTTCGGCACGGCTGCGGAGCAAAATTTCTGGGAGCAAATCAATCACAATGTCCGCGTAATGAGGCACGAGGACGGAACCAGGACCGAGTACTGGCGCTCCAATGATGAGACGAAGCTACGCAAAACCCGTTACTCCGATGTCCGGGGGGGCAAGGCTGCTCTGCTCACCACGACGGACTATGCGATGGATAAAAAAGGCAATCCGCTTTCCTGCCGGATTTATGATGGAAAAGGCAATTGCCTCTTCAAAGTCGCTTACGGCTATCACAAGCGCACCGGTCGCCTGGTGGCGGAGGACATGTTCGATGCCCGCACTCCCAAGGTGGATCCTTCCACCGGCAAGGAAGTCCCCGTCCGGAGGATCTACTGGTTCTATGATGCCAACGGAAACAAATCGAAGCCCATCTCGTTTGTCTTCCGGGCTGGCAAGCGGGCCGAAGATGAATTCGGACCCAAGACGGCTCCGGAGTTCGACCGCAAGGGCTTGGAAAACTACGAGCGCGAGGATCGGGAAGTGGAGCCCACCTTCCCCTTCGATAATCCCTATAATCCCAGTCTGCAGAATGCGGCTGAGCCTCGCCAAGACGACTTCCTCAATAGCGAGCCGCCGCCCCTGCCCCCTCTGCGCGGCGACCGTTAATCCCGGCGCATGAAACCCGCTCCCCTCCTGGCCACGCTGGTCATTCTGGCGATCGTGGCCAGCCTGATCATTTGGAACACGAAGGCTCCTCCGCGGGATAGCTTGGATCCCGCTCCCTTGCCGCCTTCGGACGACTTTTTCGGCGATATTGAGGAGCCCGGCCCCGTGGTTCTACTCGAGGGACCTCTCGTGCCCCACGAGGACATGGTTCAATTCGTCGAGAAGCACCTCAAGCGCCGCTTCCGGAAGCCTCCCGTCTTCACCCCGGTGCCCGCCATCGAGATCATCGAGCGGGAAAAAGAGCTGCTATCCGCTTGGGATCGACTGGAGGAGACTGGCCGGTTCTTCGAGGCAATGGGATGGAATCATGAGTTCACGCCACTACTTGATAACTTGATCACCATCCGCGTGGGGGAAGTGCGCGGCTACCTCAATGGAGAGGAGAACTGGATCCTGCATGACTTCCAGCCGGACGATCCCAGGGATCAGGTCGCTCTCGTCGAGCTCCTTGCCCGCCGCCTGGCTACCGAGCAATTGCCTCCCCTCCCCCCTCAAGCAGCGCCGGCCACCATCCTGGCCCGCCAGCACTTGATCGCCACCCTGGGCGTCTCCACGCGCAAGGCCTTCGATAAGACCCTTCCTCCCTCCAAGCCGTCGCTACACGAGAACATCCGCGAGAGCTTGATGATGAGCGTGCCGGTCTTTTTCTATGAACTAGCCAGCTATCCCGAGTTTCAGATTCTCCCCCACCTCAAGAGACCGGAGGTGCCGCTCGCGTTCACCGACCGCGAGGCCGCCAATGATGCCCATGCCCTTCTTCAACTCCCCGAGCAGAAGCCGACCTTCACGCAATACTCTTTCGGTCCGACCATTCTCCACATCCTCCTCTATCAAAGCGAAGAGCCGAACAGCGTCCGTCCTCTCGCCGCGACGTTGCGCGGTGACAAGCTTGAAGAAAATGAAGAGGGCTTCCTCTGGACCCTGGTCTTCAGCAATGCGGATGCCGCCCGCCAAGTTCATCAAGTGCTCTCCCAATCTCCCACCGAGCCGACAAAGCCACCCCGCCGCTACGAGCAACAAGGCAATGAAGTGACGATTGCGGTGGCGCTGCCGACCGAAGACGGCGAAAACTTGCCGACTCGCTAATCGCGTGCAAGTTGGCCTATGCCCGCCGACGCGACCCTCGTCTTCCCCCATCAGCTTTTCGGCAATCATCCCGCCATCTCCCCGGGCCGCCCCGTGTACCTCCTCGAAGACCCCCTATTCTTCGGCACCGACCGGCATCAACCGCTGCCCCGCATCCATCCTCACAAGCGCACCCTGCACCGTGCCAGCCTCCTGGCCTACCAGGACGAATTGGAGGAAGAAGGCCACCGGGTCATCCACCTGCGCCTCCCCGCGCAAGAGGCCACCACCGCAGACCTTCTCGCCAAGCTGCCCCTTGCCTCCCTCAAGCGCATCCATTTGTGTGACCCGGCTGACTACCTGGTCGAGCGACGACTTCGCCGCTTCGCGAAAAAGCACGGTCTCGAACTCATCATTTCGGATTCCCCCAATTTCCTCTCTCCGCCCGACTTCCTTGACCAACAATTTCCGGAAGGAAAAAAGCCCTTCATGGCTCGCTTCTACCAAAAGCAGAGACAGCGAATGGGCATCCTCATGGATGATGGCGAACCCGTCGGCGGCCAATACTCCTTCGATGAAGAAAACCGGAAAAAGCTGCCGAAGAACCATGCGGTCCCCGCTCCCGGTGAGGCTCAGACCTCAAGCTACCTCACCGACGCCCAGTCTTGGGTCGAGGAGCGATTTGGCGAAGCGGACGGCCTGCCCGACTTCCCCTACCCCGTCACCCGGCAGCAGGCCGTAGCTTGGCTGGACAAGTTTCTCGCTGAGCGCTTCCGTGAATTCGGCCCCTATGAAGATGCCATCAGTCGACAGCATCGCATCCTCTTTCACTCGGTCCTCACTCCCTGCCTCAACATCGGGCTCCTCTCTCCCAACGAGGTGGTCGAGAAGGCTTTGGCATACGGTCAAGATGGCCGCCGCAAGATTCCGCTCAACTCGCTGGAAGGATTCATCCGGCAAGTGATTGGTTGGCGGGAATTCATGAAGGCGATGTATGACCGGAAGGGCGTGACCATGCGAACCAGAAACTACTGGGACTTCAGTAGAAAGATGCCCTCTTCCTTCTACGATGGCACCACGGGCATCCCCCCCATTGACGACACCATTGCCCGGGTCCGCGAGACCGGCTACTGCCACCACATCGAGCGCCTGATGGTGCTGGGCAATTTCATGCTGCTCTGCCGCATCCATCCCGACGAGGTGTACCGCTGGTTCATGGAGCTCTTTATCGATGCCTATGACTGGGTCATGGTCCCGAATGTCTATGGCATGTCTCAATTCGCCGATGGCGGACTCTTCACCACCAAGCCTTACCTATCCGGCTCCAACTACATTCGCAAAATGTCCGACTACGGTACCGGGGACTGGTGCCCGGTCTGGGATGGTCTCTATTGGACCTTCATCGGAGATCACTCGGACTTCTTCGAAAGCAATCACCGCCTGGCCATGATGGCCCGCACCTATCAGAAGATGGCCGAAGAGAAGAGGGAGAGTCACCGGAAGCATGCCGAGGACTTTCTCTCGTCACTCGACTAACAACCCTCCGCACCCAGGCACCCTAACAACAGGTCAAGCAGCCTCGAAGCCGGTATCATCCCGTAGAGAACCTCCGTCGGCAGCGGCAGTCGCCAGCTCATCGCAGCGCTCGTTCTCCGCGTGGCCATCATGGCCTTTGACCCAATGCCAGCTCACCTCATGCTTTTGCCTCAGACGGTCCAGTTCCTGCCAGAGGTCGACATTGGCCAGCTTCTCGCCCTTGCCTCTCTTCCAGCCTTTCTTCTTCCAGCCTTCGATCCACTTCTTGTTATTCGCATCGACGAGGTATTTGGAGTCGGAATAGAGCATCACTTGGCAAGGTCTCGTCAAGGAAGCGAGACCTGCAATGGCCGCCATTAGCTCCATCCGGTTGTTCGTCGTCTTGCGATAACCTTCGCTCAGTTCCTTGGTCCAGGTTCCGGACCTCATGACGACTCCGTATCCCCCTTTTCCCGGATTCCCCCGGCAAGCTCCATCGGTATAGATTTCAACCTTCGTCATTGATCAATTCTTCTTCCAGGCCCCGCCTCGTCGCATGCAGCCAGCTCTGCCAACTGCGCACGATGAAACGCGCCCGTCCAGCTGAATCCAGCTTCTTCAGCAAGTCATCCAACCCTGCGAGCGACTCGCTAATTCCATCGACCGTCCAATCCCGCTGCCAATCGGGCTCCGCCTCCTCAAGTCGCTCGGCATCGCGGGCGATGCGGCCCGCCCACTGCCGGTAGATGGCGAGTGACGCGCTTTCCCGCCCGGTTGACTCCTGAGCAGCCAGCGCGGCAAGAGCTTCCGCTGCCTGCCTGTCACCCTGCTCCCAATTCTTCAGCGCCTTGGCAAAATAGAATAACGAACCCGTGCTACTTTCCGGCGGATTGGGTGGAAGCTCGATGAAAGGAAGACCGTTCCAGCCCTGGGCCAATTCCGTGAAGCCCTGTCGCAATTGGCTCTCGAGCCCCACCTTCCCGGCATGGCGGCCCAGCCGGCGAAAGTGAGCCCTCGCATCGGCCGAACGACCGTCCAAACCTGCCGCAACGCCAGCCTCGAAGCAGGCCCAGGAAGCAGTGGGCTCTGGAACCCCGGTCGACTTCCAGATGGCCGAAAAAGCCTCCTCGGAAGCATTGAAGTGCCCCTCTGCGAGGAGCTTGCGCGCGTCCTGATACCGCTGCCCGATAGCCAGTTCCGCGCTTTGCTGGGTGGGAGGGAGAGCACTCGGCTCCGGCTCTTCGGCGACCTCCTGCTTGTCCCGCAGCGCTAGGACAAGCCCTCCAGAAAGAATGGCGAAGGCGAGCACGCAGGCGACCGCTATGGTCATCCCGTTGCCCTTCCTTCGTTGCCGCCGGCTCTGCAGCAGCGGGGCGTCAGCCGGGGCCCTCCCCTCCAAGGCATCGCGCAGAGCCGCCTTCATGTCTTCGTAGGAGCCAAACCGTTCCGCCGGGAGGAAAGCCATCGCTCGATCCACCGCATAGCCCGTGGCCTCACTGACGTGGGGAGCCATCTTCCTCAGCGGCAGCACTTGCTGCTTGGCCTCCCGAAGAACCTTGGTGCCCGTCGAAGAGGTCGAGATCGGAGGCTTCCCCGCCAAGGCATGGTAGAGACTCGCGCCGAGCGCATACATGTCGCTGCGAAAATCCTCCTCGGTCGCTCCGAGCGCCTCAGGAGAGGCGTAGTAGGGGGTCGCGAAAACTTCCTCTGCCTTGGCCCGCCCTCCTTGCGTGACGAGGGAGAGACCGAAATCGACCAGCTTCACCGTGCCCTTTCCATTCACCAGAATATTCCCCGGCTTGATGTCGCGATGGATCAGGCCGGATTGCTTCGCAGCCTGCAGTCCCTCCACGACCTGGATGGCAATCTTGAGAATTTCTTTTTCGGGTAAAGGCTCCCCGCTCTCCATGCGCTTCTCGAGACTCTCCCCATTGACCAGCTCCATCGCGATGTAGAAGCGACCGTGAGCGCGGCCAACGGTGTAAACCCGCACCACGTTGGGATGGCTTACCAAGGCGGTCAATTCAGCCTCTTTTTCAAACTGGGCAGCCCGGGTCTCGTCACCAGAATACTCTTCATTCAGCACCTTGAGGGCGACCTCTCGCCCAAGCGTCTGATCACGGGCCACGAAGACGACACTCATCCCCCCAAACGCATGCCGACGGTCAAGCAGGTAGGGCCCGAAATCGATCTTAACCCGCACCTCGGTATCGCAGTTAGGGCAGCGGACACGGGCAAAAGGCGCCGCCGCCGTCACATCCATGACCGCCTCGCAGTTTCCACACTTCGCCAATTCAGACATCCGACACCTCCAACCTGCCCCATGTCCCCTGAGGTGAAAAGCAAGAAGGCGTCTGAGAGGCAGCGCACTCCGTCAGCCCGTTCTCCCCGAAGATTGTTAGAGAGACGGATCGAGTCCTCCGTGACGGTGATCATGCGATGGAAGTTCTTCTCCGCTGTCTTTCTCTCATCCTCCTTGCCGCCACGGCCCAGGCGGCAGGCAGCCACCGTGCCCATATTGAGCTTCGGGTCCTCTCGGCTCCGCCGGAAGTTCAGAAAGAGCTCAATCGAATCTATCAGGTGGATCAAAACGGGTTCCTTACTGTGGAGGGAATTGGCCGAATCCAAACGTCCGAACAGTCACTCGTCGCTCTCGCCCGTCAGCTCGAAGCTCTCCTCCGCCGTAGGGAGAGCTGCTCTGAGGCGGTCGTTGTTCTCTGGCCAGCCTCCCCAGATTCCACGGATGCGTTGGGTCCCAAGTTAATTACGGTGATCGGACTCGTCAGTATGCCGGGCCAGTTCGAGGTGGATGAAGGGATGACCGTGTCCCGTGCCCTTGATGCCGCAGGCGGTTTGTCGTCATCGCGAAGGAAGATATACGTTTATGTCTATCGAGATGGGAGACGCTATCTGCTCGATTACCCGGAGAACGAAAAACACCGAGCGGAAAGGCTCTACCCGGGCGACGTGATCGAGGTGCTTGAGCGGAAGACGGTCAGCGAAGCCATCGAGGAGGCTTGGGCGAGACAAGCGGCGGCCAAGAAGGAGCCGGGCGAGTCTCCCTCAGCGGATTGAAGCCGATATCCTCACAGCTTCACCGTGAGCCAATCGCCACTCATGACCACCTCATAGCGGTCGGTGCCCAGCTGCCATTCGTAGATCCAAGTTTCCAGCTCGTCGCCATTGTCCATCGCCACTTGGACGCGCACTCGCTGGTATTCCCCGTTCCGCTCGTCAGCCAGGCCCACCCCCTCGAACTCGTCGAGGCGGGCAAGCAACTCGTCATCCACCTCATAGACTTCGCCCACGACGCGCGCTCCGCCGCCCAGAACAACCCCGGGGTACCAATCCACCTTGACCATCACTCCCTCGACCGAGCCGGAGCCAATGGCCTTGCCATCGGCCATTCGCCAAGCATTCGAGGCTCCAGGCCGGAGCGCACCATAGACGAAGATGAGGTGCTTCATGCTTCAGGGAAATCGATTAATCTTGTGGTCGCTTGCCAACCTTCTCAGCAAGCACCTTCTTGAGTTCCTCCAAGCCCTCCCCGGTCTCAGCCGAGATGGGAACGATCTCGACCTTCGGGAAGCGATTGCGCAGGTTCACGAGAGCCTCCTGTGAGGCTTCCATGTCCATCTTGTTCGCCACGATCAGCCACGGGAATTTAGCCAGCTCGTCGTCATAGAGCTTGATCTCCTTCCGCAAGATCTCGAGGTCGGAGATGGGATCACGCCCATCCCATCCTGCCATATCCAAGACGAAGAGGAGGAGATGGCAACGCGTGATGTGGCGAAGGAATTCATGTCCAAGGCCGCGATTATCGTGCGCTCCCTCGATCAAGCCGGGAATGTCAGCAATGGTGCATCGCTTGAAGCCGGGGAACTCAACGACTCCCACCGAGGGCGCAAGGGTGGTGAAGGGATAGTTGGCCACCTTGGGCTTGTTCTTCGACAAGGCTCCAACCAGCGTGGACTTGCCTGCATTGGGGAATCCGACGAGGCCAACATCGGCGATGCGTCGCAGCTCGAGGTAGAATACGCCCTGCTCGCCATTGGTTCCCAGCTCCCTTTCCTCGGGAGCTTGATTGGTGGAGCTCCGGAAGTGCCAATTGCCCCGCCCCCCTTCGCCGGGGTGGCAGAGGGTGACCTTGTCCCCCGCCTTGACGAGGTCAGCCACCGGCTCCCACTCGATCCCTTCCTCGCTGCGCTCCATCTCGAGCGCCTGCTTCACCGTCTTGGCATCCGTGCGGTAGACCACGGTTCCGGGAGGCACTTTGCCAACCTTAGGCCGTCCGTTACGGCCGCTCTTTTTGTATTTTTGACCCGCCTCGCCATCCTCGGCGATCAGCTTGGGGTCGTAGGAAAAGGCGCGCAAATTATCGACGTGCTCGCTGACTTCCAGAATGACGGCACCTCCATCGGCTCCATCTCCTCCATCAGGCCCGCCCTCGGGCACAAATTTCTCACGGCGGAACGATACCGCTCCGTTCCCGCCATCCCCCGCTTTGCAAAAGATTCTTACCCGGTCAACAAACACGCCCCCTCCATGCGTTGCCTTGGCGCTTAGCGCAATTCCAAATCCCGCCCTCGGTCGCTATCTTCCGGCTCCGCCCTCCCTATCGATGGCTCCCGGGCCACTACTCCCAAGACCAGAGGCACCAGCACAACCAGCACCTCCCACCTCGCAATGGCCAGGAGCGAGAAGCTCATTCCGCCGTCAAAGAGGGTCGCCACGAGGCCAAAGACGAGCAAGGAAGCCTCCCGCGTATGCCTCATCCTGAGAAAACCGGACCCCAAGGTCGCGAGCAGCAGGCCAAGACCAATCAGGCCGTAGCCCGAGAGCTGGCCAAGGTAGGCATTATGCGGATGATGGACGTGCCAGCCGAGCACCTCCTCCGGCAGTTGACGGACCTGGCCTTGTCCGATTAGCCAATCCCACCCGCTCATCCCGGAGAGATAGGCCGCGTAAATCTCGAGCCTCCCCGAGGATCCCCGCTCAACCAAGCCACTGCTCTCCTCCGGAGCGAAGGCCACGAGAAACCAATAGGCGGAGAAACCAAATAGCGGCCAAGCCAAGCGACGCCACTCGCGGTGGTGGGAGAGCAGCCACCAGGCAGAGCCAGCAGCGGTGGCCAGAAGCGCCCCCCGGGATTCGCTGGCTGCCAGCCCGAATCCCAAGACAACGAGGGCGGCCCAATGGAGCAGCGATTTGATGGAACGCTCCCGATGCCGGCCATCCAGCCCCGCCATCAGACCCAGCCCGGCCAAGAGACCGGTGGTGACTGCATTGAAGCCCGGCCATCCCCGCCAGCAGAGGCGGAAACGCTCTCCGTCCAAGGGAATCCGCGAGTAAAAGAAAATCAAGCTCAGCAAGACCGCCATGGTTGCGGCGACGAGCACCATTCTCCATAACCAGTAGCGGGCCTCCGCATGCCGACCGGCCAATACCAGTCCGCTGACCAGCCCCATCATCATCAACGCATCCTTCCCGGCCCCCGGGGCCGACCACCAGGATTCGCCGCGAAACCCGGTGACCCAAAACTGCCACTCCACCACCGCCCAAAAGAGAAACCACCAGCTGCGCCAGCCTTCCGCCCACTCCATCCAGAGCGCCAGCAGCGGCCTGACATTCCAAAGCAACACCGGGACCAAAATCCAAGAGAACCACAAGGTCTGCTCCCAACGCCCGGAGCACCACCAGAAGCCGGTCACCCACCCAGTGACGGCAACGAGAAGCACTGATTCCGAGCGAGTCAAGGCAGCAAGAATGCCGGAGCCGATTAATTAATTCAATCAGATAGCTTGCGGGACGAAATCTTGCATCCCCCCGCTCACTGGGCCAGACTCCCCCATGCCCACCAAGCAAGACATTCAGGATCTCTACTTCATGGACTCACGGGCGAAGCTCCTCGACATCGCCTCCTTCCTCGATCGACTCGACCGACACGAGGGTGAGGCCGACTTCCGGCACCCCGCCTTCATGGAAGCCTTACGGGCCATGCAAAACCCGCCCGCTGGCCGGACGCGGACCCAAGCCGTGCTCGAAAGCCTCTCAGACCCTAGCAGCGAGCCAATTCCCGCCGCCACCCTACAGGGAGCCTTTGGCGCGCCGACCCCGGCCAATTAATTACGGGAAACCCGCTCACCTCCCTGCCGCGTGCCTGCCTTCTCCACCTGCTGGAATAACTCCCGTCACACCGACGGCGAGGCCATGGTCGATGAAATCCTGGAACTCGGGTTCAATGAACTCGAGCTCTCCCACGGGATGACCATCGCCAAATTACCCGGCATCCAGAGAGCTTATGAGGCGGGGAAATTCACCTGCCTCGGCGTCCACAATTACTTCCCCTCCCCTACCGAGGTGATGATCGACGCCCCGGATGCCTACGAGTACACGTCCTTCCGCCCGCATGAGCGCCAGCGTGCCATGGACATGACCTTCAAGACCCTTGAGATCGCGGGCCAATTCAAGGCCAAGTATCTCGTCCTCCACATGGGTTCCATCCCGCAGATGCCTCACAAGAAGTGGACGGGCAAGCTGACTGCCATGGTCAAGGAGGGCGAGCAAGACAGCCCCGCCTACGTCAAGCAGAAGCTGAAATGCGTAAAAAAACGGGAGAAGCACGCCGAGCTGTATTACTCACGCGCTATTGCCGCGATCGAGGAACTACTGGAGAAAGCCAAGGAGTACGACGTCATCCTCGCCATCGAATCCCGCTCCCGTTATGAGGATGTCCCGAGTGACCGCGAGATGCTGGCCCTGCAAAAGCACTTCGCGGACGAGCCCCACGTCCGCTACTGGCATGACTTCGGCCATATCCAGCTCAAGCACAACCTCGGGCTTCTCGATCACGCCGACTGGCTCGATAAAGTGCAGCCCTACCTCTACGGGGCCCATGTCCATGACGTCGAGTGGCCCGCGCGGGACCACCGGGTCCCCTTCACCGGCACCCTGGATTACGACGATCTCTTCACCCGCTTCCCCGATGGCTGCCCGATGACTTGGGAACTCTCCCCCACCCGCAAGGCCGAGCAAATTCGAGATGCCTTCGAGATTTGGAAAATTAAGTTTCCCGATCGCTGAGTCTTCGAGCTCTTACCGACGTCCTGCGTCGGCCGACCCGTCGCTGGTCCCTCATTCGCCCGCAGGCTCCGCTCATTGAATTTCATCGCCTCGGCCTGCCGCTTGCGGAGCCTCCAGCTTTCCCTCGCCTCGGTTGGCGGGCATGTCGTCGTTCTTGAAATGCAGATACTGCAAGTAGAGCTCTCCAAGCTCCGCCGAACCCCGCGAATGACTGCAAGCCTTCATCGACCACTTGAGCGCTTCTTCCCTCTTGCCGAGCACGAAGAGAACCTCCGCGCGAGTATCGAGATAGGCGGCACTGTCAGGCTTGAGCTTGAGAGCCCGGTCCACCCACTGCAAGCAGTCGTCCGGACGCACCCATGCCCGGGAAGCCACCCAGGCAATGCTGTTCAAGGTGTTATGAGCGTCCGGATAATCCCGCAACGATCGCTCATAGGTCGGCTCAAGCTCTCGCCACACCAGCTCGGCCTCCTTCTGTAGACCAGCTTGGTTGAGTTCATAGAGCACTTCATTAGCAAAGAATCCATGAAACTTGGCCACCTCTGCGGCTTTGAGAAGCGACGTCCGCCCCTCCTCCCGCTCTCCTTGCTCGTAGGCTGCCATCGCCTTGGCATAGAGAATCTCCCCTCTTCCCTCGAAGTAGCTCATGATGCCGTAGCTGTTGTAGCCGACCTCAGATTCCAGCCTCACTTGGGATTCATAAACTTCACCCAGACTGGCCGCCGCTTCCCAGTCTCCTGCCAGGCGGGCGGCTTCCCGAACGTTATCGAGGGCCGAGAACCATGAGCCATCGCTGGAGATCCGGGTGGAAATCATTAATCGCCGAAGAAGCTTATATTGGAGCTGGTGCTCCCCGGCTTGACCGAGGATACCGGCCATCTTCCCAAGCCACGAGGTGTTCCCCAAGGCCAGCTTCTCGAGCATCTCCCAATGCTCGCGCGCCTCTTCCTTCTTCCCGCAGAGCTCGAGGCAGGCGCAGACCATAAGACGGGCCTGATCGTAGCCCGGATTCATTTCCAACAGCTGCGACCACTTCTCCAGCGCTTGCTCATAGCGGCCCCAGACGAAGTCGACTTCCGCCAGCTTGCTCAGATGGAGGAAATCATCGGGGTTCAGTTTAATCACTTCCTGCCAGCATCTCTCTGCCAGTGGCATCTTCCCGCCATAGACCGCGAGGTCGGCGAGACGCTCCCAGGCAATCTCGCCCCCGTCTTCTGTCAGCAAGGCCTCAATCTCGGTGAAGAGAGCTGTGACCTCATCCACAGGAGGGTCGTAATCCGTTCCCAAAAAATGGAAGACATAGCCGAGCCGCTTCCATTCACTCCAGTCGGGACGAGCCTCCTCAATCAAGCGCCACAGCCAATAGACTTCATCGCCGAAAATCAGCTCCATGAAGGAGGTCGGGTTCCAATCATTAAGGTCCGCCTCTTCCGCGAGCTCCAGCGCGAGGCGGGTGTAGGAGTTTGACAACAATCGATAGCGGTCGCCTACGGCTAGCGTGGTGAGAAAGTAAAGATTGTCCTCCGAGCTCTCAAATGAGTCCCACAGGGCACGGATCAAGCGCTCGGCCTCCTCATCCTGTCCAGCTGCCTTGAGATGCATGGCCACGTCGAAAAGTCGGCGACACCCGAGGTTATCACGATCCCAGCTCCCTCCCGCGAGCTCCACTTGCTTCGCCAGCCAATCTGGCGGGATAGGCTCGCCCGAGACCAGTCCATACACCTTGAAGGCCTGCTCTACCTCATGTCCGGAGATGAAGTAATCGAAGACAGATCCATCCTCCAATTGGTCAAGCAGAGCCATCACTTCATCGCGATACCCACATTGCCCCAGCACTTGGAGGGCAGTGCTGGCATTGGCCGACTCTCCCTCCTCAGCCAGGCGGACAAGCTGCTTAACCAAAGCGGTCGTCGCTTCCTCATCCCCCTGCCATTGATTGAATAACAATCGAGCGCGCAGGCCTTTCATGCCTTCCTTGCCCGCCATCTCCTGTAGAAATCCGGTCGGGTCACCGGAGAAAATCTTAATCACCTGCCGCGCGGGATGCTCCGGGCTGGCCAGTTTCAGCAACGTCTCCTCGTCGGCAGTCCAGCGGGCCCAGATCAACTTGTCTTCCACTGTCAGCTTATCCCACAGCTTTTCCTTCAGCCCCATACCGTGGGCCAGGGCGATGTAGCGTAGCCGACCGCCGCGCGAATCACGCGATTCCGCGAGAAATTGCAACGCCTCCTCATCCTTCCCTTCCAGAATCTTTTCCCGGGCCACTTGCCCTGCCAGTAGGGCTACGCGCTCGGAGAGATTATCAGCCACCGCCTCGTCAGAGAGATGCCGGGGCAATCGGAAAAGAGGCATGTAGGCACGCAGCTCAAGAAGCTCCTGAAAGATGGCTTCCCGCTCCTTCATCGACTCCTCCATGCGATAGGCCTCCACCAGCTCCATCACCCGGGGGGAAGAATCCGGAGTCAGCTCCATATCAATCCACCTCATCAAACGCCGGGCGCGCCGCGATGCTTCGGGATCATCGCTCTCGACCCACTTTTGCAAGGTCGGCAGGGATTCCTTGCCGCCCTCCCACAGCTGGCGGGCCGCCTCTTGCCGGGCTTGAAACTGATCCGCATCAAGCCGCGGCTCATCAACCTCGGGGGCTTCGACGGCCAGCAATGCCAGAATACTCAAGAGAACCATCATTTCCACCTAACCATACGCGCAATTTTTCGGAATCCAACCACCTATGCAAAGCACAAGCCCAGCCAACCGGAAGCAGCAACGGACAAATTTCCACTCTACAGCGCGCGGAGATTGGGCGTAAAGTGCCTTCATGAGTGAGAAATCAGCGCAAGCTCACTGGATGGCCCGGGCCAAATCCCTATCCAATCGGATCAACATGGCTTGGTTTCTGGAGAAGCTGTCCATCCCTCTCCTCGCCT
Source organism: Verrucomicrobiota bacterium JB023 (assembly GCA_030673895.1). GTDB lineage: Bacteria > Verrucomicrobiota > Verrucomicrobiia > Verrucomicrobiales > Akkermansiaceae > Roseibacillus. Next base: position 29,376 of record JAUTCR010000051.1, read on the forward strand.
CCAGCCTGGTTGGCGCGATCATCATCCTCCTCGCGCGACGCGAGTTCCCCGTCTTCCCCTTGCAGACCACGCTCATCGTCACCTCCGGCGTCCTCCTCACCGTGCTCGCCATCTCCTGGTTCATTGCCCGCCGTCACTTCACCACCACCGAGCGAGCCCTCGTGCGGGTGGAATCCTCCATGCAACTCAACAACGCACTCACCGCAGCGCGCGAAGGCGTCGCCCCCTGGCCCGAGGCCCCCGAGTCCATCCACGACGGCACAGAGTGGAACTGGCGCCGCCTGGCCATCCCTCCCCTCGCCACCCTCCTCATTCTGCTCGCCGCCTTTCTGCTCCCTATCTCTGCGAAGAGCGATCCCAACGAGCCCCCTCCCGAAGAGCCCACCAATCGCCAGGCCCTACAGGCCAGCATCGATGAACTCCGCGAGGACGACACCATCGACGAAGAATACCTCGATGAAGTGGAGGAAAAGCTGGAGGAACTCAGGGAGCAACCCACCGAGAACTGGTTCGACCATTCCGCCCTCGAGGCCACCGACAACCTCAAAAACGCTCACGAGCAGCAACTTAAGCAACTGGAGCGCAATCTACGCAAGGCCGAGCAATCCCTTGAGAACCTACAAAAGAACGGGAACCAGATGGCTCCCGACGCCCGCGAGCGGCTGCTCAATGAGTTCGACCAATCCCTCCAGCAAATGCAGCAGGGAGCCATGAAGCCGAATCAAGAATTGCTCGAGCAACTCAAGCAGCTCGACCCCGGCCAACTCGATAATCTCACCCCCCAGCAGATGGACCAACTGCGCGAGAACATGCGCCAACACGCGCAAAAGATGAAACAAGCGAACCCCGGCCAACAGGGCCAAGGCGAAGAGGGCGGCGAAGGCGGAGACTGGAACGATGAACTCAATCAAGAGGGCGGCGAAAATGGGCAACAGCCTGGTCAACAACCCGGCCAACAGCCCGGTCAACAGCCTGGCAATGGCGACATCAATCGCGGTCCAGGCACCACCCCCGGCGTCCTAGGGAACGAGCGGGAAAAGCTACAAACCGGAGAACGAGAAGGCCTGGAACTCCGCAATATCGACGACATCCTGCCCGGTGATCTCCTTGAGCTGCAAGACGGCGAGCATCAGCTCGACAAGAGCAAGGTCGGCATCCGCGCGGGTGGTGAGATCGATAACCTCGGCGACGGTGGCGACCTCATCTGGAAGGTCGCCCCCGACCTCCATCCCGCCGAGAAGAAGGCCCTACGGGAATTCTTCAAATAAACACACGAAACGTCTATGCGACTTCTTCTCCCTTTCCTCCTCGCCCTTCCCCTTCTCGCGGACAATTCAGCTAACCTCGCCTTGTTCGCCAAGGGCGTCTTCGCCGAGAACAAAGGCGACCTCCCCGCCGCCAGGGACCTCTATGCGGAGACTCTGACGCAGGACCCCGGAGCCTTCCCTCTCGCTTCCAAGCTCTCCCGCATCCAAGGCTTCATGGGAGAGCATCACGCGGCGACGGCCACCTTGCGGGACTTCGCGACAGCAAACCGCAGGCACCTCATTGCTCAACTCTCCTACGTCAGCTTTCTCCGCCAGCACGCCTATCACGACGCCCTGGCCCAGCAAGCCGCCGTGGAGACCCTGGAGATCGCCAATGAAAATTTCCCCAATCAGCCCTCCATCTACGAGCCCCTCATCAACCTCTACGAAACGCTCGAGCAACGGTCCGACTCCCTCGCAGTGCTGCAAGATCAGTTCACCGCCGAGACCGACGATCCCTACCATTGGCTAGCCCTCGCCCCCATCGTCAAAACCCTGCACCCCGCAGATTCCACCGAATATCGCGAGCAATTGGCCACCATCTACAAGAAAGCTTCCGTGCGGGGCCTGGCCGATGCCGAAACCGCACGTAAAATCTCCGAGTATCATCGCAGTCAGGGCGATCTCCCCGCCGCCATCCACACCATCCAGAACCACCTCGAGCAGCAGCCCTCCTCCCACAGCCTCCGCACTCGGCTCGGCCTTCTCTACCTCAGCAATCAACAAGAAGAGAAAGGCGAAAAAACCCTCCTCGATGTCATCGCCATCGACCCCGACCAAGCTCTCGCCCACCAATCCCTCGCCAAGCTCTATCGCAGGCAGCAAAAGCCCCTCCCCGCCCTGCACCACCGCGCCGAACTCCTCCGAATCCAGGGCGGCACCCCGGACCAAACCATCGCCCTCGCCAACGAATATTTGGAGCTCGACCAACCTCACCCCGCCCGATTGCTCCTCGAGAAAGCCCGCTTCGACTTCCCCGAGAGCCCCGCAATCCATGCCCGCCTCGCCATCGCAACCCTGCGGGATGGTGAAACCAAGGAAGCCGCCCTCCTCTTCCGGCAAGCGGAAACTCTCGCCGAGTCATCCCAAGACCCCTCTGCCATTCAATACCTTGATGCAGATTTCCAAATCGAATTCGCCCATTCCCTCGTCGAGGCCGGCGACCAAGAAGCAGCGGAAACCCGCCTCCGCCAAGCTGCGCAAAATCTCGATATCGATCAGCACCCTGAGAAGTATGCCCGTGCCGTCACCTCTCTTGCCAAAATTTGGCTCGCAGAAGGCCGAAACGAAGGCCCCGCCAAAGCCCTTCTCCAACGAGCTATCAGCATCGACCCCGAGAACGCTGAAGCGCATCGTTTATTGGAGAAGAACTAATTGATTGAGCTGATATTCGATTGCTCGACACTAGATTAGTCGAAAGATAGTTGCTCGGTCCTTACGGAAACTACTAAACCGCAGAATACCCGATACCGGCTATTACGGTATGGACATCGGGGAATAAGGTAACCTCAACGACCAGCAGTCCAGCACTCGTCATTATCTCACCGCCAGGCCCTTCTTCAGATTCGACCTTCTCCCCTCTTCTCCCCCACGACCAGCAAGCTGGCCCCCTC
>JAUTCR010000052.1 GCA_030673895.1 Verrucomicrobiota bacterium JB023
CCGATGCGATAGGCGCGGTCGGTGGCTTGAGCTTCTGCCGCAGGATTCCACCAGGGATCGTAGTGGATGACGGTGTCGGCTGCAGTGAGATTGAGGCCGGTGCCGCCAGCTTTGAGAGAGATGAGGAAAATGGGGATCTCACTGTTCTGGAACTTATCGACAAGCTGGCCGCGGTTTTGGGACGAGCCGGTCAGCTTGAGGTAAGGAGTGTTGATCCGCTGCAGTTCGCGCTCGATGAGCTCGAGCATCGTAGTGAATTGGGAGAACAATAGGATGCGTCTTTTTTCTGCAAAGAGAGTCTCAAGCAGGTCGAACAGATAGGATAGCTTGGCCGAGGGTTGCGGGCTAACTTGCTCTGATTCGGAGCTGGCGGAATCCGCGTCAGGCTGGTCCCAAGTCGCATCCATGAGGGCGGGGTGGCAGCAAATTTGCCGGAGCTTGAGGAGGGCGTCGAGAATGGTGATTTGCGATTGGGAGAGGCCACGTTCCGCAATGGCGTCGCGGATTCGCTTGTCCATGGTGACTCGCACCGATTCATACAAGTCCTTCTGCCGGGAGGTGAGCTCGATGGGGTGAACGAGGATGGTCTTGGGGGGGAGGTCTTTGGCCACTTCGTCCTTGGTGCGCCGGAGGATGAGGGGGGCGAGTCGTTGGCTGAGGGCCTCGCTACGTTCCTTATCCTCTTCTTTCTCAATCGGCGTTTGGAAGCGGGTGCGGAAGGATTGTAAATCTCCGAGAAAGCCGGGGATGAGAAAGTGGAAGAGACTCCAAAGCTCCGTCAGGTTGTTCTCTACCGGGGTGCCGGAGAGGCAGAGCCGATGCCGTGAATTGAGCTGTCGAGCGGCTTGGGAGACTTTGGCATCAGGGTTCTTGATGTGCTGGGCTTCGTCGAGAATCGCGAAGTTGAATTCGTGCTTCTTCAGGTGCTCGATGTCCCGTTGAAGGAGAGCAAAGGAGGTCAGCACAATGTCCGCGTGGGGGATGGCGGGGTAGGACTTGCGGCGCTTGGGGCCGGAGAGAGTGAGCACCCGCAGGCTCGGGGTGAACTTCTTGGCCTCCGCTGCCCAATTGGGCACCACCGAGGTGGGAGCGATTACGAGTGAAGGTTTGGCAGCGTCGCCTGCCTCAGCCTTGGCACGGAGAAGCAGGGTGAGAGTTTGGATCGTCTTCCCGAGCCCCATGTCATCGGCGAGGATGCCATTGAGGTCGTTGCTCGCGAGCGACGCCATCCATTCATAGCCCACCTGCTGATACCCGCGCAGGGTCGCCTGCAGGCCCTCGGGGGGGGCAAAGGTGGTTCGGTGCTTTTGGTCGCGGAGGTTCTCGCGCAATTTTTTGAGCGCCGGTGGGGTGCTCTCGGTAGCAAAGGTTTCCGCCAAGCGGGCGGCATCCACCGGGTGGATCGGGGCGCCGGGGTCGAGCACGGCAGAGAGGTTGTTGAGGATCTCACGGAGGCGGGAGACGGGCAGGTGGAGCGCCGAGCCATTGGGGAGGTGGACGAGGTGGCGCTGGTCATCGCCTTTGGTCGTCAATTGCTCAAGAGTGTCGTCCTCCAGCAAGCGGAGAAGAATCGGCAAGAGATCGAAACTTTCTCCATCGACCTCGAAGCCAACCGAAAAGGTGAACCATCCTCCGGGAGCTTCGTCGAAGGCTGTGTCCAGCTCATGACTATCGACATCGTAGATGTGATGGCCGAAGTCGGGGTCGACCTCTACGGTCCAGCCAAGTTGTATTAACTTCGGGATGGCGGTGGCCCGGAACCACGGCCAGTAGAGGTCCGGGGTGGAGTGGTAGGGCTCGGGGAAATAGGCGGAAGCTTCCTCGGGTTGTTCGCCCTCGGAGAGGTTTTTGCTGGCGAGACCGAGAAGGAAGCGGAAGGAGGGCTGGCTGGCGATGGAGGTGAGGCCGAGCTTGGCGAGCTCCTCGAGGGCGCGGCGTTCGGCGGCGGCATCACGGGGAAAGGTGGTCTTCTGAGGCAGGCTGGTGAGGGGGAGCGACTCGCTGCCGTAGGTGACGGTGGGGCGGGCCACGAGCCAAGTGTCGCGGTCGCGCAGGCGGAGAGCCTGCAGGAGGAGGCGGACGACACGGGAGGCCGTGGGCTCGGGCTGGAGGGTGAGAGAGAACTGTGGAGGTTGAAGAGCGTCCTCGTCCGCGATGGCTGCGGGTGAGCGGGGAGCGTCGCGCTCGGTCGTCTCGTGCCCCGAGGAGGGAAGTGCGGAGGCCGCGCGAACCGAGGAACTCCAGATTCGGTGGCTCGGCTTGGCGGCGAGAAAGAGAGCGGCCGCAGCATGAGGGCAATCGTGGGCATGATCACAGGTGCAACTGGTATCGAAGTCCCATCCCGCCTCCTCGGGCCAAAGGTTGACCTCGACATCTTCGCCTTCGCAAGTCGCGGTCAAGGTGACTGAGCCGTCCTCCAATTTCTCGAGTGCGAGATCGGGGAGAAGTGGCTTTTTACCCAACTTCTTCCCCATCACGAGGATGTGGTCATCGAAGCGGGGGCACCATTCGAGCGAGGCGAGGAAGGGCTGGAGAGAAGAGGCCAAGGGCGGTTATTTCCGCCCACAATCGCGGAGGAGCAAGTCGGAACTGAGCCTTTTGACGCCTTCGAAACCGTTTCCGACCTTTCCCTCCTTGCTTGACGGACTCTGACGGGGTAGAGGAGCGGGGCAAACAACGCACCCCGCCTGATTGACAATGAGAAAGCCGATTATTGCCGCAAACTGGAAGATGAACAAAGGGCCGTCCGAGACGGAGGACTTCTTGACGAGCTTTTTGTCAAAACTGGGCAAGGCCACTGACAAGTGCGATATCGTTGTCGCGCCTCCTTTCGTGAGCCTTCCCAAGGCGAGCCAGATTCTGCATAGCCATGATGTCTCCGTCGCTGCGCAGAACGTCTCCCAATACGATGCCGGAGCCTACACTGGTGAGGTTAATGTCCTCATGTTGCGCGAACTGTTCGTCCCTTACGTGATCCTTGGCCACAGCGAGCGCCGTTCCGTTTTTGGCGAGAGCGATGAGGTCATCAATGCGAAGATGCTCAAGGCCCGGGAGGTCAACTTGAAGCCCATCTTCTGCATTGGAGAGACCTTGGAAGAGCGCGAGAGCGGCCAGCTTGAGGCGGTTCTCAAGCGCCAGGTCAACGAGGGCCTGAAAGGATTTTCCGAGAAAGACATGCTCGAGACCGTGGTTGCCTACGAGCCCGTCTGGGCGATTGGAACCGGCGTGACTGCTTCTCCCGAGCAGGCCCAGGAGGCTCATGCCAAGGTGCGGGTCTTGCTTGCCGAGCTCTTCGGCGGTGATGTGGCCGATAAGGTCCGCATCCAATACGGCGGCAGTGTGAAGCCTGCCAACGCGGCGGAGCTTCTTAGCCAGCCCGATATTGACGGTGCCTTGGTAGGTGGAGCAAGCCTCGAGGTGGCGAGCTTCCTACAATTGATCGAAAACGGAACCAACAAGGGCGAATAAACGAGCCTTGTCGGAACCTGCCAGCTGGAGGCTTGATGAAAACCGCACTTGCTTTGCTTGCCGCTGTTTTCATAAGCCCCGGCCAGTCATTCGCCAGCGTTGTCGATACTTGGTTGTCGAGCGACCCCGATAGGGCTGCGGCATGGATTCGAGCGCTGGAGGGCGCGACGCCGAGTGGACGGGATGAGCAGCAGTGGGCTCTCCCTTTCGTGCCCGCCTTGAGCAATGGTGACACTTGGGACGGCCGCCTCCGTCCGCTCTATCGTTATCGCGAGCAGTTCTTGCTGACGGAGGAGCAGCGGCAGACAATTCATGACTCCCCGGTTTTCTTAGTCGCGGATTACCGCGAGTCCGGGGAGATGGTTTTTGGGGGCTTTTTGGCTCCTGTTCCCGAGCCTTCGGTTTGGTCGTTTGGAATTCTGGCTTTCGGTGCGAGCCTAGGCCGACGGAGGAAAGGTTGAACGAATGGACTGGGCTTGTTTTGCGGCTGCGGATGGCCGGATATTTTTGGGCGAAGGTCCATTCGAGCAAAGGAGTGAGGAGCCCGCCGCCGGGGTGGCCTTCTATCGCAATGATTTCGCCCTCAGCGAGAGCAAGCCTTGGTGGGTGCCGGCCCGGGTGGAGGAGGTGACTTCTCTGGAGGCCGTCTTTTCGCAATGTAACGGTCGTCGGGAAGTGGAGTGGGAAGAGATCGATGCGGGACGCTTCGCGGAGGTGTTTCGGGAAGTGACCGCCGCCATCGGGGGAGGACAGCTTGAGAAGTCGGTGCCTGTGGTCACCGAGCAAGGGCGCTGGCAGGGGCCCCCGTCTGAGTGGGCGGACTTTCCCGGTCAGCTCGCCAAGGGGATGAGGCTCTTTGGCTGGGGGGAGGCGGGAGCGGGGGTGCTTTCGGCGACTCCCGAGCAGCTCTTCCGCCTCGACCGGGGGCTTCTGGAGACCATGGCTCTCGCCGGGACCTCCCGCCGTGAAGATCGCGAGCTTTTTGCCGTCGACGAGAAGGAGATTCGAGAGCATGAGTTCGTGGCCCAGACCTTGATGGCGAAGCTGGCCGACTTTGGCATGGTGCGCCGCAAGGCCCGCCAAGTGATGGATCTCGGGCAGTTGATTCACTTCCACACCCCCATTGAGGTGGAGCTTTATCAGAATGAATCGCCGGAGCGATTGGTCCGGCGCTTGCATCCTACGCCGGCGCTTGGGCCCCTACCCCGGACGGCGGAGACGCTGGATTGGTTGCTTGACTGGCGGCAGCGGCTTCATTGTCCCCGCTGGTTTGGAGCGCCTTTTGGCTTTTGGCATGACGGCGTTTTTGAGGCCCTCGTCGGCATCCGCATGGTTCTCTGGGAAGGGGAGCAGGTCATGGTGCCCTCCGGCTGCGGGGTGATCGAGGCGAGCCGTCTGGTCAACGAGTGGCGGGAACTCCGCCTCAAGCGGGAAGCGGTGCGCGGGCTTTTCCGTCTGGGCTAGACTGTTTCGCCAGAGTCTGTCCGTCTATCGGGTTTTCCTTTAGTCCGCCAACGAGAGCCCGAGAGAAAGGGGGCTGCGACGATCCGCGATGGTGGGTTGGGGACCGGCTTGCGGCACTTGCTCGGGATCGCCGACATAGAGTAGGCGGGAGCCCGCATCAAAGAGTGCCGCCGTGCTACCGAGGAAGTCCATGCCGATGATGCCGTCAATCACCCGCCCATTGCGGTCGCGGAAGTTCTTCCGGACAACGGGCAGCGGGGTGACCGCGACTTGAAACTCGGACAGCACCAGTCGCTCGAAGAAGACATTCTCCAAGACGGCGGAGCGCACCGGGGCATTATCCCCCGAGGCATCAATGATTCGGGAGGAGCTGGCCTCGGTGGCCAGATTCATCTGCCGGGCGCTCTCGGCCGAGAGGACGGAGACCTCGGCTCCGGTATCGACGATCCAAGTGATGAGGCGGCCATTCCAATTCGACTCCAGAACGAGGTGAGGCAGGTCGCGGGCGGGACGCAGGCGGAGGGTGGTGAAGCCGAGACCATTCTGGACGCCGAGAGGGGCGATGCGTTCGGTCTGCGAGTTGGGCGCGTTGCGACCGGGGACCCAGAAGGCTCCGGTGCGGAGGTCGATTAGCGCGCCCAGAGCCTCAAGGGCGTCGAGGCCCAGCTGCCCATCATAGCGGGAGGTCGCCGTCTGGCCGAGGTCGTCCTCCGCGAGCATGAAGGGGAAGGGAAGCGCGGAGACGGGCCCGGCAGAGAGAATGCCGAGGCCGACATTGGAAGTGACAGGCCGTCCGAGAGCCCCCCGGGAGACGACCTTCATTTTTCCGTCGATGCGGAGCCCGAGCGGGACGGCGAGGGAGCTGTCGAGGTCGGTCGAGTTCGCGCCGGAATCGATGAGCAGGTCAACCGGCTTCCCATTGACGAGAAACTTGCCCGAGTAGCGCGCGTCGTTGCTCGCCTTGCGGAGCTGGATGGTGGTGTAACCGAGTTGGGTCATCTTCTGCTCGCGCACCCCGTTGCTCTGCCCCACGCCGCTCGGCTGGGAGGGCATGCTACAGCTGACGAGGGCAAGGCAGAGGGCGAGAAGAGAAAGGAAAAGACGTGAAGACATGAGGGGAATCCGGGAGGGAGCTTAGCTTCTTTCCGATGAACGTCCATGAGAACGCTTAGCATCAAAGGACGAAGCGACTTCGGAGATACCGTGAAAAACCTGCTCGGCTTCCGAAAAATCGCTGACTTTTGTGATTCGGTTCGGGATGACCCAGCAGTCCATCCCCGCAGCGTGAGCGGCTTTCATGCCGTTAAAGGAATCCTCAATTACGAGGCAAGAGGCCGGGTCGAGTTCGAGCTGACGGGCGGCCTCGAGGTAGAGGTCCGGCGCAGGCTTGATGCGGGGGGCATCCCCCCGGCAAACCGTGGTCTCGAAGAAGCTCTCCAAGCTGTGCCGCTGCAGCCAGCCATCGACCCATTGGTGGGAGGAGGAGGAGACCACGGCAAGGCGGGTGACCGGTGCCAGCTGGGCGAGAACTGCCTCGGCCCCGGGCATGGCACCCTGGTCCGCTAGGTCGGCTTCGATTTCCCGTTGTCGGCCAGTGTCTAGATCGTGCCAGTCGAAGGATGTCCCGGTGAGGTCCTCAAGGTGGGTCTTGGGTGACCAGGTGGCGAAGTCGGAGCCGATGCACTGCACGTACACTTCCACGGGGAGATCGTGCCCATGGGCTTGGAAGGTGCGTAACCAAGCTTGATAAATGGCCCACTCGGTATCCATCAAGGTGCCGTCGAAATCGAATAATATGGCCTCGAACTTCACGTGCGGCAATCTTGTTCAGCTGTGCGGAATGGCCAAGTGGAATCCGCATCCACTTGACTCAAATGCCTCTCACTGTGGAACAGGAGGAGGATTCCGGGGTTTGCTGAAGATGGAGATGATTCCCCAGACCATGGTGATGAATCCGATGATGCCCAGAAGGAACGCTCCGCCGGCACTCCCCAGGAGCTTGGTGAAGATCGCGCCGAAGGTGCCGTGGGTCACCGAGATGATGCGGGGTTCGCCCGGCGGGCCCTTAACCTGCAAGGTGTAGGTGCCGGCCTCCGGAGTGTTGAAGGTGCCGACTGCCGAGCGGCGGGTGCTGCCGAAATGGCTCGTGGTATTCATCCCCGAGGGCTCCAGGGGAGCGAGAGGTTCGCCTCGGATGGTAGTCATCTCAAAGGAGAAGCCGCCGGGGAGGGCGGGTGGATTCTCGATGAAGGAGCTTGCATAATAAGTCTCATAGTCGTGCCAGACGGTGATTTTGGTCGCTTCTTTAACCGTAAAATCCGCCGAGCCGGGCGCCTCGAAGGCGACGAGCGACTTGGTGTTCTTAACGGTGGAGCTGAAGGCGCTCACCAAGAGGTAAACGGCGATGGCCCAGCAGGCGACAGTGGCTCCGAAGAGGAGCGAGAGTTTCAGTGGCTTAGTCATTGGAGCCCTCGGCGATTGTCAGTAGGTGGGGATGGGTGGGGCGATGAGCTGGACGCGTTCCGCCTCAAAGCTGCGCAGGGTGGCGAGCGCTTCCCGGATCTGGCGAGCCTTGGTCTCGGGGAGGCTTTGGAGCAGAGGATTGATAGTGAGCAAGCTCTCGATGTTCAGGCTGTCGGTGCGGGTCTGCATAGAAATGAATTCATCACTGCTCTTCTCCGGCTCTTGGTTGAAGAGGTTATCCAGCGGGCTGGTGGGCTCGGGGAGCAGAATCGCTCTGGGAGAGTCGATATCACTCAGCTCGACTGCCCGGGCAATCGCTTCATTCAGGCCGCCCAACTCGTCGACCAATCCCAAGCGGAGGGCGTCGCTGCCAGTATAGACCCGTCCTCCGGCCAGCTTCTCGAGGTCTTTGGCGAGCTTATGGCCGCGGCCGTCCAGGATGCGCTGCTTGAAGGTGCGGTAAACATCCAGCATGGAATTCCGGATGATGGTGCGCTCCTGCTTGGTGAAGGGGCGGGTGGAATTGTAGATGTCCGCATGGTCGCCACGCTTCATCTCGTGAGTGGTGATGCCCAATTTCTCAAGCGCTCCGCCCATGGCGAGCTTCATTCCCACCACGCCGATGGAGCCGGTGATGGTGGCCGGCTCGGCGAAAATCTCATCGGCTGCGCTGGAGACGTAGTATCCACCGCTGGCGGCGACTGCGCCCATGGAGACGAGGAAGGGGCGCCCGGTGCGGGAGAATTCCTCGGTGGCTTCCCAGAGAATCTCGGAGGCCAACGCCGAGCCGCCGGGCGAGTTCACGCGCAGGACCAAGGCGCGGCACATTTCATCATCAGTCGCGGCGAGGATCTCATCGCGCACGGGGCTGATGCTCTCGAAGGTGATGCCGGCATCAAGCGCGACCACGGCGACGTATTCCTCCTCGGGAGAACTCTTTTCCCCAGAGGAGAACATCAGCTTCATGAGGTCGAGCATGCTGTCGATCTCCGGCTCACTACTCTCGCCCCGCGCGTAGTCAGGCTTGAATTCCAGATTGCTGTAGAGGTCCTGCAGCTCGTTGACGAAGTCGGTGCGGTATTGCAGCCGGTCGACGAGGTTCTTGGCTTTCGCTTCTTCCGCCGTCACGAAGCCTTGGTCGACAAGGCTTGCAAGTGAATCCCGGGTAATGCCCCGACCAACGGCGATTTCCGTGAGCAGGGTGTTGTGAATGGAGTCAAAGAGTTCCTGCGATTGCTTCTCAGCGGCCTTCGAGGGGCCGGTGCGGTAGAAGTTTTCGCCCGCGGACTTGAAGTCACCGATGTGGACGACGTCGGCGACGATTCCGGCCTTGTCGAGAAGGCCCTTGAAATACATCGACTCTGCGAAAAGACCGGAGAGGGAGACGTCGCCTTCCGGGTTCAGGGTCAAATGGGTCGCGGCCGAGCCAAGCAGCGCCGTTTGTGAGTTGAGAGAATCGGTGTAGAGCCAGACCTCCTTGCCTGCCTCACGAATGTCGAGCAGACCCCGGCGAATTTCCTCAAGTTGAGCGAGAGAGATGGCCGCTTGGTCGACCTCCAGGACGACGGCGGGGATCTCCTCATCAGCGGCTGCCTTTTCCAATGAGCGGACGACATCGAAGTGGGTCAGCGGGCGATGGGGGTTGGTATCGAATTCGAAGAGACCCGACGGGACGTTGCCGCTCTCGGTGAGCATGCCTGCGAGATCGTAGACGGGGATGACAGGTTCGGCCAAAAGAGTCCCCGCAGCCATGGCCACGGAAAGGCAGGTCATTTTCATCATATTGACTACATACTCCGTAAAAGCGCCGATTCTTCAACAAGAGTTTTCCGCAAGGGGGAGAGATGCCTGGCCATTGCGAGGGCTCGGCTTGTCCCTCCCCGGGGCGAGGGGGATAAAAAAACGCGCCCCCGGAGGGACGCGCTTTGAGCAGAATTCGAGAGATGCCAAGCGCTTAGGCGAGAGCGTCGGAGACGGCATCGCTGGTGATGCCGAGCTCGGAGAAGACGGTTGCGCCGGGAGCAGAGAGGCCGAAGCGGTCGATGCCGATGACTTGGCCCTCGGTGCCGACATACTTGTACCAGAGGCCGCTCACGCCGGCTTCGATGGCTACGCGCTTGGTGCAAGCCTTGGGCAGCACCTCTTCCTTGTAGTCGTCACCCTGACGGTCGAAGCGCTCCATACAAGGCATAGAGACGACGCGGACGCCGGGCTTGCCTTCCGCGCCCTGCAGGGCGAGGTCGAGCTCGGAGCCGCTGGCGAGGACGATGGCTTCGAGGTCGCCGTCTTCCTTCTTGGCGATGTAGCCGCCCCGGGTCACGCCTTCGCGGCGGGTTTGGACGGGGATTTGGCTCTGGGTCTTGACTTTCTGGCGGGTGAAGACGAGCGCGGTAGGCCCATCGGTGCGCAAGAGGGCGGAAGCGTAGGCTCCGGCCACTTCCTCGGGGTCTCCGGGGCGGATGACGTCCAGGTTGGGTATCACGCGGAGGCCGCTGACGGTCTCGACGGGCTGGTGGGTTGGGCCGTCTTCACCCACACCGACGGAGTCGTGCGTGAAGATGAAGGTGACGGGCAGCTTGGAAAGAGCAGCCAGGCGGATGCTCGGGCGCAAGTAATCGGCAAAGACGAGGAACGTCGCGCCGGATGCGCGGAAGATGCCATCATAGGCGATGCCATTACAGATAGCACCCATGGCGTGCTCGCGGATGCCGAACCAGATATTGCGGCCGAGGTGATTGGAGGGGCCGAAGTCGCCACCTTCCTTGATGTAATTCTTTGTCGAGCCAAAGAGGTCGGCGGATCCGGTCAAGAAGCTCGGGACCAGCTTCGCCACTTCGTTGATGACGACGCCACCGGCTCCGCGGGTCGCATCCTGATAATCGTCGGCAAAGGCGGGGATCGCCTCACGCAGGTCGGAGGGGATCGCTCCGGAGACGCCGTCTTGCAATTCTTTCGCGAGCTCGGGGTTGTCCTTCGCCCATGCGTCGTACTGGGCCTGCCATTCGGCGAAGGTGGCCTTCTTTTCCTCGGCCTTGGCCGCGAAGTGCGCCTTCACCTCGTCTGAGACGAAGAAGGTGGTCTCGGGCAAACCGAGGCCTGCGCGAGCCTCTTCGGCGAACTTTGCGCCGCCTTCACCGTGGGCCTTGGCGGTGCCGGCTACTTCGGGGATGCCCTTGCCGATGAGGGTCTTGGCCACGATGACGACGGGCTGCTTGACGGCGTCGGACTTGGCCTCGCGTAGCGCGGTATCGACGGCAACGGGATCGTGCGGATTCTCCAGCATAATCACCATCCAGCCGACGGACTCGAAGTACTTCACCGGGTCCCAGCCTTGGGTGACCTCGGCCATGGCGTCGAGGGTGACGTCATTGGCGTCATAGATGAGGATGAGGTTATCGAGCTGGTTGTGGCCGGCGAAGGCGATGGCTTCCTGCGCGATGCCCTCCTGCAAGCAACCGTCTCCGGCGAGGGCGACGACGTGATTGTTGAAGATGGTGTGAGTGGTCGTGTTGTACTTCGCAGCCGCCCGCTTGGCGGAGAGAGCGTAGCCGACGGCATTGCCCACGCCCTGTCCGAGGGGACCGGTGGTTGCCTCGACGCCGACGGTCTCGAAGTTCTCCGGGTGGCCGGGAGTGCCGCTGTGGAGCTGACGGAAGTTCTTCAGTTGATCGAGAGAGACGTCATAGCCGCTCAGGTGGAGCCAGCTGTAGATGAACATGGAGCCGTGGCCCGCAGAGAGGATGAAGCGGTCGCGGTTGAGCCACTTGGGTGCTTCGGGGTTGAAGTTCAGGGTTTCGGAAAAGAGGACGGCGCCGATTTCGGCACAGCCAAGGGGGAGTCCCAGATGGCCCGACGAGCAGGCGTGGACGGCGTCGATGGCGAGGCCGCGTGCTTCGGTAGCGGCTTTCTGCAAAATGTCTGTGTTCATGGACGGCTCGGTTTTGAAGGCTGAGGTCGCAAATATGAAGCCCGAATTTGGCTCAGGGGTGTGAATCTCCCTTGTGGTTTTGTTGAATATGAACAGCTTTCGACAAGAACAGGGTGATTTTCGATGGCGTCTCTGCCTTAGGAGCAGTTGGTTTGACCATTTCAGGAAAGTTTTTGTCGTAAATCGACGGGTTGATGGCCCGGGGCAGGAAGATGGGAAGCCCCGTCCATTGACTCCCCTGTGCCCGGCTCCTATAGTCGCGGGCGTCGCTTGATGGTGGGCGGCTCGCGCGCTCTCCGTGAAAATTGTCCTCAAAGGCCTCGTGCATGGGTATCGGCTCTTCCTGCGACCGATTCTTCTCTTCATGTCCGGAGGGGCGGGTTCCTGCCGGTATCAGCCTTCTTGCTCGGCATATTTCCTGGAAGCGGTGGACCGTCACGGCAGCATGAAAGGAGCTTGGATGGGCATTCGCCGGATTTTGCGCTGTCATCCGTGGGGTGGTCATGGTTATGACCCCGTCCCCGGCTCACCCGAGGCGGCAGAGGGGACGGACGATGAACGCGCGTCCCAGTGAATCAAACACGACTTTATGGATCGCAAGGGACTGATTGGACTTCTGGTGTGCGGACTTCTTTTCGCAGCACACCTCTACTACTCCGGCATTGAGGCCAAGAAGAAGCAGGATGAACTCATCAAGCAGCGGAAGGCTGAGGAAACCGCGCAGGCCGAGGCGCCGGTGAGTGACGGCGAAGGCAACCCTGCGGAGCTCGCCGAACTTGACCAAGCGCAACCGGTCGAGGAGCAGACGGTCACTCTCGAGACCGACAAGGTCATCTTCACATTCACCAGTGCTGGAGGAGGGGTGAAGACGGCAGAATTCAAGGAACAGTTGGCCGTCGGCAGTGAGAAGGAGCATGTGAAGCTCAATCGCTATGAGACTTCCGCCGTGGGTGAGCTGGTCAGCGGCAGCGTCGACGCACCACTCGGTGTCAATTACGAGATTGCGGACCAGACCGAAGATAAGGTGGTCTTCGGCGCTCGCACGGCGGACGGGCTCGCTATCGTCAAGACCTGGACGCTCTCCAAGGAAGGCCGCGAGGTGGACGACTACCTCCTCAAGCTGGAAGTGACCCTTCAGAATACACAGCAGGAGGGGACCATTGACTTGGGAACTTACGGCATCCACGCCGGGGCGGCGGCTCCCATTCACTCTGGCGAGGCCAATCGCTTCACCGGATTCTACTACTACACTGGCGGCCTGAAGTTCAAATCGGGCGGCAAGACCTACTTCAAGGAGCATGAGGACATCACCTACGCCGGGGTCTCCAACCAGTTCTTTGCCACCATGCTAGGCATGGATGAGCCGGTGAACTCTGCCATTCGCTCCCGCAGCCGGACCGTGACGATGGAGGAAACAGGTGGAGGGGAAGAGAAGCCCTCCGTGCGCATGGCTTGGGGATTGCCCCGGGAGGCGCTGCGCCCCAATGAGCACAAGACCTTGAAGTATGATGTCTTCATGGGACCAAAGGATAACAAGGTCGTCCGTCAGCTTGGCAAAGGACGAGGTGATCTGATGGCCTACGGCTTCTTCTCGCCCATCAGCCGCTTCCTGAACTGGCTGCTCAATCTTTACCACGACAGCATCTTTGCGAAGTTTGCCGACAAATGGGCGTGGGGATTGGCCATTATCCTGCTCACCCTCACCATTCGCGGCCTCATGTGGCCGCTCCACAATGCGTCCGCCAAGACGATGAAGCGGATGTCCAAGCTCCAACCGCTGATGCAGGAGATTAAGGAGAAGCATCCTGATGATCCGCAGAAGCAGCAGATGGAGATGGCCAAGCTCTACAAGCAATACGAGATCAACCCGGTCGGCGGCTGCTTGCCGATGTTTGCCCAGATTCCCATCTTCTTTGGCTTCTTCTCGATGCTTCAGCACGCGGTCGAGTTCCGGGGGCAATCCTTCCTCTGGGTGCCGGATCTCTCCTTGCCGGATACTATTTTCGATATCCCTCTGCCCTTCTCCATCCCTTTCCTTGGCGACCACCTGCCGATTAACCTGCTACCCATCCTGATGGTGGTGACCATGTTCATCCAGATGCAGATTTCGCCGAAGGCAGGCGATCCGATGCAGCGGCGCATCTTCATGTTGATGCCCTTCATGTTCTTTTTCTTCTGTTACAACTACGCCTCTGCTCTGGCGCTCTACTGGACGACGCAGAACATCTTCTCCATCGGGCAAACGTGGTTGATGCAGCGTCAGCCGGAAGTCGAATTGCAGAAGAAGAAGCCGGGTAAGAAGAGCTTCTTCGAGAAGATGCAGGAGAAGGCCGAGGAGGCGCAGCGAATTCAGGAACAGCGTCGCAAGGGCGGCGGTGGCCCTTCCTCTCCCCAGACGAAGAAGCCCAAGAAGCCTCGCGGACCTCGCACCGGCGGTTGATTGAATGATTCAAGGCGCGGCGTCCCCGCGCCTTTTTTGTTGCTGCACTGCGGGATGGCCCGCTTTGCGACTAGCGCGTCAGGGTGGGCTCGAGCCAAAGCCCCCAATCCGAGCCCCGTCCGTCTCCTCCGTCGCTGGTGAGTAGCCTCAGCGACTTGATGCCAGTGACATCAACGTTGAAGTCGAAGACCTGTCCGGGATTGGCGACCGGTGAGCGATAGAGCTCCTTGTCGTCCCCTTTGATGATGAAGACGACCGAGCCGGGCATGCCGTCGGCGAGACCGCAGTGTCCTTCGAAGGATGTCCACTTGCCGTCCAAGTTGTACTCGTGCCGGGCGGGCGCGTGGGCGTAGATGCCGTGGGCGTAGATGTGTCCGCCAGCTTCCAAGAGTAGGGAAGGCTTGGGAAGATGATCGTAGGTGGGCTCGCCAAAGCCGACCTTGGCCTTGCTGGAAGCGGTCTCAGTGAGGGTGATTCTTGATATCGAGGAATCGAGGGCGGCGGGCTCTTGATGAGGCTGGTGGAAGGGCGCGTGAGAGAGGCGCTTGGCGATGTGATTAGCGCGGTCAAGCTCCGGCCCGGGCCCGAGCCGGGCGTGGAGCTGGTCGAAGGCGGATTGCAGCTTCGATTGATCCCGCGCATTGACAGCCTCCACGACAGGGGAGAGGGCAAAGGCCAGCTGAAGCGAAGCGATCTCTGGCCGACCAGCCTGATCAACGCTGTAGGAGTAAGTTTGCTGCGAGCTGGCCCCGTTGGCATGGAGGGCGACCAGCCGCATCTGTGCCGGCTTGCCAGGAACCAATTGTCGGCAACTCAGGGCAAAGTTGCCTTGCTTATCGGGAATCGCGGTGGTGACGCGGGCGTTGTAGTCACTGTGCCCTTCGGGATCGAGATAGGCGATGAGGCCATAAACGGGCAACTCGCTGCGAATCCTTCCCGAGAAGCGAAATCCCTTGTCCGTTGGCTTGATATCAAGATGATTGAGCTCGATGCTCGTCTTGGAGGCCAACTCCTTGGCTGAGCGAGAGAAGAGGGGATGGCTGGCGAGGCGGAGCGCATGGGCGAAGGTCAGGAAGGAGTCGCTCTCGCCTCCTCGTTCTGTCGCACCGTAGGTTTGTGATTTGTCACCCATCACCGCTCGGAAGCCTTGTCGGCGCGTGTCGGCGTCGGCTCGATTGTGGGGCAGGGCGAAGGCGTGACCCAGCTTCTGTGCCAAGGCACCGAGGAGGACGCTATTGTGCTCGCCCAAGGAGAGCTTGCCCAAGCGTCGGTCCTGGATGACAGGTCTCTTGACGGAAAGATGATTGGGGTCGAGTCGGGGATAGTCCACCTGCCAAACGGTTCCCCCTCGGTGAGTGCCTCCCGCGTAGTCGGGAGAATTGTGGGTGAAGGTCTTTTTCTTAGCGTTCCAATTCGCGAGATGGCAGAAAATGACCACGGTCTCCCGCGCGGGATCCAACCCGGCGGCGCGAAGGCTGGGGAGGCATTCCTGGCGAATCACGGAACCCGATTTTTTGCCGTATTCCTTGGCGGGCCGGCGACCTTTGACGAGGTGGATGGTCAGCTCGCCCGATTCCTCTCTGGCGAGGGGGAAGGTAGCGGGGCCGAAGCCATTGCGCTCCATTTCACTCCGATAGAAGTCTTGCAGGCTTTCCATGATGCGGGTGAGGCGTTCTCGATAGCCGGTAGCTGGTTCGCGATCAGAGGGCGTCCAGTAAACGACCTGGAGGCGGTGCGTGGAGGTGACGGGATCTTCTTCCTGCCAGGGTCGCAGAATGGATAGGGCCCGGCGTGATTGCTCGCGTTCCGATTCGGTCAGCACGGGCTGCGAGTCCTCGCTTTCGGCTATTGCGCAGATGGCCGCGGCCAAGAGGAAAAGGAAGGTGAATAGGGGAGCCTTGGGCATCAGGAGAGGAGAGTTTTACGAAATGTTAGTGAGAAATCGTGCCGCAATTGTTCGAATTTTCAAATTCGAGTCCATGGGAAAGCTGCGCGGAGTGAGTTTTTTGCTTCTTTCTTGAGAGAGCGGCGCGGTTTGGCCATGACCTAACTGTGTTTAGATTAATGGTGATGCTGCTGTTGGGCTCTTTGGCGGTGAAGGCGGATTGGGTCGATCTCTGGCCTCACGAAGCACCGGGAGCCCCGCAACCTCCGGCAGGAAGTGAAAAGATCAATGAGGGTTCCCGCTACACAGACATCGAGGTTCCCCAATATCAGCTTTTCAAGGCTGCCTATCCCAATGGTCAGGGAGTGGTGATCTTGCCTGGGGGCGGATACCGCATCCTTGCCATGGATCATGAAGGGACCGAGATGGCCAAGTGGTTTAACCAGCGGGGAATCACGGCAATGGTGGTGAAATATCGGGTGAGTGGCCGCAACGACTTTGGTTACCAGTTTCCGGTTCCCCAGCTTGATGCGCGGCGGGCGATCCGGACGATGCGGGCCAACGCAGAGGAGTGGAACGTGATTCCGGCTCAAATCGGTATTGTGGGATCATCTGCAGGTGGTCACCTGGCTTCCACTTGCGCGACCCTGTTTGAGGAGCGCCTTGAGGAGGGAGAGGGTGATGAGATTGATGCGGTGAGTTGTCGTCCCGATTTCGCGGTGCTGCTGTATCCGGTCATCGGAATGGATGGGAGCTGGAGTCATGGAGGCTCCGCGAGGCGTCTCTTAGGGCCAGAACCATCGCCGGAATTGGTGCAGCGCTGCTCGACCCATCTGCGGGTCACGGAGAAAACTCCGCCCATCTTCATCGTGCATGCGGCTGACGATCGTTCGGTGCCCTTGCGGAACGCGACCGAGTTCATGTTGGCGTGCGCTGAGAAGAAGGTGCCGGTGCGGGCGGCGATCTATCCGAGCGGGGGACATGGATTCGGTTGGAAGGGCAGAGGCGCGGCGGAAGGGTGGATCGAGGGACTCGGCGAGTGGTTGGGCACCTTGGAGGCGGGAAATTGATTGCGGTCGAGGCCGAACTGAAACCCCTCCCCGGACTGCGTCAGCCTGCTGGAACGCGCCTTGGGCGACTAGGGTCGGTCTTGCTCCATGGCGCGAAGGAGGATCTCGAGGGCGCCGCCACTCATCATGATTTCCCGAATCAACATGATGAGGGAGAGAGCCATCGAGATGAGCGCGATGGCAAACGTGTAGAAGCCCAAGGCGTCTCGCTCGGCCACGATTGAGACCATGGAGATCACACAAAGGAGCAGACTGAAGGCTCCGAACATCTGCATCAGGCGAATCAGCACCAAGCGTCGCCGGATGTTGTCGATCTGCTTGAGAAGCAGGTGCTCGTGTCGCTCTTGCCAATCCTTGTGCAGGTTGCGAATGAGCGCCGAGAGGTGGAGAAAGCGATTCGTGTAGGAGAGGAATAGCAAGCTGATGGCGGGAAAGAGGAGAGCGGGGGTGGAGACGTCGATCTGCATAGAAGGTGGATGGGGTTAAGGTCAGGCAACGGTGAGGCTGGCTCCGTTTTGCCGCGGGCTGAGGCTCTCAAGAAATGGGATGGCTGCTGCTTTCCACTCCTCAGCAGTCGGGAAGCCACTGGCTCCCTCGGCCCAGCAGGTGCGTAACATATCGGTATCGATGACGCCGGGGTTCAGCGCGACAGCACCCAAGCCGCGAGGGAGGTCTTCCGCAAGTGCCTTGGTTAGTCCTTCCACCCCCCACTTCGTTGCGCAATAGGGAGCGACCTCGGCCGAGACGCTGCGGCCCCAACCGGAGGACAAGTTGACGATGATGCCGCTCCCTTTCTCAATCATCAGCGGAACGGCATGCCGGATGACGTTGGCCATGCCCTTGAGATTTACGTCGATGACGGCGTCGAACTCCTCGGCGGGCACTTCCCAGAGGGCGGCGGGTCGGTTGACGAGGGCCGCGTTATTGATAAGGAGGTCCGGGGCCCCGGTCACTTGGTGCGCCTGTTGGCAGAATTCCTTCACCGCGCTCTCCTGCCGGACGTCGAGGGATTGGAAATGACCAAGAGGGCTCTCCAGGGGTGACCGGGCGCAGCCGGCGACTTTCCAGCCTCGCTCGAGAAGGCCATCGGCCATTGCTTTTCCCAATCCTCGCGAGCAACCGGTGATCCATGCGACCTGTTCCATAGGAGGATGAAAAAACCGGAGTCCGGTTTTGCAAGTCACGATTCTCGCGCCTTGGGTTGAGTCGGCATCTCGTGGCGGTTCCCTTGCGTTCGTCAGAGGATCAGCATGCAATCCCCGTAGGAATAGAAGCGATAGCGTTCAGCCACGGCCTGGCGGTAGGCCTCGAGCATGAGATCGCGGCTGGCAAAGGCGGAGACCAGCATGAGCAGGGTTGATTCGGGGAGGTGAAAATTGGTGAGCAAGCCTCCGATGGCTTTGAACTGATAGGGCGGGTGGATGAAGATGTCGGTGGCTCCGCGGGTCGCCCGGGGGAAGTCGGCTTGGGTGGCGGCCAAGTGCTCGAGGACGCGGGTCACCGTGGTGCCCACGGCGATGGTGCGGCCGCGATTGGCGCGAATTCGTCCCGCTGCTTCCTCGCTGAGTTGGTAGTTCTCGGAGTGCATGTGATGCTCGGCGACGAGCTCGGTCTTGACGGGCCGGAAGGTGCCGATCCCGACGTGGAGGGTGAGGAAAGTGTGGGGGAGGCTGGCGAGCACCTCAGGTGTGAAGTGGAGACCTGCGGTCGGGGCGGCGATGGCTCCCTCATTCTTGGCGAAGGTGGTTTGATAGCGGTCTTCATCGCTGGCGTCGGGCTCGCGCTCCATGTAATGGGGGAGGGCGAGGGCTCCGAGCGAAGGATCGGGGGCGCGGTCCCAGTCGATGATGCGGTTGCCTTCCGCATCGACCTCGATGACCGTGCCGGTGGCTTCGCCCAGGGAGACTGTGCGACCGGGCTTCATCTTTTTCCCGGGGCGGACCATGGAGCGCCAACGGGTCGGCGAAAGCTCTTCGAGCCGCATGAGCTCGATCTTGCCGTCATTGGAGAAAAAGCGGGCGGGGACCACCTTGGTGTCATTGAGGACGAGGAGATCGTCCTCGGCGAGCTGGCTGGTGAAATCGCGAAAGGAGCGGTGCTCGATGGTGCCGCTGGCCCGGTTGATCACCATCATGCGGGAGGCGGTGCGGTCCTCGAGCGGTTGGGAGGCGATGAGTTCCGGGGGGAGGTCGTAGTGGAAGTCGGAGGTCTTGAGCACGGCGGGCGAGGGCATGATAGAGGCTGAGGCAATGCAAGCTCGATCTCGGGTCTTTCAGAGCGTGCTCAGAGAGTGGCGGATCGGGTTTCGCCATCGACTTCGTAGATGACCAGATTGTCGTCGAGGCGGAGGATGCGGGGCGGCTTGGGATTGGTGAGGAGGGCGGGCACCCGGGTGCCGTCATCCAGCTTGCGCATCTTCGTCTTCCCTGGAGCGGCGAGATTGATGCGCTCGGCGCTCCACGTGCTCATCGGTCCCGATTTGCGGAAGGCGAGAGTCTGGGAGCGGAGCCCATCCGGTGAAATTTCGTGGATGAGAATGGTTTCTCCCGAAGGACTGAAGCGGACGTCCTGCAAGCCCCGGTGACCCTCAGTGGGGAAGTAGGGAGGCAGCATGACGGAGGGGAAGGTGAGGTGGCGACGGTCCGCGTAAGGCATCTCACGGATGGACCAGACCATCCCGCGACCTTCCTGCTCGAGGGAGAGAATGGCAGACGTGCCCGGCTGGGACCACTGCCACTTGGGGCGGAAGCGGTGGGCTTCGAACTTGAATTGATGGGCGATGTTCTGTCGCGGAGTCGCGATTTGTCCACTTGGACCGCAGGCCACCAGCGCAAGTAGGATGAGGGAAAGGAGCTTCTTCACTGCGGCAATTTAGCGAAGACGGCGGAGGGATGGCGAGTCGATAGTGGTCTCGGGAAAAGCTTGCGAAGAGCTGGAGGGGAGCAGAGTTTGAGCCCCGTGTTTGCAGCGAGCGCATTGGCCAATCAGGTCTGTCGGCCCTTGTCGATCAAGGCGTCGCCGGAGGAGGTCTTTGCCCGCCTGGGGCACCTGGCCCATCCTGTTTTTCTCGATACCGCCGGCCATGTTCCCAAGGCGGCGGGCGAGGTCTACTCGCTTCTTGCCGGAGAGCCGGCAATGGTGCGGTGCGGGAACTTGTTCGACGACTGGCGGGGGCTGGATGAGGCCGTTCGTGGGACGAGGGAGCTAGCGGGGTGCCGTGCTCCCGGGCCCGGCTGGTTTGGCAGTGTTGATTACGAGGGAGACTATTGGTTCGGCCATTATCCCTCCGTGCTCATCTATCACCATGGCACCGGCGAATGGTTTGAGGCAGGGGATGAGAAGCTCGGTGCTCGCCTCCGGGACGGGGAGTCCCAGCCCCTTCCCTCGGTGGGTGAATGGTCCTCGTCGGTCACGCGGCCGCAATTCGAAGCCATGGTCGCCCGTGCGCAGGAATACATTGCGGCTGGTGACATTTACCAAGTCAACCTCTCCCAACGTTTTAGCGCGCCCGTTGCAGCAGGGAGCCTGCAGGATCTTTACCTGAAGCTCCGCCGGACCTCTCCGGCTCCGATGGCGGCCTATCTGGATACCGGGCGACGGCAAATTCTCTCCTCTTCGCCAGAGCTTTTCCTGAAGATGAATGGAGAGGAGATTGAGACTCGCCCCATCAAGGGGACCAGGCCGCGCTTCGCGGATGCAGCGGCGGATATCCGCTCCTCCCATGAGCTCCGCACCTCGGAGAAGGAAATGGCCGAGTTGATCATGATCACCGATCTCCTGCGCAATGACCTCGGCAAGCTGGCGCAGGTCGGGAGCGTGCGGGTCGAGGCCTTGGCACAGCTGGAATCCTTGGCGCAGGTCCATCACCTTGTCTCCACGGTCAAGGCGGACCTCCGGCCGGAGGTGGAGCATGTGGAGGCCTTGGCCAGTTGCTCGCCGGGCGGCTCCATCACGGGAGCGCCCAAGAAGCGGGCGCGGGAGATCATTGAGGAATTGGAGCCCGTGCCCCGCGGGCTCTACACGGGTTCCATTGGTTACTTCTCCGACTACGGACAATCGCAATTCAATATCGCGATCCGCACGCTGGTGCAGGAGGAGGGTATGCTCCACTACCATGTGGGGGCTGGCATTGTGGCGGACTCCCGCCCTGCCGCCGAATATGAGGAGACGTTGCACAAGGCGCGCGGGATGCGGCTGGCTCTCGCCTGAAGCTCTCCCCGGTCTGGAGCAGCGGGGCGTTTTTTCCCCCTTGCCGGGTGGTCCCTTTTGTCGGAGCGTGGGCTTGCTTATGAAATTGAAACCCTTTTTGCTCGCCCTCTTCGCCAGTGGTTCCCTGATTGGAATCACGACGGCGCAAGATGAACCTGAAAAGAAAGAAGACGTGTCTCTCGAAGCTCCCTCCGATGTCAAAGCCCCGCCCGCTGATGCCGAAAAAACCGATTCCGGCCTCGCCTCCAAAGTTCTCCAAAAAGGGGAAGGAACCGAGAAGCCTGGTCCACGCGACCGCGTGACCGTCCACTACAGTGGCTGGACCACCGATGGCAAACTCTTCGATAGCTCGGTGCAGCGCGGCGAGACCATCACCTTCGGCCTCAATCAGGTGATCCCCGGTTGGACAGAAGGTCTTCAGCTGATGGTGAAGGGCGAGAAGCGCCGCTTCTGGATCCCCGCCGAACTCGCTTACGGCGAAACACCAAGCCGCCCCGGAGCACCTGCCGGAATGCTCGTCTTCGACGTCGAGCTTTTTGACTTCGAGAAGGCTCCCGAGCCACCGAAGGTCCCCGCCGACGTCGCGGCGGCTCCCGATGATGCCGAAACAACCGAATCCGGCCTCGCCTCCAAGGTTCTCGAAAAGGGTGAGGGAGAGACCCATCCCAAGGCCACCGATACGGTGACAGTTCACTACAGCGGCTGGACCACTGACGGCCAGCTCTTTGACAGCTCCGTGGTGCGCGGCCAACCGACCTCCTTCCCCCTCAACCGGGTGATCAAGGGCTGGACCGAAGGCGTGCAGCTGATGGTGGAGGGTGAGAAGCGCCGCTTCTGGATCCCAGCCGACCTGGCCTATGGTGAGAATCCCGGCGGAGGAGCTCCCGGTGGCACGCTCGTCTTTGATGTCGAGCTTCTGGAAATCAACTGATTGAACCGATGAGCGAGAGAAAACTTCTGGGCAAGGCCAGTGAGCTGCCTTCCGTTCCGACCCGCGATATTCTGGACCGATTCGAGAATTGTCGTCCGGAGCGTGATTATTGGATCCACCTGGATGCCCCGGAGTTTTCCTCGCTTTGTCCGGTGACCGGTCAGCCGGACACCGCTCATATTGAGATCCACTATGTCCCCGCCAAATGGTGCGTGGAGACAAAGTCCCTCAAGTATTACCTCGCGGCCTGGCGTAATCAGCCCGCGTTCAACGAAGAGGTCGTCAATACCCTACTGGATGATCTCGTCGCCATCTGCGAGCCAAAGGTGATGGAGATCACCGGAGCCTTCGGAGCACGCGGTGGCATTTCCTTAACGGTCGAGGCCCGCCACGAGGCGTAGGGCGGGATTGCCAAAGACCGCATTTCACGGCAAAATTGGCTCGATGGAAGAGCCACCCATGATCGACGTCGAGCCGACGAACGGGAATAAGTCGTCGCTTGGCCGGGCGATCGGATGCATGGCGAAGTCGCTCCCGGTCCTTCTCTTGGCCTTCTTTCTCCTCACTGGGGCCGTCTGGCTGGCCTTCCGCTATCTGGTCCCTCAGGAAGAGGCAACGATGGAGACGGCAAAGGCCGTCGACTCCACTCCACCCGGCAGCGGCGGAGGATCTGCTTCACCCCCGGCTGGAAAGTCGGAAGAAGTCCCTGAGGAAGCGATTGCCGATAGCGAAGGGGCCGACCCGACCACTCTTCCGGCTAAGGAGGAAGTGGAGGCCAGCATCTTGGCCTACGAGCGCCAGCTCAAGGAGCAAGGAGTAGCTGCGGCTGAGCGAGGCCGACTGGTGAGGGAGAAATACGGTCCACAGGCTGAAGCGCTGGGCATCCTGATCGGAGGCTTGCCAGCAGCGGGCGAGGCCGAGCCGGAAGCAGGCACTCAGCCCGCCCCGCTCCCGACTGACGGAGGCTACACGAGCACCGTGGAGCGGAACGGCGGGCAAGGAGGCGGCTATCAGAAGTCGCGCGGGGATCTCTCCGCCGCCGGGACCGACCTTCGCTATGAGCTCATCTTCCAGGAGGCAGGCGGCCAGCTTCACTATCGCTTCTTTCTCCTCCCCTTCGACAAGCAGGCGGACAGGCTCTTCAAACAAGGGGAGAGCTACCTGACCCTGCGGCTGACCCAGTCGAGCCAGGGGAAAATGCTACCGGCCGACGGACCCCAGCCGCTGCCCCTCGCGGAGATGGTCGCCTTCGAGAGAGATGGCCGCCCCGCTGGCTGGGTAGTCAGGGGGATTCTTCCGGCCGGGATGCCGGTGGACGAGATTGACCTCGTCCGGGTGGGCTGGAACTTCGATGACCGCTTGGAAGGCTGGCTTAAGGAATTGAAACAATTGCGGGCTCGCTGAACGTAGCTGCAGACCGGATTCTCTTCTCCACGTTTCACGAACATGAAAATCAGCATCGTCATCATCTCCCTTCTCTGCGGCCTGCATGCCGCAGGGGAAGAAAAGGGCTGGGTCAGTCTCTTCAATGGCAAGGACCTCACCGGATGGACTCCCAAGTTCAAAGGCTACGACCTGGGGGAAAACCCGAAGGACACCTTCCGCGTCGAGGACGGCCTCTTGCAGGTCCGCTATGACCAATACGAGAGCTGGGGTGAAATGTTCGGACATCTCTTCTACGAGAAGCCCTTCTCCCACTACATCCTCCGGGTTGAGTATCGCTTCGTCGGCGAGCAGGTCCAGGGCGGACCAGGCTGGGCCTGGCGGAACAACGGGGTCATGTATCACGGGCAATCCGCCGAGAGCATGGAGAAGGACCAATCCTTCCCCGTGAGCATCGAAGGGCAGCTCCTCGGCGGCGATGGGGAGAAGAAGCGTCCGACGAGCAATGTCTGTACCCCGGGAACCCAGATTGTGCAGCAGGGTGAGGTCATCAAGGCTCATTGCATCACCTCGACATCAGAGACCTTCCACGGCGACCAATGGGTGACTGCCGAGTTCGAGGTCCATGGCAGCGAGAAAGTCATTCATCGGGTGAATGGGGAGGTCGTCTTCGAATACGAATACCCGCAAGCAGACGACGGCACGCTCATCGAAAAGGGCACCATCTCCCTGCAGGCGGAGAGCTCCCCGATTGATTTCCGAAAAATCGAAATCAAGGAGCTAGCGGTCGAGTCAGCCGACTGAGTCGGCCTCGTTCATTCAAAAACGACCACGCGATAGAACCGGGGTGTCCCGCTCTCATCGGGGGTCACCGCGATGGTGATTTCCTCATCCGCGCCGATCCGGTTGGCGCTGCGAGTCCAATCACGGAGGTTGCTGGAGGTGTCGATGCGGTAGCCCTTGCCGGACTCGCCCAGCCAGGCGAGTTCGTATCCCTCCTCGTTGCGTCGCAGGGTGATGCTCTCTTGTGGCTCGCGAATGGTCACCGTATCGGGATCGATGGTGAAGGAGACCCGGGAACTACCAGCAACGATCTGACCGTCGGCACTGGTCATCGAGCTCACCTTGGTGAGGCTATCGGGAAGGGTTTGGATGGTGAAAAGGTCGGAAGGCGTGGTCTCGTCACGAAACTCCAGGTTCATCGCCATCACCGACTCCTCGGTGACCAAGGGGAAGCTGGGAAATGAGGCGTCGGCTGCCGTGCTTAGATTCACCTCGAAGATGTCCGGCAGATTGGCAGTTGGGTTGGCGACGGAATCCCAGCAATCGGAGAAGAGGGCCTCGCTGCTTGCGGATGCTGTCGGCAAGGTGCCTGTCCACTCCGAGTCACCGATCCGGATGTTGACCATCAGGTTGATGTCGCCGACAAAGCGGGTGGACCCATTGCGGCTGCCGGCCGGGAATTGGAGAAAATTGACGGGAAGCTCGTTGGCCTCGCTGCTGTAGCTGACTTCGATGGATACCGTGCCGCCGTTTTCGGCGAGGGTTCCGAAGGCGTTGCCAGTGATTTCACTCACTTCGCCTTGGCCA
Organism: Verrucomicrobiota bacterium JB023; assembly: GCA_030673895.1. Classification (GTDB taxonomy): domain Bacteria; phylum Verrucomicrobiota; class Verrucomicrobiia; order Verrucomicrobiales; family Akkermansiaceae; genus Roseibacillus. Next base: position 24,832 of record JAUTCR010000052.1, read on the forward strand.
GACCAAGTGATTGTTTCGGCCTCTGCCAAGACAGAGACGAGGGATAGGGAAAGGGTTAGGGGTAGGACGCGCATTGCGCGGCGACCTTGCTCTCAGGCCTGCATCACTCAAGAGTTAAATGATGAGGCTCCAAGACAAATTATTTGCCGCTCTTTGCAGCGTCTCATCGGCTCTTCACCCACTCCACGTATTTCTGGATTCCTTGCTCGATGGGGGTTTCCGGCGCGTAGCCGAGGAGCTCTCCGGCCTTGGTGACATCGGCCCAAGTGCGGGGGACATCACCGGGTTGTTCGCCAACGACTTCGATTTTCGCGCTCTTGCCGCAGGATTGCTCGATAAGGGAGATGAGCTGCGAGAGGGTGGTGGTCTGTGAGCCACCGAGGTTGAAGATTTCAAACTTCGACTTCTCATAACGCAGGGCACCGAGGATGCCTGCGATGATGTCGTCGATATAAGTGTAATCCCGCGCGGTGGACCCGTCTCCGTATTGCTGAATGGTCTCGTCGTTGAGGATCTTCTTGGTGAACTTCGAAATCGCAAGGTCGGGACGCTGGCGGGGGCCATAAACGGTGAAGAAGCGCAGGCACATCGAGCGGATGCCGAAGAGGTGGGAGTAGTTCGAGCAAATCTGCTCTCCCGCGAGCTTGGTGGCCGCGTAGGGAGAGATGGTGCGCTTGATGGGGTCGTCTTCCGCGAAGGGAATCTTCTCGTTCACCCCATAGACCGAGGAGGAGGAGGCGAAGATGAAGTCGGGAACCTCGTGGTAGCGGCAGGCATCGAGAAGATTGAAGGTGCCATCGATATTGGTGGTGAAGTAGAGCTTGGGCGAGCTGATTGAGGGGCGCACGCCCGCGCGGGCCGCAAGGTGGACGACGGCATCGAACTTGCCCTTGCCAAAGGTGCGCTCGACGAGGATGGCATCACGGATATCGCCTTCGACGATTTCGATATGGTCTTGGATGCCCCGGATGTTCTCTCGCTTGATATCGGGCGCGTAGTAGGTGTTGAAGTCATCGAGGATGACGACCTCGTTTCCCTCCTTCAAGAGAGCCTCGCACAAGTGTGAACCAATGAATCCGGCTCCTCCGGTGACCAGTATCCTCATGGGCCTGTCTAAGCCCGCGCCGCTGGAGGTTCAACCATTTAGAGAGTCTTGCCGACGCGAAGGTGGACCCCTGCTGGCACCTGCGGAGTGAGAACTTGGCAAGAGGCTGGAAGGTCAATGACCAGCTCGGAGGGGGCCGGACCGTCCGCGAGGCGAAGGGTCTGCCAATCCTTCCGGAGAGTGAGTCGGACGGGGAGATCCGTTGGTAGGGTGATGACGACCTTGTTGTTCAGCTCGGTGAAGAAGCCTTTTCTCCAATAGGTCACGCTCACCTGATCCTCTGTCAGTTCGCCATCGGAGACGAGATAGCTCTTCGGGAAGCCGAAGCCATGGTAGTCACTGAGGAAGTGGAGCTTATCGCCCCACCGGATTTCGACATGGCCTTCGCCAGTAACCTCGACGGGCAGGACGCCATCGACGAGGGGGAGATCGGCGCGGGCGAACTGTTCTTCGTTATCCTTGCTGCGGGGCCAAGCAAGCAGGCCGAGGGCGATGAAGAAAATTGAGCCTCCGATGGCAGCAAAGGAGACCCAAGCCGGCGGCTTCTCCTGCATGGGCTTGCTCGGAATGTAATCGAGACTTTGCTCGAGCTTGAGGGCCTTGGCCAGGCCGAGGGCGGTAAACCACATCACGGCAGCGGCCCAGAGGGTATCACTGGCGTAGTGCCCTCCCTGGGACATACGGACCCAGCCCATGACGAGACCGGTGGTGAGGCCGATGCCGATGGCGAGGGCTTTGAGCTTTCGCCTCCGGGTAAGGAAGTAGCCACCGAGGAAGAGAAAGCCCATCGTGGCATGGCCACAAGGGAAGCTCTTGCCCTCGCTACGGGAGTCGTAGTGAAGAAGCTTCTCGAAGGGGTAGGGTCCACCGAATTGCTCGGTCTCGCTCGGGCGCGGGCGACCCCATTCCCCCTTGAGAATCGCATTGGCCACTAGGCCGGAGCCAAGCAGGAGGAGCAGGAAGATGAAGGCGGCGCGCTTGCGATGCCGGGCGAGAGAGGGCCGACCAATGCCGACCACGAGGACCGCAAAGGCGAGCACCCCGGCCAGAATGCCGGGGATCGGCAGGGCCTTGTAGAGAAACTCATGGAAGGGGCTGTTCTTGCCTGACCAACTATTGCTAACGGCATCATAGTAGGGTGCCTGCAGCTTGAGATCGAGCGGGGTGAAGAGAAAGGGAAGGGAGAGCGCGCCCAGAAGAATGAGGGGGAGGAGGACCGTCAGGAAGGTCCCCTTGGACGGAAGCGAGGGCACGGTGGGCAAGTAACAAACCGCGCGGGCAGGAAAAGAACAAATTCGTGGCTTGTTCGGCCAGCTCCGGCCAGTCAGGGATCTCTCTGTGACCGTCAGCACTGAAAAGAAGAACGAGTGGACCCTCTTCCGGGAATGCTTCGCGAGCTGTCTCCGGGGCTTTGGCAAGGCCTGGAAATCTCACGCAAAGAAGTTGGGCCTCTTTCTCGCCCTCTGGCTCGCGGTGACGGGGATCATCATCTTCGCGAATGATTGGGAATGGCAGCGCGCGGCCTCCGGTTGGCGGATGCCGGAGTGGGGCATCGATAACGGCTTTCGCAAGAGCTTCTGTTCCTTCCTCAAGGAATACGGGGATTTCCATTACTTCAATATTGGCCTCACCGTGGTCATTTACCTCGTAGGGGTCTTTCGAAAGAGCAAGTACCTCCGCCGGGTAGCACTTTGCTTCGCCTTGGTGAGCGCGAGCGCGGGATTCACCGTGCAGAGCTCGAAGAGCCTCTTCGGCCGCCCGCGCCCCCGCACGGTCCTGAAGCAGGAGGACGCCGACGCCTACAAATGGCGCGGGCCAACGGTGAAGGGCGGCTGGCGCTCCTATCCTTCCGGCCACACGGCGGCCACCACCGCACCTTGCCTTCTCCTTGCTATTCTTCTGCCTCGCCTGGCTATCCCGGCGATTATTTTTGCTCTTCTCGTGGCATGGTCGCGCGTCTGGGGGGATTACCACTACCCGCTGGATGTGGTTCACTCGATGGGGATAGGCGCCTTTTGGGCCATCCTGTGGGCGAAGGCTGCCGAGGCCCCGGAGGACGAGCCAGAATCCGTCACTCAGGCTTGAGCACGAGAAGCTCAATCCAAGAACTCGTCGCGGGAGACCAGCCGCTGACGACGGGCGCGTTCTCAATTCGCTCGCGGCCAAAGAGCTCGATGAGATCCTCGGTCTCGTCATCAACGGGCTCGACCTGTTGCAGGGTGAGGAGCGGCCAGATGGAGTCCTCGTCGATGCGCCAACGCTTCTTTTGCACGACCGAGAGAACCGAATTTTCGGGTTCCAGCTCCCGCTCCTTCACCTTGGCAAGGAAGCCGGTGACGTCCTTGTCATCGAAGTCATCGTAGTACCAGACGAGGGATTCTTCCTGATAGCCGGCGGCTTCGAGCCGTCCGGGGCCGAGGTCACCGGTCAGCTCATGGAGACGGATGGTGAGGTGGGCATTGCGCGCGAATTGGGCCGCCAGGGTCACCGTGACCACGACGACGGCAGTGAGAATGACGAGCGGGCGAAGCTGGAGGGATTCGACTCGGGAAAGAAGTTGTCCGGCCCGCGCAAGGGCCGCGAAGAGGACTCCCGCGGCGAGGACAAGTCCGGCAAGAGAGCCATCCGCATGGGGCGAGAAGCTCTGCATGATGCCGGCCAGGATCAGCAATCCACCGAAGAGGTAAGGCAAGCCAATGGCAACAGCGCGGAAGGTTTTGCCGAGCTTGCCGAGGTCGACGGAAGCCTTCGGGAGAACGGCGAGGAGCAGGAAGAAGGCAGGATACCCGGGCAGGATGTAGTGGGGCAGCTGCGTGGCGTAGAAGGAGAAGATAAGGAAGGGAGCCAGCAGCCAGGCGAGCAAGAAGCGGACCTCGAGCGTGCCTGCGCGGAGCCCCTTTTTCAAGGTGCCGGGTAGGAGCGGACTCCAGGGAAGCAGGAAAGGGATGATGGCGATGAAGTAGTAGAGGCCGGGGATGAAGAAGCGGCTATTGAGCGCGCCGGTGCCACGCTCGACGACGTGCTTGCCGATGCCGATGCCGAAGTAGGCACCCCGCGTATCGATAAGGGCGGGAATGCCCCAGATGGCGACGAGGGCGAAGGAGGGGATGATGGCGAGGAGAAAGGCCTTTTGCGCGGGCCAGAGCTGGCGGCGTTGCTCAGTGAGTTCAGCGGTCTCCTCATCGTCGGCTTTCCGTCCTTTCCACCAGAAATAGAGTGGCAGGATAAGGAGGGGGAGTCCCGGGATGAGATGGGCCAGCGGTCCCTTGGCGAGAAACCCAAGGGCCAGCCAGAGGGCGAGCCAGCCGGTCTGGGGGAGCCGCTTTTCCGGCTCGCGGATGATTTTGTGAAGGGCGGATGCGCTGAGGGTGATGAAGAGGATAAGCGGCAGATCCGCCACCGCCATCCGGGAGTGGATGAGCACCTGCAAACACGTCAGCCAACCGGCTCCCGCGAAGAAGGCTCCCCGCCGCGAGGCACCGAGCCGGAGGGCGAAGAAATAGATGGCCAGCGCCGTGAGCCAGGAGGCTTGCACGGAATGAAGACGCGAGGAGAACTCATTGATGCCAAAGACCGCGAAATTGGCCCGCATCCACCAATAGGTGAGCGGCGGCTTGTCGAAGCGGTATTCGTCATTGAAGTAGGGGACGACCCACTCGCCGCGATCGATCATCTCCACCGTCGCGTGGGCGAAGCGGGGCTCGTCGCGGTCGATCAGAGGCAGGTTCCATAGCCCGGGTAGCAGGGTGAGGAGGGCCAGCAAGGTGAGGCCGAGAGGCGAGAAGAGCTTTTGGAGCTTGGACGATTCGTGATTCACCAGGTGGAAAGTGAGAGGGGCTGTTGACCGGGACGCGGGCGCGGGGGCGCGCCGTCAATCCCCGGACTTGGCGGGCCCGTTCTTGAGGTCGAGCAGGAGATTGTAAAGGCCGACAAAGGAAGGAAAGAGATTGGAAAGGACGCCCACCGAATCCGTCTTGCCGAAGGTGAAGTAGCTGAGCAGCGAGATGGACCCGAGGACGGACATGATCCAGAAGGCGCGGGGCATCTTGACCTGTTTCGCCTTCTTGGAAGCAAGGAGCTGGGGGAGCCAGCGCCCGGCGAACATGATCACGCCGAAGTAGCCGACAAGCTTCCAGGGATAGAGAATGACGGTGCGCCCGAAGAGTTCGCCATGAAAGAAGACCTGGTGCATGAACCCGTCTCCATCAGGGAGATCCGGAGTGGCTTGGGCGAGGATGAGAAGATCAAACATCGGTTGGGTGTTCTTTCACGCGTTCCTCGGCGCTCGTTTTGCCGACCTTCGCTTGGTGTTCCTCGATCTTGAAGGGGACTTTCCGCTTGATGAGCCAAGAGACACCAATGAGGTCGTGGATCCCTCTCAGGGCGCGATCCCAGTTGGTGTATTTGGATTCTCCGGCGAAGCGGGAGCGATGATTGACGGGGATTTCGGTGAAGTCATGTTCGGCTTGCAGCAGGAGGGCGGGAATGTAGCGGTGCATGCCGTTGAAGGGGACGAGGGCATCGATGCACTCGCGTTTCATTGCCTTGAGCGAGCAGCCGGTATCGCGGACTCCATCGTGGAGGAAGGCGCGGCGGATCTTGTTCGCGAACTTGGAAGCATAACGTCGGGAGGCGGTGTCCTGACGGTTGGCTCGGTAGCCGCAGACAAAGTCCTTCTCGGATTGTTCCAGCTCTGCGATGAGCTTGGGGATCTCGGCGGGGTCATTCTGCCCGTCACCATCCATGAGAGCGACGAGGGCTTGGGTGGAATTGCGAAGTCCGGCATACATGGCGGCGGATTGACCCTTGTTGACGGGAAGCTGCAGGGCCCGGATTTTCGGCACGAAGGATTGAAGAATCTCCCAAGTCTTGTCGGAAGATCCATCGTTGATGGCGATGATTTCCGCACCGGGGTTTGTCTCGATGACTTCTTCGAGGACGTCCTTGGCGGTTTCTTCCTCGTTGTAGAATGGGATGATGATGGAGTAGGACATCGTGTCTTTGGCTTAATTTTAGGGTGCGGGCACTTGGCTGGCGAGGTTTTCGCGTGTCGTGATGAGTTTAGGGCGCGTGGCTTGGGCTGGTGGCTCAAGGCTCGATTCCCCGTCGCGAGCCGGGCACCGGGCTGGGCCAGCTGGTCACGGACGGGGTTCGATAGACGCGGAATCTCGGGTACTCGCGTGAGGGGTGGAGATCGTATTCCGCAAGGTATTCGAGGGGACCGAGGTGCTGGAGCATGACCTCACTGGGGGTGCCCCGGCTGGTTTTCTTCTTGCGGGCGATGACGACCAGTGCCGGTTGACCGGGCTCCGGCCCGGCCCAGAAATCGTATTGGTGATTGATGGTCGGTTTCTCGTTCCAGACGTGGACCTCGGGCTGGCCGGGCATGTTAAAGGCTAGCTGGGAAGCCACATCGCGATGCCCGTGGAGGATGATGGCATGACGGCGATCCGGGTCGTGGGAGGCCACCTCGCGGGCGAGTTCGGGGAAGCCCCAGGCGGTGCGGTTTTGGGCGCGGGCGGCGGGGATGACCTTGAAGAGGGTCTCGGCCAAGGGGAAAGCGAGCAGAACCAGGGTGGTGAGGGCGGCCGGGAAGATGAGGGCGAACTTGAAGAGTTTGCCGCGCACGTTTGCTCTTGGATCGGTGAGGAGGAAGAGGCTAGCGGCGCAGGCCAGGGTGCCACCGTGATAGGCACCGGGCCAGTTGGGATTGACGTCTTGGCGAAAGGTCATGAGGAACATGACCGCGAAGGGCAAAGGGCCGTAGAGGATGAGGAAGAGGAACTTCGGCGCGATGGCGCGCTTCTCGCTGATCCATCTCCGCAGACTCATCGGAATGGCTGCTAAGGCCAGGGGATTGAGGAGAACTGCGGTGAGGAGGGCGAGCACGCCAAAGCGCTCCAGGATGCCGCCGATCTCGAACTTGTCCGGCTCAAAGTGGTGGGCGGTGTGCTGGAAGGTGATCCAATCGTGCTGGGAATTCCAGTAGAGCGGGGGAACGAGGGAGATGAGGGAAAGAACCGGAACCAGGTAGGTGAGGGGATTGCGTAGCAGTGCGGGCCGGATGAGCAGGGTGGCGAGAAGGAAAAGGACGATATTGACCAGCATCATCTGCTTCGCGAGGTGGCCGAGAGCGAGGGCAACGAAGAGGACCGCCCAAGCCCATCCGGGAGGCGCTGCCTCCTTGGGGAAGAGGATGCGGACGGCGGCGAAGAGGCTAAGATTCCAGTAACAAAGCAGCTGGGCATCGGCCGTGAGAATGGATGAGACGACTAGCTGACCGGGAGCCAGCAGGTAGAGAAGCCCGGTCCAGAAGGCGAAGCGTTGCCCGAACAGATGCCGCAGGGTCAGGTAAAAGAAGAGCGTGCTGAGACCGGCGAGGAGGGTGGAGGTTGCCTTGATGGCGAAGAGCGAGCCTCCCGAGAGCGCATTGACCAAGCCGTGGAGCCAGGCAGAGCCCGGAGGCTTCGAGTAATATCCCCAGGCAAGATGGCGCCCCCAGTCCCAGTTATAGGCCTCATCCCCCATGATGCCCACGGGATTGAGGAGCAGGTGCCAGAGCAGCCGCAGCAGCGTGATGCCGCCCAGCCAAAAGAGAAAGAAACGGGTGGAGTTGGTGGTCATTGGCTTCGTGGGCGCGAGAGCGCCGATTCGGCGTCGAGATGCGGAAAATATGAGGATCCGCCTTGGCAGGCAAGGAACCTCTCCACCATTGCGGGAAGGAATCTTTCGGGCTAGAAAGCAGACATGGAATACGAGGACGGAGACCGCGACTGGGTTCCGCTGCTGATCGCCGTTTTGCTAGCCCTTCTTCTGGTGGGTGGCGGTGCTTGGTGGTTCTTGCGGATTCCGGTTGCCGTGACTGAGGAGACGGTCGAGCCAGTGGAGGAAGTTGAGAGTCCGGGTGAAGGCTCACCGGAGAGCCTGGGTCAGCTCGCTGATCCCACGGAGGGGGAGTCGTCTCAAGATGTTTTAGACAGCCTGGGCGTGAAGGTGCAGGCGGCGGACCCAGAGGACGTGGCTCGCTTGATTGCGGCCCAGCTTGAGGCCGGCAATTTCCAACAAGCGGCCTCCGCGATGGGGGACGAAGGGCTTTCTTCGCTCGAATTGCAGCGAATCCTGGGGGCGAATGGCGCGCGACCGCAAGGAGTGCGGGAGGTGGGCGAGCTGGAGACGAACCGACGCAAGCGCTTTGCGGTAGAGTTCGGAGACGAGCGGGAGCCACTCTACCTCGACCTCGCCAAACGGGAGGATGGTCAATGGGAGGTCGAGTCCGCCCGCCTCGCCGATGAGGCGATGGCCCACTTGCCAGAGCTTGAGGAAGTTGATGCGCCTCCCGGTGAGCGGAATGTTCCCAAGCATGACGCCTTGCACGTCAGCGACGCCTTCTTGCAAGCCGCTCTTGCCCAAGAGTTTGAAAAGGCGAAGCGCCATGTCGATACGGCCAGGGTCTCCGATGCGAAAATTGCCGCGATGTGCATCCTCTTCGAGGAGGGCCACTACCGCCTCGATCCCGTGAAGCCGCTTAAGGTCCTCTTCAACCGTGAGCGGGCCGCAGGCTATCTGGCCAATGTGTTGACCGGTGAGAAGGACAAGCCCGCGCAGTTCACCTTGAGTCTGGTGCGTCCGGCGCCGGACGTGCCTTGGCGGGTGAGCGAGATCAATCTGGACGCGCTCTTGGCTGATTATGCTGACAGGGTGGCCGGGGGTGATGTCTATTACACTCCGCTGGTTCCTAAGCCCGAGGGAGGCGACCGGCTGGTCCTTTTCTTTGGCTTTGACCAAGACAATCTGGTGCCTCGGACCGAGCGCCAATTGAGCATCGTCGCCGATGTCCTGAAGACGGATCCGAACCGGAAGCTCACCATCAGTGGCCATGCTGACGCTCTCGGGAGCGAGGACTACAATCGAACACTCTCTGCCGAGCGAGCGGAAGCGGTACGCCGTTTCTTGGTCGCTCAAGGAGTGCGGGCGGAGCAGATTGTGACCATCGCTGCTGGCGAGGCCGAGCCGCTTCGGCCGAATGAAACGGAGGCCGGAGAGGACAATCCGGAAGGCCGCCGGGCGAATCGACGCACGGAGATCTATCTCGATTTTTGATGAAGAAGAAACATGCCCTCACGGTTGGGGTGATATTATTGGCCGCCACCTTTCTCGCTTGGGCGATTTGGCAAGGACCGGATTCTGGCCCGCCGCAGGTGCAGAATCTCCGCTCATGGCAGGAGGCCGATGCGCCGGGTGGCTACGAGGTCGAGATGGAAGGAGGACGCCGAGTGCCCGGCTTCGATCATCGCCTGCATCTCCTCAGTGGCATTGAGCGCTTTCGGATCCCACTGGCCAATCGCTTCGACTTTCCGATGGGATCGACCGATGGCGCGTTGACCTACAATGCGCAGGCCTTTTGGGAGATGAACGAGCGCCGGGGAGGTCGCCATACCGGCGACGACCTCAATGGCATTGGTGGGATGAATACCGACTTGGGTGACCCTGTTTTCTCCGTGGCCAATGGCCTCGTCATCTATGCAGGCACGCCGAGTCGCGGTTGGGGTAAGACGTTAATCGTGGCCCATCGCACCGAGGATGGGGAAATTTTGCAATCCATGTACGCCCACCTGCACTCCATCTCGGTGGCGATGAACACGGTAGTGCAGCGGGGCGAGCGAATTGGTCGGGTCGGTGGGGCGGATGGGGTTTATCCGGCTCATCTCCACTTTGAGATGATTGATGCCAATGGCCTCAGCCTGTCGCCGGGTTACCTGATGCATCGCACCAATCGGATCGATCCGACGGGCACGCTTGAGGCGCGGCGGGGGCCAGGCCCCCCGGTCTCCATCGACTTGATCTTGGAGAATGCGGAGCGCGATCAGGCGGGCTTCTGAGCGCTTGAACGGACTCAGGCGAGCAGGGCCACCCCGACCATGATGCCGATCACGGCGAGAACCTTGGTCGGACGGATCTGCTCCTTGAGCAGCCAAATGCCGAGGGCAAAGGAGACCACGGCCGCCGCCCGGCGGACTGGGGTGATGAGGGAGATGAGCGCCTCCGGCTGGGCGATGGCGCTGAAGTAGAGGAGATCAGCGAGGAGAAGAGCGACCCCGATGGCCGGGATGGACCAGCGGAACTCGAAGTGATTGCGCTCCCGCCGCTGGAACCACCACCAGAGGGCGGGCAACATGGCAGGCACGGAGTAGAGGGAGAACCAGGCCTGCACCTCGGTCACGCTGAGGTCGGCATCTTGCAGAAGGAATTTATCGAGAATCGACGAGCAAGCGCCCAGCATAGTGGCGATGATGATGAGATAGACCGCCTTGCTGCGGTGGAAGTGGATGCCTTCCTTCTTCCCTGCCATGGAGAAAATGAAGAATGAGGAGAGAATGATGCCGACGCCGACCCACTGGCGGGTGGTGGGGCTCTCGCCGTAGATCAACAGGGCGAGGGAAATCGTCCAAATTGGGCTGGTGGCCCGGATGGGGGTGGCGATGGAGAGAGGAAGGGACTTGAGCCCGAGATAGCCAAAGATCCAGGAGGCCACCACGAGGGCTGATTTGGCGAAGACCTGCAAGTGCTGCAGCGGGGTGATCGCGGTGACGTGAAGGGCAGGATGGGGAAGACTCGCGGGAGCGAGGCCCGACCAGATGACGAGTGGCAGCCAGATGAGGGCTCCGGCGGCGATTCCCCCAAAGATGACGGGCAGAACAGCGTTATTGGTTAGGGCCGACTTCTTGAGGAAGTCGTAAACCCCAAGAAGAAGAGCGGAAATGATAGTCAGCCAGAGCCAGGACACGGGCGCGGTGTGACTGCGGTGAGCCGGATGGTCAAGTCAGGGTTCCGGCTCCGCTTTTTCGCATCGCTTATTGATAACGGATTTGATTGCTTGGAGATAATGAAACGATTGGGTTGCTTGATGATGATGGTGGCGGGAGCCGGAGCGCAGGTTTACACGCCCCCACCTCCCGCGCCCGGCGGCGGGCCTCCTCCCCCGGTCGATGTGGCGCCCGCCCCTCGGGAGAAGGAGGCGGAATCTCCCTTTGGCCAAGAAGTCCCGCTCCTTGATCCGGCGGCTGAGACGGTCACCGTCGCCGGGATCGCGATCCCGCTCGGCGATTCCCGCGTGATCAAGGCCCGCTTCGAGAAGTATCTCAATGAGCCGCCCGAAGATTCAGAGGAGGCCCAGCTCTATCGGGAGACGATCGACGAGGTGCTGGAAATCCTTTCCCCCCAACGGCTTGCCAGTCTTTCCGGAACCCAGGGGAATGGCCCGAGCCTCGCCGAGGCCTTCAAGCTGCTTCCCCAGGCTGCGGCTTATCCGGGCGATGCCCGTGTCTCTTCCTCATTGGCTGAGGCGGTCTATACCGCGATGCTGGCCAAGCAGGATAACCGGAACCTCCGTCACATCAATGAAAAGCTCGCCGAAGAGCGGGAAAGGGTGAGCAAGACGGCGGACGACATGGCGCGCAATGAGAGACCGAATCGCATGAACGTCGAGAAGAAGGTCACTGAGCAAGGCGACCGGCGCATCGAGGAAACCTTCTCCCCGGGCGTGGGCGAGCAGTCCCACCGCTATGCGGAGCACGTCCGCCGCCTGGCCGAGATTGAGGCCATGCGAAAGGCCAATATTGCGCGCACCGAGGTGTCCCTGATCAGCTCCAAGTCGCAATATCAAGCGGCCATGATCCAGTGGTTCTTGCAGCGCCGCTTCCAGCACGTGCTGATGGCCTCCCGCTTTTACAATCAGATTTGGCGGGACGGCGACCGCGTCCTGCAAATCAAGGAAGGCTCCGATGTATCGCGCCTCTTCTCCGAATCTCTCGGGACCACACCCACCGTATCCACCCTGGATTCCTTGGCCTCGGAGGCCATCCGGGATTCCGAGAAGGCGATTGGCGCCTTCAACTATCTCCTCGATCAGGGTGAGATCCACACCGCCTCCCAGCGCTTGATGGAGGCCTTCGCCCTAGGCGAATATCTTGAGCCCGTTGCCACCCTTCCTCTCTCTCGCAAGCGCCAGGTCCAGGGCTACATCCGCGACCTCAATCTCCTCTACGGCGCCATGCAGGCACGGGATTACGGAAGAGCCAAGGAATTGGTGACCGCTCTCAAGTCGCAGGCCCGGGACTTCCCTGCAGCCAAGGCCGATGGCGCCATCGCCGGCTACACCTTGGCCAGTGACCTCGCTATCGAGGAGGCCAAGGCTGCCCTCTTGGCGAAGCAAAATGACAAGGCCTCTGAATCCATCAAGCAGGCCGCCACCATCTGGCCAACCAATCCCAAGCTGCAGGAATTTAGCTCGATGGTGGGCTCGACCTCGGAACTCGTGACCGCGCGCAATGCCTTCGACCGGCTGCTGAGCGAGGGCAATTATCGGGAAATTGCCAAGCGCGCCCAAGAGGGCGAGTTCATCCTCGCGGTGCGCGGCGACGAGGAGCGGACAGCGGCCTTGCGTGAAATCACGGACAACTTGCAAGCGATCGAGGTGGCCATCTCGAAGGCGGAGGAATTCTCCAAAGTAGGGGCGGACTACGCGGCTTACGAGCAATTGGCGCGCATCCGGGAAGAGTTTCCCGATGATCCCAAACTCGGTCGGGAGATTGAATTGCTGGCGCCCCGGGTGGCCGATTTCACCAAAGCACTCGATGAGGCCAACAAGATGCGCAATCGACGCGAGCCGCAAATTGGCTCAGCCATGGCTCATTACCTTAAAGCCCGCGCCATCTACCCGAACTCCGAACTCGCCGAGGAAGGAATCACCGCGATGATGGCGGAGATCCTCCCGGGCGAGTGAAGCGGATTAGGGAATAGTGATGCGGAGAACGGCGCTCTTCTCCCCGGCGCTGAGGTCCTGGCTTCCGGGTGGGAGCAGGACAAATTGACCGGGCTGGTAGCTCTCTCCTCCGGCGGTCAGGCATCCACTCACGACCGCGATGAGGGAGAAGCGGTCCGCTCCCGCATTGCCAATCCCCTCGCCCGGTGCCAGCTCGAAGCGTTCGGTGTGAAAGTAGTCGCATTTCGCCAGCGTGTTGCCTTCCGGAGTATCCATCCCGGGCTCGAAGTCATTGAAGTCAATGGAGGCGAGGGATTCCTCGACATGGAGCTGACGCGGCTTGCCGTCGAGACCCATCCGGTTCCAATCGAAGACCCGGTAGGTGGTGTCGGAGTTTTGCTGGATTTCGAAGATGAGATTGCCGCCGCCGATGGCGTGGCAACGACCGGAGGGGATGAAGATGGACTCGCCAGCCTTTGGCACGATCTTGTGGACGGCCTCGGCGACGGTGCCTTCGTTGATGGATTGCTCGAAGGATTCCCGGGTCACGCCCTCCTTGAAGCCGATGTAGAGAGAGGCATCCGGGGTGGCATCGGCGATGAACCACATCTCCGTCTTGGGTTCTCCGTTAAGAGAGTCCGCCAGATGGACCGGCGGGTGAACCTGGATGGAAAGATCATCCCGACAATCGAGGATCTTGATCAAGATGGGAAAGCGAGGGGCGTCAGGCACCTTGCCAAAGACTTCCTCACGATGGCTGGTCCACAGTTCGTGGAGGCTTTTGCCCTCGAAAGGCCCGCTGGCGACGACTGATTGGTCATCCTCACGGTCGACGATTTCCCAAGCCTCACCGTAGGGCTGGTCATCGGGCAATTGACGCCCGTAGATTGTCTCGAGGGAGCGGCCGCCCCAGACGCGGGTTTTATAGAGTGGAGTGAAGGTGATTGGGTTCACGGGGGAAACCGTTATCAGCAAACAGCTATCTCCACATCATTTTTTCCCTCAGTCTTCGCCGAAGAAAGGTGAGTGTTTGTTCCACTCCCGACGTTTCTTTTTCGTCATCCGGCCTTGGTCGCCTTCCTGGCGGAAGAGGCGCTCCTGCCTGAGGATGGATTTCTTGGCTTCCGCTTCCGAGATGGCTGCTTGCGACGTGTGTTCGGCGTAGGCCTCGCGGGCCAAGGGCGCGGAGACCCGCTTCTCGAGCAGCTGCTTCACCTCGAGTTGACGGGTGAGGAGGTTATCCGGCGGAGTGACTTCCAGATGGTCGCCGATGCGAATCGAGGCTGAAGGCTTGAGGGATTTGCCAAGCCGCTTGATTTTCCCCGCTTCGCAAGCTTTGGCTGTCAAGGAGCGCGTCTTATAGATGCGGACGGCCCAGAGCCATTTGTCGATTCGGCAGGTCTCAGGCATGAGTTAGGATTCGGTCTTTCCCAGATAGCGGGCGAGGCTGGTGAGTGCATAACCCGTGCCATAGGCCTGATGATAGGCGTAGAGCGGGTAGTCCCACCAGGAGCCATCCTTCTCCTGCTTGTCGAGGAGGAGGCGGGCGAGGGGCTCGAGTAGGTCCGCGCGGTCTTCTTCCGCTAATTCCTGGAAGCAACCAGCCGCGTAGTAATGGGCGTAATAGTAGAAATAGCCGGAAATCTGGAAATGGGTCTCATGTGGCACCGGACGCTTGCGTCCAATGGAGAGGAAGCCGTCGCGCTTGGTGAGGCGGTCGAGCCATTCAATGAGGCGCTCGTCGGTGATGCGCTCATCCCCGTAGGCCCGTTGGGCGAGCTGGCATGCCTGGGAGCGGGCGAGAGAGCCGGCGGGTCGATTGATCCCTCGGCGGGGCACGATCCAGTGGCTGTAGGAATAGTTGTAGGTCCCATCGGGATTTTCGCAGAAGCGCAGAAGCCGGAGAGCGCCTTTGACGACTTTGGGATCGGGCTTCAGCCCAAGCGTCTGCTCCGCCTCCTTCATGGCGAGCAGGGCGGATGCAGTGGTGAAGGGGGTGGGTGTGCCTGTGGGTGTGCTCGTGGCGAGATCGTCGCGCTCGTAGTAACCCCAGCCTCCATTGAGATCGGCGTAGCGATGGAGGAGTTCCAGCTGTTGCTCGGCGAGGCGCACGAGAGCTGCTCGCTTGGAGTCATCGCCCTCGCGCAGACGGTAGAGGCTGCAGATCGCGCGGAGGCCGTAGGCATGGCCCCAGATATTATACATCGTAGTCTGCTCCGCGCGACGGAGCCGGGGAAGCTCTGTGAGCATCCATTGTTCGGCTTTGTCGATGGTGGCCATCGTGGCCGGGCGACGGTCGCCGGATTCAATGATCCCCTGGAGGGCCAAGCCTGTGGTGCCAGCGCGGAAGGCGTGGTGGGCACCGGGCAGGGGAGCGTAAACATTCAGGCCCTTGGTGCGCGTCGCGCTGCCCCAGGAGCCGTTCTTGTTTTGTGATGAGTTCAGGTAATCCACCCCCCGCGTCAGGGCATCCTCCATCTCTTGCCGGATGGCTTGGCTCTCGTTGGCGGAAGCCGCCGCCGCGGCAGGAGAATCTGCCTGCGCGGGTGCTTCCTGGGCGGGAAGCATGGCTGTGCCGAGGAGGAGAAGGATGGCGGAGGTTGTGAATTTGGCTGACATCACTTGTTGAATAAGGCGGCGATTGCTCGCCGCCCATGAAGTTTAGTGAAGGATGACCTGACCTTCCTCAAGGCCGGAGACGACCTCGACGAGGTCGCCGTTTTCTTGCCCGGTTTGGATGACGCGCTCCTCGGGGTCACCTTCGGAGAGCTTGACGCGCACATAGCGGGTTCCGTCCTCCCGCTCTTTGATCGCGGCCTTCGGGATGGTGATGGCCTCGTCATTCTTGTAGAAGGTGATCTCGGTTTTGCCCTTGGAACCGGCGAAGACGAAGGGCTCGGGCTTGGCGGCAGGGATGGTGACGAGGTGCTTGCCCTCGAGGTCTGGCCATGAGGCGATGCTGGCGAGCGGAGCCGGCTCGGTGGCGGAGTTGAGTGTGCTCAACTTGGCTGCGGTTTCGCTATCGACCAAGGCGTTCAGGGTGAGAGGCGCGTCAGTTGGAACCACGGTCAGTACCACGGTCTCGAGGGGCAGCGTGCCGCCGACCTTGAAGTACTTGTTGGCGTCGCCTTTTTTCCAGCGTCCGTCTTCGAACTCGCCGAAGTAAAGGCGTCCGTCCATTTCAGCGAGTTGCTCGAAGAGCGCGCCGTCCTCTTTGCCTTCAGCCAGCTTTTTGCGGGCAAGCTCAAGTTCGCGCTCGGCTTTGCTCACTTCGACTGCCTTGAGATTGTATTTCCGCTCCAGATTGCCCTTCGCGGTGGCATAGTTGATTTGGGCTTCGGTCACGGCTTGCTCCATCTTCTCCTGTTTCCGGGGGAGCGCGGCCTCCAGGCTGCGCTGGGTGCGGCGCTTCATTTCCGCCAACGAGAACTTGGCGGATTCGACGGAGTTTTGCTGGCGGACAAGGATGATTTCCTCGGTCTCTTCGGTGAGGTCGTCTTCCTCATACATCTGCTTGAGCTGCTTAAGCTCTTCCTCCTCGTAAGCGAGGGACAGTTCGCGCTGTTTGACGCTGAAGGCGAGGTCTTCTTTTTCAGCCGGTAGGCCAACTTCGAGGAAATACTTCAAGTCGGATTCGGCATGATCGAGAGCTTCCTTGGCCCGGGCGAGGGTCAGCTCGTTTTTCTGCTTCAGCTCGGTCAATTCGCGGTTGGAGATGGCGAGTTGAAGCTCTTTCGTCTTCACCTCGTCCTCCAAGCCGGCCAGCCATTGGTCGTACTCGTCCTTATCAAAGGAGAGGAGGCTGTCGCCTTGGGCGACGGTGGAGCCATGTTCTGGCTGTTCGGTGAGAACGAACTTTTTCCATTGTTTCGGAGAGAGGGAAACCTCCTGGGCCTCGGCGGGTAGGTAGAGACCCTCGAGGGTTTCGGTGATGGTGAAAGGAGATTTCGTAACGGAATGTTCGCCAGCGGCCTGCAGCAGGCCGGGAATGAGGAGCAGAAGACAGAAGCGTTTCATCGAAGGTGTGGGCAGCTAAGCAAATTGCGCTCGGAAAGCGAGGCAGGAGATGATTTCAGGTTCAAAAAAAATCCCTGCGGAAGCCGGAGTCGTGAGCGACGCTGGCTTGGCGCAAGGATGTAGGGGACAATCGGAGCGGGGCAGACCCCGCGAAGGGGTTACGGAACGATGAAAATCTTGGCCTTGGACTTGTCCGGCTGTCCGGAGGCATCGACGTAGGGCTTGCCGGTGGCGGGGTCGATGGGGATGGTCGAGGTGTCGTAGGCTTTTTGCCCGCTCTTGAAGCCCTCAACGTTGATCACATTGTAGGGAGCGTAGGGAGAGATGACGGTGTTGGGCTTCACTCCGGGGGTTGCGGTCAGGTAGTTGGACTCATTCGTCGGGGTGATGGAAGGAATGGTGATCGGATCCGGACGGTAAGGGCGCGAGGGGTCCGTGCTGGAGCTGCCGCTGCTCGCCGAGGGACTCGTCGGAAGCCGATTGGGAGTGGCACTGGGCCGGGTCGGCGAGTAGTCAGGAGCCGGAGTCATGGGGGCCGTGCCCGGGGAGGCCCCAGGGATGGGTGGATATTGTGGCTGGTAGGGCACACAGGAGACCAGTGATAGGGCGGTGCCGGCGGCGACCATGGCTAGGAGTGTTTTCATAAAGGATTCCAGAGAATAGGTGGTTGAGGTGATTTAACAAACTGCAAGCACGACACTTGCCGAGTGTCTTCGATCAGGAGGATTTTGATGGAGCGACCATTTGGCGCTTCTCGTCCGCGGGTGCCTTGGAGTTCTGTTGGAGGCGTTTCTGGTTCTTGAAGTCTTCGTCACGCTGCTCCCTCTCTTCGGCTCCGGTATCGACGGCGGCGTTGCGTGGCAATTGGTTCTCTTTGATGATCCCGGTCGCGAGGCAAAGGAGATTGTAGTTGTGGCTGATTACGGCCGGGAAGCTGACGCGGCCGGGCTCGGCAATGTTTTCCTGCAGAAGCTTGGCCGAGAGATCGGCCACGAGGTCGGTCCCGACTTTAGCAATCTTGTCGATAGCGACCATAGAGGAGCCTGCGGTGGTGCCGAGCCGGATAGCGTCGGAGGTGATTCGCTTGCCCTGCAGCGCCATGGATGAGCTGGCCTCGGTGATGTTGCCGTGCCGGTCGAGGGTGACTTGCAAGATGGCGTGATCATCGGATGCGAAGACGCCGCGCAGGTGATCGATGCGCAGAGAGATGAAAATGCCACCATCCAGCATGGCGGTGACCTCGGGCTTCCAGGTGCGATACTTCGACCCCGAGCTTTCATACTCTGCCGCGCGATCACCTTTCTCGTTCCAGCCGCCTAGGCGCTGGCCAAGTTGATCGATGTTCACGATAGGCCCGGCGAGGAGACCGGAGGCCAGCGCGAGGTTGAGAAGGAGGAAGGGAACCAGTTTCATCATGTCGTCTGAATGTCGGTTAAGAAGACGGAGGTTGCCGCCAATTTGTTCATGCTAAATTTGCAGCACAAGAATTTTATTCCGAGTGGCGGTGCACCGCTGAGTCACCAATAGGTTGGCTTGATGACTTCGCAACCGCTCAGGAGCGACGTTTCCGCTTCTTCTTGGGAGCCAAATCAATGGCTGCGGGGTCGAAGGCCTCTGGATCATAGCCGGGCAAATCCCAGGCTATTTCCCCGCTGAGGGCTTGCATGTAGCGGAAGGCGCCGCCGAAGTCCTCCGGAGGGCCATTGCGCTCCCCTTCAAGAAGCTCCAGGCCTTCCCCCTCGTCTTTCTTTTCGAAGACGATCTCGTGAATCCAGTCCTCCGCGAAGTCGTACCGGAAAAGAATGCGGACGGGAGTGCGGCGGCGGCCAATGAATTCCTGCAAAGTGATCTTCTTTTCGTCCTGAAAGGCTCCTCCCATCGGCACTTGGTCGGCGAGGCCTACCGGCCCGATGACGTCGACCAGACGCTTTCCCTTACCGTGACGGAATTCATGCGGGTGCTTGTTCTCCCACCCCAGGGATGCCTGAAGGGCGTCGTTGAATTGTTCGAACGTGAAATCAGCGGGGACGGCAAGGCGGCGCCAAATTTCCGGAGTGATCTGGTAAAGAAAAATTTTGACGATGTAACGCATGGGCGAGACCGCAGCGTGTAAGCAGGCAGGAGGGATTTGCCAATGGGAAAGATGAGGTGAATGAGAGCGGGAAGGGGAGTTGCACCGGCGATGTGGCGGGTGACAATCCCGTCAAGAAACACAGGATTCCGGTGATATTGGCTTGAGGGTCGGCTCGCCTGTGGGAGGGTGGGCGGTGATGAGTCGTGCAATTCCTCTCTTGGCCTTGATGTTGATGAGCCTGCAGGCGCTAGGGCAAACCTTCGGACCGACCCGGGAGCGTCCCCCTGCCGTCCCGCGCGAATTCCGGGGGGCATGGGCAGCCTGCGTTTATAATATCGATTGGCCCAGCCGCAAAGGGTTGAGCGCCGGAGCCCAGCAGGCCGAATTGCGCTCGATTCTCAATCGCATGCAGAGCCTGAACATGAACGCCCTCATCTTTCAGGTCCGGCCTAATGCGGATGCGGTATATCGTTCGTCCATCGAGCCCTGGAGTTCTTGGCTGACTGGCACCATGGGCCGTTCCCCGGGCTACGACCCCTTGGAATACTGCATCCAGCAGGCCCATGCGCGAGGCATTGAGGTCCATGCCTGGTTCAATCCCTTCCGCGCCCTGCCAAATGCCAGCATGGCAACGAGTTCGAATCATGTCACTCGGACCAATCCTTCCGTGATTCGAAAGTTCAAAACCTACAAGTGGATGGATCCTGCAAGCTCCTTCACTCGCAAGCGGGCCCTTGATGTGATGCTCGATGTCGTCCGCCGCTACGACGTCGATGGCATCCATATTGATGACTACTTCTATCCCTATCCAGACGTCGACTCATCCGGTCGCCCCAAGCAGCAGTTCCCTGATGGCAAAAGTCCGTCCCAGCGTCGGGCCTATGTCGATGGCTTCGTCAAAGACATGTATGCCTCCGTCAAGCGGGTGAAGCCCTGGGTACGAGTAGGGATCAGCCCCTTTGGCATTTGGCGTCCCGGCGTCCCGGCAGGCACCACCGCCCGCATTGACGCCTACTCCCACCTGTCTGCCGATTCACGGAAGTGGTTGGCCAATGGTTGGTGTGATTACCTGAGCCCGCAGCTGTATTGGCGCATCGGGAGCGAACAAGATTTTCGCAAGCTGCTCTCCTGGTGGCGCTCCCAAGGGAGTCGACCCGTGTGGCCTGGTATCGCCACCGCGCGAGTCAACTCCTCTGAAGACCCGGGCCGGCCGGCGGGGGAAATTGTGAAGCAGGTGAATCTGTCGCGCTCGATTGGAAGAAATTGGGTGGGTCATGTCCACTGGAGCATGAAGTCGGTGATGCAAAATCGCGGCGGAGTGAGCTCGGCCATGAAGGGGAGTGTCTATCAAGAGCCGGCTTTGGTGCCCCCTATGCCGTGGCTGAGCAAGAAGCCCTTGCCCAGCCCGAGAGTGACAGCGAGCGGAACCTCGGTCAGCTGGTCCAAGGTATCCGGAGCGTCCAAGTATGCGGTGCAAGCTCGCTATGGAAAAACCTGGCGATGCACTCACGTTGTCTCGGCAGGGACCACATCGGTTTCGCTTCCGCCGGGAGCACAAGCAGTTGCCGTCACCGTAGTTGACCGATTTGGTACTGGGAGTGCTCCCACTGTCTTGGCGCGGAATTAAAGAAAATCGACACTTTGATTAATTTTGCTTAAACAAAATGTTTCTTTATGCAATCGTGGCGGCGGTGAGCTGAGGGTATTTTCCCTTTTTTTGCCGCATCCACTTGACCTGCGAGCGAACTTTTTTTATCCGCCGGTCACCCTAACCCGACACAATACATCCCCCGAAAGAACTCCTACGAATGAAAATCCCCGCCTTTATCACGACTTCCTCCCTCGTTTTGTTTGGTTGGCTTGCAGCAAGCTACACCCAGGAGTTATCGGAAAGTGGATACGCTCTGGATGCCGCCCCTTCTCTTTCACCTGGCCTCTTCGAGGCTGCCCTGAAGAGCGAACAGTCTGAGCGAGAGGCTCTGACCGCAGTCAAGTAGTCTTCTTGGCGTTCTCTTTCTTGAGAAAGCTTGGAGGCTATGCTAGCTTTAGCCTCCAATGCCAAAAACCAAATTTCTCGACGCGGCTCATCGCGTCGCCTTTTCATGTTGGCGGAATTGTTTTCGCTCGTGCGCCAAGCAGGTCCTCACATTGCGGGACACCATTGAAGCGAGTTCGGAGCAGGCCGCCGCAAACATCTTAGCTTTTTGGACATCCGGGCATTCCAACTCCCGCGCGGAGTTGGCCAAAATTCCCGTTGCTGATGCTCATCGGCCTCGCGCCACCCGGCGGGAGGTCGCCCTCTGGCGTCGATTTTAATTTTGAATAGGATGAACCCCGGCGGGTTAAACTTGCCAGAGGGGTCGGTTTGAGTTTCAAACTCACTTCCTTAAGTTCTATTTCTTTTGATGTCTGTTTTGCTAAAATGCGCCGCTTGCGGGCACGAAGTGCCGTTTGCTGACGGCAGTTTGGAGACCGAAGCGATTTGTCCCGGGTGTGAAGTGCTCCTCCGCCGTCGTTCAGAGGGAGATCAGATGGCCATTCCGGTGAGCATGGAGATCCCGGAGAGCTTCGGTCACGCGGATCTTGAGCATGTGCCCAAGCAATCCGATGTGCTGGTTCATCGTTATCAGCGCCAGCTCCCTCCCTCGCGAGGGGGTGGTAAGGTGGATCCGCATGCGGAGAGTAATTTTGCTCTCGCCAAGGCGATTGAGAAACTCGCGTCTGCCATTGAAGGAAAAACAGGCTTAATTGATGGGGTGGCTGCTGCGGTGGCCGAGACTGCGTCTCCTCCGGCTTCTGGTCACTATGAGGAAAAGGCGACCCGGCCTTCCGAGGCTTCGACTGCAGGCGAGAAGGTTCCCGTCTTGAATGGAGGCTCTTCAGCGATGCCTGCACCTTCCGGAACGCATGCCAATGGGAGGAAAGAAGAAGGAGTCCGGAGTAGCCCGCTTCCTGCCAGAGTGCTCGTCCGCCGCGAGGCAGCGGCGGAAGCACACCGTTTCCGCCGCGATATTCAGGCGGCGACCGACGTTAAGGGAGAGCATCGCTCAGCACTCAGTGTCTGGGTGGAGAGTCATCCCATGACGATGCTGATTTCTGGCCTGGTTCTGCTCATTGCTTTGGTTGTGATGACCGCGATCGTCATGGAAGGGGCCATTTCTCCGCAAACCGCAGAGGAGGAGGGCTCGTCCTCGGTGATGGGCTCGCAATGGTCCAGCGAACCCGACTTTGCTAGTGCGGAGCAACAGGCTCGTGGATTTCTCAACGCGGTCGCCCTCAAGTCCGCATTGCCCTATATTTTCCAATCGACTGAGATTCGAGAGAAGCTTGACCGCTTTTTCGAGCCCATTGCGAATCCGGGTGACTATGAGCTGAGCCTCCGTCAACGTCAGTCGGCAGGAGAGCGAGCGGTCTATTATTACCAAGTCAAGAGTGGCTCGGAGACCCTGCCCTTGGCCGTGTTGCAAGAAGGACAGAATTTTAGGGTTTTCTGGGAATTTGGCGCCGCGGTGGGTGACCTGAGCTGGGACGCCTTTTTGAAGGAAAAGCCGATCGAGCCAACCTTGATGAGAGCCTTCCTGAGGCCTCATAATCACTATGACGCCAGCCATAATCCGGAAGAATGGAGTTCCTGGCTGGTGGAGGGGCACGGCCCCAACCAGCAGGTTGTCGGTTTCGTCAAGCGGGGAGGTCCTGAAGAGCTTCGCCTTAATGCGGCTTTGGAAGAAAACGCAATCACCCGCAAGCGCGCCAGCTGGGTGATGGGGCAAGTGATGATGGCCTGTCCCGAGACCTCGCTGACATCAGACTCTGTGGTCGCGGAGATCTCTGAGGTTCCGCTGGCCTCATGGTTGCCAGAGGAATTTGTGAGTGGCAATACCTTCTACTCAGACAAATACAAAGTGAAGGAGAAGCCCTCACTCTAGCGAGACGAGGCGCTAGGTTCCACCCTCCTCGGACCGTCCAGCCCCTTCGGTGCTAGCCGCCCAAAGGGGTCAATGGGGTTATGGTAGGCAGTAACTGATGAGCGGGGCGCAGAGGGCGGAGGGCAAAATCCAAACTCAATCGGTCGGCCAGTATTCTACTTGGCGAGCCGATATGGATCCCTAACCAGTAGTCCCTCTCTGGCGAGGAGGCTGCGAGTCGGATAGCGAGTTTGGTTCCGCCGATTCCCCGAGGATGCCATCAACCTAGGCAGTCAGGTTAGAAGCGCTGGTTTGAGCGGTTTCCCATGCTGTTGCCCGTCGGGAGCTCTTTCGGGAGAGCGATGTGGTTTTTGCGGGCCAAGTTGGGCCCGAAAGCGCCTGCTACCAGCAAGGTTAAAAGCCGACATGGAGTGACGCGGATCTTGCCCCATCTTCATCAGGACACTAAAAAAGGCCTCCATGGTGGAGGCCTTCTTCATTAAAGGGCTGCTAAGAGCGAGGTCGCTGAGCGCTCGCTCAACTTTCTCTTAGACCGTAAGCGGCATGCGGCGGCGGCGAAGGCGACCCAGGTCTGCGATGATCTCGCGGGCCTCTTTGCGCCAAGTCTCCACGGCTTGCTTGGAATGGGTCACGCTGTCGGAGAGTGCTTTCTCCATCTCGGAGCAGCTCTCGGAGAAGCGTTCCATCAGCTCATGGGCCATCCGTTCCGCGGACTCGCGCCAGGCGTGGTCGTGGTGGTTTGAAATCTTCGCCAGAGTCGCCTCGGCCTTCTTTCGCGCGACGCGAATCTCAGCCAAAACCACCCGTGAGGAAGGAACGCGGCGGAGATTGGAGGCCAAGCCGACCTTCTCGAGTAACCAAATCGCCCACTTGGTGGGGTCGAAGTTCCAAGGCTTCACCCCGTTACGGTAGTCGTGCTGAAACTCGTGGTGATAGTTGTGGTAGCCTTCGCCGAAGGTGAAGAGCGACATGAGAAAGCTATCGCGGGCGCTGCAACGGGTGGAGTAAGGCTGACGGCCGACTGTGTGGCAGAGAGAATTGATGAAGAAGGTGCACTGCTGGACGAGGAATACCCGAAGGACGCCAGCAAGAAGGAAGCCACCGAGAGCGCCTACCGGGCCGCTATGGAGGTAGCCAAGGCCGGCGGGGAGAAGGAAGCCGACGACAAGGGCAATCACCTTGTCCCACTTGTGCTGCCACATGACCATCTTGTCCTTGCGGAGGTCCGCGACGTTGTCGAGGGGTGGCTCAGGGTTCACCTTGAAGAGGATCCAACCAATGTGGGCCCAGAAAAAACCATTCGAGATGTTGTAGGGGTCATCATCGTGGTCGGTGTGCTTGTGGTGGCGACGGTGGTCCGAGCACCAATTGAGCGCCGAGTTCTCGAAGGCGCAGGAGCCGAAAACGAGGGTGAACAGGCGGACGGGCCACTTGGCCTTGAATGAAAGGTGAGAAAAGAGGCGGTGATAGCCGAGCGTGATGCTCATCCCAGTGGCGATGATGTAAAAGAGCATCATTCCAGCTTGGAACCAGTTGATGCCGTGGTGCCAAAGGTAAATGGGGGAGGCGACGAGGGCAAGAAGGGTAATGACCGAAAGAAAGACGGTATTGACCCAATTGACACGGGCGAACGGAATGCGGAGAGGCATGTCTTATTTGTTTATTGTCTTTAGTGCCGAAATGGCAAAGGCGGGAGGATAGCGGAACGATTTCAACTGGCGAGCCTAGATTGAGGAAAGTCATCCATTAAGATAAGGATGCCAATATCGACCGTATTCTGAGCGTGAAATTCACGTTTTTTACAATTCTGCTGGGAGCTGGCCTCTTGATGGGCGAGCACGGGGGAACAGCTTCATTTGAACGTCGGGGCAAGGAATTGAGGGAGAAATGGGGTGACAGCGGTCCATTTGAACGTCTCGAGATGGGATGGTTAAAGGAGGAAGGCTCGTGGATCTGCGTTTACAAAGGTGATGCAGGCTGGGTCGCTGTCAACGGACAATCGGGCGAGATTACGCAACTTGAGCAAAAGCCGGAGGGCCTGAAAGCGGAACGGGAGGGACGGCGTCGTCGTCGCTGGCACCATGAGGAGGATCCTGCGTCTGATGATGAGAAGGGGCAGCTCCCTCCGCTCAGCGTGCAAGAGGGCGTGCTGACCTTGGGAAAAGGTAGCGACAGCCAGACCTTCGACAGCGAACTTCCCGAGGGCTGGGTTTGGCGGGACGAGGCCAAGTGGTCGCCCACGGGAGAGGCTTTCATCGCCTTCAACTATCCCGATATCGAGGAGAGAAAGGTTCACTATGTGCGCTCCTCTCCTGCGGATCAGCTCCAGCCCGAGCACTTTGTCACGATCTATCCCAAGCCCGGGGATGAGCTGAAAATCGAGTATCCCGTGGTGTTTGATCGGCAGAGCGGGGAACGCGTCGAGTTCAGGAGCGAACTCCTGGAGAATCCCTTCAGCATCAATCGTGTTCATTGGCGGGACGAAAGCCGGGTCTGGCTCGAATACATCGAGCGGGGCTTCGGGAAATACCGCTTGATCGAGCTGAATACCGAGACCGGGGAAAGTCGGATCGTGGCTAGCGAAGAGAGCGACAAGTTCATCCACGTTTACGACAAGTGTGAGTGGAAGGACCTGGGGGAGGGCAAGCTGCTCTGGCGTTCGGAATCCTCGGGCTGGAGCCATCTTTACCTCATTGATGAGGCGACGGGTCAGCGGGAGGCCTTAACGAGTGGGGAGTGGGTGGTCCGTGATATTGAGCGAGTCAGTGGTGAGGAAATCTATTTCACTCTCGGTGGTTACTTCGAGGATCAGGATCCCTACTACCTCCACTTTGCCAAGGTGAACTGGAAGACGGGAGAGCTGACCCTCTTAACCGAGGGTGACGGGACGCACAATTTGCGTTGGTCTCCGGACCGGAGTCTCTACGTCGACTCATGGTCGCGGGTTGATCAGCCGCCGGTCCACGAGTTGCGCCGCGCTCGGGATGGCAGCCTGATTACCGAGCTGGGGCGCGCTGACGCCGAGGAGATGCTCGAGAACGGCTTCCTGATGCCTGAGCGCTTTGTCACCAAGGATCGCGACGGCCTTCACGATATCCATGGAGTCATCTGGAAGCCGGTCGACTTCGACCCGTCCCGCAAGTATCCTGTCGTCGAGAATATCTACGCCGGTCCACACGGTGCCTTCGTGCCCAAGAAGTGGTCGTCTTGGTATGGGCATCGCAGTGAGATGACTGCGGCGGGTTTTGTTCTCGTGCAGATTGACGGACGCGGCACCAACTATCGCGGCCGCGACTTTCAGCATTACGCTTACAAGAATTTGAAGGATTCAGGCTTCCCCGATCGGATCAAATGGATCACGGAGGCGGCGGAGGATCGTCCTTGGATGGATATCGAGAGAGTCGGCATCTATGGCGGCTCGGCGGGAGGTCAGAGCACCTTGGCAGGGTTGATCTGGCATGGTGATTTCTACCAAGCCGGAGTCTCCGATTGCGGTTGTCATGACAACCGGATGGACAAGATCTGGTGGAACGAGCAATGGATGGATTGGCCGATTGATGAAAGCTACGAGGCCAATGCCAACGCGCTTCATGTCGAGAGACTCCAAGGCAAATTGCTCCTGACGGTGGGCGAGGTCGATACGAATGTGGATCCGAGCAGCACCTACCAAGTCGTTGACGCTCTGATCAAGGCGGACAAGGACTTTGAATTCTTTATGGTGCCCAATGGTGGCCATGGAATTGGCGAGAGCGCTTACCTCCGCCGCCAACGGGTCGAATTCTTTCAGCGCCACCTCGGTGAGCCACGCTGAATGAAAGGGAAATCCCGCTGTGGCTCGGTGAACGAGTCGCAGCGGGAGATATCTCTTCCTTAATTCATTTGCCCATGGGGCGAATGGCGATGGCGTGCTCGCTCCACACGGCCCGCGCTTTACCCTGCGACAGCACGTAGTCTAGAACGGCAGAGGCAGGGATGTTGCGGAGGCGAAGGTTAATCTTATTGTCCGCAATGCCGGAGCTCGAATCGTCGAGGACGAAATTAGGGATGAATTCCTCCTCACTCGCTTGCTCGATCATCACGCCCAAGTCTTGCAGCACCTCCCGGAGCGGCGTGTCCTCGAAGTTGACTTGCTTGAGCCGTATCTTAGCCAACTGGCGTTTCTTGATTTTCACCTTCGCTTCGCCAGCCACATCTTTGAGGCTAAGAAGGCGGAAGCGGGCGTTGCCGTGCTGGGGATTGAGCCGGAGAGCTTGGGTATAGGCTGAGCGGGCGGTGGCTAGATTACCTTGCTCGAGGGCCGCTTCTCCTTGCTGGAAGTAGTCTTCAGCCGTCTTGGCATCGCCCAGGGCTGGGCCTGCGAGCAGCATCGCGCACAGGATGAGGGATGATGGTTTCATTGTTTACTAGGTGTTGCGTTAAAGCCCGATCAGAATAGATCGAGCATTGAGTACACTATCTACCAAGGATGCAGACGTCAAGATAACGCGCTCTGACGAGAAAAGGAACGGGCGGCTCTGATTGCTAACAGTCTATCTTCGTGAGGTATATTGAACTATCATTCAGCGATTAATCATCTAACTCCTAAGGCGCCTTCCGCCTGAACGCGCTGCTGAGGTGGGGACACTCTGGGCGGCGGTGCTGAATTCCCTTCAATGCGGCCATTTGAAAGAAGTGCAGCCTCCTTGCCCGAAGACAAGGAGGCTGCAATCGCTACAAACTTCCATGTGTTGCCTTGGAAGGGACTTTCATCCCCGCGTCCAGCCTCACACCGATAGGATGGGAAGATCCGATAGCGTGGTCAATAGTAAACAAAACTATTTATCAAATTGGTTAAATAGTTTGTTCGGTTGCTAGAAATCGCTGCTCCTTTTAACCTGTAGTTTTCCGAATTGCGGCAAGGAATCAACTTCGTGCATTTTGGATGGGCTTGCACTCGATCCAAGTGGCTCCGGAGCTGGAGCGGACGGGATAAGAGTGTCGCTGAGCGAGGATACCCGATTGAACAAACAGCGAATTCGGACCAGACTGTCGGGCATGCAGGATGTCGACGAGTGGTGGCGTGAGCGTGATTTGCCCGAGAAGCTCGGACCGATGTTGTCCAAGGAGTTGAGGCAAGGTTTGCGGCGGGGGAGCTTCTTCCTTCCGTTCATCGGGATCCAGGTTCTGGCTGTCATCGCAATGGTCGTCGAATTTCAGATGAATGCGGACGATGTGGAGAAGAGCACCCAGTATGGAGGGGTCCTCAATCTTCTCATGTTCTTCCCCGGAGACATGTTTTCCGGGCCGTTTTGGGTCGTGGCGGGCTTTGTTTGCCTCTTTCTCATGCCGCTGGGCGGCTTGCTTCTGATGGGGCAGGAGCTCGAGGAGGGGAATCACGAGCTCTTGCTCATGACTCCGCTTTCCCGCTGGAAGGTGGTGCGAGGCAAATTCCTCGTTATCTGGGGGATCT
This sequence comes from Verrucomicrobiota bacterium JB023, assembly GCA_030673895.1. Lineage (GTDB taxonomy): Bacteria > Verrucomicrobiota > Verrucomicrobiia > Verrucomicrobiales > Akkermansiaceae > Roseibacillus. Next base: position 53,164 of record JAUTCR010000052.1, read on the forward strand.
GTCTCCTGACTTTCTCCTCCCTGCTTCCTTATGCGATCGTTCGCTACTTCATCGGAGGGATCGACGTGACGCGGAATCTGGCTCTCGCGTTCACCGTCATTCTTGGCTCAGGGATGTTTGCGGCTGGTGCGATTGGAGCATCATCGTTCCGAGGAATAGGAGCCCGTATTATGATTCTGTTCCTCTTCGTTATTTCCATGCTGGCTTCTTGTGGCCCGCCGATGATGGCGGCGGCCGCGCACGAAGATAAGGCCGGCATCTGGTTTCATCTCAATGCCTTGGGAGGGTGGTTCTGCTTTACGGTCTTGGGCTTGGCCATGGCTCGGTCCCGGATCCGCCTGGTTGTTCACCATTATGAAGTTAAGCCAAGCTGGATGATCGTCGGTATCCTCATTTTTACGCCATTCGTCGCGGGGATGGCAACGGCGGTGACCTTTGGCTACGCCGGACTCTTGGGGTTGGTCGCGATGGGCCTTGTGGGCTGGTATGCTGATGTGACGCCCAAAGCTGCCAGCTGGGTGACTGCGCCGAATCCCAACATTCCGAAGCCACCCGACTTGCCGACTTGAGCTGGAGCCATTCCCGACCTACTTTCTTTCCGTGAACTACTCCGGCGGGCGATTGATGAGGGAGAACTGGGCTCCTCCCCTGTTTCATTTGGGCAAAGTGCCGATCAATCTCACTCTCCTGGTCATTCTCCTGCAAGCCGTCGGCATGCTTGCGGTCGTCATGCGCCCAGAGTTCTTTCTCCAGCTGGGTGAAGTTTCTGCGAGTCAAATTGCCGAGGGTCAATTTTTGACCGTCCTGACGTATCCTTTTCTCGAGCCACCTTCCTTTTGGCTCTTCCTCGGATGGTTCTTCTTCTTCAGCTATGGCGGGATGCTGGAGGCGGATCTGGGGAGGGAGAAGTATGCTAAATTGCTCGTCTCCGTGATGCTGTTGCCGGTGGCGATTGTCGTCTTACTCGGCTTTGCTGGCATTCCCGGAGTCTTGCTGGGCTCTCATATCCCACACCTTTCCATCTTTGTGGCGGCAATCGCGATGATGCCGCATGTCCCAATGGCTTGGCTGAACATACCTATCAAGTGGCTGGCTGTCGTCTTCGTCGGGCTTGCGCTCTTGCAATTCGTGATGATGAGGAACATTTGCTCGGCGGCTGCTCTCGTGGCAAATTGCGCCTTGGTCGTCTGGTGGATGAGGCAGCATGGGCATGTGAGCCAGTGGAACGTGATGGGCGACATCCTGGGCCCTCGCGGCGGCTCGGGACGGGCTCCCAAGCGCCGGACGAAAAAGGCGAGGCTCGCGAAGCGGAAGAGCTACGAAACCAAGCTTCGCCCGCGCGCCGAGATCAAGCCCTCGAGACGCCAGGACATCGACCAGATCCTCGACAAGATCAACGAGCAGGGCCTCCACTCCCTCACCGAGGAAGAGCGCCGCATCCTCAAAGAGGCCTCGCAGAAATAGGTGTCTCCATCGCCTTTTCTGCCTTCTCTTTACTGCGGTCGGACTTCCGGAGGCCTAAGGGCTGGCCAATCAGGTGACCTTGAGGGTTAATCAGCGGCCTCCGATGCCGCAGGCTGCGCGCATTGGCTGAACCAGAGACAAGTAAATGACCGACGAGGAGATGATTTCATGCGCTGACAAGGGGCGCCAGATCGAGAGGTTGAGAGCTATCATGCACCGCCTGCGGGCGCCGGGCGGGTGCCCCTGGGATGCGGAGCAGACCCATGAGTCTCTGGTGCCCAATTTGTTGGAAGAAGCTTATGAAGTGGTCGCGGCCATTCGCGAGAGCGACGAAGAGAATCTCCAGGAAGAGCTGGGAGACCTGCTGCTGCAAGTTGTCTTCCACAGTGAATTGGCTGCCGAGGAGCAGCGTTTCGACATGGATGAGGTGGCCCGGGGCGTCTCTGACAAGTTGGTCCGCCGGCACCCGCATGTCTTTGGAGACAAAGCGGCTGGGGATAGTGGAGCTGTTCTCAAGCAATGGGAGGAAATTAAGCGTGCGGAGAAGGGTGATGAGGAGAAGCCTTACCTTCATGGAGTTGGCAAGGGCTTGCCGGCTCTTTTGCGCGGCGCGAAGATTCAGAAAAAAGCCTCGAAGGTGGGCTTCGACTGGCCGGATCCCAAGGGAATCGCGGACAAGATCGAGGAAGAATTTGGAGAGGTGAAGGACGAACTTGAGCGCTACCTGGCGGAAGGTGACAATCGGGAGGCGCTGGAGGGAGAGATCGGGGATCTGCTCTTCATCGTCGTTAATCTGGCGCGGAAGCTAAAGATTGACCCGGAAGTCGCGCTGGAAGGCACCAACCGCAAGTTCGAGAAACGCTTCGGCTATCTGGAGGCCAAGTTACGAGAGAAAGGCATGAGTCTGGAAGACGCCTCCATGGAGGAGATGGATTCCCTCTGGGACGAGGCGAAGACACTGGCCAAATAAGAATCGAAAGGAGACGAGAAGAGAACGATGCGACTGATTGCCTGCCTAACAAGCGCTCTCACCTTGGTATTGGCTAGTTGCGGCCACGTGTCCCGCAATGTCTTGTTGCCGGAAACTGGTCGCGGGAGGTTCACCGAGAGCGGAGAGAAGGTCTTGCCCGTGGCCTCGATTCCGGTAGGCGAGAAAACTCTGGCCTACAAGAGTCGGGTTGGCTTCCCGCCCATGTTCGGCGGCTATTTTCCCACCTTGATGGTTGGGGATGAGTCGGTGGCGAAAGTCGATTATGTGAACCGCTCGAGAGGAAGTGATACCTACCTGACCGGCTTGCAGCCCGGTGAGACCCTGGTTTACGTCGTCAACGCGGCGGGAAAGCCTCGTCAGGATGAGCTTGATCCCCGCAGTGCGTCCTACCGCCTGCGGGTCCTTGCCCAGCCACTGGATTAGAGCTTGTGCTCGAACGCGTTCTTGGGCTTGAGGTCGAGCACGAGATTGGCAAGAAGCTTGATGATGTCCTCGATGTCGCTCTTGTGCGCGGTCTCCACGACCGAGTGCATGCAGCGGAGAGGTAATGACACCAGTGCGGAAGGGATTCCACTGTGAACATCGTAGATGGAGTCCGTGTCCGTGCCGGTGAAGCGGCCCGCGGCTTCATGCTGGATCTCGATGCCAGACTTGTCGGCGATATCCATCAGCTTCTCGACCATGAGCGGGTGGTTGGCTGCCCCGTGGGTGAGGGAGGGCCCTCCGCCGAGGGTGACCTCGCCATGTTGGGATTGATCGATGCTGGGTGTATCCGTGGCGTGGGTGACGTCGAGACAAACGCAAGCGGTAGGGTGTAGGCGATTGGTTGCCATCTTGGCTCCGTAGCCGCCAATCTCTTCCTGCACGGCATTGAGGCAGACGAGGTTCCAGGCCGGCTTCTTCTTAGCCTTCGAGACCAGCTTCAGCACTTGGGCGATGATGTACCCGCCCACGCGGTTATCGAGAGCGCGTGAGACAAGGAGGTCCTCGCCCATCTCCATCGGGCCGTCGGTATAGACGGCGGGGTGACCGACACGGATCCCCCGGGCCGCTACTTCTTCCCGATTGGATGCTCCGATATCCACCCAGAGCTGATGAACCTTCGGCGCCTTCTCATTGGCGAGGGAGTCGCGCCGCAGATGGATGGCGGTATTCCCGATGATTCCGATGACGTCCCCCTTGTCGCCAAGGAGGCGCAGGCGGCGACCGCGGGCGGTGGCGGCATCGGAGCCACCCAAGCGGTCGACCCGGAGGAAGCCGTCCTTGGTCACATGCTTCACGATGTAGCCGATCTCATCGGCGTGCGCTTCCAGCATGAGGGTCTTGTCGCTTGTTCCCTCAATCGTGGCCCAAGTGGAGCCGTAGGTGTCGCACTCCACGGAGTCCGCGTATTCCTTCGCGAAGTCGGCCCACACCCGTTGCCCCGGCATTTCCCATCCGGTGGGGCTGGGGGTCTCAAGGAGTTGAAAAAGAAAGTCGCGGTCAGCTTTGGTCATGGAGGAGATACAAGACGGGAGACCGCAAGATTCAAGGATTATGGATGTGTTGCACCTTCCTCGCGAGACACTCGCCAAAGCCGTTGGCAAAGGCGGTCGCGCCTGACTGCTTCTTCTGTGAATCAGCTCTGACGCAACCAGCTGAAGAAGGCCTCCTCTCCGGGGGTCATCGGGATGGAAGCCTTCGGCTCATCCGCCAGGCAGGCCAAGCGCTCCGGGATCTCGACAGCACCTTTTCCAAGCTCTTCCTCCATCGTGGGGAGAAACTTGGAGGGATGGGCGGTGGAGAGGATGATGCGGTGTCCTTGACTGACTGTGCCCTTGGCGGCCAGATAGCCGACTGCGGTGTGCGGGCACATCGCGTAGCGGAATTCGTCCCAGACCTCGCGGATGGCTTCACGGGTTTGTTCGTCGGTGAAGGATGCCCCACGGATCGAGGCCCGCATCGCGGTGAGGGCGTCCGCGTCGCCTAGCTGCTCGGCTTCGGGTTTGTCGGGGCGGGCAAAGAGATCGACCATGCGGGCGAAGTTCGAAGGCGCGCCCACGTCCATGGCATTGGAAATCGTCGCGACGGAAGGGCGGGGATCATACTGGCCATTTAGTAGATAATTGGGGACGACATCATTGACATTTGTGGCGGCGACAAAGCCAGCGACCGGGAGGCCCATCCGGTGGGCCAGGAGCCCGGCAGTGAGGTTGCCGAAATTACCTGATGGAACGATGAAGGTGGCCTCGCTGTCTTCGGGCAGTTGGCGGGCAGCATCGAAGTAGTAGAAAGATTGCGGGATCAGACGAGAGATGTTGATCGAGTTCGCACTAGTGAGATTGAGTTTCTCGGAGAGTTCCCGGTCGGCGAAGGCCGCCTTCACGAGACGCTGGCAGTCATCGAAGGTGCCGTCCACTTCGAGCGCGGTGATGTTGCCGCCCAGGGTGGTGAGCTGCTTCTCCTGCAAGCCGGAGACCTTGCCGGAAGGGTAGAGGATGATCACCCGGGTGCCGGGCACGTTGTGGAAGGCGCTCGCTACGGCGCCTCCCGTATCTCCCGAGGTCGCGACCAGCACGGTGAGTTCGCGCCCGTCGTCCTTGGTCAGGTGGCCCATCAGACGGGCCATGAAGCGGGCGCCGAAGTCCTTGAAGGCGAGCGTAGGACCATGGAATAGCTCTAGCACCGAGAGGTCGTTGCCGAGGGAATGCAGGGGAGCGGGAAAATTGATGGCCCCGGCTACGAGCGAGCGAAGTTCATCCTCCGGGATCGCTCCCTGAAAGAGGTGGCTGGTTACCCGGTAGCCAAGTTCCGCGAGGGATATCTCCCTCCAATCATCCCAGAAGGATGCCGGTAAGGGCTGGATCTCCTCCGGCATGTAGAGGCCCCGGTCCGAAGGCAAGGAGCGAAGAACAGCCTCCTTGAGGGGCTGGATATTGCGGCGATTGTTGGTGGAGTAGTATTGGGTTGCCATCTCGCTGTGGCCGTCAAGCTAACGGTTTTTTCGGCGAAAACGGAAGCCTCTTTCGGGGCCTGGCGGCGAGCTCGCAGGGGTCAAGGTATTCTCCATTTGCACGATTACGAGGCTGGGGCACCTTGGGTGGTCGGTCTTTCGAGGCCGGCAGATGAACCCAAATTACTGAATTATGCCCCAGACCCCCCAAACCAAACTTGATACCGGGGATCCGTTTCCCAAAATGGATCTCAAGCTAACAACCGGAGAGTCCCTTCAATTGCCCAAGGGCAACTGGACCTTCTTCCTTCTCTATCGCGGCAACTGGTGACCTTTCTGTCGTCAGCAGTTGGCTGACTATCAGGAACGCCTCGCGGAATTTCGTGAGAAAGGCGTCGATATCGTCGCGGCCTCCGTGGAGACCGAGGCTGAAGCGAAGGAGACCGTTGAAAAACTGGGCCTCGACTTTCCTGTGGCCTATGGAATTGACCCCGTGACCTTTGCGAAAACGACCGGAGCTTATTATGCGAAGGACGAAGACGGCGATTTCTTGCATGCCACCGGCTTCATGTTGAAGCCGGACAATACCATCGATGTGGCTGTCTTCAGCTCTGGTGCCATCGGCCGCCTGGAGGTGGGCGATGCCCTTCAGTTCGTCGAATTCCGGCTGAAGAACGACTAATCCCCAGCCTTTTTCCGGAGAGGCCCCGTCGCCAGGCGGGGCCTCGGCGTCACGCGATGACCGGAACCTTGTCCACCACCCGGACGCCCTGACGGTTGATCGGGGAGATGTGCATCTGGTTATTGAGGGGGATTGCCGAGAATACCTTGGCGATCGCCTCGCCGACTTGGTGGGCGTTCTCTTCTCCCTCACAGAGGGCGAAGACGCTGGGACCCGCTCCAGAGATGGAGAAGCCCAGCGCTCCTGCCGCCATCGCCGCGCGCTTGGCTTTGTAGAAATCCGGGATCAGCTTTTGGCGACGGGGCTCGGCGATGACGTCGTGAATCGAGCGCCCGATCATTGCGTAGTCGGACTGAATGAGTCCGCAGAGGAGTCCGCCGAGATTACCAATCTGTTGAGTGGCGTTGCGGAGCGGGATATCCTTTGCGAGGATCTCGCGGGCCACCCGGGTGAGGATCTCGATATCCGGGTGGACGACGGCGGCCCAGAGATTGTCGGGGACAGGAAGTTCCGCGACGTCCAGCTCCTCATTGTCCCGGATGAAGATGATGCCGCCGAGCAGGCAGGGACCGACATTGTCCGCATGCCAGGCCCCGTCGGCCGAGGCCTCCCCTTGCATGGCGAAGGGGAGGAGCTGCTTCTTGGAAAGTGGCTCACCGATCAGCTTGTTGACCGCGTAGGCTCCCGCGACGGCGGATGCTGCCGAAGAGCCCAGACCGGACCCGAAAGGCATGCGCTTGTGAATCTCCATCTCAATGCCGCGGTCGGTCATGCCAAGGTGGTGCAGGAGGTCGAGCGCGGAGACGCCGGCTGTATTCTTGGACGGATCCGTCGGGAGCTTGCCATCATCACCAGTGATGGCGGTGATGCGCAGGCCGGGCTTGTCCGAGTGGCGGACGACGACGAAATCTCCAGGCTCGTTAATGGCAAAACCGAGGACGTCGTAGCCACAGGCCACATTGGCGACGGTGGCTGGAGCGAAGACGGTGACTTGCTGCTGTTCAGCGGGCGACATACCGGGTGGGTAGCAGAGACTGGGAAAAGGGACAATTGAACAATTCGTTGAAGCTTCCCGGAGCCATTTTGCCTCGCCTGGAAACTCGCGACAGGGCCGGAACAGCCCCTCAGTAGATGAGCAGCCGGAAGAAGCGGGGCCCCTCTGCGAGGGGTGAGGACAAGGTCATCTCATGACTCTCTGGATCGTCCGCGAGGGTGTGAGACGGGGGAGCGGCGCTCCACTGGTCGGAGTTCCCTGGGCGGGTGGAGAGGGTGGTCCACTCGGTGAGATCCGCCGAAGTCTGGATGGCGAGCGTCACGCCTTCCTGTTGAGGGGAAGGAAAGGTGAAGCGGGCAAGCTCGTCCTCGACAGAGGCTCTCAGGAGCGGGCGAGATTGGCCGTCCTGCTCGTCCGAGCCCAGAACTTGCTCAAGAATATCGGTGAAGCCGTCGCCATCGCGGTCCTCCAAGGGATTGGCAGGTAGATTGGCGCTTTCACCCAGGAAGCCGGCGGCTTCTGCGGAGGCCGAGAGAAGGACTGGGGGATCTGAAGTGACGTTGTTTTGCCCTCCACCGCCCAAGAAGGAAATGGCCATGTTTTCCAGCACCTCCTCTGTGAGCGCCGGATCAGGTCGCCGGAAGCGCACGTAGTCGATCTGCGAGATGAGGTCCGGCTGACCTGTGGCTGGTGGTGCGTAGTTGAAGTGATAGGTCGAAGCGGCTCCGCCTTGCCAATAGGGTTGGGCGGTGGGCCAATCCGTGTAGGCAGTGATGCCCACCTGAAGGGCTTCCCCGAAGTCCGGCAACGGGTGGTTGGGATTCGGGTAGCGATTCTCAACAATCCAAGGGCCCTCCTCGGAATGCTTGCGGAGGCAGACGAAGGTGTCACCGACGCGAACGATCTGGAGCCAGGCTTCCGTTTGGTCCTGGTCGATGCCGGTGGTGTCGTAGTAGAGGCGGGAATTGGAGTTTCGGGTCGACTTGGTCTCGAACTGCCGCGTGCCGGCATTCCCTGCCGTTCCGTATGAAAGGAAGAGGTAGTTCTCGCTATCGGGCACGTAGTCGCTGCCAAAATCCTGCGGTGGCCAGACGGGCTCGGTGGTGAAGGGCGAGGGCGCTGCCTGAGTGATATCGCGGGGAGCGTGGATAAAGAGGCCGGCCAGCGAGAAGGCCCGGTTGGGGACCTCGGTCGGGTCCTCGGGGTTGTGTCGACTCAGGACCCGCACCTTCATGGTGGCGATGAAGTCTCCTTCGATTTCCTTGAAAAAGAGCAGCCCCCGCAGGTTCTCGAACCACATGCTCGTCGCAGGGACGATGTGAAAGTGGCCTGGCTCGGTGATGTCGATATCCGCGGTTTCGTGTGCGGAAGTGTGCCAGCCTTCTACTGCCACGAGGTCATGCCAGTTAGCCAGGGTGGCCGCGTTGTCGAACTCATCGGACAGGAGGCTGAGGTCATCGGCCTGGACGAGCAGGGGAAAAATGGGGAGGGGGAAAGACGGCTTCATTTCAGTGGCTTTGCTTCTGAAACCGGATTGAGAGCGGCCTTTTCCCTTCTCATGTTAAGCGGGCGGACCGTCCTGCACGAGGCCGGTATCCCAGATGATACGGCATCGCTTGCAGGCGAATGAGATGCGGGAATTGTCTTTCATCGCTCTTTTCAAGGTCGCCCCGCATTTTTCGCAGCGACTGCGGCGGAAATGAATTCTTTTGAGGGTGAAGGTGGCGATGCCGGCGATGAGGGAGGGGAGAAACCACCAGTGATTGGCATGGGCACCTGCGAAGGCGAAACCGAAGATGAAGAGCGCACCAGTGAAGTCGCAGGCGAAGTGCCGCCGTTTCCAGGTTTTGGCCGGGAGCCGTTTCATGGTTCAGAAGGGCCAGAGAGAGAAGCCGCGCTTGGCCTTGCGTCGATAGGACCCATCACCGACTGAAATCACTTCCACTTCGACGTCGGTCAGCCCTTGTTCCTCGAAGCCCAGCTTGCGCGCTGCCCGGGGAGTGAGATCGATGATCCGACCCGGGATGAAGGGGCCGCGGTCATTGAGCCGGAGCTTCAAGGTTTTGCCGTTCTTCAAATTGGTGACCTTGACGCGGCTGGGAAGAGGCAGGGTCTTGTGCGCTCCCGAGACGTCCCAGGGCATCACCTTCTCGCCCAGCGACGTGTTCCCCCTCTTGAGGCCGAGGAAGGAGGATTCGTCATACCAAGAGGCAATCCCTCGCTCCTTGTAATGAAGGGCTTGCTCGACGGAGAGAGGATGATAACGGACCCCACGGATGGTGTAGGATCTCGTCATGTAGCCCTCATAGCCTCCACCGCCGCAAGAGGTGAGGAGAATGACCAGGGGCAGGACGAACAAGCCGCATGTCTTCATACGAGTAAGCCTGCCCCGTTTCCGGAGCAGGCTCAATAAAAGGGGGTGTCTTAGAGGGACGCTTAGTTGCTCTCCTTCTCCTGGATCGCAGGAAGAACCGGGGCAACCTTCTCCTTCATCTCCTTGCCGGGCTTGAACTTGACGACTGCCCGTGGCGGGATCGGCACATCCTTGGAAGGATCCTTGGGGTTCCGCCCAATCTTGGCCTTGGTCACCTTGACTTCGAACGTGCCGAAATTTCTCATGACGACGGTATCGCCTTTGGCGAGATCGTTGGTGATCTCTTCAAGAGTGTGTTGGATGACATCGAAGACCTGATTCTGGGTCAGCCCGCAGATGTTGCTGATGCGATTGACCAAGTCTCTTTTTGTTACAGTAGCCATAGTTGCGTTGAGTTGGTGTTAGGGAATAGCGAGTTGGATAGGTTGAGAAAATTGTTTCGAGTGACAATTCGCGCACAAACCAATTACAGCCAATACCCAAGCATATTTAATGCCGGACGAAAGAGGCTTTTTCTCTCAAAGATAAAAAAATAACTGTGTCAGGGCGAGAACTTGCAGAATGCGCTGTAGAAGAGAGATTTCGCCAATGTTAAAACTGCAGGCCGATAAAGATCCCTTGCACGATCGCGAATTGATGCGAAGCAGTCTGATCTCGTGGTTTTTGGAACGCGCCGAGGATCACCCTTGGCGTCGGACGCGGGATCCGTGGGCGATTCTGGTCTCGGAAGTGATGCTGCAGCAGACAACCATCGCCACGGTGCGGGGCGGCCGCCGGTTCGAGCTCTTTATGGAAGAGTTTCCAGACTTGGAAACAATCGCGCAAGCTCCCGAAGAGGCTCTTCTAAAGGCATGGGAAGGATTGGGTTATTACAACAGGGTCAGAAACTTACAGCGAACGGCGTGTGCCGTGATTTCAGATTGGGAGGGAAAATTTCCTCGGACAGCCAAGGAGCTGGAAACGTTGCCGGGGATCGGAGCTTATACGGCCGGAGCCGTCGCAAGCTTTGCCTTCGATGCCCCCGCTCCCATCGTCGATGGTAATATTGCAAGGGTGCTCTCGCGGCTCTTCGATTTTCAAGAACAAGTCGATGATGCCCACGGCCGCCGGATGCTCTGGACTTGGGCAGGAGAGCTGGTGGACCCTAAATCTTCGCGTAACTTTAATTCCGCTCTGATGGAGTTAGGGCAATTTATCTGTCGGCCTAAAAAACCAGATTGCTTTTCCTGCCCCTTAGCGAAATTCTGCCAAACTCGGGAGCCAGAAAAGTTACCCATCAAGCGAAGCAAACAGACAGTAGTGCATTTAGCAGAGAAAGCTGTCTGGGCCCAGGACCGAGGGATGGTTTTGCTAGCTAAAGAGGCTGGATCGCGGCGCAAGGGATTTTGGCGATTGCCGCTGAGAAGCTCTGATCAGGTTGCCGACCTTGAGAAGATTTCCACCTCCCGCTATGCGATCACCAAGCATCGGGTGACCTTGGACGTCTATCGGTGTGACTCGGTAGTGCCCGGGGGCTTGAGTGAAGGGGAAGAATGGGTGGCCCTGGCGGACCTTGATGAGCTCCCCATGGTCGCTCCGGTTCGTAAGATCCTCGCGAAGCTGGTGCAATCGCAGCTTTAGCCTGGAAGTCGGCGGGAATGGCCCTCCTTAGGCCGAGGACTTCTTCCCGGAGACCCGGGAGAAGAGGAACAGGCCGAGGCTGATGAGCAGGGGAATGCCGCCAAAGGTTAGAACGAGCACGGGAAAGTGCTTTTTGACCTTCTTCATCGGTTGAAAGGGGGGCTTGGGGAAGGCGGGCTCCTTCCAATCATTCCAGAAGCCAGGATGAGTATCCGGGTGGAGTCCTTTCTTCAATTTGCCGAGCAGGTAAGTGGTCCGCGCTTCATGTCTTTTGGCAGCCGCGGCGCGAGCTTTTTTTCCATAGGCGATGGCAAGCTTGTGATCTTCCTTGGATCCCAGCGCCGCTTGTAAAGGAGAGATAGCAAGTTCGTTAAGAATCGGGTGCCTGAAGCTCCCTCTTTCGGAGAGGAGTTCCTCAGCCCTCCAGCCTGCAATGAGGGAAGGGTAATGGTAGCCATTTGACCATAAGGCCTTCATGTAGAGATAGTGGATGTCCGGACTGCGCCAAGCGTTACCCAAGCGAATGAGGCCATCCAGTCCTTCACAGATCTCCTTGGGGTGATGGCCATGCAATTGGAGATTGCTGGCATGTCTGGTGACGAGATCGTGAATGACTCCTTCCTCCATATGGTCTTCGGCAAGCCATTCCAAGACCATGAGCTGCATCACTTCCCGGCCGAAGTGGGCATCAGGATTTTCCTCAATTGCGGAGGAGACGTGTTTGATGGCTTGCTCCAGATCCGTCTTGTCCGCCTTCCGGGCCATCGGCGCCTGGGAGCCCCATCGGTGGGCATGGAAGGTGCCGAGATTGGCGAGAGTGCGATAGCGGTGAGTGGGTTGGGGGGCATCCGCTGGCTCGAGGTGGAGATACTCGACCTTCTTGGCCATCCACTCGATGGCCTCATCATGCCGCCCGAGCCGATCGCAGGAGACGGCTGCATCATCGTAGAGGGAGAGGGATTCTGGCTGGCTTGCCAGCTCCTCGGTGACTCGCTCCAATCGCATCTCATAGTAGAGCGGGGGGTAGCGGTTGAACCAGCCGGCCAAGGTTTTAAATACGCTCGGGGCCTCGGCGAATTCTTCGCGAATGGTATCTTGATCCCAGAGACAGGACTGAGACTCGATGGGGAGAAGCAGGAGGGCACAGAGAAGCGGGGCGAGCCTCATGATGAGGAAAGAAGACAAGTTCTCATTCTCAAATGGCAAGCCTTAAAAAAAGCCCTTTTGCTAGAAATGATAAATAATGGTTGAAAATGAGAGTCGCTTTGACCTCTTGAAGAATAAAAAAGGCGGGCTGGTCTGCCCGCCTGAGAAGGGAGTGTGCCGGACTTAACCGAGCGACTTGAGGCAATCTTGAATTTTGCCGAAATCTGGCAAATCCTTGGGGTGGTCGTTCGCCTCCGCATATTGGATGATGCCTTCCTTATCGATGACAAAGGCCGAGCGCTTGGCGACCCCGCCCATGATGAGATTAGCGTCCGGGAGGAATTGCTCATAGGCCACGTCATAGGCCTTGGCTACCTCGTGCTCATAATCCGAGAGAAGGGGGAGCTTGATCCCCTCCTTCTCCGCCCATGCCGCCTGCGCAAAGGGATTATCTCCAGAGATGGCGACAACGGTGGCGTTGAGTGACTCGTAATCGGCCAGCTCATTGCTTAGGTTGCAAAGTTCCTCCGTGCAAACGCTGGTGAAGGCCATGGGGACGAAGAGAAGAACCAAGTTCTTCTCTCCCACTTTCTCGGAGAGCGTGAAGAGCTCGGGGCCTTCCGCTCCCTTGGTAACGAGGGTGAAATCGGGCGCTTTGGTGCCTGTGGATAATGCCATAATGAAGTCGTAATGGATTGGGTTCGCGATGAATCTAAGGCCAATGAAGGGTTTGCCAAGCGGGAAGGGGACTGCTTCCATCTCGGCCATGTCCACAAGGGAATGGTCCCGCTTCGGGAAGAATCTGGCAGGCGGTAGTGGCATCGCGGAACTCATGCGCGATCTCGGCGAGGCGATGGCTGGAGGGGGTGACGTCAAGATGCTCGGAGGGGGGCAGCCCGCCCATATTGCGGAGATGGAAAGAGTGTGGGAGCGCCGGTGGAAGGAGCTGGAGGCTAATGGTGAACTGCGCCAGACGCTGGGAAACTATGGCCCACCCGCCGGGAGCCCGTCCTTCCGGGAGGCTGTCGCTAGTCTCCTCGCGCGTGAGCTGGATTGGGAAATTGGCCCGGAGAATGTGGCCGTCACGAGTGGCGGACAGACCGCGTTCTTCTTCCTCTTCAATGCACTCGCTGGCCGCATGGCTGATGGCTCCCGCAAGAAGATTCTTCTCCCCCTGGTGCCGGAATACATTGGATACGCCGACCAATCGGTGGGTGACCCAATCTTCGAGACCCGTCGACCACTGATCGAGAAAACCGGACCCCATGAATTCAAATACGGCATCGACTTCGACAATCTGAACGTCGATGACGATATCGCGGCGATCTGTGTCTCTCGTCCCACGAACCCGTCTGGCAACGTGCTGCGTGATGACGAGGTCGCGCGCTTGAGGGCGATCGCGGAGGAGCATCACATCCCCTTGATCATCGATAATGCCTATGGCGCCCCTTTTCCCAATATCATCTTTGGCGAGGCGACACCGGTCTGGGATGAGAATCTCATCATCACCCTCAGCCTGTCCAAAATCGGCCTTCCGGGCACTCGAACGGGGATCGTCATCGCGGCGCCCGAGGTGGTCACCGCCATCGCAGAAATGACGGGCGTTGTCGGCTTGGCCAATGGTAACATTGGTCAAGCGGTGATGGAGCCACTCATTCGCTCCGGCGAGATTCTCAAACTTTCCAATGAGGTGGTGAGGCCCTTCTACGAGGAGAAATCCCGCCTGGCCCTCGGCTGGGTGCATGAGCTTTTTCCTGATGGAATCAACTACCATGTTCATCGTAGCGAGGGCGCGCTTTTTCTGTGGATCTGGTTTGAGGGACTGCCCATCACGTCACGGGAGCTTTACGAGCGGTGCAAGGCGCGCGGCGTTCTCATCGTCCCGGGTGAATATTTCTTCATTGGGGATCACGGCGACTGGCCTCATGCGCGGGAGTGTCTGCGGGTGACCTTCACCATGCCGGGAGAGACCGTGCGCGAGGGCCTGCGGGTCATCGCGGAGGAGGTGACCAAGGCGTTTCAAGATTGAGCCGGGCGCGGGATCTGCGAGGCTGCTCGCATGAGACCGGACAAGGGAGCCCTCGTGCGAGCCATTGTGTATGGCTTGGCCATCGTCTATCTATTTCTCGATCTGTTCGTCTTCTATGGCCCCTTGAAGACGGTTCTCAAGGGGGCGAATCCGATGAGCGAATCCGCAATCGCCAAGGAGATTGACCGCGGGGTGGCTGCCCGCGTCTATTTCCAACCCATTCTTCTCACCCAGATCGACCGCAGGGTGCAGGAGAATCTCTGGCGCCAGGGAAGCTCGCCAGAAGGGGTGACCCCGGAGCGGCTGAAGGATCTCCGCCTAGTGGCCCTCAATAGTCTATTCAACGAGCATCTTCTCCGCATCAAGGTCCGGTACAATGCCGAAGATGCCATCGTGGATGATGCGGCCCTGGCTGATGGCATTGATGATCTGCAACGGCGCTTCACTACGCCGGCAGAGTTCGCTCAAGCCATCGAAGGACAAGGGTGGCAGGGCCAGCGGGAGATCCAGGCCCGGGTGGGAGCTCGCATCCAGCAGGAGGTCTATCTGGGTGAGCGCATTAGTGTGGAGGTTGGGGATGATGAGGTTCGCGCTTTTTATGATGAGAACCGTGAGCTCTTCCGAGTGCCTGCAAGAGTCCGGGTGAGGCAGATATTCTTCGCGGCCTTGGATCACCCTGACGGAGAGGCGCGGCGATTGGCCGAATCCGCCTTGCAGGAAATTCACGACGGCCGGGACTTTGCTCTCGTCGCCAGGGAGAAGAGCGAGGATGCGGGCTCGCGAGATCAAGGGGGAGAACTGGGCTGGGTGACGCGCGAGCGCCTGTTGCCTGAGTTCACTGATGCTGTCTTTGACAAGGAGGTTCCTAGTAGGTCGCTGATTGAGACCCGCCTCGGTGCTCATCTCGTGGAAGTGCTGGATAAGGAAGTTGCTCGCTTGCTTGATTTTGAAGAAGTGAGGGAAGACTTGCGGGTGGCTCTCTCCAACCGCAAACGGGAAGAAGGCTTGAAGGCCTACTTCGCCAATCTTCGCCACTATGAGCAGGGCAAGTTGGAAATTTTCGAAGAAGTTCTTAACCGTCCATGGAGTCTTTGAATTTCCTATTCGAGAAAAGATGAAGAATCGAGTTGACTGTTTCCGGTTAATTAATAACTCTTCGCTCCGTCGGTCGGGCGGACGGAGATTTTAAGGCTCAGCCAGTAGTTTTCTAACGAGTAACCAAACGAGAAGATGAAAATAACACGAAAGTCATTCAACCAGCATAACCGCCAGGCGACGAGCCCGGTCGGCTCTTGCGGACTGATGGCTGACGGTTACTCGGATATTCAAAGTGATCGCCTCGGCGATTTTCCAAGTGGCTTGGCAACCATTGCGGTTGGGCGCATTGCTGGGCTTGAAGGTGAGCTAATTACGGAAGATAGGATGAAGTAAGATTTCCAATAATTCTCTTTAGAATAGGATTTTACGAGCCCTGCTTCCGCCCCGGAAGCAGGGCTCTTTTGTTGGGATCCATCGGGGACCAACGGATGAGAACGAGACCAGAGGTCTCTTGAAAATGACAACGATGAAGTAACAACTTTCAACCAGTTAGAGCCAGTTCCATCGGGAAGTGATGGCTCCAAGATACGGAGAGAACATCAAGATTTGACCTTGATGAGTCATCTTTGAACGGACTTGGCGGTCCTTTAACAAGCTTTGCAGAGATAGGCAAAGAGGGGAGAAGTGATGCCTGATGCCAACGGTTAGAGATAAACAATCAATGGCAGGGGTGGATCCAATCTCTCCAAGAATCGAGTGAACTGCGGATGGTGAACTTAGATCGCCAAGGATACGGACGGAAGCTTTCCGTCACGATGAATTAAACACAACCAGGAGAGAGAAATGAAAAGAAGAGAAAATCAAAGATCGGGCTTTCAACGAGCGAATGAGCAAGAGACGCAGGGGATTCCCTTCGGAAACCCAAGTCAAGAAAGGCCTCCGTATCGTAAACGGCGATAAATATCTGCAAGAGAAGTTGGGACGAAATGACCCCTGTCCCTGTGGTTCCCAGCGTCGCTTCAAGAACTGTTGTCTGGCTCATGGAGCGTATGATGGTTCACGGCGGGACGACTACTTTTAGGGAGTGAGCTGCTGCCCGCACGTTAGGAGGGCGGCAGGAAGGGAAGAAAGAAGCGAAACGACAGGAAAGGATCGGATGAATGAAAAGTGTGATGGAAAAGAAGGTGGTGCTGGTCTTGAACCGGAACTGGCAGGCCATCGATGCAACGACCCCTCAAGAGGCGTTCGCTGCCATGGTGACGGATGCAGCCTCCGCCTTGGATGTGAAGAGTCGCGACTGGATGGTCCCGGTGAATTGGTCGACCTGGCGCGCGCTGCCAGTAAGAGATGGTGACTTCTCCGTTGGCACCGTGGATGGGAAAATCCGAGTGCCGACGGTGATGGTTCTGCGGTCATTCAACCGCGTGCCCATGAGACGTCTCTCATTCTCCCTGCGGGGACTCTGGGAACGGGATGGCGGCCGGTGCCAATACACGGGCCGCGCCCTGCGACAGGGTGAGGGAAATATCGATCACGTCGTGCCGCGCTCACGCGGGGGAGAAACCAGTTGGGAGAACTGTGTCCTCTCGGATCGAAAGGTGAATCAACGAAAGGCAGATCGAACGCCACAGGAGGCCGGAATGCGTCTGCTTGGAAGGCCCACCCAGCCTCCCAGCGTTCCGGTGACCTTTCTACTAAAGAACCCGTATCAATTGCCGGAATGGGCGATGTTTCTCCCGAACGAAACCTCTTAACAAATAGAATGGAAAATTTCAGCCTGCCGGATCGGCAAGTGGCCAGGAGGGACATTCCCGGATTGGTTCCACGAATCGGCCCCCGGAGGTTGACCACAATGAGTAGCTCAGTTGGTCAGAGCATCGAACAAGACGTTCGCAGGTCGCGGGTTCGAATCCCGCCTAAATGAACTGGCACCTTCCGCTTCGCCTTTGCCTAGCGGAAAGGAGATCCTGGCAATGCTATGCGAGTCAGACCTCTCGCGATCCGGAGATCCACCGATGGTGGACCCGGCTGGATGAAGTCCGGACTCCCGCTCTGTCGGGATGGAGTGGAAGGTGCCACTTGTTCGCGGCCTCCGGCCAAGGAAGGAAACTCAACGAAGAAAAAATCAAGCCGGCAGAAGGTCGGTAAAATTGAAAGATGATGATTGAATGGATTATGGAGATACTTGGCCTCGCCTTGATCGTGGGGCTGATTGTCTGGTGCATACGAGGACGCTATCGCCGTGAGATTGTGACTCAGGGTTATGAAATGGCTCTGCTCCTCAAGAATGGCGTTCTGCTTGGCGAACTAGCCGCCGGAAAGAAGGTCGTCTGGGGGCGTGGCTACGAAGTGGCCCGCGTCGATGCCCGCTGGAATGAACATATTGTGCAGGCTCAGGAGTTTCTGACTGCCGATCGGGTCGCGGTGAAGGTGAGCGGACTTGTTCGCTACCGGGTGGCGGATGTGAAGCGCTACTTTACTGAGACGCAGGCTGCCGAGAAGCAGCTCTACTCGGTGGTGCAGCTGGCTTTGCGTGATGTTGTCGGCACGGTCGGGATTGAGGCGGTGCTGGAGCGCCAGGCCGATCTCGGCAGCCAACTGCGGTCTCTCGTGGAACCTGCAGCTGCTCAGCTGGGGTTGGAGCTTGATGCGGTCGTGGTGCGGGACCTGATGTTGGCGGGTGACCTGAAGAGGGCCTATCAGGCGACTCTGACCGCCAAGCAGGAGGCCCTGGCCCGGCTCGAGGAAGCACGAGGAGAAGCGGCGGCGATGCGAGTGACGGCCAATGCGGCCCGATTGTATGAAAAGAACCCCGTCCTCCTCAAGCTCCGCGCCCTCGACGCTGTCGCCAGCCTGGGAATGGGGGCCAATAGCCACCTCGTGACAGGCTCATTGGAATCGCTACTCAGACTAGCGGAGATTGATTGAACACAAAACAGGGGACGTTCACTGCGAGGGTGGGCGTCCCTGCATTATCATAGGATGAAAATTACCATAAATGATCTCATCGAAGCCGGTTGGGACCAGGATTTGGTCTTGGCTGAGATGATGGAGAAAGTCAAAAGCTACGAGGAACGTGGTATCTGTGATCGCAAGTATCTCTACAAGTTGCTTGCGAAGGATTTTGGCAAGCCGCAGCCCAAGGTCGGCTTGAGACAAGAGCCTGCCGAAGTGGCGGAGGCGATCCGCGCGGAAAGCGATGAAGAGAAGGAGAACGTGGCCAGGGTGCGCCGCAGGATGAGTGAGCTGTTGAAGGTCCCCGTCATTGAACGTGGCGCGGTGATGCCCGATGCCTGCCCTTCCGGCGCGGGAGAAGCCTGCATCCCCGTGGGCGGAGTGGTTGCCGCTCAACACGCGATCATTCCATCTGCTCACTCGGCGGACATCTGTTGCTCGATGTTTGCCTCCTTCTACGTGAAGCGTAGTAGAGTTAGCAATGAATTGGATGCCCTCACTGCGGCGACCCGTTTTGGCCCGGGAGGTCGCCATTATGACCACTTGGTTGACCATCCGGTCAATGATGAGGATGTCTGGGATAACCCGTTTCTATCCGGTCTGAAGGATTATGGGCGGGTTCACATGGCGGACCAGGGTGATGGCAATCATTTTGCCTATTTGGGTGAAGTCGAGGTGAGCGATGCGTTGCTGACCCGCCTGCGTCTTGCCGGTCACGAGGACTTGGCGGCCGCCTTGCGGGGAGTGCCCGAGGAGGTAACGACCTTGCGGGTCCTGGTGACGCATCATGGCTCGCGTGGGCTCGGAGCCCACGTCTTCAAGCGAGGTCATAAGGCCGCGCTCAAGGCGACGCAGAAGGTGGCCCGAGGAATCCCAGAGGCTGCGGCCTGGCTCGATGCCCGGTCTGATGAAGGGAAGAATTACTGGGAGGCTCTGCAGTATGTGAGTCTTTGGACGCGGGCGAATCATGAAGCCATTCATGAGCGATTTTTGAATGGAATCGGAGCCGCGAAGGTGGCCTCGTTTGGCAATGAGCACAACTTCGTTTGGCAGCGGGGCGATCTCTATCTTCATGGCAAGGGCGCGACTCCTGCCTGGCGGGATGAGCGGGGGCGTCCCCTGTTAGGATTGATTCCCCTCAATATGGCGGAGCCAATC
Organism: Verrucomicrobiota bacterium JB023; assembly: GCA_030673895.1. Taxonomy (GTDB): domain Bacteria; phylum Verrucomicrobiota; class Verrucomicrobiia; order Verrucomicrobiales; family Akkermansiaceae; genus Roseibacillus. The sequence goes on from JAUTCR010000052.1 coordinate 72,547, forward strand.
CTGATGGTCCTTGGCGCGGATGAAGAGGAGTTCCTCTCCTTTGCTCCCCATGGGGCCGGACGCAACGTCTCGCGGACAAAGCTCCGCTCCCAATACGGGGACGAAGCGACGCGGAAAAATGTGATTGCCCACCACACCCAGGGTATTGATGTCCGCTGGTTCTGTGGCAAGCCGGACCTCACCGAGACCCCGGTGGCCTACAAGAGCGCGGAGCAGGTGAAGAAACGGATTGCGGAGTTCGGGCTCGCGGAGGTCGTGGCCGAGATTCGCCCCCTGGGCTGCATCATGGCGGGAGACATTCCCCGGGTCGATTGGAAGAAGCGGCGTCGGGAGATGCTAAGCCCCAAGCAGAAGCGGCAGATTCAGCACCGGGCTGAACGGCGAACGAACAAGCAGCAAATGAACGATCCGCGGCATTGGCAGGACGACTAGGCTACACTCCTGCGGGTTGATCCGCCGTCTAAAGTGTGGATAGTAGGTCTCGTTCTGACGAACTCGACTATGAAATCCCTACCCCAAATCCTTGCCGGCGCCGCTCTGGCTGCCGGAGTTGCCCTCCTGAGCTCTTGCGGCTCGACGTCCACCACCTCGCAATCAAACACCCCGGGCAGCGCCTTCTCATTTGATCCGCCCGTCCAGCAACCGACCAATCCCTCCGCAGTCAAGGTCGCCATCAGCACCAGCGCCCAGAAGATGTATGTGGTCGAGGGTGACAAGGTCCTTCTTGCCTCGCCTGTGGCCGTCGGGAAGGCGTCCTCACCGACGCCAAGCGGAACCCACCGCATCACGCACAAGACCAAGTATCGTCGCCGCCAGAGCCAGCCTGGCCGGGGGTATCCGATGACCTACTGGATGTCCTTCTACAGCCCGGCCTATGGTATGCACTGGGGCTTTGTGAAGCCTTACCCCTGCACCGCCGGATGCGTAAGAATGCCGCTGAATACCGCGCGTAAGACCTTTAATCTCGTTAAAGTGGGTACGCCCGTCAATGTCGCCTCATCGCAGCCTTGGGACGCCACGATTGGCAAGACCCTGCCTCGTCTGGATGACTCTCCGCTGCCTAATCCTCCGAACTCCTACATGCAGAGTAGCAAGGTCTTCGAAGACGCCGAGCAAGGCAAGATGTGGACCTTCTAATTTTCAACCCCTTTGAATCTTAAAGGAAAGGCGGGCCTCCGGGTCCGCCTTTCTTATTGGCCTCCTTGCTTACTGCAAGGGAGCCAGGAGACGAGCAGCGCGGGCGGCAAGCCGGAACCACATGGGACGACTCCTGAATTCTCCCAGCTCGGCCTCCTTACAATCCTCGAAGTCCTTGCTGAACATACTGGAAATCTCGTAGACATCGGACTGGGCGGTGAAGATGGCGGTGATCTCAAAGTTGAGGTGAAGGGAGCGGTTATCGAGATTGCCCGTGCCCACAGCCGCGATGCGGTCATCAATGAGGAAGGCCTTCTGGTGCATGAAGCCAGTCTGATAGCGGAAGAGCCGGATGCCGAAGGGCAGTGTTTCCGGGTAGAAGGTGAAGGACGAGAGCCACACTAACAGGTGGTCAGCCTTGGCCGGTAGCATGATGCGGACATCGACGCCACGGAGGGCGGCAGTCTGTAGCGCGGTCAGGATTCCGTCGTCGGGGACGAAGTATGGCGAGGCGATCCAGAACTTCTCGCGGGCACTATTGATGGCCTCGGCATAGAGCAATTGCATCGAGGGAAGATCATCGGCGGGGCCGGTGGGGACAATGGTTGTCGAGACGTCTTCTTCCTGTGGACGGCTTTCCCAATCGAGCTCCGGGATCTCGTGGGTTGCCCAATACCAATCTTCCAAGAAGACGAGTTGGACGGCCTGCACCGCCGGGCCTTCCAGTTGCAGATGGGTGTCTCTCCAGTGGCCGAACTTCTCCGAGCGGCCCATGTATTCGTCGCCGACGTTATGGCCGCCCAGGAAGGCCACTTCACCATCCACCACGGTGATCTTGCGGTGATTGCGGAAATTGATTTCCAAGCGAGTCCACCAGCGCCGCGTCCTGCCGAAGGGGCGGCACTCCACCCCCGCATCTTCCAGCTCCCTGAGGTAGCCGGAGGGCAAGCGAAGGGAGCCGAACTCGTCATAGAGGAAGTGCACGCGCACCCCCGCCTGGGCTCGCTCAATGAGCACATTCTTGAAGCGGGTGCCTAGCCCATCGTCCTTAACGATAAAGAATTGAATCAGAATGTAGCTCTTTGCCCGGGTGAGGGCATTGAAGAGCGCGGAGAAAGTCTCCTTGCCATCGATGAGGAGCTTCGTGTCGTTGCCTTGGGTAGCGGGAAGGCCTCCCAGCCGTGCGGCCGTGCGGATGAAGGGTATCTTTGATTTAAAAGAATGCGGCGAGAGGGAAAGCTCAAGGGCGCCAACCTGTTCATTGAGCGCGGCGTCATCGGAGCGTCGCGCCTGCACGTAGCCAGACAATTTATTGCGGCCAAATATCCAATAAAAAGGGATGGCAATCCAAGGGAATGCGATGAGCGCGGTTATCCAAGCGATGGTGGCAACCGGCGTGCGGACATGGGCGAGCGCATGGACGACGTGACCGATTCCGATCAGATGGAAGATGATGGGAACGAGAAGGATGAACGGATCGAACACGCAGAGAACTTGGATGAGGGTGGGAAAAACGAAACTCGAATTTTCTCCAACGTGTTCAGTTGGTGAAAAATCAAATTAACTTGAACATCTTGTGTCATGAGGCGTCTCATTTTTCCGCAAGCCAATGAAATTCGCTCACCGCACCATTGCTCTTCGCGCAGCTCTTTTGCTAGCCTTCCTGGCCTGCAGCTGCACGCCGAGCGCCCGGTGGGCGGATGCGGGCTTGAAGACTTATTATCCCCCTCACCAGCAGCCGCGGCCTGTTCCTGTGTTTCCAGTCGTTAATCCAGTTCCATTGCAGGAACGGGCCGCGGGTTTTTGGCAAGGGGCAGTCGAAGGGATTCGACCGGAGCCTAAGCCGGTTTTTCGTCCGCCTGTGGTGCACTACGCATCGTCCCGGACGGCGTCACCCCAGCTACCGAGAGGCAAGGTGCGATTGGTCAATGGCCGTGCGGTCGCTCCGCCGGATGCCCCTCTGGTGGTCCGGCAGGCTGTCGAGGCGGGGAATAGGCTGCAGCGATATCCTTACAAGTGGGGCGGCGGTCATGCCGTCTTGAACGACACCGGCTATGATTGCTCAGGCGCGGTGAGCTACGTCCTACGCGAAGCTGGCTTAATGGCTGACCAGAGGCCGTCGCGGGGCTTCTTGACCTATGGCCAAGCAGGGGAAGGTGATTGGATCACCGTCTGGGCCAAGGAGGGCCATGTCTTCATGACTGTCGGCGGCCTGCGCCTGGATACCGGAGGCTCCAGCCGCCGCACGGGCCCACGCTGGAAGGAGGCGAGTCGTAGCTATCGAGGATTCATCGCTCGGCATCCGCGCGGTTACTGAGCTCTCTTAGGCGCGGCGTCGGCGTCCGAGGAGCATGCCGGCCAGAGGGAGGAGGGTGACCGCCAGCACCGAGGGCTCGGGGACTTGGGTGAGCTTGATCTGGCTCACCACCGAGTTGGAGAGGCCGGAGGAATTCAGGAAGGTGATTTCCCCGTTCCGGTAGGTGCCTCCATTGTTCGGGTCATAGACGTTGTTCCCAGGCCAGGCGACGTCGGAGAAAGTGAGGGCTTCGGAGGTGTCCTGACGGGTGACGATGAGGTCATAGGTCTGGGCGAGCGGGTCGACGAGGATCTCGTAGGAGAAGAGGACAGGCTGAACCTCCGCAAAGTTTTGGAAGAGCCATTGCTGTCCGCTATCATCGAAGGTGATGGGCTGATTGTTGTCTCCGTAGACCGTGAAGACTGCTGCCGTCGGCGTGCCGCCATTGGTCTGGCTGGTGGAAAGCGCGAAACGAACCGCAGCATCCTGATTGGACAGGTTGCCGTCGAAAAACTCGAAGCCGTAACGGAGGTCGCTCAATTGCCCTTCGCCAACGCCATCCTTCAGCTCGAAGCTCTGCTGAAAGGAGATGGCATACGGCTCCAGCTGGGAGAGGGGGGGAGTGAAATCGAAGGATTCCTCCTGCCCATTCTCTCCGACAACGATCGTTGAGGTGCCAAAGGGATTGGTCACCATCTGGGCATGGGAGCAGGTCAGTCCGAAGGCTGTTGATAGGAAGATGAGGGGGCTTGGGGTGAAGTTCATCGGGTGCAGAGAGCAAAATGCTGGTCCGCTGCCGCTGAATTCCACAAAATTTTAAAACTTAACCTCCTCTAAATTTAAAAATCGTTCCAAATAGCTGAATTTGAGCGGATTAAGTTGATCTTTGAAAGCGAGTCTCACGAGAATAAGAGTTTATAAATATTCTCAATATCTTAGAAAATGTGCAGAAATGACCCGAGGTTAAGCTCCTCCCGTCCAGCGAGATGAGGCTGGCTGAGGCAGGTTTAGAGGATTCTCTCCACGAATTCCTCCCTTTTGAAAGGCTGGAACTTGTTGGGTTCCTCACCTGTGCCGATGAAGAGAGGGGGGACCTTGAGGCTCTGCTGGATGGAGACGGTGATGCCGCCCTTGCCCGAGCCGTCCAGCTTGGTCACGATGAGTCCATCCAGGGGAACCGCCTTCTGGAATTCCTTGGCCTGGGCGAGGGCATTCGAGCCCGTGGAGGCATCTACGACCAGCAATGTCAGGTGAGGGGCGGAAGGATCCTGCTTGGCAAGGGTGCGACGGATCTTACCAAGCTCCTCCATCAGATTGTGGCGGGTGTGAAGTCGGCCCGCCGTATCGCAGATGAGGAATTCCGCCCCCTCACTGATTGCTTGTTGGTGCGCGGTGTAGCACACGGATGCTGGATCCGCCTTGTGCGCTCCCGCCGTAATGGGCAGGTCGAGACGCTGGGCCCAGGACTGCAGCTGCTCGACGGCGGCGGCGCGGAAGGTATCCGCCGCGGCGAGGCGGACCGAGTGTCCGTAAACATTCAGGAGGTGGCCGAGCTTAGCGGTAGAGGTCGTTTTGCCCGTCCCATTCACACCGACAACGAGGATCACGGTTGGCTTGCCATCCTCCTGGGTTGCGGGTGGGAAGGCGTTGTCCTCGGGAAAAACCTTGGAGATATGGGCCCGGGTGGTCTGGACGACGTCTTCTGCCGTAATCTCCCGGCCCAGCCCGCGCAGATCGTCAACGACCTCCATGGTCAGCCGGGGGCCCAGGTCCGCAGTGATGAGATCGGCCTCGAGTTCATCCCAATCAATTTCCGCCCGATTGGTGATCTTGTTAAAGAGGTTCTTAAAAAAGCCAGCCATTTTGCTGCCGCAGCCTCAGAAATGCAGGCCGGTGAGTCCAGACTTTCTAGAAACTTGCGTGGAGAAGAACGGAGCTCCGTCTCCGCGAGCAGGAAAAAGCCATGCTACTCAGCGTCTTCCGCGCCGTGGTCTTGTCTTCCGTCAATCTTCCTCGCAAAAACGCAAAATTGTTGAAACGAAATAGTCACTGACCATTTTGTCACGAATTTCTAATCCCAGTCGATTGGCGGATGGAACTAGCAACCCCGTCCCGATGAAACCAACATCACACCACACGTGGTGGCTGACCACTTTCTCAGCCCTCGTTTCCACAGCGTCGCTACCGGCGCTGGAGTTCGGAAACATCGACATTGTCCAGCATGACAATGCGAATGACCAGACTTCGGTGACCGCGACGGTCGTCGCAGGCAGCACCAGCGGCGTGTCCGTCGTTGGGCAAAACCGAGGAGACGTCGACATGGACTTTGGTGCCAATGAAGACGATCCCTACAACGGCGTTTTGATCTCCTCCGTGAGTCAGAACTCGCGCAACAACTTCCTACAGGGCGATACTCAAGACGGCTTGAATTACGCCAATACAGGATCCGCTCATCCCAATGGAATAACCGGAGGCTACTTTGTCCCCACCCACAACATGGGCGGAAGTGCCGAGAACACGCTGGGACGCTCCGAATACAATATCAATTTCGCGGTGGGCTACTTCCCCTATTTGGACTGGTTGGGCGGCACGACGGGTGTCTCCACCAATGGAGGTGCATTGACCGAGCAAGCATCCATCCTGTCTCCCGGTCTCTCCTTGGGAGATGAGATTCTTGACGTGGCCACCGGCCGTTTCACCGTTGATTTGACGGATCACACCAGCTTCGGTGTACCGGCGACTTCGCAAAACGGTATTCTGCTCACCATTCACAGTAAGAATGAGGGCAACTTCTCCATGGCTCAAGATAATGAGGACGGAACCTTCAGCGTTACCGTCATGGATAACGGCCAGTATGGGGGTGGACTCAGCCTTGAGCAGGATCCTTTCGCCTTCGTTTACATTCCTACAGCAATTGCAGGCGACAACACAGTCACGGCCGTGGGACGAATCCAAAGCGATGGGACAGCCGAAATATCCGGAGGAAACTTCAATATCACCCGTCGTGATGCGCCAGGTAAGGAGATCTTCACCGGAACATTCGAATCGAACCTCACGGATGCAGATGCGAACTTTCTCTCGCTCTATGCCGATGTCATCGCAACAGGTGCTTTCGAAGCTGAACTGACTGATGCCGAAGGGAACTTTGATACCCTTCTCACCGACTTCGGGACCAAGACCTACTTCCTCGAAATCCTCGATGGAGATGCAGAAGGCACAGTCGTCGAAATCACCTCGGCCACAGCGACGGTCCTGACGACCGATTCGGCAATTACTGCAGGCACCGCGACATACAATATCCTCGAAGCAGATGTCTCCAATCGGAACTATCTGGTGGAGATCCTGAGCGGTCCTGACGCGGGCGAGAAAGCCACAATCACCGGTATTTCTGCAACCCAGTTGACCACTGCCACTCCTATCGCATCGGGTGCTGTGGACTACCGTATTGCCGAGCCCGCCTCAGAGTGGGTGCTGACTATCCCTGGTCAGGACAACACCACCGGCGTCCTTCTCGTGACGCCGGAAGGCGGCTACACCGATGATGAGCCTCTCCCGAACAATACGGATAACTTCGCCTCCTATGAGTGGAGCGATACCGATGGTGGATGGGTCATCCAGAGTCGCGACGTGGAAGGTAACCCTGATGATCGCGACCCCGTTGCCGCTCAGGAAGAAGGCATCACCGATGATGAAGACATGTTCAGCTTTGTCTTCCTCACCACACAACCTTCGAACGTGCAGCCGACCATCGCGATCACCTCGCCAACTCCCGACCAGCAAATTGAGCTCGGCAGCTCCTTGACCTTGCGTGCCAACGCGGCTGACGCAGGAGGCTCCGTGGTAGGCGTCGATTTCTATGTGAATGACGTGCTTGTCGGTACGGATACAACGGCCCCTTACGAGGTGACCGTTGGCCCCTACAATTCTCTCTTCAATGGTAAGGTGGAAGCGCTTGTTCGTGATAACCAGGAGGGCTTCACCCGTTCCGAGCCTGTCTATTTCCACGTTGTCCCACCTGCGGGTAGCGGTGGACTCTACTTCAATGGAGTGAGCCAATACGCAACCTTTGGCAACGCGACCGAACTCGGTCTCGGAGTCTTCACCATCGAAACCTGGTTCCGATACGAAGGTGGTGAAGCAACCACAACCGACGGCGTCACCGCCATCCCAATGGTCACCAAAGGGCGCAGCGAAGCAGACCAGTCTCCGCTGGATATGAATTACTTTCTCGGTATTCGTGAGAGTGATGGCGTTCTTGTTGCGGACTTTGAGGACTCCGTTTTGGGGACCAACGTTCCAGTGACTGGACGGACTCCTGTTACAGCTAGCACTTGGCAACACGCTGCTGTCGTCTTTGATGGTTCCGAATGGGCTCTCTACCTTGACGGCAATCTGGAGGCTACCGCTGAAGCGGGTGACCTCACTCCTCGCTTGGACAGTGTCCAGCATGCCGCCCTTGCCACCGCCTTGGATTCCGAGGGAGAACCAGACGGGTTCTTCCAAGGGATGCTCGACGAAGTGCGCATCTGGGACACGGCCCTCACTCAATCTGAGATTCGGGCGAACTGCCTATCTGAGATTCCTTCTGCCTCGTCTCTCGTTGCTCGTTGGTCCCTTGATGAGGCCACTGGCACGACAATCACCAGTACCGCACAAGGCGCTGTCGTCGGTGACCTTGTGCTCGACCCGTTCCGCGTGGATGGCGTCAACTTCACTGGCAATACCAAACCTGATGTGACGCTCACGGGACCAGAGGACTCATCTGTCTATGTCTTGGACGACATCGTTCAACTGACGGCGGTGGCTTCCGATCCAGATGGTAGCATCGCCCAGGTCGAGTTCTTCAGCAATGGTGTCTCCGTGGGCACGGATACGACCGCACCTTACACTGCGAACCTGACCATCGATAGCCTTGGAGCACACACAATCACCGCTTGGGCGACAGACAATGGCGGAGCAAGCTCACGCAGCACACCGCTCACCCTGGAAGCCCTCTTGGCTCCACCGACCATTCCCGGCTACACCGTCGGTCTCATTGACGGGGGAAGTCGCGACATTGATGAGCCGGAGTACGTGGCGCCGGGTGACGAGGAGTTCACCTATGAGATTGTGCAGACTACCGCATCACCCCGCTCGTTCGACAATCCCAACCAAAACGTTGGCGATTTCGGATTCACCATCAACGGGAATGACGTGGCCTACAACTCGGGCATCTTGCTGGCGAACAATACTGCACTTCTTACGAACCTCGGTCCGATCGACAACAACATTTCGGTCAAGGAGGTCTCTGGGAACTATCAGGTGAGTATCGAGGATAACAACGGCCCGGGTGCTTCGAACCCCTCCACGCCGGAAGAATCAGGCCGCTTTTCCCTTGGCTACTTCCCCTTCAGCGATGGGTGGGTAGGAGCCAAGGTGTTGCCTGACGGTTCCTTCGTCGACGGCAGCGCCAACTTCCCAGAAGAAGCTCCCGTCACGGTAACTAATACCGATAGCGGTGTTTACGAAATTTCGGGTCTTCCCACCGCTGGTAACCTGATCACCGTTGGTGTCGGCAATGGATTGGACAATGTGACTAGTGTTGGTCAATCGGGTGCCAATTGGGTTGTCCAACATCGCGACAACGGAGGAGGGCTTCAGAATGAAGACTTCTCATTCCTCTATGTTCCTAAGAGAACGCGGCAAGTCCTCAGTGGTCTGGTCCAGAATGATGGGGCACTCGTTCCTCTGAACGAGGAGCTGGAGCTTCTCGGAGCGTCAGTCAACCTCGGGACGCAAGGCTATGAGATCACCTTTGGCGATGGCTCGGTCATCAATCCTTCCACGGCAATCATGTTCATGGTCGGTGACTTCGACAATGGATACGGGGGAGACAATATCTACAGCTACTTCGGCTTGGGTAATACCTTCGTGGTGTTCTCTCACGATCTGCCTGGATTGACGCGAGCTTTCCAACAAGGCGGTTTCCGTTTTGTGGTCATGCCTCTCGATCCGACCGTTCTGGCCTCAGATGAGGTCATCGTAACTGCAACGGACGCCTCAGCTTCAGAAGGTGGAGATACGGGTCAGTTCACGTTCCGTCGTTTCGGCGATACAAGCAGTGAGCTGACTGTTGGCTACTCGGTTGCAGGATCTGCGACGCAAGGTGTGGACTTCAGTATCCTTGATGGCTCAGTCACCTTCGCGAGTGGTGAGGAGCTTGCCACTGTTACAGTAGAGGCACTCAATGATAACGATATCGAGCGCACCGAGACGGTGGTTTTGACCTTGAACGCAGGATCCGGTTACTCAATCGGAACTTACAACGAGGCCTTCCTGAGTATCGTTAATGTCAATTCGACGGTCATTACCAAAACGGTCTCCTTCCAGGAGGGTGTCGCGGACTACACCGGTCAATACGGCAAAGCGGTTGGTGAAGATGGGACAAACACCATCGGTTCCGAGGTTCAGGACTACTATCTCGATGGTCGTCCGGAGAATGGCAGCCCTGATGTCAACGGTATTGTCCGCTTCGACAATATCTTCGGCAATGGAGAAAATCAGATTCCGGTTGGCTCCGGTATCCAGGATGCCAAGTTGATCATCACCACCTCTACGGCGGGGAGCGCCCAATCGGGTGGCCCCTATATCGTGGACCGATTGACTGTTCCTGTCGATGACGAGACCACATACACGGATCTCCAGCAAGGGGACCTTGGTGATGGCTTCGAAGGTGTTCGTGGCTCCTCTACGGGGCTTCCCGTAGCAGGGTTTGGCACGATTGCTAACGGACAGGTGGTATCGGCAAACGTTACCGCCCTGGTCCAGGCTTGGTCCAATGGGGCTCCTAATCACGGTTTCTCCATCTTCACCGGTGGCACGACCGATGGTTGGTCCTACAACACAGTTGGTAACGACAATCCTTATCTGCGCCCGAAACTAGAAGTAACCTACACGGTCAACGATACCTTGAAGGACTACTTCTACTACGTGGATCGGAATACAATCATCAACAACCAGCAGGGATCGGATAACACGGGTTCTGCCGTCCTTGACGGAGCAACTGTTGAAACCCAGTTCCTCGACTTGAACGATCCCAACGCCGGAACCACGGAGGCTCTCCTGCATTTCCCAGTGAGCTTTGGTGTCGCAGGGGACCTGAACTCGATTCCCGATGGCGAATCGGTTGTGAAGGCCGAGCTGATGATTGGCACGAATAGTGCCCGTTTCGGTGGTAGCACCAACGCGCAATCTGGTGGTCCTTATGCGGTCCACCAGATGATGGTCGATTGGGATTTGGACACGACCTTCGGTCTCTTCGGACCGGTTGTTCCGAATGAAATCGGACCGGCTGCTGGACGGGTGACCGGGATGGGTTGGGCCTCCTACACCTTCATTGACATCACCTCAGTGGTCCAAAACTGGCGTGCGGGTGACCCGAACTACGGGGTGAACCTCAAGCCTGAGACAGGCGATGGGTGGCAGCCCTTCTGGCAAGGTGTCGGCTCCATCAGCCCAGGCTTGGTCGGATACACGCCGACGCTACGCGTCACGACAGCCATTCTCGAGGACAACTCCTTCGATGAATACATGGCTGCCAATGGGGCACCTGGCGCGAACTTCCTGGATGACCGGGATAACGACGGCATCGTGGCTCTGATCGAATATGGCTTGGGCCTTGATCCAGACGGCTTCGATATGCTGCCTCAGCTGGAGTTGAATGGTGACGGCAATTACAGCCTCACCTTCGCCAAAGGCAGTCTGGCTGCTGTCGATCCCCGCGTCACCTACGCCATCGAGTGTAGTGAAGACCTGGAGGAGTGGGACGTGCTTGAGCCGACCGTGAATGACACGAGCGAAATCTCCGCTGTCATCCCCGGAGGTGAGAACAAGATGTTCGCCCGTATCCGCGTCGACTACGCCCAATAAGAAAGCCTTTTTCGCAGGCAATCCAACAAGCGGTGTTCCCTCACGGGGGCGCCGCTTTTTTGTGTACGGAGATTGCTTGAAGGAAAGGTGGGTGGGCTTGTTCGGTTGATGGGATGGCCGTCGGATAGTCACCTTGCGCCTGCCTCTGCAGATTGGCTCCTCGCTGCCCTTACCCTGCTGCAGGACAGTCAGGGCCAGGAATCAGAGCCCGCAAAGATTTTTGAGAAACCGAATCAGGGTTCGTCTCCTCCGGGTTCTTTGTGCGGTGGCCGGAATTTGCTGGGGTTCGCTACTCGGTGTGGTGGGTAGAGGCTTTCCTAGCGCCTGTTGGGCGACAGCGAGCGATCGTAGTAGAACTCGACCGTGGCCTGTTTATTCTATCGCGAAAGGGACGAGAGCGGTCGCTTCAAGAAGGGGAAGCCGGGTTTGGCTCCACGGAGACGCGGGCCCATTGACCACTCTGGGCCAGCTCAAGGGCCTGCTCAAAATGAGCCAAGGGGACTGGTGCGGCGATTAGGTCCTCCAAGACGGAGGTATCGACTGTTTGAAGAATGCGCAGTGCTTGTTCCAGATGCCGGGGGGCATAGTTATGGATTCCTTGCACGCGAAGATTTCCCCGGACGATGAGCGAGCCATCGAGTTGAAAGTGGCACTGATCGTGGACGAGCCCAGTCCAGACAAAGTGGGCTCCGGGCCGGAGGAGGGGAAGGGCGGGGGAGATGGCAGCTGCCACCCCGGCGGCTTCAAGGGCGAAATCAAACCTGAGCTCCGTTGCTTCCTGAGGTAAGGGGAGGGCACCGCAGCGGCGGGCCATGGCGACCCGCTGCTCATCGGGGTCGCTCACATAAATCTCTTCGACGCCTCTCTCTCTCAAAGCGAGAATGGCAAAGAGGCCCAGAAGCCCGCCCCCGATGACCAGAGCCCGACGACAAGGTGCGGGCAGTTGTTCGGTCGCGTGGGTGATGGTGGCAAAGGCGCAATTGGCTGGCGCCGCCAAGCGATCGGGAAGCAGCGGGGGAAGTGGTAGAATGGTGGTGCCAGGGCGCAAGAGGATGTGCGAGGCGTAACAACCCGACCACGGATGGGTATCTTCACGGCTATGCCCGTATTTGAGAAGTCGTGCGCACTTCTGAGGCAAGTTCCATTCCTTGCAGGCTTGGCAGGATCCGCATGAGGAAGCGAGGCTCCAGGTGACCCGTTGGCCTTCGGTCAGTCCTTCTTTCTTCGAGGCGACAATCACCCCGACGGCCTCATGGCCGAGGACGCAGGGCGTGGGGGCGCTGCGCCGTCCGGCCAGGGTGTGGAGGTCCGAGCCACAAAGAGTGGCCAGGGTGATGCGAACAAGGACCTCGCCCTCTGCAGGAGAAGGGAGGTCCTTGCTAACGAGTCGAAAACCGGACGACGGCGATTCTAGTAGAAGTTGCTGGCCTGTCATTCGCCCGGGTTCTGCGCTTACACTTCGTCCTGACTAAGCCAGCGGAAGCGGGTGATCTTGAACTTGCGGCCGAAGTCGTGGGCGACGTCCTTGGAAGGATTGAGCAGGTGCTCGTCCGGGTGGACGGGCTCCGTGGTGCGTTGGACGGTGGCTTCGCACCAGGCTTCGGCGGTCACGTTCCCCGCTCTATCCGTTGCATTGCCATAACTGCGGATGACGAAGGTGTCTGAGCGGGCAGTCAGGTTGTGGCCTATGACTTGGAGGACATCCGCTTGGGTGAGGAAGCCAAGTGCTCCCCATGCCGTGGTCTGGGGCTTCGAGGTTTGCTCGAGGCGGGTGGGGTCGCGGATGTTGTCATCGTGCGTGTAGTTTGGCAGCGACTGGGTGTTATCGAGGGGATACTCCTCGTTGAAGGTCCGGTTGATGCTAGTGTTGTCGATAGCGGCTTGCAGGGTTCCCTTCAGGCCGGTGGCGTCGTCGGCGAGACGGCGGTTGACGAAGTCGGCCAGAGAGAGAAACGGGCCGCGGTTCTTCACTTCGGCGACGATCGCTTCGGCAAGTTCACGGATTTGAGTGCGGGTCACTGTTCGCTGTCCGGCCCAGGCTCCTTCATCCCAAGGATCTTCGCCGTCCCAGGCTCCTTCCGTAAGGTCAAGGATACGTGGGAAGGTGACGACATCTTCGTCGAAGCCGACTCCCAGCGTCGAAAGCAAGAGCGCCTCCCAGGCGGTCGCGCTGGTCGAGTTCACATTGAATGCGCCATCCATCATCAGGGTGGATGCCGCGCGATGGTAATCGATGATGTCCTCGGAGGCGATTTCCTTGTCCTTCACATTGCGCAGACGGCCATTGGGCAGCGGGTTGTTCGTGGGATCCTCGATGAAGGATTGTTTCTCAAAGGTGTTCCCTGTGGAGAGGAAGTAGCGGTCCCACATGGCATGGTTGAGCTCGTAGCTGAGGTCGAAGGTGACATTGCTCTCCAGCATGAAGTCTTCGATGTAACCACGCACCGTGTAGGCCCAGTTATTCTGGTCGGATGCACCTCCATTGTTATTCACAGAGCGACCGTCGTCCGAATAGCCGATGGTGTCCTTGTTCCACCCGCCTTCATCACTGTTGAAGCCCTCGTTATAAGGTGGCTCTGTCTTGTTGAGGGGGACGCGAGGGTCAGCCAATGAGTTGCCGAAGGCGTAGGTCGGGCTCCAGGGAAGCTCAGAGAATTTGACGTGTTGCAAGGCGCCGAGGGACAGAATCTTGGTGTCCCGGCGGGGCACGTCGAAGAGGATGCGGCGAGGATTCCCTTGATTCGAAGCCTGGAAGGGGTCGCTGAGGAATTTACCCTTCTGAGGCGTCGGGCTCATCGACGTCCAAGAGATATTCTCGTCGAACAAGTCTCTGGTGTAATTTCCAAAGAAATGGGGCGCGACATCCGAAACGTTGTCGAAAGGTCCGCGGAAGGAGTAGGAGGTGCGTAGGTTCCAGTTCGCAATCGATGCCGTCTCCATGTGGGCGGTGCCGGCCAGACTTCCTCCTCCGATGCGGTTGGAGTAGTGCTCGTCGAACCAGCGAAGGCGGAAGCCGTCGCGAGTCCGGCGGTCAGGAATCGTGGGGCAGATGGCAGCGGTCTTGTCAGAGACGGGGAAGGGGACCGTGGTGTCGTAGCTCCATTCCAAGGGGAGCTCATCCTCATCACCATATTGGAAGGCGCAGGATACGAACTGTCCATGGGGGAGGTTGGCGAAGCGATCACGCGTTAGATTCCCCGAGATTGAGGAGGTGATGGGCTTCCAATACATGAAGTAATCGTCAGCTTGGGTGTAACCGGCCTCTTGGATATTCCCTAGGGGAAGAGGGTCAACAAACTCCCGCCAGCCTGTAGGCGGAGCGAGAAGGTGGTCGTCGACAAAGAGAGGCTGGTTCGTCACTGCGGCGGCGGCTACGTCGAAGAGTGGGCGTGAATCGTCGCGCTCATCCATGTAGAAGCTGCGGGAAGGGTCAGGGCTGCGCTCGGGTGTCAGACGATTATTACTATAGGTAGCCAAATCGTATTGCGTGTTTTGAGCGGGTGAAAAGACCACCGTCTCCCCTGGTTCGATGGTGACGGGGTCCATCATGAAGAAGAGTCGACCCCGGGTCGCGCCGCCGGAATCTCCCCACCACATGTCGTAGCGAACGCGGTCAAGAGTGACCTCGAGGTCTGGTCCGAAGAACTGGGGAACCTTGACCGTGTAAGGAGGGTCGTAGAAGACTTCAATCTGCTTGCCGCCATTGATGAAGAGCTGAATCATGGAGGCGGGCACTTCCATCTCAACGTTGTATGGATTCCACAAGGAGACGCGGGGATAGAGGTGAAGGCGCATGTGGTAGGCTCGCGGTGATGCCTGTCCCGTATTGTAATAACTAAGGTTGTAGTAGATTGAGCCTTCGGTCAGGACCGGGCTGATGTCATTGGTTTCGCGATTGGTGTAGCGTGCCACTTTGTTGTTCAGTCCGTAGTAGCTGCGTTGCACTGTTGTGGAGGCCCGGGTTTCCGGGTTCTCCATTTCCAGCGCGATTTGGCCCTCCTGGTTGGTATCGGAGCGGCGGAACCATTCGCGCAAGAGAGCGAAGCGGGGAGAGGCTGCTTGGAGGCGTTCGGCCTCACCGGGATTTGAGGAGAGCGCGTCCTCCGTCAGGTTGCGTGGACCGATGATGTTGTCGGTATCCTGCAAGCCGAGGTTGTAAACTTCGTCGGTATCGAGGTCGGCGATGCTCCCACTGCCGCTGAAGTAGTTGGTCAGATCTCCCTTCAGTCCTCCTTCACGGGTATTGGCGAGGACTCCCATGGAGTCGGTAGTGAAGTCGTGATAGTATTCCTTGACCCGATCGGTATCGTCGAAGTGGAGGCCCAGCTGATTGGGGGTGACCAAGAGAGAGCGGTCTTGATTGGTCAATTCGCTGCCGAAGTTGTCGGCGGTGATTGACGAATCTTGCGCAAGTTGAAGCCTCCATTTGTTAGCGAGGGTTCCTGCATTGTCGCCGAAGGCATCAGGAGTAGCGACGTTCGCTTTGACGCCGAGGTCTCCCACCCACCACGCGTAGTGACCTGCTGGATCTTCCTCATCCTCATTCTCGTAGAGAGCGACCAAGGGGGCTTCGACCGTCGCCTTGCGAAGTTGTCCACTATCGCCGACGGTCCCGTTGCCAACGAGAGAAACCATGTTGCCACCCGGGAGGCGTTGGCCGCCGACTTCGGTATAGACGAGGCCTGCTTCGTTCCCGCTGACGAGGCACGCCAGCTGGTCATTATCAGCCTTCCAATCGCCACTTTCCCGGAGGTCGGAGAGGCCGCCCTCTTCCAAGCTGCGCTGGATGACGGGCTCGCCATTCTCGAGCGTGGTGCGGAAGACGTTGACCCAGTGGGGTTGTGCGACGCCGTCGATATCAAGAGTGGACTCATTGGTGTCCAGTTGCGCGGCTGGCACGGAGACCCGTTGGTCGGGGCCGAGTGTTTTCTGAAGTTCGCCTAGAGCCATCATCATGGCGAGACGTGCGTTGGCGCGAGCCATCTCCCGATCGCGGCTGGCCTCAACGGAGCGGACTTGCACGGTGGCGAGTCCGAGGAGACCAATCGCAACCATGGTCAGGAGGACCATCATTGATATTGTCGCCACCAAGGAGAAGCCCTTGGGGGATTTGGTCGTAGTCTTGAGTTTCATGAGTGGTGTGGAGAAAATGTTTTCTTCAGGATAGAAGATAATGACTCGCGCCGTGAAAAACGATTGTCCGGTGGTGACAATGTTGTGACTTACGCGTTCGTTAGAGCGATTGCGAAAGGTTGGCTAACGTGGGGTTGTTAGCTTCTTTTGAAGAGCTGGGTCCGAATAGGGTGGTCCGGGGACCACCCTGATAAATGCTTTTTTAGCTACCGATTTGGTTCCGCGGGTAAGTTGGCCCGAATGGGTTCGCTGGTCGCGGCCTTTGGGTCGCTTGGTTTCACCCGGTTGTTCGGGGGGGCTCTCCTACGGTAATTCAGAGAGTAAAGAATTGGGATAGGGCTTACCCACGTGGGCTTTGCTCCATCTTGGCCTCAAGTTCTTTACGAAGTTGGGCGGGCTTGTTCGTCGTGATGGACTGGGACCCTGCGTTGAGGCTGCGAACGGCGCGGCGCGTTTCGTCGATCGTCCACGAGTGATATTGGTAGCCGGCGTCCTTGATCTTGTCCACGACCTCGGGGGTCACAGCAACGTGCTCGCTGGAGGAGAGTCCATCAGCATTGCAGGCTTGCAGGCGGGACAACACTTCGTTGACAGAGGGCTTCAGCTGGGGCCGACGGGCATCGAAGGCGAGAAGCAGCATCGTGGGGCAATGGGGATGCTCGTTCTTCCAGACGCGGACGAAGTCTTCGTTGAAGGAGATAACAACGATCTGGCTCGGCTTGAGAGTGGTCTCTTCAAGCTCCTTCGTCAGAGCAGGGACGATTTCCGGACCGCATTTGACCTCGATGTAGATGGTCTTTCCCTCGGGCACCGTTTCGAACACTTCGTCGATGGTAGGGATGTGGGTGCCGGCGAATTTCGGGCTCTTCCAGCTGCCGACGTCGAGGGTGCGGAGTGTTTCCAGGGTGGTCTCGGCAACGATGTGTTTCTCGCCGGAGACGCGCTTGGTGTCGTAGTCGTGGATGCAGACGATGTGTCCGTCTTTGGTGAGGTGGAAATCTCCCTCAATGGCATCGGCCTTTTGCTCCCACGCGAGCTCAAAGGCGGGAATGGTGTTTTCGGGGGCATCCGCTGATGCTCCCCGGTGGGCAACGATGAATAGCGCAGTGACAAGCTCAAGCATGCGCGGACCATGCTTTTCGCGGGACTTCGTTAAAGATCTCTCTGGTTAAGAAATCGTCAGATTGAATTGTAATCCTGCGGCTGTCTTTTGCAATTTTGCCAGGAAGTGTCACAAAGGGGCTCTTAGAGCTCCTTGAGGTAGAGATTGCGCCAGAGGATGTCTCCGCTTTTACCACCATGGACTTGGAGGGCGATGAAGCCCTTGAGGTCGGTGTGCTCGTCGCTGGTATCGGTGAAGTCGGCCCGCAGTTCACCATTGAGCCAGGTCTGCAGGTGATTGCCCTCGCACTTGATGACGATGGTGTTCCAGCCATCCCAGTTGAAGAGGCGGGAGCCTTGTCCGGTGAATTGATCTTTCTTCGCTTGGTCAGCGTCCTTGTGAGGGTAGAGCCAGCCGCGGCGGGCTTCGTCGAAGATGCCAGCCGTCCAGCTGCGCTGCTTCTCTTTCCAGTTGTCGTGCTCGCACTGGTAACCGGCGACGCGACCGTCAGGCTTGCCCCCTTTTTGGAAGGCGCGGAACATGCAGCCTGAGTTGCCGGACTTGTCGAGGAATTTGAATTGGAAGGTGAAGATGAAGTCCCCGAACTCGTCTTCGGTTCTCAGGAAGGTGTTGCCTTTGATGTTTTCGCCGAAGCCGCGCACGGCGCCATTCTTGACTTCATATTCGGCATTGCCGCCGGTCTTGCGCCAACCGTCGAGGTTTTCTCCATTGAAGAGGCTGGTGAAGCCGGCCTCTTTCAAGGCTTCCGGCTTGCTCTCGGCGGGGAGCCCGGCCGGGAGGGTGGTCGTTTCCGCGAAGGCGGTGAGAGTCAGGGCAAGTAGTGCTGATATGGCTTTCATAGGTTTTGGTTACAACGGGTTCTTTGGGTTGAATCTTCAGGAAAAGTCATTTCTTACGCTGGAAGTAGCCGCGCTGTTTATCGGTGATGGGCAGCTCCAGCTTCTCCATGACGGCGAGCATATCCTCCCAAACCTTGCGCTTCTCGCCGAGCGCATTCTCGTCGCTGTGGAGAAGGTAGGAGGGGTGATAGGTGACGCGGAGCGGGATGCCGGTGAATTGATGCCAGTTCCCCCGCAATTTGCCCACCGATTCGGTGGATTCGAGAAGTCCTTGGGCGGCCGTCGCACCCAGGGCGACGACGACCTTGGGGCGAATGATCTCCAGCTCGGCTCGCACGAAGGGGAGGCAGGCTTCCATCTCCTCCGGGCGGGGCTTGCGGTTATTGGTGGTCTGCCCGGGCATGGCAGGACGGAATTTGCAGATATTAGAGATGTAGACAGCTTCTCTCGAGAGGCCCATGGCCTTGAGAATTTGGTTCAGCTTTTCTCCGGCAGGGCCGACGAAGGGCTCGCCTTGCTTCTCCTCTTGGAAGCCGGGCGCTTCCCCGACGAGGACGAGATCGGCGGTCGGGTTGCCAGTGGCGAAGACCATGCGCTTGCGCAGGGAGCCGAGTTCAAGCGCGGGAGGCCAGCTCTCGGCTTGCTCGCGGAGAGAGGCGAGCTTCTCCTCCGCAGTCTCTCCGGTTGGGACGGGTTGAGGGGCGTGAGGGGTTGCCTCAGGGAGGGGAGCTGCCGTTCCAGGAGTGCTGTCCGCAGGAGCTTGGGCTGGGTTCATCGCTTCCTCTTGGGGCTGGGAGGCGTCAGGCTCCCGGCGAAGTGAGAGTTCGCCTCTGTAGAGCTTCCGCAGGGTTTGCCGGGCATCATCAGAGACCGCGAGGTGGGTCTTGCCCTGGGCTTTCAGCTGACGGAGATAGGCGAGAAGCATGGGCGGGATTCAATCCGGTGACACCTGAGGAGGCAAGGATGGAGAAGGCCGGAAGGGCAAAGTGTCGGTCTTGCCAAGCGTGGAGCTCCTTTGGCGATTGGGCTGGCGAGAGGGCTTGAAGGCTGGTGCTGAAGGACGGCTCAGTCGGTTGTTGGCGAGGTGCCGGAGATTTCCTGCCCAACGAGGTCGGCAAGCACGTCTTCGGCCTCCCAGGGTAGCCGATGCCCGCAATCCGGGACGATGTGATGGCGTCCTTGGCGCAAGGTCGGGACGAGGTCCGCGGCCAGGCGGGTAAATTTCTCGTCGTCTCTTCCGGTGAGCCAAAGGATGGGCGTCTGCAAGTTGGTTAGGCCCGGACGAAGGTCGGCCTGCTTACCCAGTGACCATTCCATGAATGAGCGGGCAATGGCGCGGCGACGATTGACCAGCTGCCCCCGGGGGCCTGGCTCGATGGTGGACCGGAGGACGGATTGGTTTTGCCACTTGTCCAGAAACTGGGGCCAATCCGCGGTGAGGGCGAGACCTGCCCACTCGGCATCCCGCGCCATGCGCTGGAGCCTCTCCCCCTCGTCAGTCAAGCCGGGATGGGCGGAGACGATGGTGGCCTGCGCCCAAAGCTCAGGCGCGTCGAGGAGCGCGTGAAGGGCGAGCCGCCCACCCATCGAGTAGCCAAGCAGGTGATGGGGCCCCCCGCCGCTGGCCTTCACCTCGGCATTAAAGGAGGCGGCCCACTCTGCGAGGGTAAGGCTCTCGCATTCAAGGAAGCGCCAGAGGTCGACCGCGCGGGTCGGCACCCGGCGTTCAGCCATTCGTCGCGAGAAATCAGTCCAATCGAGGTGGGAGCCCACGGCACCATGGAGACACCAAATCACCTCCCCACTGTGGAGCGCCGGGAGGGAGGCGAAAGGCTATTCTGGGGGACAGGGAGAATTTCCGTCGAGAAATGGAACTGACGGAACGGCTCGATCCATTAGCCTCGGCCTCGTGGAACGCAACGACACACCGGCCTCCGTGCCCAAGACATGGGAGCTTCCTCCCGCCATCCGCGCCCGCCTCGGGGTCGCCGCCGGTCGCCAGCGACTGATGGATGCAGAGGGGCATCTCCTGCTCATTCTGCACGCCGTGCCGCAGCCGGAAGATGAGGAGAGCCGACAAGGGGTTTTCTTCTGGCAAGCTGCTGATGGACAATGGAAAAGCGCACCCGAGCGCGGTGGATTGAAGGCGCTGCAAGCTCATCTGGGCTCCTACCGCAAGGCCATCCACGGGGTTGACGCACTGACGGACAAAGCGACCCGGCCCGAGGACTACTTCGAGGCTCTGCAGCGGGCCCACCCCCTCCTGCGCTCGACCAGAAATCTGCTGTCGGTGCTGCAGTCCGCGCGTGAGGCGCGCCGCCTTGACCCGTCGCTGATTGCTCTCCGCGACGAAGCGGTGGACCTGGAGCGGGCCATCGACCTCACGACACAGGATGCCAAGGTGGGGATGGACTTCTCGTTGGCGAAGAGTGCGCAAGAGCAAGCGGCCTTCGCCCACCAGGCTGCCGCAGAGGCCCGGAGGCTTAATCTTCTGGCCGCCTTCTTCTTCCCGCTGGCGACGCTGGTTGCGATCTTTGGCATGAATTCGCCACGGGACGTCTTGGCCGACGGCAGCTTGGTGGGCGTCATCGTAGTCGGCGTGATGATTGGCTTCATCGTCCTGCTAGCCGTCATGGGAGGGAAAAGGGGGGCGGGGAGATGATGGGATGGCAGAGGACCGTTCTTAGGCTGTCCATTGGCTTGGGGAGCCTCCTTCTCGGCCTGCTGATCTGGTGGTTCTTCTGGAAGCGGAGTTTGGGAGAGAGCGTCGTGGCGACGGGTCCCGAGGGCGGCGTGTACGCGGTCTTGGGGAACGGCCTGAGCCAGGAGGTGGCGGAGAGTGAGGCCCGGTTCCGGCTACGGCCAATGCCCAGCCAAGGGACGCGGGAGAACGTGACTCTGCTGGAAAATCGGGAGGCGGATTTTGCCTTCCTCCAGGGCGGGCCCTCGCGGGCAGAGAACGTCCGGGTGGTGGCCAAGCTCTATCAGGAAGTCCTCCATCTTCTCGTCCGGGAAGAGTTGGCGACCCTGACCGATCTTGAGGGCGCGCGCGTTTCGGTGGGGGAATTCGGCAGCGGCACGATGCCTGTTGCGGAGGCTATTCTGGACCACCTTAAGCTGGGAGAGCAGCGCATCCGGGGGTTGTCACCGGCCCGCGCCATCGAGGCTCTGGGGAGGAAGGAGCTTGATGGCGTGATGCTGGTCTCCGCGCCGCTGTCTCCGCTTGTTTGCGAGGCGATGGGCTCGGGCCAGTTCAGGCTGCTCTCCTTCGAGGAGGAAGTTCCTGCCCTCCTCCTCCGCTATCCCTACTTGGAAGAGGCCGGGATACCGGCGCGGTCTTTTCCCTCTGTCGACCCGGGTGGGATCAATCGACCGCTATCGACCATCGCTACCGTCGGGGTAGACTCCCTGCTGGTCTGCCGGAAGGACCTGAGCAAGCAACTGGTCAACAAGGTCACCCGCGAGTTCTTTCGCAACCGCAGCGACCTCACCGGCCTGGCACCGGAAGCCTATCAAATCAGGGAGCAAACCGAGCCGGCGGGCTTGATTTGGCCCGTCCATGAGGGAGCTCAAGCCTATTACCGCCGCCGGGAGCCCAGCTTCATGGAGCGCTATGCGGAGGTGATTGCGCTCCTCCTCTCCGTGGCCGCAACCGCCTGGGGGGTGCTGGGGACCGTGGCCAAGTGGTCAGCCCGCCGGAAGAAGAATCGCATTGATGACTATTATCTCGAAGTTGCGGCCACCTTCTTGCGCATCGAGGACCCCGAGCTTTCTCTGGCGATCCTCAAGGAGGAGGAAAGCAGACTCTGTAGCTTGCGAACGGACGCATTCTCGGATTTGGCAAAGGAGAAGCTGAAAGCTGATGAGTCATTTCGTATCTTCCAAGATCAACTGACCATGTGCTTGGCAGAGATTCGTGAACGTATCCAGAGAGTCTAATATATTAGTCACTCTGGTGACTTCGGATTGTTCTGCACAAATAAGGGATTGGTCGGCTTATTGGCCTGATTTTCTGGTGATTGGGTGGTCTTTTATTGATTCGATTTTTGATAACTAAAAGGCGGTGTTGCGGTATAGCGAGATTGCGGATAGTTCGTATTGTTCCCCTTGGTTCTTGGCTAAGGGTGAATCATCAAAAAAACCATTAAACCCATGAATCAATCATCTCAGATCACCCACATTTCGTCGTCATCAAGGAAGCGCGAAGTTCTGTGCTTTAGTTGAAACTTCCCAAGCCAACAGTCGATTTTTTGGCGATTGCGGTGCGGGCTTTGGGTGAAACGACCCTGAAGTGGGGTCTCCCATTCCTCATGTCTCGGCATCGCTGCCAGGAAGTTCGCTGGGGGCCCGGAACTAAAACGTGAAGACGGAGCCAGGCGGGTAAGCCGACTGGTAGCGAATGGGTTTAATTTTGGGTTTTCTCCTATTCTGAGATTCAGAAGGCTTAGGCACCGGAAAGGTGTCGCTTGGAGAGGCCTCGCCGGCTCCGTTTTCGCGACTTCGCTCATCCTCGGGAGAGGTGAGCGCCTGATGATGCTTCCGATTTAGATCAACGAAAGGCAGCCGCAGACTCGGAGGGGCTCGGCTTGCACAAGAATCTTGACTGCCGACGCCTTACTGCGACTTCGCCGGAAGGAGAAAGTCCTTCGCCGCTGGAGCCTGGCGGGCGAGTTCATCTCGAATCATTAATTTACGAGATTCAGGCAAAGCATCCGTGCTCATGAGCGCGTCAGAAGCGGCCTGCGGATCGATAGGGAGCCATGCGAGGAGAATTTGTTGAATCTCGAAGCGGCGGAGCGACTCTTCACTGAAGGTTTCCGAGAGCTCGAATGCCTGTTGGATGTCACTATGGCGGAAAAAATTCAGGCAGGTCTTCACCGCGGCATCACGCACGGGTCCGTGGTCGAGCGATGCCAACCACCTCGTTGTCTGTCCGGAGTCGTACGCGCTGTAAACTTGGGCAAGCTGCGTGGCGGCAATCCGCTGCTGAGCCTCATTGAGGTCAGGCAGCTCCTGTGATAGTGCTGCCGGATTGGCGTGCGCCAACTTCATCGCCACCATGGTGAAGAGCTGCTCTTCATTCTCTCCCTTCGGTAGTTCCTTGGCATAGTCCAAGGCTTGGAGCCCGTTAGCTCCAGAAGCCCAGCTTTCCATTACGCCCATCAACGCAAATTGCCTGGCTTGGTCAGGTAGGTCCTCTGCCCATTCCAGAGCCCGGGCCGGTTCTTCCTTGGCGAGATGAAAGGCGGTTTGATTTGCGAAGTTTGGCTTATCCGCATTGTTCTCCATCTCGGATACCAGATAGGCGGCGTCGGCAGGCGATTGTTCGATGTATCGGCCCAGCGCCTGATTGTAGGCGGCAGAAAGGAAGGGGGTGATTTCTTGTTCGGCAATCCAGTCGAAGACGCTTTCAACGTCTTGTTGCGCCCATTCATCAATGGCGAGGTAGAGCAGCCTGTCACGCTGCACACCGGCTTTCTGTTGTTCGATGCGATGGATAGCAGCCGTTGCGTCGGTCTGGACCCAGCCTCGATAGACGGCGGCGGTAAGGTGGGCCTGAAGGCCAAGCGAGGTGATGTGAGCCTCGACCCATTGCAGGGCCGCATCAGGCTGGTCGCTTCCGTAGATGATGAGGCAGTCGTGCAGCCAGTCCTCGCGCCGTCGTTCGTTCGCGAAGGCGAGGGCGCTCTCCGGGTCGCGTTTTGCCCATTCGGCGAGGAGGACCTTGAGGTCGGCTGCCTTGCGGCCGTCCGCAGGATCGTTCGCCAATTGGTCAAGGTGGGAGCGGACTTCGTTCAAGGAAAGATGACTCAGAAGAGAGGAGGATGAACGAGAAGATGGTGAATGGGTGGGAGACGCGGACGGGTGCTCTACGACCTCATTGATTGCCTCGGTGGAAGACGGCGAGATTCTGCCGAGACCGAAACCTATCGAGAGGGTAATCGCGGCCATGAGGAGCGGATTGGATTTGAGAAGATTCATCTATCTATTGCGAACGCGTTGAGGACTGTGAAGCAAAGTGCTTTCTGAAAAGGGAATAAGGAAAACGGGCTCCCCCTCAAATGAGAGGAAGCCACGAAGCTTGGCTGGATCCTGCCTATTCGATGATCCACTGCTGATTGCGATTACCGGTATTGGTGCTCCAGAGGTAAACATTCTGGCCGCTGGCTCCACCGGCACCTCCATCGATCGAGTAGCCTGTCGCGTTCCGCTTCTGGAGGAGATACAGACTGCCTGAGACGTGGACTTTTCGCCAATGTTGGTTGTAGTTGTTGTCGCTGGTCGTCCAGAGATAGAGGTTTTGTCCGTTGCCTCCACCATTGCCGCCATCGAGAGAAAAGTTGGTGTTTCTCTTTTGGTAGGAGAAATAGCCTCCACCGCGATCAATCTCTTCCCATTGCTGGTTCACGTTATTTGGATCGTGACTCCAGAGATAAACATTCTGCCCGTCACTTCCTCCATTGTTCCCGTCGATTCCGTAGCCAGAGGCGTTTCTCTTGCGCATGGTGACGAGAGGAGGGGAGACCTCGGTGATGGTGAAGGATTCCCACGTGCCATCATAAGAATCCGGCACCATCTTCACCTGTCCGGAGGAGTCGATCTGCAGGCGGCGGTGATTGGCCGGGGCGTCTGGTAGGGTGAGGAAGAAGGTATTGGTATTCACGCCGGGTGAGAATGCATAGTAGGTGTAGGACCCGCTATACGAGGTGGACTGCATGTCGGCATTCGAGGAGTTATCGGTTCTCAGGCGGGGGGTCGACCCGCCTGCGGCCCGATCGAGGTGCCAATACCCATTGCCCTTATCAACGAACTTCCATTCCACATCAGCCCCCGTCGTCGAGGTGGAGGTGGTGTAGGCATCTTCACTGGAACCCGTCGCTGCGAGGCGAAGATTGTGATGCGGGTTGTCGATGTAATAGGTCTTGTTCGGATCGGGGGTGAAGGAGCCGAAGTTCCCATTGATTTTGACGACGCTATTATTGCTTCCGTTATCGGTGATGTTGCCCGCCGATTCTCCAGTGCAGCCGGAGCTGCTGGAGCCAAGGACGAGGGGATAAGCGGTCAGGTTGTTAATCTCGATGTCCGTTGCCACGTAGCCACTATCCATTGTGCGGACGAAGTTTCTAGGCCCTCCAATCTGGACTTCGAGATTCTGATCGACCACCGCTTCCAAGCCACGCAAGGTGATGTTGTGATCTCGTCCTCCAATGTAGGCGACGGACTGTGAGCCATTGTAGTAAGGATCAATGGCGGGAAGCACGGTGATGTCGACGTTGAGATTATTATCCGTGTCGTAAGCGTTTGAATACACTGGGCCATAGGTGGCATCGCCACTGCAGTTGACGATGGAACCTCCCCGGAGGCCATAACCGTTCTCACAGCCAATGACGATGCAATCTTCTGCCTCTTTGAAGCCCGAGCCGAGGGTCAAGGAGAGTCCGGAGCGCATGTATTTGACCGTGCAATCGCGCACCGTGATGTCTGCCGTATTTCTGTTTTCGATCCAAACACCATTGATCAAGGTCGTGCCGCGAGTGTAGGTACGGATCCCGTCTTCCTGCAGACTCATCATGTATCCGGGAGGGAGAGGGTAGCCCCAGACGGTGCCGAAGTTGACGTCGTAGGCTGGGCCGGAGGTCTCCGCCAACATGTCATCAGTGGAGCGCATTTCGCCCTCCACATAGCAGCCTTCGATTAGGGCGTCATTAGCCCCTTGCATGAAGATGCCGTGTCCGTAGGCGCGGTGAATGATGGTGCAATCCTTAAGGTGATTCGAGTTGCCTCGAATCAAACAGGCGCTGTGCTTAAAGTGTTTGATGACATAGCCGGAGCCCTTCCCGAAAGCGTCACCATAGGCGTAGGGGAAGGACCCTTTGACCGTCATGTGAAAGCCTTCCACGCGATTGCTCTCGCCATCCATCAGAAGGTTTAATGCGGTTCGTTGGGGACGGTCATCAACTGATCCATCGTCAACCATCGTGAGGTTCTTCAAGATGTTGTTGTTACCAGTGATCCAAATCTCATTGACGCCGACATTGCCGAAGGCAGTGAATACATCGGTATCGATCCTGAGCGTGACGCCCGTGAAATCAAAGGTGCTATTGTTCCCTGAGAAAGGAAGAAGGGGATTGCCGAAGTCGCCGGCTGCGACATCGGCAGCATCGATCGTATAAGTCCCCGGGGCGAGTTTGATGTTCGCGTTGTTATCGTCGAGGTAGGGCATCAAGGCCTGTAGGGAGTTGACGGTCGTTTGACTAAGCGCGCCTCCTGTTAGCAATAGGGAGAGCGATAGGAATCTGGCGAGCGGTTTGGCCCGCGAGGGGTTCATGGTTTTCATGGGTATTGGTTTTCTTGTTGTGGTTGCTTGTTGTTGCCGAAAAAGTGCTGCGGAAACCTTTTTGAAGGAAGATGATGGTTCGAATGGCGAACTTCTGTTCAGTTACGGTGTTCAGAAATTCGCTCAAGAGGAGAGAGGTGGATACAGAACTCTCCCGATGCCATCGCCCGAGGGCGGACAGTCATGTCTGATGATTGCGGAAAATGTCGGCTAACTTGGCAGCCGACCGGAAAAGTCCGGGATGAGATCATTCCCATTCGGCGCGAATCGATCCTCAGTTCATTTTTGTTAGGATGAACTTGAAGTCGAAAATGGGCCAGTCAGACGGGGGATGGCCGGAGTCAGGTCGGGTCGTGGGGAGAGCAAGGTGAAAGTGGCTTCATGATACGAGGGTTTCCAATAGGAAGGGCATTCCAGGACCAGCCCATCCATGCCTGTTTTCGAAGCACATTTCGGGGGAGGATTTTGAACAAAACAAAAACAGAGCGCTAAGATCTCTATTGAAAGTGCGCTCCGGTTGCAATCTTAGGGTGATTCGATGTGAAGTAACCCAGTTGACTCTTAGTAGTTAAGGGGTTTTTCCAAAAAGGTCTAAGGGCTTGCATTGGGGGCCTAGCCTCGAAGTCAGCAAGATCTGCCAGCCCGAACGTCATGCTGCTCCAAGGGGGGCAATACGGATCTTGGAATGTTCTCTCGGTTCATCGGACGTTTCCTCGCATGAGCCACAGATTCGCTGCAACAAGTCGCGACCGAGGAAGCAGCTTTCCGGAGATTGAAAGGTTGGTCATTTCGTTCAACGGTCTTTAGTCTCATTTCATGAGACGACCTATCAACCATTCCCACTTCGTGCTCGGCAGCCTTGCGGGCGCTTGTCTCGCCTTGCCAGCCTCAGCGGAGCATTACCGCGTCTATCTAATCGGCGGTCAATCGAATGGGAATGGTCGTGGGGATGCCGCTGAGCTATCGCAGCGCCCATTGGTGGCTGAAGGGCTCGACTCCCCGCAGACTGATGTTCGCTTCTACTGGCATAAAACGCAGAGCACAGCGAATGGGAATCTCACCCAGGATGCTTGGATCGATCTCCAGCCAGGTTCTGGGCACGGGGTCAATAGCCCGGCTGGCCATGCGGTGGAATTTGGCTCTGAGCTTTCTCTCGGCCGAATGCTTGCTGACAACGATCCCTCGGTGAATATCGCGATCATCAAATACACCCACGGGGGAACCAATTTGCACACCCAATGGGCTGCCGGGGGCGCGAACTACACCAGCTTCATCTCGACGGTGTCGGCCGGCCTACAGGCGCTGGAAGATGACGGCCATACCTATGAACCGGGGGGGATGGTCTGGATTCAAGGTGAATCCGATACGGGCAACCTGACCAATGCCGGCAACTACGAGGCGAACCTTCTCGCGCTCATTGAGCGTATCCGCCAAGAGGTTTTCGGAGGGACAAGTCCGGGTGGTTACACCTTGCCCTTCGTCATCAGTGGTTTGTCCGACAGCCAGTATCCGACGACAATTGAATCGGAGGGAACTGGTCCCTTTTTGGTTCGCAAGGCTCAGGAAACGGTGGCGGCGAGCGGGCGCCAGACCGCCTTCGTTGATACGGACGGGTTGCCGACCTACTCGAATGGAGCAGTGCACTTCGACGCCACCGCTCAAGTCGCCATTGGCAAAGCCAGCGCTGGCCAGTTGCTCGCCTTGGAAGCCAATGACCTGGACCGCGATGGGCTCTTGAACCCGGAGGAGGTTGACTTGGGAACCAATCCGAGCGTCTCGGACTCTGATGGTGACGGACAAAGCGATGGTTTCGAAAAGGCTGCAGGGACCGATCCTCTCGATAGCAGTTCCTTTTTTTCAATTAGTACGATCACGACCAATGGCGACGAAGTGCATCTCACTTGGCCAAGTCGTCCCGGCAATTTGTATTCTCTCGCGTGGAGCAGAGACTTGCAGCACTGGACAGTTGTCGAGGATGATGTTCCAGCCGAGGAACTGGGTGAAACGACTTCGAGGTCGTTTCTAGTAGAAGAATCTGACGGAGGTGCCGAATCGATTGTAGTTTATGATGGAGCTTCTGGACTGAATGGAGACTTCGATACCACCGCTTTTGATTCGAGCAGTGAGAGCAGTCCGGTCACTGCCGGGCGTTTAGTGCAGGGCGGTTCCCTAACAGGCGGTGGAGCCGGTCTCTTCGTTCTCAATCGCGCACAGGACGCCACTCTTTTCGATGGGCATAGCGAGAGCGGCTTGCCGGGTTTCAACTTCGGCGGAGTTGCTGAGGGCAGTCAACCGGCGGCAGCGAGTGCGGGAGACAGTTTCTTCTTCCAAATCGATAGCGGCCAAGAGATGCGCTATGAACAAATTTCATTCTATGCCAACCAATTCGGCAGCACGGCCCGCATCGATTTGAGCTACACGATTGCCGGTGAAGATGAAGTGTTCGTGGTGCGGGGGCTCACGCCCAATCCGGGTAACCAGCCTTTGGCGCTTGAGACGGTTGATTTCGATGATTTCGAAACCGCCGAAGAGGTGACCTGGACCTTCTATCTTTACGGTGCCGGAAACGAGGCTCACGGAGTTCGTTTCGATGATATCAAGCTTGATGGGACGTCACGAAATGAACTGACAACCGTTGTCATCTCGAACTTTACCTTCACAGGACCGCCTTGGACCGCGCAGAAGGAGCCCGATTTTTCTACCCTGGCTAGCGGCGCCCCTTCAGTGGATACCGACTCCAGAAGCGTGACCTCCCTTCTCTCTAACAATGGCTTCACGTCAGGTGGCTACGGTTCGTTCTACATTCGCGATTTTGATGGGGGAACTCCCGGAGTGACCGATGGGAATGACTTCGTGATCTTTAGTTCCAGCGCAAGCCCCGGGGTGGGCCTCAATTTGGGTGGCGCAGCGGCATCGAGTCCGACAAGTTTCCTATCTTTTACGGTGAGTCCAGTAGATGGTCCATTGGCCTTCGGTGAGCTGAGCTTCTACTTGGGCACAAACGCAGCCAATGACGACTTCGATATGGAGCTTCGCGCTTGGGATGGGGTTACCGAGACGATTCTGGGTGCGGTCTCCCATATGAGTAGCGCGAGCAATGAGCCAGTCGTTCTCAAGACGATCGATTTCGCGGATTTTAGCTCGGAGTCTCCGATTGAGTTTCGGCTCTATGGATACAACGTCGATTCGCAAGCTGGCGGAATCCGCCTTGACGATATCGTTCTCCGTGGGCCCGCTGGCGAGGGGCAAACGAGCGGCGATAATGCGGACTCGCGCTTCTTCCGCCTGTCCTTGCAGCTATAGGAAGGAGCCAGAAGCGGTTCCCGCGACCCACAGGACGAGCCCGTCGTAAATAGTGAGGCTTACTTGGTGCGACGGGAGTTTTCTCCGATGACGTCGTGAGAGCCGATGTCTTTTTGCGCGAATTCGAGTTGTTTCATGAGCCGATTGACGACGTCGGGATGTTCGTCGGCTGCGTTTGTGGTTTCGCCAATATCCTCCGCTAGGTTGTAGAGAGTGGGCTCGGTGATGTAGGGGCGATCGGCTTTCGGGACATGGTTCTGCCACAATGTTCCCTCCTTGGTTTTGTCGAGGTCGGAGTGGGGGAGGTGCAACTTCCAATCGCCTTGGCGGACCGCGCGCAGAGACTGGTGCTGATAGTAGAAGAAGGGGCGGTCAAGCTCCTCCTTCGTCCCGTGGATGAGACCGGTGATGTCCAGTCCATCAATCACGCGGTCGTTAGGAATGGAGCCTCCGGCAAGATTCATGATTGTGGGGAGTAAGTCGAGAGTCGCGGTCACTTGGTCGCAAGTGGTGCCAGCCGGCACTCTGCCCGGCGCCCGAATGATGAAGGGGACGCGCAGTCCGCCCTCGTAGGTGCTGGTCTTGGCACTGCGGAGAGGTTCGCAATGCCCCGCGTGCTTCCCTTCGCGCCACCAGGGACCGTTGTCGCTGGTGAAGATGATGTAGGTTTTCTCATCAAGCCCCAGCTCCTTGACCTTGTCTAACAGACGGCCGGTGTGAAAATCGAGCTCCTCGATGACATCTCCGTAGAGGCCTTCCTCGGATTTGCCCTTGAAGGCTGGCGAGGCATCAATGGGGGTGTGGGGCATTGGATGGGCTAGGTAGTAGAAAAACGGTTCCTCCTGGTGCTTCTCGATAAAGTGAAGGGCTTGGTCGGTGAACATTTTGGTAAGGCGAGACCGCTTGGGGTTGCGAGAAACCACTTTGTCGCCGACACGAACAGTCTTACAGGCAGATGTCTCCGTCCAGTAGGTGGTCTCGAATCCTTGGTTGGCGGGGCCCAGCTCCACCCGGAAGGTGATGTTGTTGCGGGAGCGTCTGCCGGAGAGATCCCATTTGCCGGCCATCCCGGTCCGGTAGCCCAGGGGCTGCAGGAGCTCGGGAATCGTGATCTCATTCAGTGACATCGCGGGGTGTGGGGTCAGTCCATTGTCGTGGGGCGCTCGTTCGGTCCGCAGGGGATAACTCCCGGTGAGCAGGGAGGCGCGGGCTGGTCCGCAGACGGTTTGGGCGTAGAAGCTGGTGAATTTCCGCCCCTCGGCTGCCATCTGGTCGATGCGGGGAGTCTTGATGTTGGGGGAACCAAAGCAGCCGAGGTCCTGATACCCTTGGTCATCGGTAAGGATGATGATGAAGTTGGGTTTGACAGGTTGTTCGTTTTTCTTGGTCTCTGCGAAGGCGGCATAAAGTGAGGAGAAGAGAGCGATTGTTAGAAATACTAGGTTTTTCATTGCGAAAGGGTTGGAAAGAGATTGTGGAATGGGTTTAAGGGCGCGGTGGCCATAGTGGTCGCTGGTCTGATCCTTGGGAGCCAACGTCGCCGAGTTCAGAGCGGGCTTCCTCGGCGTGTGCAAGGAGTTCGGCGACGACTTCAGGGTGGTCGTCGGCCACATTTTTGGTCTCGGCTAGATTTGTTTCCAGATTGACTAGAAAGGGCTCGTTCAGGGTGTAGAAGCCTGCGTTTTTCCCTTCGGGAGCTTTTTTTCTCAGTATGACCTTTCCCCAGAAGGGCTGGTCTTCTGCCTCGCGGGGGAGGTGCAGTTTCCACTTTCCCTTGCTCACTGCCTGCAGGTTGGTGCCGTTGTAGTAGTAGAGAAGTTCGTGGGGAGATGCCGTGGTTTTTCCTCTCAGAACGGAGAGGATGTTCTTGCCGTCAATCACTCGGTCCGTTGGCAGTTCTACCCCGGCGATGGAGCTAAAGAGCGGAAAGAGGTCCATGCTGGAGATTGTTGTCTCCACGGTATTGTTCTCCGGTAGTTGGCCGGGCCATCTGGCGATGAAGGGCACGCGGTGCCCGCCTTCCATGGTGCCGTATTTTCCTCCCGAGAGGGGACCGCCAGAGCCGACCCCAGGGACGTGGCCGTTGTCCGAAGTGAAGACGACGAGGGTATTCTCTGAAAAACCATTCTCCTCCAGCGCATCGAGTATCACTTGGCAACTGTGGTCCAGCTCGGCAAGAAAATCGGCGTATTTTCCTTTGCCGGTCACTCCTTGGAAGTCGGCACTGGGAGCGATGGGGGAATGGGCAATCTGATGCGCCATGTAGAGAAAGAAGGGTTGCTCCTTAGGATGGGAGCCGATGATTCGCTTCAGCTCGTCGTTGTACTGGGGCGTGATAGCGGGAAATTTGACCTTGGCCTCTTCCACCTTCCGGTTCCGGTAGATGGCCTCATTGTAGGGATCGTGGCGGGTGGAGTAATTGTAGGCGAGGCCGTAGTAGGAGTCGAAGCCTTGGTCCATGGGATGGGATCCTGCCTTCTCAAATCCGAGATGCCACTTGCCCAAGGCGTAGGTGGTGTAGTTGGCTTTCTTGAGTTGTTCGGCGACAGTGATTTCTTCGGGGTGGAGCCCATAGTTCCACTCCTTATCGTCAGTGCGGTAATAGGGATGGCCATTGCGCATCGGGTAGCGGCCGGTCAGCAGGGCGGCCCGCGATGGGCTGCAGACATTGGCTGCCGAGTTGAAGTCGAGGGCGCGCACCCCTTGGTTGGCCAGCTTGTCCAAGGCTGGAGTCTCGTTGCTGCTGCCGTAACAGCCCAAGTCGCCATAGCCAACGTCGTCGGCAAAGATGAGCACGATATTCGGCGTTTCACCCGAGGAGAGAGAGGTGAGCGCCAGAGAGAAGATGAGTAGTGCGGACCTGAGCATGCGCTGACCCTACTTCACGAGCAAGCTGGGCCTTTCGCTCGAAAGGAGAAGGGCAACCTGGAGGTGGGAGAATCAATAGGAAAGCGTGGGGTTTGCCTAGTTTTCGGTCCTCATCGAGGGAACGACCGGGAAGTTCGGCTCGCGGAGGGCTTCGAGCGAAATCTGCAGGTCGGCGTTAAAATTCGCTAGTGGGCGTGGCGACAGCCTTCGCAGCCGGTCCATTCGGACGTTCCGTCGCGGTAGAACTCATTTTTCCAAATCGGGACCCGGTGCTTGATCTCGTCAATGATCCAGCGGCAGGCCTCGAAGGCCTCGGCCCGGTGGGAGCTGGCGACAATAACTAACACGGCGATATCACCCAAATTGTGGGTGCCGTGTCGGTGAACAGCTCGCGCAAGGGTGACCTCCGGAAAGCGGGCGAGGGCGTCTACCATCACCTGTTCGCCTTCGCTCTCTGCGAGAACGGGGTGAGCCGAGTATTCCAGTTTGAGAACCTCGCGACCCTGATGGTGGTTGCGGACCCGTCCCTCGAAGGTGACCACCCCGCCACAGCTTTCGGGGATTGTCGACAAGAGGTCGGATGGAATAATGGGAGAGGTTGTTAGGCTGAACATGGTGGGCGGCATCGAATAGGAGGGCAGGAATTTGGAGAATGAGAGGATGTCTACGCTTCAACCTCCCGCGAAGGGCGGGAGGAAGGCTACCTCCGCTTGGTCGGGTAGAGGGGTTGTCCAATCAGTAAAGGCATCGTTGATGACTGGCTTGACTACGTCGAGGTCGAGAGAGAGTCCGAGCGTCAGGCGTTGCTCCTCATAGAGTCCGGCCAAGGTGGCTGCGGTGGTGGTGACCGCTTCCGGGGTAGCGGGGACCTCGCTACTTAGCTTGCCGTAGTAGCTGATTGTTACCGTCTTTTCCCGCATCCCGTCTCTGGCGAGGCTGGTGAGCTCATTCAGGTGTTCCGGCCGGTTTGCATTGTCCAGGGCAAGGGGCGAGGGCAGGTCGAGGAGGGTCGGTTCCAGTGACTCGAGGAATCCTCGCGCACAGCGCTTGTTACGAGAGAGGTAGTCGTTGAGAGCGTTGGCAGCGGAGGGTTTATAGATGGCGCAGAGGGGTTCGGCACGGCCATCGAGCCGATTCCGAAAAGCAGTTGCGGGTTTTCTCTCATCGTTCTCCCGCAAGAGAGTGTCTAGCGTCATGTCGTCGAGCAGAGGGAGATCGCAGGCTACGAGAAGCCACGGCTTCTCCGGCTGTTGAGCGAAGGCGGCCTGCAAGCCGCCGAGAGGCCCGGGATTCGTTTCAAGGTCTTCGATGACGGGGAGGGACGTCTCGCGCTGTCCTCCCTTGGCGACGGAGAGATAGACTTGGGAGGCATGTGGGGCGACCACCCCGGCAGTCCGTTGCAGGAGGGTCTGCCCCTCGAGCATCAGCGAGGCTTTGTCAGTACCCATGCGTCGGGACCGGCCTCCGGCAAGGATGAGGGCGTTCACTTCAGTTTTCATGGTGGGGCTAGCTGGATTCTTCCTGGCGGGCTTGGTAGTCGGACTTTCCTCCGGTTTTTTCCTGAAGCTTAAGGTCGGAGATGGTGATGGCCGGGTTCACTGCCTTGCACATGTCGTAGAGGGTGAGGGCGGCGACAGAGGCGCCGGTCAGGGCTTCCATTTCGACACCGGTCTTTCCTGTGGTGCGCGCCGTGCAGTTGACCTGCAACCGTTCGTCATCCAAGGGGACGATGTCGATTTGAGCCGAGTCGAGCGGAAGGGGGTGACAAAGAGGGATGAGCTGGGAAGTCAGCTTGGTGGCCTGGATTCCAGCCAGGATGGCGGTGTGAAGAACGGGGCCTTTCTTGTTCTTCAATTCACCGCCGTCCATCTGCGAGAGCAGGTCTGCTCCGATCCGGACCCGGCAGCCCGCGGTGGCGGTGCGGACGGTCTCCGCCTTGGCCGAGACGTCAACCATGCGAGGTTGGTCGGATTCGGTGAGGTGGGTCAATTCGCTCATGGCGGCAGCGTCTCGGAAGGGGAGGGGGGGATCCAGCCTTTTCCGAGGGGTGAGCCGGGGCGTCATCAAGTAAAAGCAGAAAATTTTGCAAATCGCTGCTTGGCGGCTCGGTTTTGAACTTATCGCCTTGATGTTAGAATGATGAAAACAACAACCTTTCTTCTTACTCTGTTTGCTGCTGGTCAGGCCTTCGCTCAGGAAGGCACCCTGTTCAATGTGGTCGCCGATCGTTTCGAGGAGCCGCCCATCATCAACTACCAGGAGGTTCCTCAGGATTACGAAGTCGGAATCTATGACTTCACGACATTCGAGAATGTCGACCAGAGCGAGGAGAGAATGACGCCATCTGGGAGAGCGTCGGGAGCCTCGGCGATGTGGGCGATCGCGCCCGTTCACTTCGACGATGCGGATACCCTGACCTCGATGACATTCTGGGGCACGGACACAACGAGCGAGGGCGGAATGGTCGCTGAGTTGCGTAAGAAGGATCTGCGCACCAATGAGATTGAGATCGTGGAGGTGGTGAAGACCTTCACCACGACGGCACCCTTGATTGCCGACCTGTCCGGGAGGACCATGTGGGACCTCTACACGGGGCGTTATCCCCATGCGTTCGAGCACTACTATTGGCCGACAGAGTGGCAGATCCTACACCCTGATCGGGAGGTGAAGGTCGAGTTCGAGCACCGGATCGACCCGACTGCGACCTACTATGTCTACCTCTATACGGTGGGGCAGGTCGAGAGTGAGCGAGTGTGCTTCTGGTCCTTGTCTTTTACCTCCAACTGAAGGTCTGCGCTGGTCTCCATCTGAATTCGTCTCTAGTCTGCTCTCGAAATGCAAATTACAGAATCGTTGGGAATTTTCGGTCGTCTCGGACGTTCGCTAAAAGGGATTTTTGCCGGCTTGATTCTTTCCGTGGTCGCGGTGGGGGTGCTCGTCTTTAACGAGCGGAATGCGGTGCAAGACATCCGCGCCAACAAGGAAATCGACAAGGAAGTGAGTTCGGTCGATGCCGGGACGGTCGACGCTTCGATGGAAGGGAAACTGATTCATCTCAATGGATTCGCCGATACCGAAGATTTGGTAGCCAACGAGCAGTTTGGCATCAGCCAGGAAGCCATCCGCCTGAGCTGGAAAGCGGAGGCCTATCAGTGGAAGGAGCGTAAGGAGACCAAGACCGAAAAGAAGGTGGGCGGCAGCGAGGAGCGAGTGACAACTTACTCTTACGAGAAGGTGTGGAGCGAGGATTCCATCGATTCTTCGGGCTTCCGGGAGCAGGCGGGCCACAAGAACCCGGGCAATCGCCAATTTTCCTCCGGCCAGTCCCAGGCGGAGACCGTGACCTTGGGAGCTTTTCGTCTCCCCAAGGCTCTCATCGATAAGATCACCTCCAGCGAGCCCTACCCGCTGGAGTCAATTCCGGCGCCCTTGCAATCGGATCGAGCGGAAATTGTCAGCGGAGTCTTTTACTCCGGCGACGCGGATGCGCCTCAGGTCGGTGATGAGCGGGTCAGCTTCACTCTGACCGAACCGGGAGACGTTAGTGTGATGGCCGTGCAAACGGGAGACACTTTCTCGCCCTACAAGACGAAGTCAGGCAAGACCCGCTTCTTGCTCTATGAGGGACTCCTGAGTGCGGATGAGATTGTTCAACGTGAGGAGCAGAAGGCCGCGATGCTGCGTTGGGCGCTGCGGGTGATTGGCTTTATCCTGATGGCGACGGGCTTTGGTCTCGTGCTTAAGCCACTCTCCGTGCTGGCTGATGTGATTCCATTCTTCGGGAATTTGGTCGGGATGGTCACTGGCTTTGTGGCCGCCATGTTCGCGGCGGGAATTAGCCTGGTGATCATTGCTATCAGTTGGGTGGCCTTCCGTCCGTTGATCGGGATTCCCCTGCTCGTTGTCGCTTTGGCCGCCCTCTTCCTCGGGGTGAAGGCGCTCATGGGTCGTAAGAATCAAGTTCCGGCGGCAGCCTGAAGATTTCGTCAGGCAATGCTTGTCGACAGGTCGTAAGATTGTGCTAATTGTTTCCCTAATTCGTCAACATCCTCAAATGATAGCAAAAATTTCTCTCCCTATTTTCGCTCTTTTGGCTGCCGCCTCGCCCGGTGGGGCGGCCCTGATTGACTTCTTGGACGATACCTCGAACTTGGTTCCTAACGAGTTCAGTTCGTTGACGGTCTCTGGCGGCGAGGTCTCCATGCTTTCGGCGGAGGCAAGTGTGGATCGAGTGATTGATTGGATGTTTGATGGCACGACCCGCCTGGGATTGACTCAGGAGGGGCTCG
Organism: Verrucomicrobiota bacterium JB023; assembly: GCA_030673895.1. Classification (GTDB taxonomy): domain Bacteria; phylum Verrucomicrobiota; class Verrucomicrobiia; order Verrucomicrobiales; family Akkermansiaceae; genus Roseibacillus. The sequence goes on from JAUTCR010000052.1 coordinate 109,781, forward strand.
TTGAAGTGATTCCGACAGCCCAGGTCCAAGATGGGATGTGGGGTCTCTGGGGTGTCTTCTACGATGGCACGAACTACCTGAACGAGGTTGAGATGCTTTCGTTCACTGATTCCGCTGATACCGTCAACCTGACGGTGCCTGACTTCGCCCCTGCCGGTGCGGATAACTACGTTCTTCGCTTTCGCGTCAACGAGGCGGTGGGCGATGGCTTCACCTTCACCCAGATTAGCGCGACTCCGGTTCCCGAGCCGAGCTTTGTTGCTCTGCTCGCGGTCGGCGGATTGCTCGGCCTTCGGCGGAAGCGATAGCGTGGAAGGAGGAAGCTCCTGGGCGGAGCTCAGGATTCCGTCACTTCTCCCGAGCGATAGGCTTGCAGGAGATGATTCAGGGAAGTGAGCTGGGCCTGGAGGTCCTCACTCTCATGGGTCTGGGCGATGGTCTTGGCAGGGGAGTGCTTCCGTAGCTCTCTCAGCTGGGGAATCATGTCGTCTTGGCATTCGAGGAAATGTTCGATGGACTCGAAGTGGGAATGCTCGGCTAGGCGGATGCCATTGGGGCCCATAACGAGGGTGTAGCCATGGTCGCCGTAGGCTTCTGAAAAGGCGCCGTCGATGGTGACTGCATTGCCGCCCTTCTTCACCGGATCTTCTCCTTTTTCCACTTTGACGGGCACATGCCCGTTGACGATGAGGACATCGTCCCCGACCCCGAAGGCGCGGCCCACTTGCCTGCAAAACTCGGCGTCATGAATCTTCTGGAAGTAAGGATCCTTGATCTCCTTATGAGTCTCCGGGTCATCCAGGAAGTAGCGCTCGAAGGTCGTCATCTGTGACTTGCCAAAGAGAGGCGAATCGCCGTGGACCCAGAGCCAGTAGAAGAAATCGAGCTCATCAGTCACCGTATGAGCTCCCTGCCGGTACGCTCGGCGGACAATTTGCTCCAGCTCGTGGAAGAGTGGTTTCCCGCTGACTCGTTGCTCGCCGAGCTGGACCTCGCGGAAGCTACCGTCCTCATTGGTCGGCACGCAGGCGTGGAAGATGAGAGCCTCGTCCCGACGGAGATAAAGCCCGCCCTGCTTGACGAGGAAGAGCATGTGCTCCCAGAGGCGGGGGCTCGAGACGAAGGATTCCTTGAGTCGATCCATGCAGACCTGCTCCTCTGCTGAGAGGGCGTAGGGATCGTCTGGATCGATTGTCGGAAAGTGGGTGTCTCTCAGCGGATGGATTTTGCCATCCAGTGTGATAGTTCCCTTCTCATAATCAATGAGATGCAGATGCCGGCGATTCTCCATCTCCCACTCGGGATGACGCTCGATGATGGGGCTCATCAGCTTGAACTCGAGAATGGCAACCGCCTTGTGCATGCGCGCGACCAGCTCCTCGTCCATGAAGTCGGAGGAGCGCTTGGGGAAGAAGCAGCTGGCAGGATCATCCCCATAAATTGTCTTGGCGAGATTGGCCAAGGGCGAGAGGAGGATACCGTATCCTTCCTCCAGTTGCCAAAGACGCAGATAGCGCAGCGAGATGCGGAGGACTGTGGCAATGAGCACCTCGGAGCCCAGGGTGGCTCCCATCCAGGTGATGTCGTGATTGCCCCAGGTGAAGCAGACCTTGGGCTGATTCTTCAAGAAGTGGATGACGTGGTCGCCCCGCTCACCACGATCAAAGAGGTCGCCCGCCACCACGACCTCCGAGACGACCAGATTACGGACTAGACGCGATGCCTCATGCAGGGCGACGATATCGTGATCATAATCGGAAAGCGCGTCGATCATGGAGTCCACGTACTCGGGATTCCGTTGGAAAGAGACTTCGTCGAGCAGAGCGATGAAGAGGACGCGGAAGTCCTCCTTCATCAGGCTAAGAAGCTCCTCCTTGGTCACGGTCTTGGCCAGGTGGCGGACCAGGCGGAATTGGAGGCGAAGAAGCTTCTTCACCTTAGTGAGGCGCCATTCCACGTTTTTGATACGGTCTTGATAGCTGCGCATTTTCTCCACCGGGTAGTAGAGGAAGGCGAGGAAGATGGACTTCTCTTCATCCGTGAGTTCATCCCCGAAGACCTCGTCGACGAGATTGCTCAGGCCTCCCGAGGCATTGTTGATGACGTGGCGGAGCTTGCGGGCGTCACCGTGCACGTCGCTGATGATGTGGATGCGCTCCTTGGGCAAAGTGAGCTTCGCCTGGAGAAGAGCAATCTGCGACAGGACCGAGGTGGAGGTCGGAAACTGTCGCGCGAGCAGACTCAGGGTAGGAGCGCAAAACTCGGACATTGGGTGATTCATGGCATATTTCGGAGGCTTTGGAAATAACGGATCCCCGCCGCTTGATGAGATGGGGCCGTTTCGGATTTGCGCTCAGAGCCCAAGGCCCCTAGTCTGCGCGGCCCCCGACGAGGGGTCTTGTCATGAGCGAGGTGAATTACAAAGAGACGATTTGCTTGCCCCAGACCACATTTCCCATGAAGGGGAACTTGGTCAACCGGGAGCCCGAGCGTTTGCAGAAGTGGAACGACGAGGGACTCTACGGGCGAATTATCGCGCGGCGCCGTGAGCAGGGCGCGCCTCGGTTCATCCTTCATGACGGTCCGCCGTTCGCCAACGGGGATGTCCACATGGGGACGGCCTTGAACAAGGTCCTGAAGGATTTCGTCGTCAAGTCGCGCACCATGGCAGGATTCGAGGTGCCCTTCGTGCCCGGCTGGGACTGCCACGGTCTCCCGATTGAATTCAAGGTGATGCAGGACGCACGGGACAAGGAGCCGGCTGAGATCCGGACTCTCTGCAAGGAGTTCGCTGAGCAATGGATCGACGTGCAGCGGACTTCCTTCCGTCGCTTGGGCGTCTTTGGTGATTGGGAAAATCCTTACCTCACCATGGCACCCTCCTATGAGGCGGATATCCTGCGAACCTTCGCCAAGCTGGTGGAGGACGGCCGGGTCTATCAAAGTAAGAAGCCTGTCCAGTGGTCCTACGGAGCGCGGACCGCTCTGGCCGAAGCCGAGGTCGAATACCAGGACAAGGAAAGCACGGCGATTTACGTCGCGTTCGAGTTGGAAGGAGATGCCTTCCCCGGTCACTCGCTGGTGATCTGGACGACCACTCCGTGGACGCTGCCAGCGAACCTAGGCATCGCGGTCCATGAGCGCTTTGTCTATGTCGC
>JAUTCR010000053.1 GCA_030673895.1 Verrucomicrobiota bacterium JB023
GTCACCGTCGACGCGGGTGAAACCGATGCGGGCAACGACTTCATCGAGGAGCTTCCGGCGACCATCTCGGGTAGCATCTTCGCGGACACTGACAACGACGACGTGGGCGAGGATTTACTGCCCGGAGTGACCGTTTCTTTGTTCGCCGATACAAATGGCGACGGAGTGCCTGATGGCACCGCGTTGGCGACTCAAGAAGCCACCGACGGGACTTATAGTTTCACCGGTTTGGCACCTGGAAGTTACGTTGTCGTGGAGACTCAGCCTTCGGGCTATTTGACCGTGTCCGATGGCGACAGCATATTTCCTGATACAGGGACCACCGCAGATGCCGCGAATTCATCACCGACGGACAATCAAATTCCGGTCACCGTCGACGCGGGCGAGACCGATGCAGGCAACGACTTCATTGAGGAACTTCCTGCGACCATCTCAGGAAGCATTTTCGCGGACACTGACAACGACGATGTGGGCGAGGACCTCCTGCCGGGTGTGACCGTCTCATTGTTCGCCGATACAAATGGTGACGGAGTGCCCGATGGCTCAGCGTTGGCGACCCAAGAAGCCACCGACGGTACTTATAGTTTTACTGGATTAGCGGCTGGAGATTACGTGGTGGTGGAGACGCAACCTTCAGGCTACCTCACCGTCAGCGATGAAGATTCGACGGATGGGGGAGATGATTTGGCTAACGTCGACACAACCGACAACCTGATTCCTGTGTCCGTTGATGCGGGCGAGACAGATTCTGGGAATGACTTCATTGAAGAGCTTCCTGCGGCCATCTCGGGTAGCATCTACGCGGACACTGACAATGACGACGTGGGCGAGGATCTGCTGCCGGGTGTCACCGTCTCTTTGTTCGCCGATACAAATGGAGATGGGGTGCCCGATGGCTCAGCGTTGGCCACTCAAGAAGCCACCGACGGAACTTATAGTTTCACTGGTTTGGCACCTGGGAGTTACGTCGTGGTGGAGACTCAGCCTTCGGGCTATCTGACCGTTTCCGATGGCGACAGCGAGCTACCCGACACAGGGACCACCGCCGATGCCGCGAATTCATCACCAACTGATAATCAGATTCCGGTCACCGTCGATGCGGGTGAGACAGATGCGGGCAATGACTTCATTGAGGAGCTTCCTGCGACCATTTCGGGCAGCATCTACGCGGATACCAACAACGACGATGTAGGTGAGGATCTGCTGCCGGGTGTCACCGTCTCATTGTTCGCCGATACAAATGGCGACGGAGTGCCTGATGGCTCCGCATTGGCGACTCAAGAATCCACCGACGGGACTTATAGTTTCACTGGCTTGGCAGCTGGAAGTTACGTCGTAGTGGAGACTCAACCCTCGGGCTATCTAACCGTGTCCGATGGCGACAGCGAGCTACCCGACACCGGGACCACATCCGATGCCGCGAATTCATCACCGATCGACAATCAAATTCCGGTCACCGTTGACGCGGGTGAGACCGATGCGGGCAATGACTTCATTGAGGAGCAATCCGCAAGTATCACGGGAACGGTTACTGCCGATACCGACGGAGACGATCTAGGCGATCTTGCCCTCTCGGGAATTGTGATCACCTTGACCGATGGCGCGGGGAGCCCGATCGATGGAGATCCGGAGACTGCGGGTGTCCAGCAAATCACAGCCTCAACCGATGGGAGTGGAAATTACGTTTTCTCGGACCTTGCGCCAGGGGTTTATGGAGTCTTGGAGGGACAACCGAGCGGCTATGGAACCATCTCGGATGGTGACGTGACGGACCCCGGTGACGATCCTTCTAACGAGAGCCTCCTTGACAACTTCATCCCAGTGTCACTCTCTGCCGGAGAAACCGATAGTGGCAACGACTTCCTCGAATACCTGGAACTAGCCGAGACGTTTGCGGAGTTTCAGGCCGAGTATGCCGCCTTCTTGGGAGACAACGACGCGCCGCAAGACAATCCAGACGGTGATATCTATAGCAATGCCCTCGAGTATGCGTTTGGGATGCCGCCCAATTCGGGGGTATCCGGACCGGAGGAATTCTGTCTCTTCAAAGACCCTCTAACAGGGGAAGTGTCCGCCCAGTTCATGCGGCGGCGTGGAGGCTTGAGCGACGCAACGTTCACGCTGGAAGCTGCCGATACTCTGGGGATACCAACGGTTTGGAATCCGGTCACCAGTGTCACGCCGACGGTCAATACAACAGACCCTGATGTGCCAAGTGATTCCGAGAAGGTGATTTATAGTAATCTCCAAACGGCACCGGAGCTCTCCGCTGGTTCAATAAGCGGAGTCGTCCGCCTCGCGGTTGAGATCGACGGCACGACCTACTATACGGATGTCTTCGGGTGGCAGTGCACAGGCTACCGGGACTACGAGTGCGCGACCTATAATAATCCCTTCAGCGAAAAGCCAGTTTACAGCAGCTCCTTTTCCTCCACGGATCCGGTAGGGATCTCGGCGAATGGGAGCGGCGATCTCACCATCGATATCCCGGACTCCGGCAGTGTCGTGGATTTCTCTGCTTTGGTTGGTTCAGCCGGTGACTATTATTTCCAAATCACCAGCGGAGTATTGGAAGGGCATCGGTTCGATATTCTTTCTGGTGGCACCAATCAGTTGACCTTGGTCAATGATCCTGACCTCTTCGACAAGGGCATCGACACCTACAACACTCTTGCCCGCATGCCGACCGGAGTCGAGTTGCAGGGGGCTAGCTTTGAAGTGATTCGGTATCAGACGATCGACGACCGATTCGACCCGGAGACGGTCTTCGCAGGCGAAGAAGACAGTGACCCGAGTGATTTCACCAGGATTCTTATTTACGATTCACGTAGTAGTAATCCGGTTTTCTCATCGCTCGGTCTCGTGGGGACAAGCACTGCGGATTCCAAGTGGATCTTCACGGATGACCTGGGGGATCAGTTCGACCAAGGAGGGCTACGCCTCGACCCATGCGGTGGCTTGTGGGTTCACCCGAAAAGTTCGGGAGATTCCGGTAATCCGTCCGCAGTTCCACTTGAGGTCATGACCGTTGGCATGGTTGCCGACCATGATCAGGCTTGCGTCCTGAATACTGGATTCAATCTAGTCGGTCCGATGTGGCCGCTCGATCAGTCAGCAGCAGGAGTCAACGGGCTTGACCTCACGGTCTCGGCGCCGGCCTCCTTCACGGGGGGCATCGATCCGGTGAGTTCGACCGAGCTTCTTTTCTGGAATGGCGATCTGGTAGCAGATGATGGCTCGGTCCTCAACTATAGCGAAGGATACGACAGTTACATGCTGCTTGATGGAGACGGGATGCAGAAGTGGATCGATATCGAGGACTTCACCTTGCAGAACCTTGATGAGTCCTTGGTGATTGAATCTCATCGAGCTGCCTTCTTGAAGCTCGTCGACGGCGAAACCAAAGAGGCCCATATTTACCCGCAACCCAATTTCTAAAGTCATTTCATTTCCCTAGTATCTTCAACTTTTTATCAATGACCATGAATCGTTCTCTTCCCTTCTATATTCTACCGCTTCTGACGAGCGTGGCCTACGGGCAGCAATTGCAAATCGACTGGGGAACCTCGGCGGTGAACCAGAAAATTATCACTAGTGACGGCTTCGGGATCAGCCTCAATGAATTCAGTATTGAACTTGGAGGCTTCGCCGATGGGTTCATCCCGACTGAGTCGAATGTTGATGATTGGGTAGCCAATTGGCAGGTCTTCGATGCAGTGACGTCCGGAGATAGTGATTCTTCAGATAACTTCGCCTCACTCGGGATTGGCTCGACTCAGGCCCGCTTTGTGGGATCTGATCTTCTGGAGTCCGGGCAGACCTCTGCTTCGGCGGATAGTAATGGTACCGATACCTTCGGTCCTGCTCAGCAAGCCTATGTCTTCATACGTAATGTTGATACGCCGGGGCCGGATGCTGAGTGGTCGCTCTACACGCGGACCAGTGATGATGCCTGGGTGTATCCCACGGTGACAGGAGGGCAGCCTGCGACGCCTCTTAGTTGGTATCTCTCCCAGGCTGATACGGCCGTATGGGGGAGCGTGAATGGCACGATCGATGGGGGAGGCCTGCATTCCGATAGCTCGGTTGATTTCGTCATTCGTACGCACACCTTTGTGCCCGAGCCCGGGAGCGCTCTTCTCGTGCTCCTTGCCTCAGGATGTCTCGCGATGCGGCGCCGGCGAATTTGACCCAAGAAGAGTGGGGCCTTCGAGCTTTCTCTGCCGCACAACCAGCTGCTTCCGCCTTGTCAGGAGGCGGTGATTCATAGCGGTTTTGAGGGGAAAACCTTTCGCTTGGGCGCTTGCTTGGAGCGCATTTGACCTGTTACGAATTGGGCGAGATGAGTTTTGATTCTTTCCAGAAAAAGATGGAGTCCGCCGGCCTCGGTGAGGCGGCGATCGGTGCCTTCAAGCGTGGTTACGATATCCTCGTAGCGGGCGAGAAAGGGGCGATGCCGGAGGAGAGTCTGACGCCTGCTGATGAGGTGCCCACCTATGAGGCGGCCACCGAGAATGCGGATGGCTGGGATGCGGAACTGCTCGCCAAGACGGTGGTGGTGAAGTTGAACGGTGGCTTGGGCACCGGCATGGGTCTGCAGAAGGCAAAGAGCCTCCTGGAGGTGAAGGATGGGGAGACCTTCCTGGACCTGATCGCGGAGCAGATCATGAAGCTTCGCGAATCCACGGGCGCGGCGGTCCGCTTCCTTCTGATGAATTCATTCTCGACCAGTGAGGACACCTTGGCTGCCTTGGCGGGTGGACCGCTCGATGGAGAAGAGGTGGAGATGCTGCAGAACAAGGTGCCCAAGGTGGACGCCGGTGACCTGTCCCCTGCGGAGTGGCCCGCGGATCCCGAGCTGGAGTGGTGCCCTCCCGGTCATGGCGATCTCTACCCTGCGCTGGTCGGTAGCGGTTGGCTCGACAAGTTGCTCGCCGATGGCATCACCTATGCCTTCGTCTCGAATAGCGACAATCTGGGAGCGACGCTCGATGCCGGCCTCTTGGCGTGGTTCGCGGAGAGCGGCGCGCCCTTTGCGATGGAGGTGACCCGTCGCACGGAGGCTGATAAGAAGGGCGGGCATCTCGCCGTCCGGAAGAGCGATGGGCGGCTGATTCTGCGGGAGGTTGCCCAATGTCCGGACGAGGATTTGGATAGTTTTCAGGACGTCTCCAAGCACCGCTACTTCAATACCAACAATCTTTGGCTCAATCTCGAGGCGCTGCGGGACGAGCTCGCCCGGTGTAACGGAGTCCTCCCTCTCCCGGTCATCCAAAACTCCAAGACCATCGATCCCCGGGACAAGACCTCACCCAAGGTCTGGCAGCTGGAGACCGCGATGGGCGCTGCCATCGAGTGCTTCGAGGGCGCGCAAGCCATTGCCGTCCCGCGCTCGCGTTTCGCTCCCGTCAAGACGACCTCCGATCTCTTCGCGCTCCGCTCCGATGCTTATGAGAAGCGCGCCGATGGCAGCGTGGGGCTTGTCGCAGCCCGCGACGGCAAGCCTCCTGTGGTGAAGCTCTCGAGTGAATACAAGCTGGTTGATTCTCTCGAGCAGATCGGCTCCATCCCTTCCTTGGTTGAGGCAACCAAGCTGGAGGTGAATGGTGATGTCAGCTTCGAGCCCGGAGTCGTCATCACTGGTGCGGCCTCGTTCGATCAAAGCGGTTCAGTAGCCGCAGGGAGCTACGGCTCCTGACGTCAAAATGATTTTTTTCAAATTGATTAAAGTCGCTAAAGCAAATTGCACGAAGCAAACAGCGTTCCTGAAAAGGAGCGCTTTTTTCTTGTATGATACTTGTTACGAATAGGTTAGGAGGAGCGTAGAATCGAATTTTATAAAAACTTTCAACCAAATTTGATTTTTCAATAGAACAGAAAGAGAGGGGTTAATTATAAAAATTCCGTCGAGCGGATGGTCCGTGTTCGATTGGAATTGACCCCTTCGAATGAGAGGAAAGCTGAAGAGTTGGATACTGGTAATGCAATTGTTGTCGTTGACCGCACTGAGTGGTGCGGGATTCGGGGACAGCTCGGAGGCTTTTCTCGATGGCGTGTTTCCATCGGTCGATCCGGCGGTTGGGGGGAGCCAACCGCCGGCCCTTCTTTCCGAGGTTGGGGCCTTTCGTGATTTGGAAAACCTCGAGCCGGTCGACAGCTTGGTGCCTTATGAGGTCAATACGCCCTTGTGGTCCGATGGGGCCGTCAAGCAACGTTGGCTATCAATTCCTTCCGATGGCGTCCGAGATAGTGAGGCTGAGCGCATCGTGTTCGATCTGGAGCAGCCTTGGACGTTACCGGCGGGAGCTGTCGCGGTGAAGCACTTTGCTCTCCCCCTGGATGAGAGCGACCCGTCAATTCTCCGCCCTTTGGAGACTCGTTTCCTCGTGGCCTTGGGTGGGGGTGACTTCTATGGAGTAACCTATCGCTGGCGCGAGGATGGCACCGAGGCAGACCTCGTGGTGACTGCGGTAAGCGATGAGATCGAAGTGCGGGCTGCGGAAGGCTCCCTTCGCACCCAGACCTGGGAGTACCCAACGCAGAACGATTGCCGCTTTTGTCATAATCAGGGAGCGGGAGTCTTCCTCGGCTTGCGCACTTGGCAGATGAATCTTGCGATAGATGGTGAAGAGGGGGCCGCTAACCAGATTACCCAGTGGGCGCAGGACGGGCTTTTCACCAATCTGACAGGAGATGAAGCCGACTGGCCTCGGGGCGTGTCAGTGGACGATCCCGAGGCGTCTCTGGAGCTACGGTCGAAGTCCTACCTCGCTGCCAATTGTGCGAACTGTCACAACGAGAATGACCTCTTGGGAACGAGCTTCGCTCTCGACTTCCATGTCCCCTTCGACGAGGCCGACCTGATCAATGCCACCCCGCTCTATGACCTGGGAATCACGGGTGCCGAAGTGGTCAAGCCCGGCGAGCCGGAGGCCAGTATCCTCTGTGTGAGGATGGAGACGAGCGATGTCCACCGCATGCCTCCCATCGGACGAAGTCTCGTCGACCAAGAGGCGGCAGAAACAGTGGATGCCTGGATCCTCACGCTAAAGAATGCCGACGGGACCGGGACAGCGCCTGTCGCCAATGATGACGAAGCGAGGACGCTCTCCGGACGAGCGGTGACCATCCCGGTCTTTGCCAATGATTGGGACGAGGACGAGCAGACCTTCTCGGTGATCAACCACGGTGAGCCAGCCTACGGGAGTGTGACCTGGAGCGACCAGGGAGCGACCTACACTCCTCCTGCGGCATTTGTTGGTGAGGTCACCTTTCGCTATCAGCTCGTTGATTCCACGGGCCTCGTCTCCGAGGATGCGGTGGTCACGGTCAAGGTAAGCAATCAACCGTCCCGGGGCGAGGTCGCCTTCATTGATGGCTCCGCACTTCTTGCCAATCCCTCCTCTGCCAGCGGAGTGGCCATGGGAGCTGCCGACATGAATCAGGATGGCTTGGATGATATCATCCACTTCCAGGAGGGGACTCGCCTCTTCATCGATTATCAGCAGGAGGACGGCAGCTTCCAGACTGAGGAGGTCGACGCCTTCCAGGGGAAGCAGTGGGGAATGGCAATCGGAGACACCGACAACAATGGCTTCCCCGATATCATCACCGGTGGCTACTATGACGGCCTTTTCTACTATCGGGATAGTGGAACGGGCTCTGGTTTCACGCTCACCCGCCACAAGACGCCGCTCATTTTCATGCAGGCACTGAATCTCGTCGATATTGATAACGACGGTTGGCTGGATGTCTTTGCCTGCAATGACGACGCCGACAATGCGAAGATGCGGAACCAAGGCGACGGCACGATCAAGCAAGATGGTCAGCTCATCGATACTGCGGTCGACCCCGTGAGCCAAAGCTCAGGCAACTATGGCTCAACCTGGACCGACTACAATGGCGATGGGCTCCTCGATCTCTATCTCTCCAAGTGCAAGGCCATCGTCCAGGACCCGACCGACCTCCGCCGGGTCAATCGCCTCTATCGGGGGAATGCGGATGGCTCCTTCACCGAGGTGGCTGCGGAAGCCGGTCTAGCAGATGGCTCCCAGAGCTGGGCGACCGACTTCGCTGACATCGATAACGATGGCGACTTGGATTGCTTCATCGGCAATCACATGGCTCCGAGCCTGATGATGCAGAATCAAGGCGACGGGACCTTCCGGGAGGTGACGGTAGAGTCCGGGGTCACCGTTGATTGGAAGGTGATTCAGGTTGTTTTCCGGGATTTCAATCTTGATGGCTGGGTCGACCTACTACTCGTGGGGGAGGAGCACCAGCTCTGGCTGAATGATGGGGACGGCACGTTCACGGAAGCTGAAAATCCCTTCACCGCGCAATGGATCGAGTCCTGCGTCGTGGGTGACTTTAATGATGACGGCCACGATGATGTCTATGCTGGCTATGCCGCTCTCTACAACCAGGCCCAACTCGATAAGCCGGACAAGCTCTTCCTATCCGTGCCGAATGGAAACAATCACCTCGCCGTCACCTTGCAGGGGAGAGAGAGTAATCGCTTGGCATCGGGGGCTCGCATCGAGCTGCACGGGCCTTGGGGGATACAGGTCCGTGAGGTGCGGAGTGGAGAAGGCTACGGGGTCACCCACTCCTTCACCCAGCGATTCGGCCTGGGGGCGGAGGCCTCGGCCGACAGGCTGGTGATTCGTTGGCCATCTGGGATTGTCGATATCTTCACCGACATAGTAGCCAATCAAACATTGCTTATTGAGGAAGGCGATTCCGAGCCTCCCGTCTTGGCTGCCATCTCTGATCGACAGTCTCGCGTCGGAGACTTCGGGTCCTTACAACTCGAAGGTTCCGACCCCTTCCAATCAACCCTGCAGTATAGCGCCAGCGATCTGCCCCCGGGCCTGGTGCTGGATCCCGATACAGGGCTAATCTCGGGAGAGCTTGCCGTTCCGGGAGACTACGAGGTGACCGTGGGCGTGAGTGATGGATGGTCGGTCGTCACGCGGACATTCACGTGGAGGGTCCTGAGCGACCAGCAGCTTCCCTTCGCCGGAGAGCCTCAGGCCCTGCCTGGCAGAGTAGAGGCGGAAAATTATGACTGGGGTGGTGAGGGCCTGGCTTATCATGATGCGGAGGAGGAGAACCTGACCGGGTCCTATCGTGATGAGAGTGTCGATATCGAGGAATCAGGAGACAACGACGGGAGTTATAGCTTGAGCTGGTTCGATGCCGGAGAGTGGCTGGAGTACACCGTCGATATCCAGCCTGGGATCTACGAGGTCACGGTCCGGACCGCAGCGGGGGTCAGCGATCCCGGTGAGCTTCTGCTGGCGCTCGATGGTGAAGCACTCGTTAGCTTCGACACACCCGATACTGGAGCTTCCAATAGCTGGTCCTCCACCGTGAAGAAAGGGATCTGGATCCCTGAGGGTGGCGTCAAAGTGCTCCGCGTGGAGGCGCTGGGCGATGGCATTAACCTGAATTGGATCGACTTCACCCGGCCAGCCAACTTGGCCGGAGAAAACGCCGAGGTGGCTTGGCAGGCCGCCTTCGGAGGAGACGGACCCGGGTGGCAAGTTCACGAGGGCGTGTTCGCTGGACCGGATTCACCAGTTGTTGGCTTCACTGCCTTGTCAGGAGGTGCCTGGAGGGCTGAGGGCTATGTGAAGGACGGACTGCTCTATCAGGTGCAATGCTCCACGGATTTGCAATCATGGGACGTCCCCTATGCCGTCATTGGAGATGATGATGGGGGAGCTGGCTTGGCCGCGGGATATGAGCCCATCTATCTGCGAACCCTCGAGCCCCAGGAGAAAGCCTTCTTCCGCGTCGAGCTGAGACAGGCCCCTTGAGAGACAGAACGAGATGGGTGGATTGGTGGAGAAAGGCAAGCCAATCGGGAATCGACATTGCCTCTCCTTCGGTTCTTGATGCGCGCCATGAATCACGAGGACATCATGAACGCGCCCCTCATGCCGACATACGCCCGCTTCCCCCTGACGGTCAGTAAGGGCAAGGGGTCCCGCGTTTGGGATGAGGGGGGGAAGGCTTATCTCGATTTTTGCAGCGGCATCGCCGTCTGCTCGTTGGGCCATTGTCCCGATGTTTTGACCAAAGTATTGAGTGAGCAAGCCTCGCAGCTCGTCCATGTCTCCAATCTTTATTACAACAAGCCCGCCGCACGACTCGCTACCTTGCTAGTGGAGCTGGTGGAGATTCCCGGCAAGGTCTTCTTCTGCAACTCCGGCGCGGAGGCCAATGATGGCTTGATCAAGCTCGCTCGCCGCTTCGGCCGCCATTGCCCGAATCCGACGAGCAAGGAGCCTCGCTTCGAGATCATCACCTTCAACCGCTCCTTCCATGGCCGGACCCTCGGAGGCATCGCCGCCACCGGGCAGCAAAAAATCAAGGAAGGCTTCGACCCCTTGCTACCTGGCTTCCGTCACGTCCCGCTTAATAACATCGAATCTCTCCGCGATGCCATCGGCGAGAACACCTGCGCCATACTCATGGAGCCCATCCAGGGAGAAGGCGGGGTCAACCAAGCCACTCCGGAGTTCCTTCAAGCTGTCCGTAAGGAATGCCAATCCCACAACCTGCTCCTCATGCTGGACGAGGTGCAATGCGGCTTTGGCCGCTTGGGCGAAATGATGGGATGGCGGGCGATAGCACCCGACCTCGAGCCCGATGCGGTCTCTTGGGCCAAGGGCATGGGCGGAGGCCTGCCCGTGGGCGGTTTCTGGGCGAATGACCGGGCCGTCGATGAGGATGGCACCGAGCTCTCCAGTCTGCTCGGGCCCGGCACACATGGCTCCACCTACGGCGGTAATCCGCTCATCTCAGCAGGCTCACACGCCGTGCTGAGCGAAATCAGGGAAAAGAACCTCCCTGCCAATGCCGCCGAGCGTGAGGCTCAGATTCGTTCTGTCATCTCGGATTGGAAGCACCCGGCCGTGCGGGAAGTGCGCGGCAGAGGGCTCTTGCTGGGCCTGGCACTCAATGTCGATTCCCTCAAACACGCCGAGAATAGCACCGCCTCCGCCGCGCTCTGTCGCCAGCTGATGGAGAATGGCCTGCTCGTTCCCCCTGCCGGTCCGGACGTTATTCGATTCCTGCCCGCTCTGACAGTCACTGAAGATGAAGTGACGGAAGCTCTCGCGATTCTCAAGACCACGCTCGACGGCATGCTCGTGAGCCAAGCTTAGACCGTTACTTGTCGCCTCGGTCCTCACGCGCCGGAACTCCTCTCTCCGAGGGTCACCGGCGCGAAGGAGAGACTGATAATCCGAAGAATTGCCCACCGGGAGCCACAGGCCTCATGCGGCCTCGTCGCCGAAATCCGGCAGGGGCTCGTCAAGCGCGGGCAGAATGCCGGGCCCACTCTCCTCCGCCAACTCAGCGGCGGTGGGTAGGGGAGGCAATTCTTGCTTGGGCAGAGGAGGAAGGCTGTCCGCCTCAGCACTAACTGACTGGTCGGATGACCGTCCTGAGTGACTCTTAACCAGGAAAGCCCCTCGGCTTGCCGCTTTTTTCTCCCTCGTCGTCTTGAGGTAGCGGGCTGGATCGGCTTCGGTCAGCCTCAGGCCCGGTTCGTCTTGTTGGAAAAGGGCGAGCGACTTGTCTTTGACTTGGGAAATGGCCTTTCCGGTGCTCTGCGTCATCGTTTTGACGCTGGAGCATGAGGCCAAACTCGCGGCTGCGAGAAGGAACGTGAATCGGAGCATAAAGGGGAAGTGCTGTTGTCCAACCCATACGCTCCCTCCCTAATTGATCAACCCCATAAAGTGGTGACGGAAGCGCCATGCGCACGGCGAAGGCGCCAGCCGAAGCCTCATTTTCAACAAATTACGCACGACAAACCTCGCCGTTGCCCACCTTTTTTTGAAAGTGCGGACGGACTTCACCCACCGCTTCTCCTCGAGCAACCGTCCTCTATCGAGGCAAGTCAGCTTAGACGCCACGTCTCTACGCTAGCAGGACGACGACTTCCGGGGCTCCTTCACCAAGCAACGGCACAGATGTCGTGATTGGATTGAGGTCCATTCTTAGCTTCCCCTTGATCCCATCCGCTCACTAAAAGAAAAACCCAATCGGCGAACAGCCTCCGAGCATGCTGCCCATCCCAAGGAGTCTCCTTGCTCCTTGAGCGATAATCCCTAGCCATCAACATCCAGAAAATGAGAAAACGACCCTTGGGGACGACTTCGTGTCGATAGCGTCACTAGATAACGATTATTGATGTAATTCGATTAAGGTAAAAAGAATTGGTGAAGAGCTTACACCAATGGCGGAGCTCCCTCTGAGTCTTTCATCCAATACGCCTCTGTCTAATGGTCATTCTCCATGGAGCGGTTTCCGACAACGACGGCATCCCTGATGCTTGGGAACGAAGGTATCTTCCCAATCTGCAGCCCTCTCAGGTGGATGTGGATGATGACCAAGACGGCGATGGCCTGACCAACTGGCAAGAATGGCTCCTCGGGACGGACCCGACCAATTGGGACAGCGACAATGATGGTATCAACGATGACTATGAGGTGTATTCCTCAGGAACCAATCCTGCTAGTGGCGACTCTGACCATGATGGGGCACCAGATGCATGGGAATTGATTCTTGGTGCCGATCCGGGCGATCCGAATTCCTTACCGAATGAGCCACTCTTTACCATCAATTCAACATACAACGGGATCACCATCAGAGAATCAGAAGTGAATCAACTCAGTCTATGGCAGTTCCCGAAGACTTTGGCGGACAAGCTCCCCGAATTGTCGGAGGCTAGGTGGGCTCCGGGACCTGACAGTAGGACTCCGGTCGAAACCCAGCTTCAACTCGCCTACCCCTTGGAATATGATCTGACAATCCCTCTCATCAAAGTTAAAATTACCGATACGGCAAGCGGTCAAGTGACCGAAGCGGCGGTTGATGATTTCCTCATCGAGGCAGGGACCCTTAAGTCAAACGTAATTACAACCCAAGTCACACTGGGTATTGAAGCGAGTGAATTCCTCCTGCCCGTGGAGGTAGCCCCTGAGGTGCTGGCAGTGAATTCCGATTTTGATGAGGGTCGAGTCAAACCATTGGAGGGGACGCCCTACTTCTATGCCATCCCAGATTGCGATGATATGGAGGAGGGGATTGATCCGAAAACTGGAGCAGGAAATACCGAACTCCTTATCGGAGCGCAGCGAGATCACCTCGACGGAGAATACAGCCAAGGCGAGCTAATCACTGACGAAATGCACAAAGGTTGGTTTGGTGTGAATCCGAATCAACTGGGAGACGACTTTTGGGATGGGGCAAATGTCACCATCCGAAAAGTTGATAAAATTGACCCTGATACGGGGAGACAAGAAAGCGGTCAAATCCGCTTCTACGCCAAATGGGGTGAAGGGAATGGAGATTTTTATGGAATCATTCCTTACGACCTTCAGACACTTGCACCAAAAAATCTGGTAACTAGTGGAGTCAATAAGAGGGCCGGAGAAGGAGTATACGGCTCGACCTCAACCATTCCAGACGATGCTGAGTTCTGGATGGAAGGGGTGCGTCCCGGAAAGATCACTCTGGAGTGGAGATTTCAGAAGGGAGACATCGACGTGAAGCATGAGCAGACCTTCCTCGTGGCGACCCAGAAATCAAAACAGGAATGGATCGATGAGGTTTATTATCAGCTCAAATTGCAAACTAGCATTCCGGGCTATCCTCCTACGCTCGACTTTACCAAATATAACCCAGCAAACGGATTTTTTGATCCATCGAAGCCCCTTGATAATGGAGGACTTGCGGAACTCAACCATCACTACATCCGGGAAATTTACTACTACTACCGTCAGCTCTTCATTGAGAAACCCGAGGAATTTTACTGGGCAGGAATGGCTAAGGTTGCGGGTGCGTCGGTTTATGGCGGAATGGCAGACCTTCAAATCTGGAAACACGCTCAGGAAACCATAGAGGGAAGAGCTGGAGCCGCTTTAGTTTCAGGTGATTCAAGTTATC
>JAUTCR010000054.1 GCA_030673895.1 Verrucomicrobiota bacterium JB023
TATCGACCCCGAAGGTGATGTCGTGGGGCATGTTGAGGATGATATCGTTGCCCGAGCGGGTCACACTCACCCCCGTGCCTTGGAGTTGCTGGCGAATGGCGGCTTCCTGCTGGTCTTGGTAGCGACCAACATTGGCTCCAACCAATCCTCCGAGAGCTCCACCGATCAGTGCGCCGCGTCCGGCATCACCATCGCCGACATTATTGCCGATGATGGCACCAGCCACGGCTCCAGTAGCAGCACCTACCGCGCCGGCCGCAGTCGTGCGATTATATTGAAGCTCGCCCGTGTAAGGATTGGTATTCGTGCAGCTGGCGAAGAGAGCGACACTAAGCGCGGAGAGAGTGGCGAAACGTGTGATTCGTTGCATGGCAAAAATTTAGATGGTCTTAATGATTGGTCAAACGGTGAGTGCGCGCATTTTATTCATCAGCCGCCCGGATTTTCATTCGTTAGAAGTCGCTGCAGTTTCGGGCGCGACCGTTTTTCATGCTCTTTTAGGTGTCTCCGACTCGCCTAGACAGATCATGACCTCTCCGCCAACAGAGGCTCTAAGCGAGCTTCCATCCTTCATTGGCCCTTAGGAAAGCTTTCCGGGAGTGGAATTCGAACCGCTCCCCTGTCCATCGGTTAAGTTCGATCTCAATTCGGTGCCCTTCAATCTCAATCAGATGAAAGCCGTTGGGCTCGCCTTTCAATCTAGTCGAACAAATCGAAGGTGCCTGCGAGATGACCAGTTGACGGGATTCAGGCTCCGAGGGGAATAGGTCAATGGACGATTGATGGAAGTGCCCAGTAAGAACCAGGTCGACTTGGCTATCGGTCAGCATCTTGGAGACGAGAGGAAGGGGGGACACCAAGGCGCGCTTCTTGTCCTTGGCCGCGAGTAGGGGGTGATGCATGGTGAGGATGCGCAACTGATTGGAGGGGATATCTCGTAGTTCCTGTTGGATGCGCTGAGCTTGCACTGGATTGAGAAACCCGTGGGACCAGTCACGATGCCAGCCGAAGGGAAGGTTGGAATTAGCGGAGACCAGGCGGCCGATTCCCGGGAGATCGGCGAGGGGCTCAAGGTTGGAATCGATATACTTTTTGTACCGTTTGAAGGGGGAGAAGAAGCGTTGCCAAAGATTGTTAAGGGCCGGGACATCGTGATTGCCGGGGATGACGAGGCGGGGTTCCGGCAGGCGGCTGAGCCACTCGCTGGCTGCGGTGAATTCGCGGCGCCGTCCTTTCATGGCGAAGTCGCCAGAAATCACCGTGAAGTCCGGCTGGAGTTCATGGGCCATCTCCACCGCTGCGGTAGAGATCTTGGCGAGAGAGGCCCCGAAATGGGGGTCGGAGTAGTGGAGTAACTTGAAGCTCATGGCGGGAGAACAGAGAGGGCTTTCGGTTTAAGTTTGATGGAAAGAGGGAGTTTTAGGCTCAGAGTTTCGCCGTCGATCATGGCCGGTATTTGCTCGCGGTCCGGGATGTTGATGACGAGCTCCCGGCCGGTGACAACCTCCATGTCGTCGGTCGAAAAGAGCTTGCCGGATAGATAGGACAAGGATGCCTTTAGTAGTTCGCTACGGGAGAGATGGGAGGAGACGTAGGCATGGATTAGACCCGAGGCGAGCTCCTCGCGATGAGGGATCAGGCCGAATTCCTCTACATAAGCACCGGGTGAGATCGCAGTCATCCGGGTTCGGCGGCGGATGCTTCCCGTTGATGATTCCAACGGGGTTTCTAGTTGGAGATCGAGGATCGGGGTGCGTGTGGCGAGAACGAGAGTCTCGTATGCGGTGCGAAAGGATTTCTGCCACCAGGCCTTGCCGTGGTACTCCTGCCGCATTCGCGAGAGTTCAGGGTAAAATCCAAGAATCAGGGTGCAGAGGCAGGGCTCACCGTTGATCTCCAAGAGGTCGATGCTCCTGGGTTTTGCCGTAGCGAGCTGGCGTCCGGCCTCGAGTGGGTCCAGTGAGATTCCAAGGTCACGGGCTTCAAGGTTGAAGGTGCCAAGGGGAATCACGCCGAGTGTCTTCCCTGCCTGGGCCACTCGACTGGCGGTGGAGGTGATGGAGCCGTCTCCACCGCCGACGATCAAGGTGTCACAGGGACCGGCCAGAGCCTCATCGATAGCGTCGGCGAAATCTTCTGCCTCTACGGCGATGAGTTTGGCATCACTTGCTTGTTCGCGAAAAATGGTGAGGAGTTCTTCTTGCCGGGATTGATCGGCAAATTCGCCAGACCCGGATGCTTTGTTGATAACGATGGTGGGGTTCATGAACGTGGCAATAGAAACAGCTTCCTCGAATCCCGCTCAGCGTCCGGCAAAGGGGCTATTCCGTGCATTCGGCATGAGCCGGTACAGACGTCATTGCGCATTATGCATCTTGCTCACCCCGCAGTCCTCGCTGGTTGGGAGATGTTCGAACTGTTTCCTCTCCTATTGAGAAGTTGGCGGACCAATTTGTTGATTTCTCCATCGTTTAGCGAACGGGGGCGAGGAGGTCGGAGAGCGTCTTCTCATCCGGCACGCCTGTCGTGGCTGCGGAGAGGATCGAGTTGGCCAAATGAGCCTTTGATTGCTGCAGCCGATGGATGCGGTCTTCCACCGTGTTTTGACACAGGAGTTTGTGAACGAAGACTGGCTTCGTCTGACCGATGCGATAGGCGCGGTCGGTGGCTTGAGCTTCTGCCGCAGGATTCCACCAGGGATCGTAGTGGATGACGGTGTCGGCTGCAGTGAGATTGAGGCCGGTGCCGCCAGCTTTGAGAGAGATGAGGAAAATGGGGATCTCA
>JAUTCR010000055.1 GCA_030673895.1 Verrucomicrobiota bacterium JB023
GAAAAGGAGAAGGCCGTTAACTTGTTGAAAGTTAACGGCCTTCATTGGTGGCGGGGACAGGATTTGAACCTGTGACCTTCAGGTTATGAGCCTGACGAGCTACCTGGCTGCTCCACCCCGCGATTTGTTGTGCCGGATTGCTCCGGGAGGCAGAGCCTACTTTTTCTCAGGCGACGTGCAAGATGTTCTTTTCCCTTTTTTGAGGAACAATCGGCCGATGCTTGTTCTACCTAGTTGGGGCAGGAGGCAGGAGGCAGGTGAAAAATGATGATATTTAACGCTGTTAGCGATTTTTCGCTGGATTTCGCCATCAAAGAAGCTAAGAGTTTGAACTCCTGAAAAAAACGTCAGCTATTTGGTCGATAGTATCATTTCGACGGTTTTCAAGAAAATTGAGATTGTTTTCCATTTCGATAGTCAATAATCTCAAAATGTTCCCCAGTGTTACCAGTAAACAAATGAAGATTGTTAAAATATCCGGACTTTCGGTGGCTTTTGCATTAGCGAGCTGCGGAGGGTCTGCTGTTGCATTAAAGCAATCCGAGGTTCCCCCTTCCTCGGGTCAGCGTGATTTGGCGAGAGAGGTTCTCTCCGTCGTTAATCAGCATCGGGCCAAGATTGGTCAACCCACGCTAAAATATCATGCCGGGTTGTCTCGAATGGCTAAGAAGCATTCCGACTACATGCGAGACAATGCAGGTAAGTTCAGCCTGCAGGGTGAAATGATCACCCATTATGGTTTCGATGGGCGCGCGAAATTCGCTTTGGAGAAATATCGTGTCGACAACCTTGGAGAAAACGTTGTCGCCAGCCGGTCGCCTGAGACGGGTTCGGCTGAGCAGATTTTCCAAGGCTGGATGAAGTCGGCCGACCATAAGCATAATATGGAGTCTGATTGGGCGTTGACGGGGATCTCGGCATCTTATGGACCGAATGGTGAAATTTTTGTTACTCAGCTCTTTGGAACAAAGCCATTAATGACCCAAACAGTCGGTGCTCCGACGACTTGGTAGATTCGACCCTTTTTTATCTGTGACTGAGACCGGCGAGATAGATTCTCGTCGGTCTCTTTTTTTTGTCCGCGACCTAATTGAAATGTTGGTTGGCCACCGGAAAGGGTGGAGCAAGCATCAGGAGGGTAAGAAGCGAGGGATCGCGTCTGGATAGGTCCTGGTTTGGTGTATCGAGCTATCGACCAAGCAAGATTCGAGGGAGCTGGAGGTTGCCTCCGCTTTCATTCGTCATCCGGTCGGGGTGGTTCCGTAGTCCAATGCTGTTCTCGCATTAATTGACCCCGGTTCGGAAGGTGACGTTATGGCCTCAGAAGGCTCGGATTGAATCTGGCAGCCATTTCCAGGAGGAATCTCCTGAATCTCCGGGTGGGCGACGGGAAGCTGGTCAAGAAGGGCGAAGTCAAATTTTATGAACCATGCGGGCGTCCCAGCCTTGTCAGATTCCGATAGAAAACCTAGGCTCCGCGCCCCTGCGCTGCAGGAGTTGTCGGAAGTCACACGCATTTTCCCTCCACACACCCGACCCTTTATGAAAAACGCCTCGGAACGCCTTCTCGTTGTCGGCCATAAGAATCCTGATACTGATGCCATCTGCTCTGCTATCGGGCATGCTGAATTTCTGAGGATGACGGGCGGTGAGGCCGAGGCGATTCGCTGCGGTGAGATCCCGGTTCGGACGAAGTGGGTTCTCCAGCAAGCGGGGCTCGAGCCACCGCGTTTGGTCACCGATGTGCGGGTGACGGCGGGTCAAGTGGCGCGACGGGACGTTGTTTCCGTCTCCATGGACGATACATTTTTGACCGCTTACCGGCAAATGGTTCAAAGCGGGGTGCGCAGCGTGCCGGTGGTCGATGCCAATGGCAAGGTCAAGGGTTTGCTCCATTATCTCGATCTTCTACAGCTTTTGCTACCTGCTGAGATGGAAGGTATCGCCGTTCGAACGGTGACGGCCTCTCTGACGAACATTTGTGCAACTTTACAGGCAACGATCGTGGGGGCGGACTGTGAGAGTGGCGAAGAGGAAGATTTGCATCTGCTGGTGGGCGCCTCGAGCGAGGAATCAGTGGTGCGTCGTTTGAAGGCCGCCAAGGAGGCGGGGCAAGTGGGTAACTACGTCGTGATTTGCGGCGATCGCCCAGGCATCCAAAAGCTTGCCATTGAGCGGGGAGTGAAGGGGCTCATCGTGACGGGGGGCTTCGATATTCCGGCCGACTTGATCGAGCTCGCTCGTGAGCAGGAGGTCACTGTCCTGCTGGCCACCCATGACACCGCAAGCGTTGCCAAACTGGTCTCCTGTTCGCGTCAAGTGAGCGGGGTGGTTGCCGGTGAATTCGAGGTCGTCGAAGAAGGAGAAGTGATTTCCGGGCTGCGCAAGCGCTTGGCAGGGCTTTCCCAAGATCTCTTTCCCGTGGTCGCCCGGGGAACCAAGCAGCTGACCGGGGTTTTGTCGAAGTCCGATTTGGTGGAACCTTGGCGGACTCAGCTTGTTCTCGTTGATCACAACGAGTTCGCTCAAGCCGTGACCGGAGTTGACGAGGCGGACGTCGTGGAGGTGATCGACCACCACCGTTTGTCCGGTGATCTTGTCTCTCGCGAGCCGATTCGTTTTTTGAACGAGCCCGTCGGCTCGACGAGCACCTTGGTTGCCCGTAAATTCATGCACCGGGGGCTGAAGCCTCCACAGGGCGTGGCCATGTGTCTTTGTGCGGGGCTGATTTCTGACACTCTACTGCTGACTTCTCCCACGACCACGGACTTGGATCGCGAGATTCTCGCTTGGCTCGCTCCCATTGCCGGGATCGATCCTGACAAGTTCACCAGGGACTTCTTCGCGGTCGGCTCGCTGCTCATTACTGGCACTGCGGAAGAGGTGATGAATACCGACCGCAAGGAATTCTTCGAGGAAGGGATGAAGGTGAGTATCTCGCAGATTGAGGAATTGGGGGTGGATCACTTTAGCGAGCGGCAGGAGGAATTGGGTGAGGCCTTGGAGGCGCTCCGCCAGCGGACGGAGTCGGACCTCGCTCTTCTCGTGGTCACTGATATTGCGACGCACGATAGTTTGATTCTCGCGAGTGGTGAACAGGTGATTCAGGATGGACTTCCTTATCAATGTGAGGGCGGGATTCTGAAAGCGCCCGGGGTGGTCAGCCGCAAAAAACAAATTTTCCCAGCTGTCTGGCAAGCTTGCCGTCTGGCTGCGGGCAAGATAAAGGGACGGGACTGATGAGGGAACTGGTGGTGGTCAAGGTTGGCACGGGTGTTCTCACCCGTCCCAGCGATGGGCGATTGAACGGAGGATCCCTGGTCCGCCTGGTGACGGCCTTGGCCGGACTTGCCGAGAGCGGGCGAAGAGTGATCCTGGTGAGCTCCGGGGCCGTCGGGGCAGGCGTCTCGGCGCTGGGCTTGGAGAAATATCCTTCCGAACTGAGAGAGAAGCAAGCGGCCGCTGCCGTCGGGCAAGCTCGCTTGATGCACACTTACGAGAATCTGTTTTCCCAGTTTGGTCTCAGTGTGGCTCAGGTTCTTTTGACAGGGAACAATCTTCAGAAGCCGCGCACCCGGGAGCGGGTCGCGGGCACCCTCGATTGCCTCATGGAGATAGGACAGGTGATCCCTATCATCAACCAGAATGACTCGGTCGCGGTGGAGGAGCTGAGCCGGGGGGATAACGATATGCTTTCGGTCAAGGTCGCAGAGCTAGTGGAGGCGGATTTGCTGGTCCTCTTGACTAGTGCGGATGGCCTGTGTCGGGGGGAAGGTGGCGAGCTGATTCCGGAGGTGCGCAATCTGGATGAAGCCAAGAGCTTGGTTGGAGAAGGTTCCGGTCGTTTTTCCATTGGCGGCATGAAGTCGAAGCTCGATGCGGTCGAGGCAGCCTTGGAAGCGGGCGTCAAAACGGTGATCGGCAATGGCCATCATCCGGAACGGCTCGCGGAGATCGTGGAGGGCGGAGGAGTCTGCACGCGCTTTCCTGTGCCAGAGGCTGATTGAGCTGCTCAAGTGACTTTTCCGTAACGGGGGGAACCTTGTGCGGTGGAGCGATGCTCTTGTTAGATGATTCATGGATTTTGCCAAGAATCGGGAAGCGGTGAAGATAAGGTGCTCCGGTTGGTTAGGAGTTTGCTTGGTTGGGGGAGCGTTTGCTCTCGTCTCTCCGTCGCAAGCTTATGCCGAATCGGGAGATAGCTCCCTCGGCAGCGCGTTACGCGCCAACGAAGGTGAATGGTTGCCGGCTTTTCAGGGTATTTCGGTCCGCTACGATAGCCTCGCCGAGCCGCGCCCGATCAAGGTGACCGTAGCCCGCATCGATACGTGGGCTGAAGGGGTTCGTCTCTTTGTCACTCCGGGTAACGGGCCTGCCTTGCACGAAGTGGATGCGAGGAAAACGACGAGCTTTCTCGACGAATTCGATCTCGAGGTCGCCCTCAATGCGACGGGTTTCACGTCAATCTCGAAGGAGGGAACAGCCATCGGGGTGATCGGCTTCTCGGTATCGGACCACGAGGTGGTGAGTCCGCTCGAGGGTGAAGCTCCCGTTTTCGTTGTTGATGAGAAGGGCCGGGGCCGGATTGAGCGTTTTCCGTTTGCTGAGGATGCTTTCGATGACGCCTTCGTGGCGGTGCAAGGTTGGTATGGGGCCAAGGGGATGCTGGTCGATGACGGGAAGGCGATTGCCGAAGTTGTGGATGTCCATCCGAGATCGGCTGTCGGTGTTTCAAAAGATCAGCGTTTCATCTATCTCGCAACTTTCGATGGTCGGCAGCCCAAGTACAGCGAGGGGGCCTCGCTGCGTGATATGGCGGTCTTTCTACGGGACCTCAGTTGCTGGGATGCGATGAATCTGGATGGAGGAGGCTCCACGACCTTGGTGGTCAAGATTGAGGGGGAGGCAACCATCCTCAATCGGCCTTCGGGAAGCGAACGAGCGGTGGCGAATCACATCGGCGTGCAAGCTCTTCCTTTGAATTCGGCAAAAGAATAGGGCACTGCTGGTGCCGGGCTGCCGCAGCTTGAGGTCAAAGTGTGACTTGCAGAGCAGGGGGATCGAGAGTGATAGTGGCGGGACAAAACCCAATGACAGCAGAAGACGTCGAAAAGGAAGTGTTGCGGATGGGGCGTCAGGCCAAGGAGGCGGCGCTCGCGTTAGCCGTATTGAGCAGCGAGCAAAAGAACCGGATCCTCGCAGCCATGGCTGCTGAACTGAGAGCGCGTTCGAGCGAAGTCATCAAGGCCAATGCCCAGGATCTGGCAGCGGGGGAAGAGCGCGGCTTGTCGATGGCGATGCTGGATCGCCTGCGACTTGATGAGGCACGGGTGGATGCCATTGCGGCAGGAATTGAGCAAGTGGCCACCTTGAAAGATCCTGTCGGTGAAGTGTTGTCCGATTGGCAGCATCCCAAGGGATTCCAGATCGAGCAGGTCAGGGTTCCCATCGGAGTGATTGGAATCATCTATGAGAGTCGGCCAAACGTGACCAGTGATGCGGCGGTTCTCTGTTTGAAGAGCGGAAACGCGACCATTCTCCGAGGAGGCAGTGAAGCCATTTTTTCCAATCGGGCGATCGCTGCAGCCTTGCAAGCAGGCGGCGAGCAAGCCGGGCTGCCTGCCAATGCGATTCAGCTCATTCCTTTCACGGACCGCGAAAGCGTCAAGGTGATGGCCGGAATGGATCAGTATCTGGACCTCATCATCCCGCGCGGAGGCAAGGGGCTGATCGAAACGGTCGTGTCGTTGGCGCGGATGCCGGTCATCAAGCATTACGACGGCATTTGCCACATCTACGTGGATGAGCAGGCCGACCTTGGCCAGGCCGTGGATATTGCTTTCGATTCCAAGACGCAAAAGCCGAGCGTGTGCAATGCCCTGGAGACCCTGCTGGTCCACGAAAGCGTGGCTGCCGATTACCTGCCTCTCATGGCTTCGGCGATGAGGGAGAAGGACGTCGAGCTACGCGGCTGCGCTCGAACCCGGGAGATCCTCGGCGACGGAGTGAAGGCAGCGTCGGAAGAGGATTGGGATACCGAATATCTCGATTACATCCTCGCGGTGAAGGTCGTCGCGTCTATGGCCGAAGCGATGGAACACATCAACCGCCATGGCTCGCGGCACAGTGACTGCATCATCACCAAGAACGAAGAGGCGGCGGAGACTTTCTTGCGGGGGATTGATTCGGCCTGCGTTTTCCACAACCTTTCCACTCGATTCAGTGATGGGGAGGAATTCGGATTTGGCGCTGAGATCGGAATCTCGACTGACAAGCTGCATGCCCGCGGTCCGATGGCCTTGCGCGAGCTCACTAGCTACCAGTATCGCCTCCGAGGCGATGGCCAGCTCAAGGCGAGCTGACCGGCCGGAAGCAGGCAGGGCCTGACAAGCTCTGCCTTACTTTTCTTTACCGAAGGAATCCGCCCACAAGGAACGGCCGTAGCGCGCGTCTTCAGTCTTCGTGGCGGAGCGGTGTGAATCGGCCAGTCCCAGCCAAAACGCTCCGGCGGCGAGAAGGGCAAAGGCCAGGAAGATGGCGAAGTCGCGGGCTCCGCTTTGTTGATTGACGACCACCGGGGCACCCGGGCGGGGGAAGGCAGCTGGTGCGGCGGCTGGAGGCGTTTGCTTCTTGGGCAGCTTTTTCTTCTGATGCTTGCGGAATTTCTCGTCCGCGAGCGCCTCCTGCTCTTCCTCGGAGAGCGTGTAGTTAAAGAGCACGTCACCGATTTCGTAGTCTTCACCATCTTTGAGATCGATGACTTCCATCAAGTCATCGTCCATGCGGATCCCATTCGTCGAATCGCAATCGGCCAGAACATAGCCTCCGCCCACGCGACGCATCTCGCAGTGATTCGAGGAGACCGAAGAGTGATCGATGACGACATCACTTCCAGCTGAGCGCCCGATCTTGACAGTTTCGGTATCGAGCGGAAAACGATAAGGCTGAGGGGTTCTTCCCGGAGCCGTGATGCAAATGCGAGGCATATTGAAGATACGTTGAAGTCGGGAAAAACTTAGTCTCGATACAGGGCGAGGAAAGGATGAAGTGCGATTTCGGCCCGCTTGGTTCGAGGGGATTCGATTGACGGGAAGCCAGGGAGAGATGGAGGGGCGGACGAGGCCATGCTGTGAAGCGAACTCACGGGCTTTGGGGTTGCAAGTTTGCCAGCGGGAAGGTTTTTTGCGGGTCGCAAACATGGCGGACGAAAAACAGAGAAAAACCTTGGAGGAGCGGCATGGGATGTCGGATTTGGAGCGACTTAGGCATTCCTGCGCCCATGTTTTGGCAACGGCGATTGCCCGCCTCTGGCCGGATGCCCAGTTCGCCGCAGGCCCTCCGGTAGAGGGTGGCTTCTATTACGATGTCGACTTGAAGCATCGCATCTCGACGGAAGACTTCGAGAAGATCGAGGCGGAGATGAAGAAGGTGGTGAAGGAGAATTCCCGCTTCGAGCGTCTGGTAGTGAGCCGGGATGAGGCCATGGAGATGGCCAAGAAAGGTCGTCTCGCCGCCGTTGCCGACCGCGAGGTGGAGTCAGTCTTCAAGGTCGACCTACTCAACGACATTCCGGAGGATGAAGAGATCTCGATCTACAAGAACGGCGATTTCTGGGATCTCTGTGCCGGTCCCCATGTCGGACGCACCGGCAATTGCAAGGCATACAAGCTGATGAGTGTGGCCAGCGCATTCTACAAGGGAGACAAGAATAACAAGAGTCTCCAGCGAATCTACGGCACCTGTTTTCCTAACAAGACCTTGCTGAATGAGCATCTGGAGCGCTTGGAAGAGGCGAAGAAGCGAGACCACCGCCGCTTGGGCAAAGAGATGGGGCTCTTCACCTTTGATGAGTCCGTGGGGCAGGGACTCCCGCTTTGGAAGCCCAAGGGAGGACTGATTCGACGCGAACTTCAGGACTTCATTACCGCCGAGCTCGACAAGCAGGGTTATTATCAAGTCTTCACCCCGCATATCGGCAAATTGGATCTCTACCGCACCAGTGGCCACTTCCCGTATTACGAGGAGAGCCAGTTCCCTCCGATGGCCGAGCGGGATGCTTGGGAGGGTTTGGCTGATGAGAAGGCGGACTGCGGCACCCTGCTCAACGGACTGCGCACGGGCGACATTGAGGGATTCATGCTCAAGCCGATGAATTGCCCGCATCACATCAAGATCTTCGCCAGTGAGCATCATAGCTATCGTGACCTGCCGGTGCGGCTGGCCGAGTTCGGCACCGTCTATCGCTGGGAGCAGAGTGGGGAACTCGGGGGCCTGACCCGCGTCCGCAGCTTCACCCAGGATGATGCCCATCTCTTCTGCACCCCCGATCAGTTGGCGGAGGAGATCCAGGGCTGCCTCGGGCTTGTGAAGACCGTTCTCGGCACCCTCGGCATGGAGGACTACACCGTGCGGCTCTCTCTCCGGGATCCGGATTCGGACAAATACGTCGGCTCGGCGGAAAATTGGGATAAGGCGGAGGAGGCTCTCCGTGAGGCCGTCAAGACCATGGGCGTGGAGGCCATTGAGCAGCCCGGGGAGGCTGCCTTCTACGGACCGAAGATTGACTTCGTGGTTAAGGACGTCATCGGACGGGATTGGCAGCTGGGGACCGTGCAGGTTGACTACAACTTGCCGGAGCGGTTCGACCTCACTTATACTGGGTCGGATAACCAACAGCATCGGCCGGTGATGATTCACCGCGCTCCCTTCGGATCGCTTGAACGCTTCACCGGATTGCTGATCGAGCACTTCGCGGGCAAGTTCCCTACCTGGTTGGCTCCGGAGCAAGTCCGCGTCTTGCCCATCTCCCAACAGTTCAACGAAGGGGCGCAAAAAGTCGTCGATCAGCTTGCGGAGCACGGAGTGCGGGTTAAGCTGGACGGAGGAAGTGACAAGATCGGAGCCAAGATTCGCCTTGCGAGACTGGATAGGGTTCCGTATATGCTTGTCCTCGGAGCACGCGAACTCGATGAGAAGAAGGTGAGCGTGCGCCACCGGGATCGGGATGATCTCGGAACAATGACCTTGGATGATTTTATTGCCACTATTCGCGAAGAAATCCAAGGACGGTCTCTCTGACCGTCCCCAAGGCGAGACGCATGGTGCCAATGAAGAATGATTTCACTGTGCGTCCTTTTCCCCGCCTGCGAGAGACTCGCGTTTTTTTTCGCAACGCATCTGCTCCTGTTCGGTTGGGACCATTGAACCCTAAACACCCAAAGCCATAGCCAAGAAAAAGAGACCAAGAAGACAGCGGAGAGAAATCATCCGCGTGAATGAAAAGATCCGAGCCAATCGCGTGCGCGTGGTGGCCCCGGATGGAAAGCAGATGGGCGTGATGGACCTCCGCGATGCTGTTCGTGAGGCCAAGGCCCGTGGGCTGACCCTTGTTGAGATTGCAGCCAAAGCCGATCCTCCGGTTTGCCGGATCGTGGATTACGGAAAGTGGCGTTACGAGCAATCCAAGCTTAAGAAAAACAAGGCCAAGGCGGTGGTGAAGATGAAGGAAGTCAAATTCCGCGTCCGAACCGAAGAGCATGATTACAACATCAAGTTGGGCCGCATTGAGTCGTTTCTTGGTGAAGGTCACAAGGTGCGGGTCTTCCTGCAATTCCGTGGCCGGGAGAATGCTCACAAGGAGTTGGGCGTCGAGATGCTCCAGCGCGTGCGCGACGACCTCAAAACGATGGCCAACTGCGACCAGCAGCCTCGTTTGGCTGGCCGTTCAGTATCCATGATTCTCTCGCCTCTTCCGAAGGAGCAGCAAAAACGCAAGTTCAAGCTCTTCCATGGCGACCTCATCGATGACGATGATGACTTCGATGACGAGGACGAAGACGATGAAGAGCATGACGACGCCAACGGCGAAGACTTCGACGGTTCCGAAGAGGGATCAGATGAAGACGAGTGAAGAACTCCCTTTGGCTTTTTGACATCGACGGCACCCTCGTGGATACGGGTGGTGCCGGAATGTCTGCCTTGGTCGATGCGACCCGGGAAGTTTTCGGCTCCGATGGACCGGAGCTCGATTTGGCCGGAGCCACGGATTCAGGCCTGCTAATCGGCATCTATCGTGCCTTTGAGCGGGATGCCGATGACGAGACCACCGCCTTGTTTTACGAGCGGTACTTGGAACATCTCGAGCAAAACCTGGCCGACCCTTGCTTTGGAGGACGCCCGCTGGAGGGGGCCACCTCTCTGCTGGCGGAGATGGAGGAGGCTGGTTACCACAAGGGCCTTCTCACTGGGAATATTGCCGCCGGTGCCGAGGCCAAGATGCGAGCCTACGGGATGGCTCACCATTTTCGTTTTGGTGCCTTCGGCGATGACCATCATGAACGCGATCGCCTGGGCCCGATTGCCCTCGAACGAGCCGAGCGTGAGTTTGGCAAGGCCTTTGCGGCGAAGGATGTCTTCGTGATAGGTGACACGCCCAAGGATATCCGGTGTGCCAAGGCGATCGACGCCAAGTCCGTTGCTGTCGCTACCGGGCGCTTCACCTTTGATGAACTCAAGCAGGCTGGCGCGGATTTGGTGTTGGAGAGCCTGGATAGTCCTGACGAGTTTTTTGCCAGGGTCTCGCTCCTCTAGCACTTATCGCGGAAGGCGCAGCCCTCAAGGTGATCATTCACCATGCCACAGGCCTGCATGAAAGCGTAGGCGGTAGTGGGGCCGATGAAGGACCAGCCTCGCTTCTTGAGCTCCTTCGCCAGACGGCTTGACGATTCCGTCACGGTGATTTTTTGCAGGCTGGCGTAATCGCATCGTGCCGGGCGCTCGGCGGGAGTTGGCTGAAAGGTCCAGAGGAAGTCCGCCAGGGAGCCTTCGCTTTCCACCAATTCACAGGCGCGGCGGGCGTTGTTGATGGCTGATTCAATTTTCCGCCGATGGCGCACGATGCCGGGATTCTCGAGAAGGAGGGCGACCTCATTCTCTCCAAAGTGAGCGAGTTGCTGGAAATCAAAGTTAGCGAAGGCTGCCCGAAAGTGCTCTCTTTTGCGCAGGATTGTCAGCCAGCTCAGCCCGGATTGGAATCCTTCCAGCACAATTTTCTCGAAGAGTCGGTGGTCGTCGTATTGAGCTTTGCCCCATTCAAGATCGTGGTAATCGCGGTAGTCGTCGCTTTGCTGACACCATCCACAACGAGGCAGTCCGTCCGGGCCTCGGCTTAAACCTGCGGGTAATTCGGTCGTCGGCATCGTCGTTTCTTGCGGGGTGAAGGAAGGCCCCGGTCGCCTGAGTTTGCTGGAAACATAGGCTTTGGCGAAGGCGGAAACTCAGCCTCGAGGCAAGCTTTGGGCAAGGGGGCGGGATCCAGAGTTCATGACCTTCCAGTTCTTAAAGCGAAGGATCGGCTTCTCCAAGAGCCGCCAGCTAAGGAAACCGCACAAGGCCGAGGCGGCCACGAGAATCGGGATGCTGGCCACAGTCTGGAAGAGGCCGAGCTCGAGCATCACGTTGAGAATGAGCCAGTGGAAAATGTAAACCCCATAGGAGATGTCATTGCCCCGGAGGAGGTGATTGGAAACGGAGGGGGCCGTGTAGGCCAGGGAAATGGTGGCGAAGGCGAGGACAATTCGGCTGAAGGGATAGAGAGCGGAGCCGGCCAGCGAGGTGTCGCCGAAGATATACTCCCCGAGAACGATGAAGGCGATCCAGAGAGCTGCCCATTTGGGAAATTGACCGACAAGGAGGGAGCGCATGCGATCCATGTGGCGATAGATCCAATAACCGAGGATGAACATCCAGAGATGGGGGAGCAAGGTCATGTGGAGCGCTTTGATCGAAGTCGCGACCTCGCCAAAGTGGCCGCCTACATCATTGATGCGATGCCTCATGTACATGTGCGCGGCTACCGAAATCACGAAGGCGGTCCCCTCAAAAGCGAGCCGCCAGCGCCCTCTCTTGGCGAGCCAGGCGCCGAGCGTACACCAGACGGGCACGGTCAGATAATACTGGAGCTCGACCGAGATGGTCCAGAGTGCGCCATTGACGACGCCGTTACCAAAAGTGCGGAAGTGCTCGGGATTCCAAAACTGGACCATGGTGGTCTGTGCAACGAGCCAAGCAAGAAAGGTCTTGGAGGTGACAAAGGCTTGGTCGAGATAGCCAGCCCAAGCGAGAATGACGATGGCGGCCCCGACCGAGAGCCAGAGTGCAGGGAAGATGCGGAGCGCCCGGCGCCAGAAGTAGCCGGTGAGGTTGCCCGGGTTTCTCTCAAATGACGATGGGATGAGAAAACCACTGACCACGAAAAAGATGGGAACTGCCGGGATCTGGACGAAGGCATCAAACAGCAGCCGGGCGGAGGATGAGAGTTTCTCTATCAATCCGGTGTGAACGATGGCGTGGGAGACAACGACATGGAGGGCCGCGAGGAGACGGATGATATCGAAGTTATTGAGGCGACTCAGCGTCGGCTGCGATGGCGTGGGTCGCGCGCCTTCCGTCCCATTCAGTTGGGGGATGCTGTCGGGTGGGGCGATGGCCGCGCCATGATCTGGGGAAGGTCGTTTCATTCGTCTGCGGTGAAAGGTGAAGGGGCGGGCGGACTGTTTACTGCAGTGAGTCGGTGGTGAACAGACTTGCTGGCAGGCCGTCTGCATTTCGGAGATTGGCATTGGCCGGGTTTGCCTCCCAGGCGTAGCGGGCGGCGAGAGGGTTCGTTACTCCTTCGGCCGAGATCAAGAGCCGGTCCCCGTTAATTTGTCCCTCTGCGGGAACCCATGTTCCTTCGCTCGTTTTGATCTCCAAGCTTCCGGGCGGCAATCCGTCGCTGGTGGTCAACCCCGAGCCGTGAGTAAAAGTGATTTCGATCGCTTGGTCTGTGATCAGAGAGCTCTCGTAAATGGGCCCGGTGAGGGAGAGCCCGGTGACTCCGTATTCATTGCCCAAAGCCCAGCGGGCCAATCGCTCGCCAATCGTGGATTTCTCGGCAGGATGGATATCGGCTGGATCGCCGGCATCGTTGCTGATGGCCATCCCGCTAAGCGGAATCTCAGGGAGAGCCCTCCTTTGTTCATCTTGCACGGTGACCCAGCCGGGGCGAGAGCCCTGGTGGTCAAAGTTAGGCAGTTGCATGTAATAGAAGGGAAGCGTCTCCCCCCAGCGGGCTCGCCAATCTTCGGCCAAGGCGCCGAGCAATTCGCCGTAGTCCGTCGAGCTGAAGCCGAACGAATTGGCCTCCCCGTGATACCAGATGATGCCACGGCAGCCGTAGCCAACCATCGGCGCGATCAGGCCATAGAAACTCTGGCCACCAAGATTGGCTTCAAACTGAGGATCTCCGCTAGGATACTCGGGCTCGGGACCCTTGGGATTTTCTTCCCAAGCTGCATAATCTTCCTCGTATTGGGCCAGCGCTTCCTCCCAGGCGGCATAGGCGGCCTCTTTTTCTCCCAGCACGCCCACGCCTTCCGGGAAGGAGAGAAGTTTTTCCTCGGTGATGAAGCCTTGAATGGGTTGGCCGCCCCAAGCGCATTCCATGACTGCGACGGGCACCCCAAGCTCCGCCCGCAGCCTCTTGGCGAAATAATAGGGAGTGGCTGGCAGGTTGGCGATGTCGTCAGAACTGGCTCGCAGCCATTGGCCACTGACGAAGCGTTGCGGATCTTTCCTCGCCTGTTGGACCGGAACGAAAACGCGTAAGAGAGGGTCGTTGGTGGTCGCGATTTCGTGATCATTTTCGGGCGAGGGAAGCCAGCCGAGAGGGAAGTCCATGTTCGACTGGCCTCCACCCAGCCAAACCTCGCCCACCAAAACGTCATTAAGGGTGGCACTGCCGACTTCATCGGTAATGACGAGGGGCCTCCCCTCGCTACTGGCGGCAAGGTTGTCCAAGGTGATTTCCCAGCGCCCATTGGGGGCTGCCGAGGTGTGCCAAGTGCGATCCGCGAATGAGATTGTGACGGGGCTGCCGGGGCGAACCCATCCCCAGATGTCGGCACCTTTCTCGCGTTGGAGAACGAGGCCATCTTGAAAGTAGGCCGGCATTTCATTGGTCTGCGCAGTGGCGAAGGCACTGGCTGGGAGGCCCGCCGCGTTGATCAAATTGGCGTCGGTGGGGTTGCTATCCCAAGCATAGCGCGCCGCGACAGGCTCTGTCAGCTCCTCACAGCTAAGAACAACGGTCTCCCCGGCGAGGGTTGCACTAGCCGGGTGCCAATCACCCTGCGCTTCGCGGATTTCGAAGCCTTGTGGCTCCTCGCCATTGCGAGTGCTCAGGCCTTCAGCATCGTCGAAATGGATAGTTAGTGCGGCACCATTGCTGACGAAGTGAGAGTAGAGCGGGCCGGAGCGGATATCACCATCCGAGACGTAATCGGCGGGAAGAAGGGAGGCCCCGAGACGGCTGCCGAGCGTTTCGTAATCGAGAGCGAGGGGATTGGAGCCATCGCCCAGATCATTGGCCACAATGAGGTGGCATCCGGGGAGGCGCGTTTGGACATCTCTGGCTTCCTCTTGCATCAAGACCCAAGGCCCTCCCTCGCCATCGATGTTCGAGGGGGAATTGTAATTGGGTAGTTGGATGAGGTGGAAGGGGAGGTCTCGGCCCCAGGTGCTTCGCCAGTCGGTGATCAATTTCTCGAGCACCTTGTCGTAGATCGGGGCCTTGGCCGGGGTGGCATCGGAGGCGTCTTGACACCAGATCACGCCGCGGAGGGGCCATCCTGCCAAGGGGGCAATCATGCCGTTGTAGGCCAGGCCGGCGTCGGGATTGGCTTCGGCGAGAGCTTGCCCTTCCGCCAACTCCGCCAGAGCGTCGCTTCGGACGAACGATTCGATGGCGCTATCATCGAGGGCGCATTCGATGATTCCGACCGGAATCCCCATCTCGGCACGCAACTGCTTGGCAGCGTAGTAGGGAAGCGCCGGGAGCCCGCCCGTTGCCCCGGGATAGGCCGCGCTCCAAGTACCTTCCAAGACGGTCGAGGGAGATGAGGCTTTGGTCTCCGCCACGGTCATGACTCTCAGCATGTCATCGAAGGCGCTGGCGACCTCATCTTGCACCGTCGGAGTGCTGATCTCGTTCATGGGGCGATTGACCGTTTCCCCTCCGGCAGCGAGCCAGACATCACCCACGGTGATGTATTGAAACTCCCGCTTTTCCCAAGGGGTCGAGATGCGCAAGGTTTGAGGGTCCCAAGTGATGGGCATGGCCGGGAGGTCCACTTGCCAGCGTCCTTGGTCATCGGTGACCACCTCGTAGCGAGTGCCTCCAAATTCAACTTCCACCGCCACCCGGGGCGCAACCCAACCCCAGATTGGAACGCTCTCTTCACGTTGAAGGACCATGAAGTCGGAGATCAACGGTGGCAGCTGGAGAAGGCCGTCGCCCGGAATCGCCTTACTGCGAAAGAATTTATCTTGGAGGGAGTCATCCAGTTGCCATCCCGGTGAAGGCTGGGGATCGACATCTTCCCATGTTTCCAGATCCGAGCTGATCTGAAGGATTCCCCGAAAGTCCATCGTCAAGGCTCCGTCTTCAGACTCAACGATCTCAATCGGCTCGGAAAGAACGCCTTGTGAAAAGGCGCAGAGACTTCCGAGGAGAATGGCAATCAGCGTGACTCGTATTCGCATCATGAGCGGAACCCGTGGATGCCGTCCGTCAGGAAAACCCAGCGAGAGCCTGAAATCTCAGCAAACGGCAAGACTTCTATCTGCTGACTATCAAAAATTATCAAGAATTAAGACCTGTGTTTATAAAAATAAAAGGTTAAGAAAGCCTGATATTTGGAGTCTTTAAAAAACTCTTTCGTCACCAGCCTTGCCACTCCGGCCGGCCTGTGGAAGACAGGCGCCTCGATGGAGGTGCCCCGCAACAAATGGTTGGTTGGCTGGAGAGCAGCCAAGGCCAATCTTTTACCCGGTCTGATTCTTCAGGCGCTCATGTTGGCTGTTTTGCTAGCTTACTACTTCAGCCCAGCCTTCAAGGAACTCTTGCAGATTCTGGCAGAGAAAAAGGCCCGCCTTGGTTTCCTTTACAGCGGTGTGTCTGGGGTGGTGGCCGGGTCGTTCATCCCCGAGCTCATGCGGGTGCTGGTGTTTCAGAAAGGTCGCGTGAATTCGAGCAACTGGCGGAACCTGATGTTCACCACGCCCTTCTGGGGCTACATGAGCATGCAGGTAGATTTCTTTTACCGACTCCAGGCGCAATGGTTTGGGGATGAAGCGACCTTGGCCGCGGTGATTCCGCAGGTGTTGGTGGACCAGTTTGTTTACACCCCCTTCGTGGCTGCGCCATTAACGGTTTGGGCTTATGAATGGCGGAATTCGGGAGGGAACTGGCCTGCTGGCTGGTGGAAGCCCAGCTATTACATGGACCGGATTGCTCCGACTTTGTTGGCCAACTGGGTGGTGTGGATTCCGGTGGTCAGCATCCTGTACACCCTGCCGGAGACGGTGCAGATCCCGCTTTTCGTCTTTGCTCTCGCGCTCTGGGTGATGATTTTTACCTGGATGAGCGAAGAACGCCCGACCACTGGGTGAAGGAAGCTCAAGCGACCTTCTCTTCTCGTCACGAAGGACTTGAGCCACGTCGGGGAAGACGGCAACCTCCGGCCCATGAGTGACCGCCTGAGTATACCGGAATACGCGATGGCTCTGGCCAGAGTGGCCAGCTTACGTTCCGAAGATCCCTATCGAAAAGTTGGAGCGGCGGCGCTCGATCATGACAACCGGGTCATTGGGACGGCTTACAACGGCTTGGCTCCGGGCTTCGATGCCCCGCTGGGGTTCTGGGACAACCGGGAGAAGCGGCAAAAGTTCATGCTGCATGCGGAAATCAATCTCTGCAGCCTCTTCCGCCGGGGAGAGGCCAAGCTGGTGGCCACCACCACGATGCCCTGCACTGCCTGCATGCAGACTCTCTGTGCCTATGGCATTAAGGAGATCTACTATCAGGATATCTATCACGCCTCCGATGCGCCGGAGATCGCTGCAACCTACGGAATTACCCTTGAGCAAATCAAGGCCTGAGCCGCCACTGCGGGAGAGGCCGGCCAGGCTAGGAGGCCTCGGCAGTCGGGGTGGACTGCTCGTCGCTCTCATCCTTTGAGAGGAAAGGCCGACGGTACCATCGCCAGCCCCGGAGCAGGAGCTGCTTGAGATCTTCGGTGATCAGGTAGGCCGTGGGGATGAGAATGAGGGTGATGAAGGTGGCGAAGAGGATACCGTAGGCCAGCGAGATGGCCATGGGCTTGAGGAATTGAGCCTGCAGGGATTTCTCGGCGATGAGGGGCATCAGCCCCGCGAAAGTGGTCAGCGAGGTGAGGAGGATGGGGCGGAATCGCTTGGCTCCAGCGATGAGCACGGCTTCATGCAGACTGTGTCCCGTTTCGCGGCGACGGTTGATGAAGTCGACAAGAACGAGGGAGTCATTCACCACCACGCCGGCGAGAGCCAGGATGCCGAAGACGGAGAGCCAGGAAGGGGTCTGTCCCAAGAGGATATGGCCGACCATGGCACCGATGACCCCGAAAGGAACGGCAAGGAGGACGAAGAAAGGTTGGATGAGGCTCTTGAACGGAATGGCGAGGAGCGCGTAAAGCGCGACCATGAGGAGCAGGAAGCCATTGCGGGTTCGTTCCTTGGTTTTGCCGTCGTCCGCGACAAAACCCGTCCAGACCCACGTGAATCCTCCCGGGGTGAGAATGGCATTGATATCGGCCTCAGCCGCCTTCGCGAGGCCAATGACGTCGACTTCATCATCAACGACTTCTGCGCTGAAGGAATTGACCTGGGCTCCGTTGAGTCGATCAATCCGCCCGGGAGCCTCGGTGAAGGTCACGTCAGCAGCAGCCGAGAAGGGGACCTCGACCCCGCCGGGTGCCCGCAGGATCAGATTGTCCAGCGTGTCCAGAGAAGTGCGGTCTTTTTCCGGTAGTCTTACCATGACGCGGAGATCGTCGCGCTGGCGTTGGATTCGCTGGGCTTGCTGGCCGAAGAAGGCGGAACGCACTTGGTCGGCGAGGTCCCGCTGGGTGAGGCCCAGCTCGACAGCGCGTGGCTTCAGGGAGAGCTGGATTTCTTCTCTTCCCCGCTCGGCATCGTGCCAAGTGGAGGCGATGCCTTGCTCCTTGAGACTATCGAAATAGTCCTCGATCCGGTCCATGGCCTCGATTTTTTCCGGACCATTCGGGCCTCTGACTTCCAAGGTAATGGAGCGGCCGGATTGGTCTTGGTCTCGCCCGGAGCCTCTCATTTCGCCAAAAAGATTGAAGCGTCGCAGCTTCTCATCCACGGGACCGACAATCTCGCGGAAGCGTTCTTGGATGTCGGCATTTCTTAGATTGGAGAACTGGGCCGGGCGCTGCTCGGGCGGCTTCATCTCGAAGGAGAGAGAGCCTTCCTCGGGATCGGTTCCCCCTCGGCCGGGACGTCCGCCCGAGGAGGTCATGATATTCGTGATGATCGATTCCCCGGTCTCAGGGTCGCGATACTCATCTTGGAGCTGGAGAGCGCACTCATAAAAGTAGTCCACCATCTTGTCGGTCTCCGCCAGAGGAGTGTCCTGGGGCATATCGATGCGGGCGTTGATCATATCCCGATCGATTGAAGGGAGAGAGACGAAGCCGAGGCGACCGCTCTTCCAATAGCCCATGAAGATGAGGGCAACCGCGACGAAGGTGGCCAGGGTGACGTAGCGCTGCTTGAGACAGCCATTCAGGAAGGGCTGGAAAAGCTTGTCCACGAAGGCTTCCAAGCCTCGCGAGATGCCTCGTTGCAGACGGGCCAGAGGGCCGAGCTTCTTCCGTCCCACCTTGAGGTGCTTCAGGTGGGCAGGTAGGATGAGCTTGGACTCGATAAGAGAAAAAAGGAGGACCGGAGCAACGACAGGTAGGATCGGTTTGGTGAATGGAGCCCAGGTATCCGGCATGAACATGAGCGGGATGAAGGCCACGATGGTGGTGAGGATGCCAAAGGTGACGGGTGTCGCGACTTCCTTCGCGCCGGCGATGGCGGCCTCCGAGGGTTGCATGCCCTCGCGCAGCTTGGTGTAGATATGCTCGCCGGTCACGATGGCGTCATCGACGACGATGCCGAGGACAATGATGAAGCCGAAGAGCGACATCATGTTGATGGTGTTCCCAATCAGGGGCATGAAGAGGAGCCCCCCCGCGAAGGCCACCGGAATTCCCAGAAGAATCCAGACCGAGAGCATGGGGCGTAGGAAAAGACCGAGCACGATCAATACGAGGAAAGCCCCTTGGGCCATGGAATTGAGCAGCGTGCTCAAGCGACCTCGCAGCGCGATGGAGTCATCATCCCAAGTGGCCAGCGTGATGCCGGAAGGGAGGCTGCCAGCCGACTTTCGCACGTAGTCATGGACCTTGTCGGAGATGTCGATAGCACTCTGCTCACCGATGCGCATCACCTCGACGCGGAGGCAAGGCACGCCATTGAAGCGAACAATCTTTTGCTCTCCCTCATATCCGTCTATGACGGTGGCTACCTCGCCCAAGGTCACCTCCGCGCCATTGGAGGCCCGCACCACGATGTTCTCAAACTCGGCGCGGGAGTAGGCTTGCCCCTTCGTCCGCAGCATCACCCGGCCGGAAGGAGTCTCAATCGAGCCGGCGGGAAGGTCCAGGGAGGAGCCCCTGATGGCGCTTGTCAAATCACTGAGAGAGAGCCCGTACTGGAGGAGCTTGTCCGGGTCTGCCTCGATGGCGATCTCGGGAGGGGCTCCGTCACTCACATTGACCTGGGAAATACCGGGAATGCTGGCGAGCTGATCGCGGACCAATCGAGCCGCCGAGAGCAGGTCCTGGTGACTGAGTTCGCCCATCACGATGACGGAGATGACCTCGCGCCACTCCGAGGTATTGGGGACATCGTAGCGGGGTCGCTCGGTTTCGGAAGGGAAGGTATTGACCCGATCCACCCGCGTCTTGATTTCCTCCAAAAGATCCTGTGGATCGACGCCATCGGCGCACTCAGCGATGATCCTGGCATTCTCGCGATTGACCTCGGAACGCAGGTTCTTGATGCCGACCAATCCTTCCAGCGCTTGCTCGATGGGGATGGCCACGTCCCTCTCCACATCGGCCGGGTTTCCCCCGCGATAGGAGACGTTGATCCGAACCTCCTTGAACTCTTGGTTGGGATGGATCTCGAAGGGAATCTTGTTCGCCGTCACCCAGACACCGAGAACGATGATGGTCAGCATCAAAATATTGGTCGCGATGTCGTTGCGGGCGAAGAAGGAGATCATGGTACGGTCTGGCGACGTGAGATTGGAAACGTTCAGGCGAACTTTCCTTTTTCAATGGATAACGCCATGCGGCAAAGAAGTTGTCGCTTGCAGGGCTGTGGGCTGGTGCTCACTCCCGGCCGAGATTGGCAGAAGCCAGATCCTCCAATTGCCCCAGCGACTCCACTCGGCAGAGCTCCTTCCGCAGGGCCTTGGAGCCGGGGAAGCCCTTGGCATAGGTCATGAGGCGCGAGCGCATCGCCGTCATCGTGTGGCGCTCGGTCCCATAACGGCTGGAGGAGATGGCAAGACGGCAGTGTCGCAGGATGTGCGTCCACCGCTCCTCTAAGGTGACTGGTGGCAGGAGCTCTCCAGTCCGGAGGTAGTGCTTCGCCTCGCGGAAGATCCAGGGATTATTCATCGCGGCTCGTCCAATCATCAGCCCGGACACCGCGGTGCTTTCACAGCGCTGCTTGATTATCTCTGCCGACGAGAGGTCACCATTCCCGATGACCGGGAGGCTGGTCGAGCGGGCCGCTTGGTCGATCACATCCCAGTCAGCCTCTCCCGAGTAGCCCTGGCTACGAGTCCGACCATGGACAGCAATCGAGCGGATGCCCTCGGATTCGAGGATTTGGCAAACCTCGGGAGCATTGATGGAATCGAAGTCCCAGCCGATGCGGATTTTCGCGGTAACCGGGACCAAATCGCCCACGGCTTCGACAATTCCACGGGCCGTGGTCGCGAGCAGTGGACAATCCTTGAGGAGGGAAGAGCCTCCGTTCTTCGACACCACCTTGTTAACGGGACAGCCGAAGTTGATGTCGATGAAGTCCGGACGCTTCCAATCGATGATCTTCTTTGCCGCCTCACCCATCCGCTTGCCGTCCGCTCCAAAAAGCTGCACCCCGACGGGTCGCTGTTCGTCCGTGAACTCGGTGTATTTCCGCGTCCGTTCGTCAGCCTGCATGATGCCCTCGGCAGAGACGAATTCGGTGGTCATCACGTCGGCACCAAGCTCCTTGCAGATCGTCCGGAAGGTCACATCGGTCACCCCTGCCATGGGAGCGAGGAAAAGAGGATAATCTTGCTGGGAGAACCACGGAAGCATGAGGCGGAGGAAGAAAGAGGATTTTCGCTGAAATTCCAATGGAAATCCAGGGTGGCGCATTTTGAGAAGCTCGTTTGAGCTCGAACTGAGATCCTCGTCAGGACGAGTTGAATGAGGTCGCAGAATATCACAGATTGGCATGATGAAAATTCTCGGACCTCAGTCAGTTTGTTTTTAAAACTTAACTAAATCAGGGCACGGTCCAGAAGTTGTCACCCTGGTTCAGCTTTTTGAAACCCAAGTGGATTACTGGCGGAGTTGAATTAGCGGATAGGGGATTTAACTAGCCGCGAGGGCTTTAAAGAGCCATCCGGATGATTGAAACGGTTGAAGGAAGGAGTGAGATGACGCTGTAGAAATCAGTCTCGGGTGGTATTGGTATTATTTTTTATAAGTTTTCTTTTCATGTTGCTTAAATATCAAAAAATTGCATGATTTTGTCGCTGTTTCCAACCCGCTTTTTTACCGCTTCAAAATCTTCCTTCCTATGCAGACTCAGGCCTCAACCCTGCTGGCAGCTGCTTGCTTATCTCTTGCCTCACCGTGTCATGGAGAGGTTTCTTTGCCTTCATCCCAAAGCCAAAAGGATGCAACGATCTCATCCTCAAGACGCTCATTGGTCGCGCCTGAACAGGGTGTTCTTCGTGAAGTTTGGACGAACATCCCCGGTAGCACGATAAGTTACCTGACAAGTTCCAGCAATTTTCCCGATAATCCGGCTCTTTCCGCAGTGGATGAGAGCTTTGCGACTCCTTCTGGCTTCGCGGATGCCTATGGAGTCCGCATGAGGGCATACCTCACTCCGCCGGAAGATGCCGATTACACTTTTTGGATCAGTGGGGACGACAATTGCGAACTCTGGTTGAGCTCGGACAATAATTCCGAAAATCGCCAGTTGATTGCAAAGGTTCCCGGACACAGCTCAGTTGAGCAGTGGACGAAATTCGAGGAACAGCAGTCCACTCCGATTTCCTTAGTGGGGGGAGCGTCCTATTATATCGAAGCTCTGATGAAGGAGGGAGCCGGAGGAGATCACCTTAGTGTTGGCTGGTCGGCTGATCCCGAGGCGACACCGGTTGTCATAGGCAAAGATTATCTTCGCCCTTTCAAGGTCGTTCCCATCTCGGATGGTTTGGAGGTGGAGGCAGGGGTCGAGGTTGATCTCTATCAACCCAATTGGAGCCTCGTAACAGAAGGTCAGGCTATCGATGCCGTATCTGGAACACGTAATTTGGTCGTCAACTGGGTTCAAGTCGAAGGGCCAGAAACTGCGTCGATTTTGCAACCGCAGGAGCTGTCGACCACTATTGAGTTTAGTGAGGCGGGTCACTATCGCTTTCGGCTTAATGTGTCCAATGATGAAAGAAGTCATAGCGATGAATTACATGTTGTTGTTCATCCTTCGCTGCATGAGCATGCCGGACATGCTCTAACGGAGTATTGGTTCAATATCAAAGGGTCATTGGCTTCTTTGGAGGGTCACGTGGGCTATCCAGACTTTCCTCAAGCCCATTCCATCACGACGAGCCTTTCCAGCGAACGTCTTGCCGATCTTTTTGGTTCCCGAACCTGGGGACACCTTCTCGTCCCTGAGACAGGGAACTATCAGTTTTACTTGGCCGGCAACCAGAGAGCAGAGTTTCGGTTGGATACTGGAAATGGTTATCAGAGGTTGGCCTTTGTCGAGCAGGCAGTGTCGCGGGGTGATTACACCGCGCACGAAGGTCAAGTCTCTGTGCCAGTCTATTTGAAAGCGGGAGCCTACCCGTTCGAGGTTCTTTTCCAAGAAGATTGGAGTGATGATTTCTTCTCTCTTCTTTGGAAAAAGCCGGAGCGGGATTTTCTGGAGGAGATAACCGGAGAATTTCTCGCTCCAC
The DNA here is from genome assembly GCA_030673895.1 of Verrucomicrobiota bacterium JB023. Classification (GTDB taxonomy): domain Bacteria; phylum Verrucomicrobiota; class Verrucomicrobiia; order Verrucomicrobiales; family Akkermansiaceae; genus Roseibacillus. The sequence goes on from JAUTCR010000055.1 coordinate 23,186, forward strand.
CTGCAGAATGGGAGCAGCGAATTGAATCGACCCCAGAATTCGGCCCGGAGGTTGAGTATGCTGTCTATGCCGGACTTGACCAAGAAATCTATCTACCTGACCTCAAAACGAAGTTGGAGGCTTACGAGCGCCGTCGTGCCACGATGGGGGATGTCGTCACCAGAGGATGGCGTCAGATTTCGGGGCCCGACTCGGCCGTATTGCAATCGGCGGAAGAGAAGGCAACCAATGTTTTGTTTGCCGAGGCGGGCCGCTATGTTTTTCAATATTATATCCAGACAACCGCTGGGATTTCGGCAGACGAAGTTCAGATTGCGGTCAAACCGAGAATCAATGACAAGACAGGTTACTTCACCCGTGAGGTTTGGGTGAGTCAACAATACAACACTCTTGCAGACTTAAGGGCCGATCCCGATTTTCCGGAGAATCCGGATATCGTTTCACTAATCCCAAATCTCCAGCAAGGGAATAGCTGGGGAAGCCGTTATGGTGCAAGGGTTACCGGACTTTTGCATATTCCGGAAAGTGAAGAAAAAAGCGTTGATTACACTTTCTACGTTCACGGAGATGATGCAGTTGAGTTCTCGATAAGCACTGGCCCCGATGAGGCGGGATTGCGAACGGTTTGTTCTGCCCCGAGTTCTACCGGATGGGAAAAGTTCGATAAATATTCGTCGCAGATATCCGAGCCTGTCTCTCTGGTTCCAGGCGAGACCTATTTCGTAGAGCTTCTTCACCGCGAACTTTGGGGCTCCGATTATTTTGGGGTGAAGTGGAGTAATCCGCTGTTTCCTGAACCGACCCTGATCGACGGCAGTCTCTCGGAAGCCCCCAAAGATGGGATCCTTTTTGACGGTGACCTCAACTACTACGCCAAGGCTGGACCCGACCGGACCTACTACTGGCCTCATAATGAAATCGAGCTGCAGGGAAGTGTCTTAAAGATCCAGTCAACCGATAACGAAGCATCCTCCTATTGGTCGCAGGTATCAGGGCCGGAAGCCGAGCTTGAAGGCCCGGATGGAACTTACTGTGTCGCACGTCTTTCGGGACCCGGAAGCTATCTGTTTCGTATGACCGTGGAGGAAGGAGACTTCACACATTACGACGACATTGAAATCCGAGTTGAAGAGCCCGTTACTGAGAACACTGGCTACCTGACCCGCTCTCTTTGGCTGGAGGTTTTAGGTGAGTCTTTTGATTCGATTAGAGAAGTCGACCCTGCGTTGGAGAATCCATATTTTGAAGATCTCTTTCCGGGCGTCGAGATTCCAAAAAATTTCACGAACTACTACGGTAGTCGTCTCAAGGGGTACCTAACCGTTCCGATCTCTGGTGACTATCAATTCTGGATTGCCTCCCGCGACCATTCTGAATTGTGGTTTGATGAGGGATCAGGTGGAGGCTCCAGCAAAATTGCCTCGGTCAGTGCCTACACCGGATCGAGAGACTGGGACCGGCTTGATTCCCAGGCTTCTGAAAAAATCCGGCTCGAAGCAGGAGTTGCCTACCCCTTGGAGATCCTTTTCAAGGATTATGCCAGAAATGAATATCTCTCCGTGGCCTTGGAAGGGCCTGCAACAAATGGGAGGGAGGTTCTTTCGAGAGGATTTTTATCTCCGAGTCATCAGGCTCCAATTCATAACCCCGAGATCACGCTCATTCTGGGACCGGAGCGGCAACTGCTCTGGCCCGAGAATGAACTTTCCTTGGCAGGATTAGTCTATGATTTGAATGAAGGTCCGGAGCCCCTGTCCTATCAATGGAGTTCAAGTTCGGAAGACGTCGCCATAAGTAATGAGAGCGCTCCCGTGACCCAGCTTACTTTTGGATCACCCGGTGTCTACGAAGTTACTTTGGAAGTGTCCGACGGAGAGAACACCACCCGGGACTCCGTATTCATCAAGGTCGCCGAGCCTCTGGATGCGCATTCGGGAGGACTTTATCAAGAATTATGGACCGATGTGCCCGGATACTCAATCGACTCCTTGACCACTCATCCTTCTTTCATGGAAGAGGCTCCCTTGACTGGGTTTGTCGATAGTTTTGAGACTGCCCCCTATACGGAAAGCAATTATGGTCAGCGGCTGACAGGCTATCTGTCTGTCCCTATTGATGGCAATTATGAGTTCTTCATTTCGTCTGATGACGCTTCTGAATTTTGGTTGAATCCCACGGGACCGGAGTTCAATGGGCTTGAACTCATCGCCAATTCTCCGAAATGGTCGGGGTATTACGTCTGGGACAAGTATCCGGAGCAACAGTCAGTCCCGGTTTCATTGGAAGCTGGTCGGCAATACGCGCTTCAAGTGATGCACAAGCAGGGGACTGGATCGGATAGTTTAGCCGTCGCCTATCGATTGGCCGGCTCCACGGAGGACCCTACAGTCATCCCGGGGATTTTTCTCTCGACCCCCGACGGACTTGCCCCAGATGAGTTGCCGGATGAGATCAGCATTGATGCTGGTGAACCTCTCAATTCGACTTGGCCGACCAATGAAGTCTCGTTGTCGGGGCGAGCCTTCGACCTTGTCCCCGGGCCAGATTTGCTGAAGGTGCAATGGTCCGTGTTAGAAGCTCCTGCCGGATCGGAGACGGTCTATTTTTCGAGTCCGGACAGTCTTTTCTCCCGTGTCACTCTTCCCGCTCCCGGTGAGTATCGGCTTAAGCTAACAGCTTCTGACGGTCAATATGTGGTGAGTGATGACGTCATGGTCACCGTGGGAGACTCGGTTGCGCCCGATACAGGCAGCCTTTTGAGCGAAGTTTTCCGTGGAATTTCCGGGAATTCCGTCATGGACCTTCTTGAGCACGAATCCTTCCCCGATTCTCCCGACGAGAGGTTTCAGATTCGGAGTTTTCGGGTTTCGGATCTGGGCGATTCCTATGGTGTCCGGATCCAAGGCTACCTTCGTCCCCCGGAGAGCGGAGTCTATCGTTTCAGCCTAACCGCCAATGACTGGGGTGAGGTCTTCCTCAGTGAGGACGAGAGTGAAGAGAATAAAGCAATCCTCTGTTTAACGACCGAAGCGGTCGGTGAAGGAGAGTGGGAGCGCTATCCCGAGCATCAAATCTCTCGGCCTGTAGAGCTGGTGGCAGGGGAGAAATACTACATTGAAGCTTTTTTGAAGGATAATCGCTCAAGTGATCATCTGGCTTTGGCTTGGAACCGCCCCGGGAGCGATGCCTGGGAGGTGATTGATGGAGCCTTCACCTCGCCCTTTGTGAGGGAAGGAGAGTCGACCGCGCCCGTGGTGCAGCTTGAGGGAGAGAGCCATCTAATTCACGTGGTGGGAAGAGACTTCGTTGATCCCGGCTTCTCTGGCTTTGATGCTCTTGGTGCTGATATCACCGGCACCGTCGAGGTCGAGGGAGAAGTCGATACCTCGGTTCCCGGGCTCTATCAGGTCAGGTATTCGGTCACAGACGAGGCGGGCAACGAGTCCGAGCTTGTCACGAGGACCGTGGAAGTCGTGGTCGCTGATGCCTTGGCCGGAACTTATGCGCCCGATGCCAGTGCCGGGCATTCGGTGGAGCCCTGGGTGGAGCCTGACAACCTGTCGGCGCACGAGGCTTCACGCTTCCTCAAGCAAGCGACATTCGGGCCGACTCTTGCTTCAATCGCCCATGTTCAGGAGATTGGGATCGAGCAATGGGTGGAGGAACAGCTTCTCTTGCCAACAACATCTCATCTGGAACATCTCGACCTTTTCTCCTCCTTCAACGGAACCCGGAACCAGCAGTTGGCGCTGGCCTCGAATGGAGAGGGAGATTTGCCTGGCACTGTGATCTCTTCACCGATGTCTTCCGTCGATACTGAGCAAAGAATTTGGTCTTGGTGGAGCGTTTCGGCTGACGCTGACGATCAGCTGCGTCAGCGGGTGGCTTTCGCCTTGAGTGAGATTTTCGTCATCTCCGACTCGACAGTAGCGCTAAGAAACTATCCCCGCGGCGTGGCGAACTACTACGATATTCTAGCTCGCAACGCTTTTGGCAATTATCGCGAATTGCTTGAAGAGGTGACGCTCAACCCTATGATGGGAATCTGGCTCACCATGGCGCGGAGTAGCCAACTTCAACCTGACGAGAATCTGCCTCGGGAGACCCTCCAGCTCTTCTCGATCGGGCTTAATCAGTTGAATCTGGATGGTTCGGAAAAGCTGGATGAAGAAGGGAATCCTATCCCTACCTACACACAGGAGGATATCCTCGAACTCTCTCGAGCCTACACGGGCTGGACCTTCTCCGGCTCCCCCGAATTCAATTGGAGTGGCCCCAATGGGCTCGACGAGATTAACGAAATGATCGCCTTCTCCCAGCATCATGATAGTGGAGAGAAGGTCCTTCTCGGTGGGGCGACGATACCCGCCGGGCTGACTCCGCGTGAGGATCTCGAAAGGGCGCTCGATATCATCTTTGAGCATCCCAATGTAGCTCCTTTCATCAGCCGTCTTCTTATTCAGCGTTTGGTCACGAGTAATCCTAGTCCGGCCTACATCTATCGGGTCGCGTCTGTTTTTGAGGACAATGGGAAAGGGGAAAGAGGTGACTTGGGCGCGGTGGTGAAGGCGATCTTGCTCGATCCGGAGGCCCGTGACGAAATGGATGCGGTGACGGGCGGAAAGCTGAGTGAGCCGATCTTGCGTCCTCTCCGGCTTCTGCGGGCTTTCCCCAAGGCTCCGACGAGTAACCCCCCGGTTCTTGGACGCTATCTGTTGAATAATCCGAAGGGGATTCTCGAGCAATCTCCTCTGCAGGCCAATAGTGTGTTCAACTTCTTCAGCCCAGACTATGAAGAACCGGGGCCACTCAGTGAGGCCGGTTTAGTCGCTCCCGAATTCGAGATCGCGACTGAGATCACCACGGTGGATACCGCGAACTATCTCTTCGATGGCATCAAGAAAGGGTTTGCCACGAAATACTGGGCTCCTTCCCAGCCAGTTGATATCGAGGGACTCACTGAATTGTGGGAAAGTCCGGATGCGCTGTATCAGCAAATCGAAATTCTCACACTTGCTCGTCCAATGTCCGAAGAGCTTGCCGCCGGACTTGCCGCCATCCATGCAAGTTATCAGGGTGATGCCGAAGAAGGGGTGATTACCATGCTCCAGCTGATCTCAGCCTCTCCCGAATTCGCTGTCGAACGATAGCCCCGCGAATATTTTGACCTGAACCGACGAACCAATGAGTGATCAATTAAATTCTCCCAATCTACTGACCCGACGCAAGTTTTTGGGCCAGACCGCTTGTTCGGCAATGACCACGGCGAGTCTTCTCAATTCGTTGCTGACCATGCGCTCAGTCAACGCGCAATCAGCAGGCGTTGCCAAGGAAGCCGATGACTATAAGGCTCTGGTCTGCATCTTCCTTTTCGGAGGAAACGACTCGGCCAATATGCTGGTGCCGAGTGAAGCGGGCGCCCATGCGAAGTATTTGGAGAGTCGCGCGGAATTGGGGCTTGCCCGGAGCGAATTGCTTCCTCTCGGGGCGAGCAATGATCCCGGCTTGGATTTGGCTGTGCATGGAGCGATGACGGGTTGTGAGCGAATGTTCAAGGAGAAGAACCTCGCCTTCTTGGCCAATGTCGGCACCTTGTTAGGGCCGGCGACTCTGTCGGACTACCGGAATGGCACAGCGGTCATTCCCGACCATCTTTTTTCCCATAGCGATCAGCAGGTGGCATGGCAAACTTCCGCTCTATCCGACAATCTCTACTATCAGCAAACAGGCTGGGGTGGTCGCATCGCGGATGCCCTTATGGCCAGCCAGGAGGAAGCCAAAATATCCATGCTCGTCTCCTTGAGTGGCACGAATTTCTTCCAGGTCGGCAAGACGCTTCTTCCCTTCCGCATGGGTGCGGATGGTGCTCCTACCTATCATTTGGGTAAGGGGGAAAGCGACCGGGAGATGACCCGCTACGAGACTTTTCGTAGTTTGCTGAGTGCGGAGAATGCCAATATGATGGAAGAGGCATTCTCGGATCTATCCGAGCGGTCCATCCGGGATGCTGATACGATCAACGCGGCGATCGAGAATACCGGAGATTTCGAAACAATCCCCGGTTCAAATCTTGGCAATCAACTGAGGATGGTAGCCAAGCTCGTGGAGGCGAGGAAAGAGCTCGGGATGAAGAGGCAAGTATTCTTCGTTGCTACCGGTGGTTTCGATACACACGGCGAGCAGCTCTACACCCACTCGGGCTTGCTTTCTGGAGTGAGTTCCGCTCTCACTGGGTTCCATGACGCTCTCGACTCTATCGGAGCCTCGGATATGGTCACCAGTTTCACGGCCTCGGACTTCGGGAGGACCTACGATTCCAATGGCCGGGGGTCCGACCACGGCTGGGGTGGGCACCATCTCATCTCGGGAGGAGCTGTCGATGGGGGTAAAATTTATGGGGAATTCCCGGATCCTGATATCACGACAGGTAGCCATCTCTTGGATACCGGGCGGGGACGATGGCTTCCGACGACCTCAGTCGATCAGTATGGTGCGACCATGGCCCGTTGGTTTGGGCTGAGCGACAGCCAGATCCATGACGTCTTCCCCAACCTGAAGAATTTTTCGAACCAGGATCTCCAATTCATGTTGGCTTGATTCCCGATTCTTTCTCAACCCTCTTGTCTACTATTGACTTACTAGATGGCTTGAGAGCCGCCCACTGATGCAGAATCTAAGGCGGTCATCATTTTCTGGCCGGTAGGCGCTTTGCCCCCGGAAAGCTCTGGCTCGACGAGAACCGAGCGAATTGTTTGAAAAGACCCAAGAGGCAGCAAGAGAGGAGGGCGTGACGATGGGATTTGCTTCTCGTCCGTCTACCAGAAGGGTAGTATGCTCAAAATGAGTTCATCGTCCAAAATGAGTCGACAGCATCTGCTCGTCGTATCGATGGTATTCGCTGCCCTTCTCATCCTCTGTACACTTTTGCTGTTTTGGAGTCGTTCGGACAAGGGGCTCTCCTCTGAGCAGGTCGAGGAAGACCTCAAGGAGACAGCTAAAGAGACGAGCGTGAAGCCATCAAAGCCACAGCTGCCTCCGGGGCCTCTCAATGCTTTAATGACGCCGGGCCTAAGCCCAGCGAGACAGACGGAAATTATCGGGAATCTTTATCTCGATTATTGGATTGGCAATCGTTCCTTGCCAACGGGGACAATGGAGGAAATGGCCGCTGCCTTGGCGGGGGATAATAAGCGCGGAGCGGTCTATGTACCTAGAAACCATCCTGCCCTGGGGGAGGATGCTTTCTTGGCTGGTGAGGATCAATTACGCGTGCACATCCGTTCTTCCCGGGAGGGCCGTTTCGAGGTGATCCATTCCGGCGAAGATAAGCTATTTTTCACCGATGATGATTTGGTGAGACCGTTCCCCCTGAACAGTGGGAATCCGTAGTCGATCTAGCGCTCTGGCGCCGGACACCACCTGCAGCGGCTATTGCGAGTCGCTCGAACACTTCGGTGCGGCCTCCGCCTTCCCGCAGCAGCAGAAAAGTCCCGTCACCATCCTGTGTGACATGGCTGGGAAAACGAATCATCCCGGCCGGTCCAGAGTCAACGACCAGACCGGCAAGGGTTGGAAGGTGAGGTTTTCTCAGAACCGCCAAAGGGCGTCGATTGTCCAACGATCTTCGGTGATGTTGCTGTCCTCATCGGTCAGCGGGAATTCATAGGCAAAGCCGACCGAGAACTGCTCTGTCAAGCGACTGCGGAATCCGATTCCCATCGTGACGTAGTCAGTCGAATCCGAGGCTCCCCAGTTAAGCAGGTCGGCTCCTTCGGAAGGCGCGACCGCAGGGACGGCTCCCCCCACTTGGGCATCGAAGCGACTCCCTCCGTCGCCCTCATCAAATACGTGGAACCAATTGGCCTCCACAAGTGGGATGAACCATGGGTGAGCCTCGTAGCTGATGTGGGCGCTCAGGAACCCCTGGGTGGCGAAGGAATCATCCAAGGGCAATTGAACCCCTGTTCCGGCCGCGAATTGCCAGCGGTCGGCTAGCTTGACCCCTTGTAGGGTGAGATTGACCAAGCCATCTCCCGCCCCTTGGAAAACATCTTCATCGCCGATGGCAAACTCGAACATGGCGCTGGTGCTGACTACAAAATGATTCGCTGGATCATAGAGGAAAGCATACTTCAAGCCCCCTCCTACATTGGCGAAACCCTCCTCTTGGGTGAAGGTATTCTCGGGGTTGAAGTCCACATACCCGTCCTTCATCGCGACGATGGAGAGCCGCTCGCTCAGTGCAATCTCGAACTGAAGAGCATAGAGATTAAGGTCGCCACCGAAGGGCACGTCACCGATGGACGTGCTTAGCTGATCAGGAAACCGGTGGTGCATGTAAATGCCATGAACTTGGGTGCGGGGAAGGGCGAGATCGAAGAGGGTAGGATTCGTAATCGGTCTGCGGATGGAGGCAAATGCATCAACTTCCGGCATGGGAGCCATGGGCGTGTGCGGGACACTCGAGGTTCCGGCGGCGAGCGTTCCAGTTAGAGCGGCGGTGAGTAAGGTAGCAGTTCTCATGAGTCGATTTGTCAATTTGGTCGTTCGATGAATTGACTCTGTCTCAAGTCGGCGTCCTTGGCTCGTCGGGGACTCTCAGTGACTGTGCATATTTTGCTGTCTCTCGGTAAGGGAAGGGCCGGCTGGCTTCACGACAAGCGTTTCCGGATGAGGAGAAGCTCGCTCTAACAGACCTCAAGGCGGGCGACATCTGCAGGTCCCAGTGCTCGAGTGTCGCCGCGATTTGGGCAGAGGACCGCGTCGGCCTACAGCGATCTTTCCTTGGCGGTCTCCGCCTCGAAGTCGGGATGTAGCTCATCCCAGTTCTGACCTCTTCTCAGGGCATCACGCCCGAGCTTCGTCATCCAGACGACGATGAACAAGAGACCAGCAGATGTGGCAATCATGCCCGAGGTATTTGTCGATGAGAGGCCGAATGCGGCCGGAATGGCCACGGCGCTATAGTGTCCCAAGAAGGCACTGGCGACGGCAAAGACAGAGGCAATTGAGAGCACGGGGATGAGTTTGTTGCTCAAGAGAAGAGCGGTGGCAGGCGGAACGATGAGCATCGCAATGACGATGATGGAACCCACGGCCTCGAAGGCGGCTACCGTCGTGATCGCGACCATGGTCATCAATAGGTAATGGAGAAAATGGGAATTGAAGCCCAGTGTATCGGCAAGGCCGGGATCGAAGGCGGAAAGGCGGAACTCCTTAAAGAAAGCAATGATGATGAGAAGATTCAGCAGCAGCACGCCCCCGGCAACCAATGCCGCGCGGGGGATGGTCAGGGAGCCCAGCTCGACAGTGTCAATGGGGGTGAATTCGATCGCCCCATAGAGGACGCAGCCGGGATCGAGATCGACGTGGTCAGCTGCCCGAACGATGAGGAGGAGCCCGATGGCAAAAAGGGTGGTGAAGACGATGCCCATGGCCGCCCCCTTATCGACATTGCCAAATCGCGCAATCCATTGGGTGAAAGCGGCTGTCAGGACGCCGGTGAGGGCCGCGCCGATGAACATGGGGAAGCTTGCCCGGGTCTGGGTCAGCAAGAAAGCGATGGCCAGACCAGGGAGAACGGCGTGGGAAATCGCATCACCCATCATGGACATCTTTCGCAGGACGAGAAAGCAGCCCGGGAGGGCGCAAGCGACAGCCGTCAAGGCGCCGGTCACGACGATCCAGGTGTCAAAGGTGCTCCAGTTCATTACTGCGTTCTAAGGAAGCGTAATCCTCCCGAGGCACAACTGGAAACTCGCCATGTCGACCCGCAATGACGAGCGTACTGGCGGAAGCTCAGAGAGGCACTTGGTCCGCCAGGCCGGGCGGTCGAAGGCCCGCTCGGTCGTGATGAGGTAACGCTAATTGCCTTCTCCTTTCGAATCTCCCACAGAAATGGGATCTCCAGCATACAGATCCAACCTGCGAGATGAGCTGTTTTCTTGAAAGCAGGGCGATGGCTTCCCAAGCGATGTTTTCTACTATGAGTGTCGTCAGTTAGGTGCCCTTGAATAAGGATATCGCTCAAGTGCCAAATAGGCTGTGAACCAGGTCAGGGGGGACTGACTTCGTCGTCGATCTCTCCTTGTCCGCATGTTTGGCCTTCTCTGAGAGTTGTCACGTGCCCTGCGGCGATGGCGTTGCGAGCTGAGAGACAGCAAGGTCTGTCTCGATCTGAATGCCTACCGATCCCGTTCTCTCGAGGAAGGTGAGCAGCGAGGGAATTAGAGGTCGCTCAAATCGAGTTAAGCTTCGCTTTTTGGAAAAGATAAGTTTCAAACAAGTTGTATCAATTATCTATCAATTTGCGAAATGAATTCTTGGGTTGTCTGATTTTGGGTTGTTCGGTAGTCTCTCCTCACATGGCGAAGTATCTGACCAAGAACGTTCAAGAAAACTGCTACATGGTTCGCATCATGAGGCAGGGGAAGAAATATCAGAAGAACTTCTCGAAGAAGAAATATGGGGGATGGAGGAAAGCGGAGGCTGCTGCCAAGGAGTGGCGTGACGAGATGCTGGAGACTCTCCCTCCCATTGCGATGAATCAGGAAGGGCGATCGGCGAACAATCTCTCCGGCGTGGTGGGAGTCTATCTGGCGAACGCAAACTTCACCAAGCGAGGGAAGCAGTATGACTACTGGCGCTGGGTCGCCAAGTGGCCTGGCTGCGAGCGACGGGGAGGGATGACCTGGTCAGTCAACAAATATGGTGAGGCCGAAGCGTTCGCACTGGCCGTGCTTTCGCGGGAACTGCGCTCGGTCGACCGGGAAGCAATTCTCGCACGCTTCAAGAAGCTCAAGGGGACGAAGAAGCTCGAGAAAATCTACGAGAAGCGAAATCTGATTCTCGAGTATTAGCCCGTTTCTCAAAAGTCTTTTCGCCTATCGGGTTTTTGCCCAATTTTGGTGAACAGCTTTCTACGAAAGAAGCGGCCCGGATCTGGACAGCTTTACCCGATGGCTGCGTTACTCCTCGGTCATTGGTCCCGACCAACTTTGCTGCTCCCCTCCGGTCGCCCCCTGCGGGCAGCCTCATGGCTGGCTGTCTCGCTCCGCTCGGCTCTCCTCGCGCGTTGATGCCTGCGGCACCCTGCGGGCAATCCTACTGATTGTCTGTCTCCGCTTTGCTCCGGCTGCCCTCGGAAAAAGCTGTTTCGGCGATAAACGAAATAACTTTTGAGAAGCGGCCTAGGATTCGGGGAGCAGGCTGCCCAGCTCAGGAGTATAGAAAACTGCGAGTATCATGAAACGAAAAGGCTCTCCCGAGGGAGAGCCTGATTTTTGCCCTAAGGGCGAAAGGTTAGCCTGACGCTAATCAAACGGCGATCAGTCTCGTGGAATCGGCTTCTTGGGTTTCGGGGTGTGTTCTCCGCCCTCTGGCATGATGGGTGAATCGAACCCGGCCAAGTCCTCTGGTTTGACCTTTCGCGCGTAGCCGCCGAAGCTGAAAGGATTGGGATTAAACTCCCCGACGAAGCCAATCTTCAGGTCGGGCTTGATTTCCTCCTCGGAGCCGAGGGCCCAGAGGGTGCCATTGATGAGCAGGCGGCGGTAGCTCTCGTCGAGCAAGTCCTCGGAAGCTCCTTGTGTGGAGTGGAAGACGCGGTGGTAGCTGCCATCCTTGGCCTCATAATAGTGTGTCCAGGTCGACGGGGTGGGTGGCTTGCTCGGATCGGGTTGGGCATCCGGCTTCAGCTCAAGAAGCGGCTGGGTCTCTGTGAGGATAGTGAAGTCGGGTCCGGGGATGCCGACATATCCGCCTGCGTAGCAGAAGGCGTTGTCCTCCACTCCTTGCAAGATGGGGTGGTCCTTCTGCTCCGGCACAATTTGAATGCGGGTGCCTTGTTTGTGATTGCGGCCGTAGTGTCCGCTCCATGTATTACCGAGAATTTGTTGGCCGAAGCCGCCTTCGAGCCCGGGCTCCTTGGATTGGAAGCTATACTTTGCGTAAGGGGAATCCTCCGGAATGCGGAAGGCATGGGATGCGGTGCGCAGCCCCACCACAGGGCCTCCGCGCTCGGTATAGGCAATCACTTCATCCATTTCCTCGGCGGGAAGATTGAGGAAGCGGGCGAAAACAAAGAAGAGGTCAGCATCCTGAAGAGCGGAGAGACCTTCCACTTGGGAGGAGCCTGCCTCGATGTAGCCTTCGTCATCGACTCCGAAGACCACGGTGCAGGTGAAGCCGTGATGCTTGGAGAGAATACGGGCCAAGGCGGGGCAAGTCTCTTCCGAGCGATATTCGTGGTCACTGGCGAGGAAGACAATGTGCTTGCCTGCTCCAATGCCCTCGCTGCCCTCATAGGTGATTGAGGTGTCGGCAAAAAGGGACGAAGTCAGGGCGGCAAGAGATAAAACGGTTTTTCTCATGGACTCTGATAGCATTAGGGGCCGCTTGAGGGGGGTCAATGAATTTGCTGGCGAAAGCTGGGAGAGAAGAAAGAGGGCACCGCAGCAAGCGAGCAAGGAACGCTCAATAGGGCCGATTGGCGAGCTTTCTCTGTCTGCATCGTCACAGAGTCCTCATCGCTATCTCCGGATTCTGGAAGATAGTCAGCTTCATGAAGAAAAGTTTTCTATGTGCCTTGATAGGTCTCGCAGCAATCAATCTTGTCCCGGGGCAGGAAGAAGTCGCAGAAGCCAGCACGAGGACTGATGGTGCCAAAGCCTCTGAGAAAGAACTGTCCGGCGATCCCTTTCTCATCAATGGCCGAATCGATAGTGAATACGCGATGAACTACCGCGGGCCCTGGCCTGAAAACGAGAAGACTCTCCGTGCCTTTCTTGAGAATACGATATGGGTTTGGGAGGGGTCTAGCCGGGGAGTTCAATTTGTGCGCTTTGCTTCAGACGGATGTCTCAAAGGCTCTTGGGGTGGAAACTATCCGATTGCAATCAATGACGACCTTTCATTCACCTTTACCTACCGGACCTACTTCCGGGGTCGGTGGGTCGAGATGACGGATGTCGCCCGCTTCAACGAGAATTTCACCGCCTTGACGGTGGAGTCCAAGAAGCATCCCCGGAAGGGGCGGCTGGTCGCCCGCTTGCCTGAATGACCGTCGTTTGGTTCATCCGGGAGGGCGTTGTGAGAGTTCACTAGACCGTCCTGAAGATGGCCTCAGGCTCTTTCGCGCCGAATAGCAAGCTCGTGACCGGGCTCTGCCGAAGGTCCCGGCTCTCTGGTGTTCCCCCGGGTTACCAGGTCGCGCTTCGATAGAGCGTTACGGCCGCTGCGGCGGTCCAGGTGAGGGTTCGGATCCAGTTGAGATTCACCAGGCCATCAAGGTCCCCGGGGCGGGGGCGGCGGGAAATGGTGCGGTGGATGGGGACAAAGATGAGAAAGGTGGTGAGCCAATTGGCCGCAGCGAGGACGAGCAAACTGAGAGAGAGAGCCGTCCGGTGCTCCATGACCAGCAGCACGGAGGTGACGATCTCCACAAGCATGAGGGGGAGGACGATGAAGGTGATGTTGCGGCTGTGGCGGTCGTGAAAAGCGGGGAAGCGGCGGAGTTCGATATCCCGAAAGGCAGGGTAGTGAACGAGCTGAATCGTCCAGATGAGCCCGAAGAGGGCGAATACCGAAAAGGCGTGCAGGAGGGGCAAAGGGGACACGATGAGGTCAGGTGGAGTGATTAGGCTATTCCCGAGTCTATGTCTGAAGGGCAGATTAGGTGCTCAGGATTGTTAGGGTGCTACATGCTCTTTAGGCAAGCAGGTCGGTCAGTGCGTCTTCGCTGAGGATCTGGACTTGAAGTTTCTCCGCCTTGGCCAATTTGGAGCCTGCCTTTTCGCCGGCGAGTAGGTAGTCGGTGGACTTCGATACCGAGCCCGTGACCTTGCCCCCGTGTTGCTCGATCAGGGCTTTGAAGTGGTCGCGGGGCTGGGAGAGGGTTCCGGTAATGACGAAGGTTTTGCCTGCCAGAGGCAAGTCGCTTTCCGCTTCCGATGAGGTGGTTGGATGCGGAGCGTAGTTGTCGGATTGAGGATTGAACCCCAGGTCATCAAGGCGGGCGAGAACGTTCCGGCCAGCCTCGGAGGAGAAGAAGGTAACAAGCTCTTGGGCCGCGACGGGACCAAGGGAATCGTCAATGGCGAAGGGAGCCAGCTCGGGGTGGTTCTCTTTTTTCCGTTTCGAAATACTAAGGGCTTCGTAGTTCGGAAGATCAGCAAGAGCGGGGAGGATGGAGCTGCTGGCAAGCTGGGCCAAGGTCTCGTGAAGGCGGGACAATTCCTTGGCCGTGGACTCCCCGATATGGGGGATGCCCATGGCGAAGATCCAGCGATGAAGAGGCATCTCCTCCCGTGCGCGGCGCAGGGTATCGAGGAGCGTCTGAGCCCGTTTTTCGCCAAAGCGCCGTTCTTTGCTCTGTTTGCCGCTTCCGGACTTGGCGGGGTCGAGCAGGAGATTGGCCAGTTGATCGAGAGAGAGGTCGAAGAGGTCCAGAGGAGATGCAGCGAGCCCCTTCTCGACCAACTTGGTGGCAACGGCTTCGCCAAGCCCATCGATGTCGAGAGCCTTGCGTCCGGAGAAGTGGGTCATGCGGGTCACGGCTTGGGCCGGACATTCGAAATTGACGCATCGCCAGGCGACGAAGCCCTCCGGCTTCTCAATCGGACCGTGGCAGGAGGGACATCGATGATTGAGGAAGTCTGGTAAGGAAAAGGGGCCCGCTTGGTTGACTGCCTCGGGTCGTTTGTCCGTGATCACCTTGACGACGGAGGGGATGATCTCACCCGCTTTCTCAATGAGAACGGTGTCTCCAATCCGGATATCCTTGCGAAGGATCTCCTCCTCATTATGGAGCGTGGCTCGGGATACCGTGGTGCGCGAGACAAAGACCGGCTCCAATTCCGCGACGGGAGTGAGGACACCGGTGCGACCCACTTGAATGGTGATCGTCTTGAGCACGGTCTCCTTCTGCTCGGGGAGAAACTTGAAGGCGCACGCCCAGCGGGGGAAGCGGGAGGTGGAGCCCAATCCCTCGTGGAGGGTGATGTCGTTCACCTTGATGACGGCGCCGTCGGTGGCGTAGCGAAATTCGTGGCGATGTTCATTCAGCTCGGCGACGCATTCTAACAGAGCCTCCAGGCTGGCTGGGTGCCTGAGCCACTTCGAGGCCTTGAAGCCCCAACGGGGCAGAGCTTCATGGAAATCATCCATTGTGGCGAAGACCGTCGGCTCGACGCGGCCGAAGGAATGAAAAATGCAATCCAAGGGGCGCTTGGCTACGAGGCGGGGGTCCAGCTGCTTGAGGGTGCCCGCAGTGGCGTTGCGGGAATTGACGAAGGCTGGCTCACCTGCCTCGTCCCGTTGCTTGTTGAGTTCCGCGAAGTCATCATCATTCATGAAGACTTCGCCCCGGATTTCCAAGAGTTTCGGCGCGTCCTCGGGTAGGACTAAAGGGATGGATTCGATGGTGCGGACATTGGCGGTGATGTCGTCACCGGTGGCCCCATCGCCGCGGGTGGCGGCGTAGACCAATTGCCGGTCGCGGTAGAGGAGCGAGACGGCCACCCCGTCAATCTTGGGCTCGACGGTGAGCGTGGTGGGGCGGCCATCGAGATTCTTCACCAGGCGAGTATGCCAAGTGACCAGATTGGCGTAAGGATTGTGCGCTGGCTTGGGGGAGAAGAGATCGTCTTGGTCGGTGGGCGGAGATGGAGACTCTTCTGCTGTCGGCTTGACCTCATGGACGTCCTCGATGGAGAGCATGGGGACGAGGTGGCTGATTTGGGTGAAGCCTTCCAAGGGGGCTCCGCCGACCCGCTGCGTGGGCGAGTTGGGATCTTGCTGGTCGGGATGGCGTTCTTCGAGATCGCGGAGCTCATTGAGCAGCTGATCGTATTCAGCATCGGATATTTCCGGTTCGGCCTCCTGATAATAGAGCCTGTTGTGGCGATGGAGGGCGTTGCGAAGTTCGGCGATGCGGTCGACGTCAGTCACGGCTCGATTGTGAATCGTGTTCGAAGCGGAAATCGAATTATTTTTCTCTTTTAAAGAAAAAGCCGGCGAGAGCCGGCTTTTGCAAGGGAGAGGAGCTTGCGCTCGATTCAAATGAATCCGAAGGAGCGGGAGAAGTCCGCTCTTCTGCCAGATTCAGTTCTTGAGCTTCAGTTTCTCAAGCTTGGGCTTGATGACGAGGCGGCAATAACCCTGGCTCTTGTTCTGGAAGTAGTAGTCCTGATGATTTTCAGGGGCTTCGTAAAAGGTCTCCGCCTCGCGAATTTGGGTGACGATGGGCTTGTCGAATTCCTTGGACGCGTTCTCGAGTGAGGCGTCGATGACCTCCTTGTCCTCGGGATTGTGGTAGAAGATGGCGGAGGCATACTGAGGCCCGATGTCATTACCTTGGCGGTCCTTGGTCGTGGGGTCGTGCGCGGCCCAGAACCAAGCCAAGACGTCGCCGAGAGGAAGCTTCTCCGGATTGTAGACCACCTGGATGACCTCAATGTGTCCGGTGTTCTTCTCACAAACTTGCTCGTAAGTTGGATTCTCCACGTGGCCGCCCATGAAGCCGGCTGTCACGGAGTGAACGCCTTCGAGTTGCTGGAAAACAGCCTCCACGCACCAGTAACACCCTGCGCCGAGGGTGATCAGCTTGTGGTCGGCGGGGATTCCTTTCTTATCATTAATGTCGGTCTTCATTGCTGTCTGGGGCGGAGCCACTTTAGGGCCTGCTGGCTCGCAGGAAGCAAGCGAAAGAAGGGCGAAAAGGAAAGCCGGAATCAGTTTGAGCGGGGTCATGTCTAAGAGTGACGCCAAGGTGGCACCGATTATTCCCTTCCGAAAGGGACATTCTTTCATCACCCGCCGTTAGTCGTTCTCCTTCCACCAATCCGCGTCCTTCTCCCAAGGTGGAGTTTCTGGCTTCTTCGCAGGGGGCGGCGACGCCCTCTTGCGGGGCTTCTCTTCCTCAATCTCCGGCAGATCCATGTTGCGATTCCGCTGCCCATTGCGCGCCATCAAAACGAAGAGTAGCGCGATGAGGCCGATGGCGATCACCAGGATAGCCAGCTGGGTCAGGGCATGGGCATCAGCCGGAGACATTGGCGATAAGAAGCTTAGGGTTGCATGATGAGTCTCATGGGAATGAGGGTGGAGAAGCGGAAGCCGTTGCGCTGGAAGAAGGCTTGAGAGTCACTGGATAGTTTATCAGCTAACAAGGTGATGCGCAGAAATTTTTTCTGTCGAGCGAAGGTGATCACTTCATCCAACAGCTTGGTGCCGAGCCCTTGGCCACGATAATCGGGGTGGATGATGACATCCTCCATGATGAGCACAAAGCCTCCCATGGCGGTGGAGACGGTGAAGAGCAGATTGGCCATGCCGAGGATTCGATCCTGATTGCGTATCACGATGATGCGCCCCCGGGCGGGTTCTTCCAGAATGAGTCGCAAGCCCATTTCCTGGAGGACAGGATCGGGCGTGAAGTCGTCTTGAAGACCGAGGAGGTCGACGACCAGGTCAGTCAGAGCGGGCAGATCTTCGATGGTGGCAGGTTCGATGGAGACGTCGTTGCTCATGCGGCTAGGGAAAGGGTGAGGGGTTTTCCCCGAATTTGAAATTTGAAATTTTGGAATCGAAAATGAGGATAGCAGCGATGTCGCGAAGAAGACGGAGACGGGCAAGCGCCGTGCGCCAGGCGAAGCGCCCTTGGTGGGCGAAGGGATTGCTGCTGCTCGGTGGTGTCTTGGTGGTCCTCCTGATTGCCGGGGTGATTGGCGTTCGCGTCTATCTCAATAGCGCGGGCTTTCGCGCCTTGCTGGAAGGTGAGATGGAGAAAGTCCTTGGCGGAGAGGTCGCTATCACGGGGATGAAGTGGAACGGGACGTCCGCGCGAGTGGAGGCTGTGACGGTGGATGGGCCCGCCGGAGAGTGGGAGGCTGCTCGACTCGAAACGGAAGTCAGCTTGAGTCGATTCTGGCAAGGTGCTTGGCTGATCCCGCAGCTCAGGATCTCGCGCGTCGATGGGGAATGGGTCGAGAGTAAGGGAGGGGAGAAGCTCGAAAAATCCTCCTCAGGAAAGGCTCGTCCGAAGAAAATAGAGGCTCGGGGGGGATTTTTTCCTCAGCAAGTCGAGCTTGCGGAATGGCATGTCGAGCGTTGGGACGGTGAATTTCTTCCGCTGCAAGGGCCATCCTGGGAGTGGCAGGACATTAACGTGCGTGGCGCGGCGGAGGGTGATGGACAGGTGCTCACTTTCGTTGGCGGAGGGGTCGAGTCGCCTTGGCCATGGCTTGGTTTTGGTGAGCTTGCAGGGGCTCGGGCCCGCATCTTCGATGAACGATTTGTGCTGGAAGGTAGCGATTGGCGGGTCAAGAAGTCGGGCCGACTTAATCTGGCGGGAGAATGGGCGGATGGAGTGGGGAAGGGTGATGGCGACTTTGCTGACCTCGAGCTTCATGAAGTCTTGCCTGCCTCTTGGTGGGGATCGGTGGAGGGGACCGCTTCCGGGGAATTTGCTTTGTCCCAGGTCAGCGATGGCGGGGTCGCCGTGGAGGGGAGCGTGGCGATCGTCGGCGGTGTGTTGGCCAATTTGCCCTTCCTGGACCGCTTGGCTGCCTATGCTGGCAGCAGACGATTCCAGCGCTTGCTCTTCGAGGAGGCTCATGCCGATTTCCGTTGGCAGCAGGGGGAGTGGACGGTGCGGGATCTGGTCCTTGAGCACCGGGGTCTTCTCCGCGTTACGGGGGCGCTGACGGTTCGGGGGGAGAATCTCGAGGGGCGGTTGCAGGTTGGCGTACCACGAGGCTTGCTTGCCCACCTACCCGGTGCGGAGGAGAAAGTGTTCCTGCCGGGAGAAAAAGGATTGCTGTGGGCGCCGGTCCAGTTGAGCGGGACCTGGCGTCATCCCAAGGAGGATCTGAGCGGGCGAATGATCCAAGCTGCGGGCGAGAGAATGTTCGAACTCGTCCCGGAGACAGGGGCTTGGGCGCTCCGCTACGCCGGGGAATCATTGGATCAGGGAACTGCGGTCATTCTGCAAAATCAGGAGATTATCCTGCGGGAAGGTTCACGAGTGGCCGAGGAGACTCTCCGCCAAGGCTCGGACGTGGTGGAGGAGGGGATTGGCATCGGTTCCGGGTTGCTTCGCGGAATTCTCGGTAACGAAAAAGAGGAAGACGAGTAGCTTGGCCGACGGAGAAGACTTAGACGCCTGGCTTGGCTTGACGGCCTCGGGTGGCGTCCAACCATCGGAAGTGAAAAACACTTGCTTGAGACTTGGAATCTCGTCGTCCCTCGCGCAGTCTTCGCGCTCGCGTTGGGGGGGAGTCATTCCTTTCAACCCGTCTGATCCCTGAAACTGAAGCTTTGAGCGACTTTTTAAAACACGAGTGCGGGATAGCGGTAGTGCGCTTACTGAAGCCACTGCAGTACTATAAGGATAAATACGGCACGGCGCTGTGGGGCTTTAACAAGCTCTTCCTTCTCATGGAGAAGCAGCACAATCGTGGCCACGATGGCGTTGGGATTGGCTGCGCCAAGCTGAAGATGCCCTTGGGCCAGCCCTACATCTTCCGCCGGCGCGATTCCGATAAGGACTCACTTGCTTCCTTGTTCAGACGGGAAATGAAACGCTTCAATAAGCTGGAGCGCGCCAAGATCCTGAGCCAAGACGAGCCAGAAACGATCAAAAACAAGTTCGATT
The DNA here is from genome assembly GCA_030673895.1 of Verrucomicrobiota bacterium JB023. GTDB lineage: Bacteria > Verrucomicrobiota > Verrucomicrobiia > Verrucomicrobiales > Akkermansiaceae > Roseibacillus. Next base: position 42,840 of record JAUTCR010000055.1, read on the forward strand.
TCGGTGGTGAAGTCCTGATGGGACATCTGCGCTACGGCACTTCGGGGCAATTCGATGAGGGGTCTTGCCATCCTTATCTCCGCCGGAGCAACTGGCCGACCCGCACCCTGATGGTCCAGGGCAATTTCAATATGACCAATGCTGGTGAGCTGAATCGCCAGCTCATTGAGCGGGGTCAGCATCCCGTCTTTGGCACGGACACGCAGACCGTGCTTGAGGAGATCGGCTTTCACCTTGATGAGGCTCACACCGATATCTATCGCGAGCTGCGTGATGGAGCGCAGCGCGGCCAGGAATTGCAGGAGGCGATCTCCGAGCGGCTCGATGTGGGCCGCATTGTGGGAGAATCTGCCCAGAGCTGGGATGGTGGCTACACCATCTGTGGCGTGGTCGGGAATGGGGACCTCTTCGTAATGCGCGACCCCCGGGGGATTCGTCCCGGGTATGTCTTCCAGAATGATGAGGTCATCGCCTTTGCCAGCGAACGAGTTCCCTTGTTGACCGTCTTTGAGGAAGAGCCCGAGGCCGTCGAGGAGATTCCTCCCGGCACCGTGATCACGGTGGGTCATGATGGCAAGGTGCGTCACACCGAGTTCCATCGCAATGAGCCTCACTCTCCTTGCTCTTTCGAACGCATCTACTTCTCCCGGGGCAATGACCCAGGCATCTATCAAGAGCGCAAAGCGATGGGCGCAGCTCTCGTCCCGCAGATCATGGATTCAATCGGGGGCAATTTTGAGCGTGCGGTCTTTTCCTTCATCCCGAACACGGCTGAGACAGCCTACTACGGCTTCATGGACGGGCTCCGTCTCCATCGCCGCCAGCAGGTGAAGGAGGAGCTGCTGCAGGCAGCCCAAGAGGGCAAGCTCGATGACGGCTTGCTCGATCAACTCATCATGAAGAATTGGCCGCGGGGTGAGAAAATCGCGCACAAGGACATCAAGATGCGGACCTTCATCTCACAGGAGAAGGGACGGGCGCAGCTGGTTTCCCACGTCTATGACATCACCTACGGCGTGGTGAATGACGATGATGCCCTCGTCGTCCTGGACGACTCCATCGTGCGGGGAACCACGCTCAAGCAATCGATTCTCAAGATCCTTGCCCGCACCAAGCCGCGCAAGATTGTCATTTGCTCGACGGCTCCCCAGATTCGCTACCCGGATTGCTATGGCATCGATATGTCCGAGCTGGGTAAGTTCATCGCCTTCCGCGCGGCGGAAAGTCTGCGGAAGAAGCGCGGCGAGGGTGCTCTCTTCGACGCCATTGCCAAGCGCTGTCAGGAAGAGCTGGCCAAGCCGGAGGGAGAGATGGTCAACGCGGTGAAGGCGGTTTACGAAGGGCTGGACGAGGAAGAAATTTCGCGTGAAATCGCGCAGTTGGTGACGCCGGAGCTAACGGATTGGCATGGCGAGATCGAGGTCATCTTCCAGACCATTCCCAATCTTCACAAGGCCATCTCAGGCGAGGCTGGGGACTGGTATTTCACCGGTGACTACCCGACAGCGGGAGGCATTGCGGTGGCCAACCGAGCCTATCTCCATTGGCACCAAGGCAAGGCGGGCCGTAGCTACGATTTGCCTCTCTAACCGACTTCTCTGACGAGGAAACCAGTTCCGTTCTGGTCAAAGTGACTTGCCATTGTTAGCGTCCGCGCCCCTTGAAGGATGAGGTAGCGACAGAGGTGGCCAAGAAGCGGGCGCTGCCGGATTGGTTGCGGAAGAGATTGAGCGATCGGGAGCGTTTTGCCGCTCTTTGTGTAGTCGCGGGATTGCTGTGCGGCCTGGTAGCCGTTGCCTTTCACTTCTCGATCCACCACTTGTTCCATTGGCTCTGGCACTTCGCAGAGGGGCAAGATCCGGTGGCCTTCGCCGTGATTCTTATCTCCGCGCCGACCCTGGCCGGCCTCATCGTCGGACTGCTGGTCACCAAGGTCGCGCCGGATGCGGGAGGCAGTGGCATCCCGCAGACGAAGGCGGCCTATTACAACAAGGGTGGCAAGATTTCCTCGCGCACGGGCTTTTGGCGATTCCTCCTCGGCACCCTGTATGTCGGTCTTGGCAACAGCCTCGGTCGGGAAGGCCCCACCGTTCACATCTGCACCTCAATCACCTCCCGCATCGGCCGAACCTTCTTCCGTGATCCCGCTCGGGTGCAAGCGATGGCCCCCGTGGGCATGGCGGCTGGGATTGCGGCGGCCTTCAATGCTCCGCTTTCCGCTTTAACCTTTGTCTTTGAGGAGCTTCTTGATAATTTTTCCATGAAAGCCTTAGGCGGGATGGTGATGGCTGTGGTGGTGGCTGCGGCAGTCTCCCGCACGGTGCTGGGGGAGGATCCCGTCATTACAGCCCGCATCGCCGAGGATTATAAGACCTCTTGGTGGATGCTGGTCGCGCTCCCGCTGGGTGCTTTGGCAGGGCTCCTCGGGCACATCTTCGTGAAGAGTATTCTCAATCTGAGAAACTGGTTCCGAGAGCATTCCCATCTCCCCGGTTGGCTGCAGCCGGCTGCCGGGGGCTTGTCCTGCGGGGTCCTTGGCTTGGCCGCCTTTTACTGGACCGGCTCCTTAGGAGAGGCACGAAATTCGGTCTTCAGTATTGGTTACGATAGCTTGGAAGCCGCCTTCGAAAATCGTCTCTCCGTCGGTATCCTCGGCATCCTGCTCGGAATGAAGATGCTCGCAGTCATTCTCAACTACGCCACTGGCGGCTCGGGCGGCCTGTTCTCACCCACCTTGTTTCTCGGGGGGATGCTAGGTGCGGTCACGGGCGTGGGCTTGGCCGATTTGCAGCATGTTTATCACTGGATTCCGGCCTTCCCGACCGATGGCAAGGTCATCGGCGGCTGCGTTCTGCTGGGCATGGGGGCCATGTTCGCTTCGGTCGTGCGCTGTCCGTTCACTTCGCTGATTATCATCTTCGAGATGACGGGCAATTATTCCCTCATTTTGCCGCTCATGGCGGGGAACATGCTCGCTTGGCAGATTGCGAAGCGGCTTCAGCCCACCAGTATCTACAATGCGCTGCTACTTCAGGATAAGGTGACTCTCCGCCGCATGCCGGCCTATCGCGGGGCGCAGGATTACCGGAAGCTCCCGGTCAAGGCGATCATGACGCACGACGTCTATCAGCTAAAGGATGAGGAAACGATCGAGGAAAGCCTCAAGCGCATCGTCAAGGACGAGCGGCGCTACCATGCCTATCCGGTCATGAACGAGGCCGGGCGGCTGGTTGGGGTCACCACCCGCCATGAGTTGAGAGAGGCGGCGAAGGATCAGCCGGTTTCCTCTCTCCTCGAAGGGCAGCAGCTACTGACGGTGAATGACTCCACCTGCATCCGCGATGCGGCCTACCGCATGATTACCCGGGATTTTCAGCAAGTTCCGGTCGTGAGCGAAGCCGATGGCAGCCGCCTGCTGGGCTGGCTGACGATGAATGACATCGCCCGGCAACAGAACGCGATGGAAGATTAGAGTTCCGCTCGCCAATTGCCAGGAAACGGAGCGCTGGTCTGGCAGACTCTCTCCGGCATTGCTTTCCAGCCCGCGGCATCGAACCTGCCCCAATGAGTGAGGGAGAAAAGCAGCTCGCTGGAAAGGTCGGCCTCGTTTTCGGCGTCGCCAATAAGCGCAGCATCGCCTGGTTGATCGCCAAGGCTTGGCGGGAGGCCGGGGCCACGGTCATCATCGCCTACCAGAATGAGCGGGTGCGGGATAATGTGAAGCAACTGCTCGAGCCCTACGGCGAGGAGATCAAGAGTTTCCCCTGTGACGTGGCAAGGGATGAAGAGATTGAGTCCTTATTTTCCCAAGTTCGGAAGTGGGCTCCCCGGATTGACATGATGTTGCATTCGGTAGCCTTCGCTCCCAAGGAGGCCTTGGAGGGAAGATTTGTGGAGACATCGCGGGAGGCATTCCGCGTGGCACAGGATATTTCGAGCTATTCGCTCATCGCGCTGAGCCGGGCCGCCCTCCCTCTCATGGCAGGCGGGGGCAGCATCATGGCCCTTAGCTACTATGGCTCAGTCAAGGTGGTCCCGAGCTACAATGTGATGGGCGTGGCCAAGGCGAGCCTTGAAGCCAGTGCCCGGTACTTGGCCGATGACTTGGGGCCGCAGGGGATTCGAGTGAATTGCATCAGCGCGGGGCCCATGCAGACCCTTGCCTCGAGGGGGATCTCAGGCTTTGGCGACCTTGCCCGAAGCTATCGGGAGAAGGCGCCCTTGCGGCGAAGTTGCTCAGCGTCCGAATTGGGCGCCACGGGAGTATTTCTTGCCTCCGACGGCTCTGCCGCGATAACGGGGCAGGTGCTTTATGTTGATGGTGGCTACGAAATCATGGGAGCTTGAGTGATGTGGTTTTATTCGGAAAATGGTGAGCAGAAAGGCCCCGTCTCCTTGGAGGTGCTGAAGGCGAAGCTGCAGACAGGTGAGCTGGCACCCGGGACCCTGGTATGGCGCGACGGCATGACGGATTGGTTGCCTGCTAGCCAGGTCCAAGAGCTGGGAGCCGGGGGACAACTGGGACCTGCGGTAGGAGGGGCAACTGGTGGCGCAATCACGATGGCTCAGCCGGGGCCGCTGCAGCCCTCGCAAATGCCAGTGCCCGTGGTCTCCAACACGTCGGCCGTGTTGAGTATGATCTTTTCCATCATCGCCATCTCGACGTCAATTTTCTGTGGCGTGACGGTGATACTCGGTGTTCCCGGGGTGATCCTGGGGCACATCGCTCTCGCCCAAATCAAAAAATCACCGGTCCCGATGGCGGGGCGAGGAATGGCGATTGCCGGTTTGGTGATGGGATACCTCTGCGTGGCCATCCTTGTCTTGGTAACCATTGCAATCATAGCCGGGTTCTCCGTCGTCATGTTCCAGACCGCTCCCTGAGAGAAAAGGGGAGAAAATTTACCATCGCTCCGGGCTCCGACTTCTGAGAGAAAAACGGCATGTGGTTCTACGCGAAAGACGGCAAACAGGAAGGCCCGGTTGAGAACGAGGTGATCGAGCGGCTTCACGCTAATGGTGAACTCTCCAAGGAGACGCTCATCTGGAAGGAAGGGATGGCTCAATGGACGGCATTGGGAGAAGTTCCTGAGTTCCAAGGTCAGTCCCCGGCAACCTCAGCCACAAGCGCCAACCCCTCGCCAGCCACTTTTGCGTCCGACCCCAAGCCGCAAGCCGCAGGCTCCACCCTGCAGCAGCCCAGCCCATCTCCCCAGCTCGCCTCGCCTCCCCAGCAGAACGGGATGGCCTTGGCCAGCCTGATTCTCGGGATCGCTTCCTTCGTCTGCGGCGGTCCCTTGACGGGAATCGCCGCAATCATCTGTGGCCACATCGCCAAGCGGCAGCTGCGGGACTCTCCCTACGAGCAGACCGGCGACGGGCTGGCGACCGCCGGATTGGTAATGGGCTACATCGCGGTCGGATTGACTGTTCTGGCTATTGTCGCCTACGTCATCCTCTTGACCGTAGCCGTCGGTTCCGGTGGCGCCCCGGGGATGCCCTGATGGCTGAGTCAGACGGGTCAGGTGAGGAGAAGCTGCCTCATGCTAGCGAGGATCTCCGCGCAGCGCTTCCGATCGCCACCCGCCACTTCCGCCGTGGCCCAGCCGGTGAAGCCAATTTCTGTCAGTGCGCGGCGAACCTCTGGCCAGTCGACATCCCCGTCGCCCAATTGGCAGAAGCCGGCCTCACGGCCCCAATCCTTGACGTCTATCTTCACGATGCGCTTGCCCAGGGTTCGGATCCATTCAGCAGGGTCGCCGAACCGTTGATGGTTCCCAATGTCAAAATATGAGCCGAGCCACGGGGAATTGGCTTCATCGATATAGCGGGCCAAAAGCTCCGCCGTCTGCTCGTTACCTCCTTTGGGATCGTAGAACATTTGGTTCCAGACATTTTCGATTAGAATGTGAATGCCAAGCTGGGCCGCGAGTGGAAGCGCTCGCGCAATCTGCTCCAACGAGCGATCCCAAGCCTCTTGATGACTCGTCTGGGCGTCGACAACGCCCGGAACAATAAGCACCGAGGTACCACCCACCTGATGGCATTCCCGAATGGCAGTGAGAAGTCCGGCAAGGGACTTTTCCCGAATCTCAACGGATGGATCAGACAGTCTGGTATGCCAGTGGATGGAGTTCACCACGCCATGAATTGGCAAACCATGTGCCTGGCTGGCGGCAAGAGCGTCGTCCTTGTCCTGACCACCAGGCGAATCCAATTCGACTCCGTCGTAGCCCAATTCCTTAAGCAATTGGAACTTCTCCTCAAGCGTCTCTCCATCTTTGCACATACCGCACTTAAGCGCAAAAGAGAGAGGCCTGGGTTGGCGTGCGATTGAGCTGCCCTCCCGCTCTTGTGCGGCCAGGGTCGCCAAGCATCCTGAGGTGAGGAGACTCGTTGTTAGAAAGGATCGACGGTTCATCGGCGCCGACCATTGCCATCCGCAGCGCGATGGCAAGATCCGGCTGCCAAAAGTGCGAACCCTTGATGGGCGTCAAGGTTTCTATTTGGAGGCGGTATCCATGCCTTCGACGAGGAAGTCGATGAAGCGTTGGAGATAGGGATTGGCCGCGTGGTCGGGATTGGTGAAGCTACAGACGGAGGTGTCGGGGAGAGGTGGCAGGTGATCGAGGACCTTCATCTCATCGGGGACAGCGGAGAGCGGAAGGATGGTCAGACCGAGCCCGGCTTGGATGGCGGTCTGGACCGCTTGCACGGAATTCGCCTCGATGGCGATCTTCCATGGGCGGCTGAGCTTGGCGAGAGCGTCGAAGGCCAGCTGCCGGTAGCTGCAGGGTGAGGGCATGAGGACGAGTTCCAGCTGTTGCTCGTCGGGAACGGGGCGGCCAGTCCAGACCAGCGGCTCCTCCCAGAGAAGAACGCCCTCGGGAGACTCGGGGCCGGCGAAGACGAGGTCGAGTTCATCGTTCTGCAACGAGTTGAGGAGAGGCCCGCCGAGGCCAAGGTTGAGAGTGAGGTCGCAATTGGGATGGGCGCGACGAAACCGGGCCAGCAGGGCGGGGAGATGGATGGGGGCCAGGTAGTCGGCGAAGCCCACACGCAGACGGGTGGCTTCGTCTGGCGCGGTGACGGCAAGGCTGGCCTCATCGGCGAGTTCGAGAATGCGCCGGGCATAGCTGAGGAATTTTTCCCCGGCGGAAGTCAGGGTGACCGAGCGAGAAGTGCGCTCAAGGAGCTTGGTATTGAGCCGCTCCTCGAGCTTGGCAATCTGCAGGCTGATGGCGGATTGAGTCCGGTGAACCCGCTTGGCGGCGGCGGAGAATCCTCCTTCTTCCACCACCGCAACGAGGGAGCGAAGCGCGAGGAGGTCGGTCTCGAGCTTGAAGGTGGATTGATTCGAATTGCTCATCAATTCGATTTTAACAACCAATTTCTCAAATGGAAAGAAGGGAGGTAGGGTCTTGCTGAATCGAGTGAGAGGCGGGAGCTGATGAGCACGACGTTCCCGGGCCTTCTTTCTCCATAAAAGAATTTAACTGATAAACGATCCGATGAAAGCAATGATATTGAACTCCTATGGGGAGGACGCCCGTTTTGAAGAGGCTGAAGTAGCCAAGCCGGAGGTGAAGGCAGGTCATGTCTTGGTGAAGATAGCGGCATCGAGCGTGAACACGGTCGATACGATGATTCGGACAGTGGGTGAGGAGTTGCCCTTGTCTCCCGAGCCTCCGGCCATCTTGGGAATGGATTTTGCGGGGACGGTGGAAACGGTGGGAGAAGGGGTGACTGATTACGCCGTGGGCGATGAGGTTTACGGCTGTGCGGGAGGCTTGGCCGACCTACCCGGGACTCTCACAGAGTATATTGTGGCGGACGCCCGGCTGATGGCGAAAAAGCCTGCTAATCTGAGTTTAAGTGAGGCGGCGGCCTTGCCCTTGGTGGCGATAACGGCCTACGAGGGGCTTAAGCGGGCCGGAGTTTCCCGGGGGCAAAAGGTGTTGGTGCACGGTGGGTCGGGCGGGGTGGGCCATGTGGCACTGCAGCTCGCGAAGTATTGGGGCGCGGAGGTTTTCGCAACGGGTGGAGGAGAACGGCAGCTGGCCCTGATTGAGGAGCTGGGGGCGAAGGGCATCAACTACAAGACGGAGGAAGTCGGCGATTATGTGGATGCTCATACCGGCGGAGCTGGATTCGATGTCATCTTTGATTCCGTCGGGGGCGAGAACTTGTTGAAGTCCTTTGAGGTCGCGGCGCTGAATGGGAATGTCGCGACGACGGTCTCCATGTGTGAGCTGGACTTGACCACGGCGCACTTCAAAGGCTTGTCGCTGCATGTGGTGTTCATGCTCACCCCCATGCTTAATGACTTCAGGCGTCACGAGCATCACGGTATCCTGGCGGATCTGGCAACAATTGTTGAAGCCGGAGGTTTGAAGGTCGTCTTGGATGAGAATCGTTATGCGCTGGAGGAGGCGGGAGACGCACACGCGCGTTTGGAAAGCGGGAAGGGGATGGGTAAAGTGGTGGTGGAGGATAGGTGACTGGCAGTTGGTTGAAGTACGATGAAAGCAGGAGATGAGCAGGCGATTCGTGGTTTTCCGGAAGTCAACCGGGGCTATGGGCGTGTCTTCCAGTTCGGTCGGATGAGCCTGGGGCTGGTCGTTCCTCTGGAGTCGTATCCCAACTCGCCCGTGCCCACGATGGAGCGGCACCTGGAGCGGGTCCGGTTGGCTGAGGAGCTGGGTTTTTCAGCAGTTTGGATAAGGGACGTTCCTTTTCATGTGCCCAGCTTCGGAGACGCGGGGCAGACTTTCGATCCCTTCGTTTACCTGGGCTTACTGGCTGGCGCGACCAAGGAGATTGCGCTCGGCGTGGCAAGCGTGGTCTTGCCGCTCAGGCATCCTGCTCATGTGGCCAAGGCGGCGACGACCGCCGATGTGCTCTCGGATGGGCGATTGCTACTAGGCGTTGCCTCGGGTGACCGACCGGATGAGTATCCCGCGCTGAGCATGAACTTCGAGGATCGGGGGGCGAGGTTCAGAGCAAGTATGGAATACATCCAGAGATCGAGTGAGCGATTTCCGAGCTTTGAAAATGACTATGGACGACTGAATGGTCAGATGGATCTTTTACCGAAGCCGGCGCGGGGAAAGCTTCCTCTCCTCATTACGGGAGGCAGCCAGCAGAACATGGAATGGATTGCTCAGAACGGAGATGGGTGGATGACTTACCCCCGCAATTTCACCATCCAGTCCCAGGCAATCCAACATTACCGCAAGCTGAGCCGGGCCGCCGGGCTCGGCGAAAAGCCGGTGATGCAGCCCTTTCACATCGACTTGGTCGATGACCCCACGGCAAGCCCCCGACCTATCCACTTAGGTTTTCGCCTGGGGATGAACTCTCTGCGCGACTACTTGCGAGAAGTCGCTTCGCTAGGTGTCAATCACGTGGCTCTCAATCTGAGGTTCAACCAGAACAATGCGGAGGACACAATGAGACGACTTGCCGAGGAAATACTTCCCGAATTCAAAATAAACTAATCAAAGCATGAAAAAAACGATCTTAATCACCGGCGCAACTGACGGCATCGGTTTACTTACCGCGAAGAAGCTGGCAGGTAAGGGGCATCGGCTCCTGCTCCACGGTCGAAGCCAGGAAAAATTGTCGGCGGCCGCTTCTCAAGTGAGTTCCGTAGCGGGCTCCACCGAGGTGGAAACCTATTGTGCCGACCTCTCTGAGTTGGATTCCGTGAAGCGGCTTGCCGAGGAGGTGAGAGCGGCGGAAGCCTCGCTCGATATTTTGATCAACAATGCCGGAGTCTGGTGCACTCCGGTACCGGTCAATGGGCAGGGACTCGATATGAGAATCGTGGTGAATACCATTGCCCCTTATCTCCTGACGCGTGAGCTTCTTCCCCTTGTTTCCAAGGAGGGGAGGGTGCTGAACCTTTCTTCCAAGGCTCATGCACCGGTTGACTTGGAGGTCTTCAGCGGCAAAACGGAAATGAGTGAACGCGAGGCCTATGCCCAGAGCAAGCTCGCCATCTCGATGTGGACCCTCCAAATAGCGGACGAGTTGGGGCCTGATGGTCCGGTCATGATCTCGGTCAATCCCGGATCGCTTTTGGCGACGAAGATGGTCAAGGAGGCCTTCGGGACGGACGGCGCGGACCTCTCTATCGGAGCCGATATTCTTGTTCGCCTGGCGCTGGAGGACGAGTTTGCGAATGATACGGGCCGCTACTTTGACAACGACCTCGGTCGCTTTGCTCCCTTGCAGGATGCGGGCATGGATCCTGCCAAGCGGGCTGCCCTCGTTGCGGCCATGGATGAGGTCATTGCAGAAGCCGGAGCGAAGGAACCTTCAACAAATTGACGCTGATGAACGATAAACTAAAGAACTGGGTGTCTCTCGGACTTCCCCTAACAACGCTTCTCACCTTGGGTTCGCTTCACTTGCGTAGTCTCGCCGCAGAGGGTGAGGGAGGCCGGGTAAAGCAATCAAGTGAGCCGGTGTCACTCAACGAGGACGTCCCTTGGTCGCCTCTCAATCCGGCTCGTGGCGATGAAAGCCCGCAAGCTGCCAATCTCTGGGGGGACCGGGGCGAGGACGGTGCCACGGGATTCCTCGTCCGCTTCAAGGATGGATTTTCGTCTCCGCCTCATATCCACAACGTGACCTATCGGGGAATCGTGATTTCCGGCGAGATTCACAACGACGATCCCGGAGCCGCTGAATTATGGATGCCGCAGGGCTCGTATTGGACTCAGCCGGCGGGTGAGGTGCACATCACCGCGGCAAAAGGACAGGTGAATGTGGCCTATATCGAGATCGATAGTGGACCCTACCTGGTGCTGCCTTCCGAGCAGGCCTCTGATAACGGCGAGCGCCCTCTCAACCTGCATGCGTCCAATATTGTTTGGCAAGACGCTAGCGAAAGCGCTCGACTCGCTGAGACGGAGAGCGCGGGGGGAAGTGGCCCAGCGACTGCCCTGCTGTGGATGAAGGATGATGCCGCGCGGACCAATGGGTCCTTGCTGAAGCTACCGGCAGGATTTCAAGGCACGATCCGGGGTAAGGGGGAGATCTTTCGAGCCATTGGGGTGGAAGGGCAGGTCTCCATGCAACTCAGTGAGGGAGGTGCGAACAAGCTGATGAAGCCAGCCCACTATTTCACCACCCAAGGAGACTTCGAATGTCAGGTGACCGTGGAGGGTGGAGCCGAAGCCATACTCTACATCCGTCATGCTGGTCGCTATACCGTGGGTGCGAAATAGGATCGGTCAGAGGTCAGTGACGCAGCTGCCCCCAGCCTCAGCCCCAGCGCTATTGCGGGGAGGATCGCGAACGTGGTTTGCCAATCCCTTCCTCCTGTCCCGCCCTCGACAATGCCGACCATGGCGTTTAATGAACAAGGTCTCAGACAGCAGGCTAGCCTGCGGCCACCGGAGGGCGTCCTGGCCCTTGCGATGGAAATTGACAGAAAGATAACAAACGATGGAACCCAGCCTTCGCCAACAAACGGAAGCCAAGATGGCTATGACTCGGAAGAACAATCCGGTATTCGCTAAAAAGGTCGATCAACTCTTGCAGGATGCCGAGGTTCTTCAGTCCGGAGAGCGGGCCCTGGGGGTTGGAGACAAAGCTCCTGAATTCTCCTTACCCGATGCGCAGGAAAACTCGGTTTCGTTGGGCGCGCAACTGGCGAAAGGTCCGGCGGTGGTTACTTTCTATCGGGGTGGGTGGTGTCCGTATTGCAATCTCCAGCTAGCTGCGATGCAAGGGCACCTTGAGCAGATCCATGAATTGGGGGCAGAGCTCATTGCCATCAGTCCGCAGGTCCCCGATGAGTCGCTCTCTCTGCAGGAAAAGGCGGAGCTCACCTTTCCCGTGCTTTCCGACCAAGAAGCTCGCGTCGCCGAGACTTATGGAGTGGCTTGGAAGGTGCCCCAGCTCGTTCTCGATCACATGCGGGATGACCGGGGGCTCGACCTCGTCAAAATCAATGGAGGAAACGGCTCCATCCTTCCTATTCCGGCGACCTTCATTATTGATCGTGATGGCGTGGTGGCCTGGCGCTTCGTCGATGTCGACTACCGCCATCGGGCCGAGCCCTCGGAGGTCATGGCGGCCTTGCGGGCGTTGGGTTGAGCGTGAAGGATTCATTCGTCACCTCGCATCGTTCGGCTTACGGGGGCAGGATGCAGGATGCAGCCGAGCACTTGCACATCGCCAAGCGAGGATTCGGCCAAGGGTGGGGTGGGTAAAGTCCGGACCCGGGACGGACGGCTAGCACTTAGGATCTTGTGCATTCCCCATCGGGCTGGCATCCGACTTGCCAAGTAGAGGCATGGCCCAAATAACTACTGAAGATGCAGTCGGTGTGATGGAAGATCCTCGCGAAGCTGGTGCGCGTCCTCCATTCCCCGCTCAAGAAATGGTCCCTGTGCCGGGACACGAGAAGCAAATGTCGCCCCCAGCCGACCATGGAGAAGAATCCTACGTCGGAGCTGACCGCCTCAAGGGGATGGTCGCCCTCATCACCGGAGGTGATAGCGGAATCGGCCGTGCAATCGCTCTGGCCTACGCCCGCGAAGGTGCGTCGGTTGTTTTCACCTACCTTGAGGAGGAGAACGACGCCGAAGAGACCGTCCGCATGGTGAAAGAGAGCGGGGCGAAAGTAAGCAGCATCGCCATGGACCAGCGCGATGAGAAGGCTTGCCAGGATCTGATTAAGCAGGTGGTCGACGAATACGGACGCCTCGATATTTTAGTCAACAACGCCGCTTTCCAGATGTCTTACGATGATCTGGAGTCCATCCCCACGGAGGAATTCGACCGGGCCTTCCGGACGAATGTTTATGGCACCTTTTTCCTGACGCGTGCCGCTCTGCCTCACCTCCCCGCGGGAGGGTCCATCATCAATTCGGCATCCATCCAGTCATTCGACGCATCCGGAGGTTTGGCTCCGTATGCGGCAACCAAGGCCGCGATTGCGAGCTTCACCCTGTCGTTTGCTCGCTTGGCGGCGAAGAAGGGAGTCCGGGTCAATGCCGTTGCCCCGGGGCCAGTCTGGACACCGCTCATCCCGTCGACCCTGCCGGAGGAAAAGGTGAAGAACTTCGGTGAAAATACAATTCTCGGCCGACCCGCGCAGCCTGCCGAATTGGCACCTGTTTACGTCTTCCTTGCCTCGAAGGATGCCAGCTACGTTAGTGGCGAAATCTATGGCGTCACCGGTGGCCGGATGCAGATTTAAATTCTGCCGCAGATGGCAAGCCCGGCCCGTCGATGCTCAATCAGCCACGCAGGACATGAAGAATGATCATCAGCGCGTGGCAGGTTGAGCCTGCCAAGACAAAAAGGTGCCAAATGGCGTGATTGTAGGGTAAGCGCTGCCAGACGAAGAAGATCACGCCACCCGTGTAGCAGAGTCCGCCCGTAACGAGCAGGGCGATGCCTGAGGCGGGGAGTGTCTTGATGATGGGGCCGAGAATAAAAACAATGGCCCAGCCCATTGCCACATAAAGCGCGGTGGATAACCAATGCTCCCGGTTGCCCCGCATGAAGGCTTTGGTCATGATTCCGCCCAAGGCGAGGGCCCAGATGACCCCGAAAACGGTCCAGCCGAGCGGTCCGCGCAGCGTCACCAGTGTGAGCGGGGTGTAAGAGCCGGCAATGAGCAGATAAATCGCCGCGTGGTCGAGCACCTGGAAGACCGACTTCACCTTCTCACTGCTGAAGCTGTGATAGAGCGTGGAGGACAGATAAAGCAGGATCAGACTGGTGCCGAAGGTGATCCCGCTCACCAAGCCCCAGGCGTCCTGAGCGACGATGATCATAAAGATCAGGCCGACGATGGACGCAGCCACGCCGAGGCCATGTGTGATGGCGGAGGCGAGTTCCTCTCCCGGCGTATCACAGAGTTTCGAGCGGCTCTTCACGTTCACGGCTGGAGTCTAGGCTTCGTTAGGGTGGGTTTCAATGCGTGTTTCCGGGGTGTTGGTAAAGACACGCGCTCCAGGCTTGTCGATGACGTAGGCGTAAGCCCATTGCAAGAGAACGAAAAGCTTGCTCCGGAATCCGATGAGGAAGGCCAAGTGGATGACCAGCCAAGCCACCCAGGCGAGGAAGCCTTTCAACCGGACTGACTTCGCTTGCATGACGGCGACATTCTTGCCGATAATGGCCATCGTCCCTTTATCGAGATAGCTAAACTGGGGGCGGAGGTCGTGCTTGCGGTCGGCGAATTCGCTGCCTTCGAGGCGCGACTCTTCCTTGAGTAGCTTGGCGATGTGCTCACCCATTTGGCTCGCGGCGGGAGCTAAGCCCGGCACTTGTTTACCATTCTTATCGATGAGATTGACGATGTCTCCGGCGGCGAAGATGTCGGGGTGGCCGGGGATGGAGAGGTCTGGATTCACCTTCAGTCGACCGCCGCGGTCGGTCTCCACTCCGAGGGTCTTTGTCAGGTCATTAGCCTGAACTCCTGCGGCCCAGATGATGGTGCCGGCTTCAATCCATCCGTCGTCCGAGACCAATGGCGAGGAGACGGGCGCATTGAGGTGAGCCTTGCCCGCCTGCACATCATCGACGCGAGGACCGAGGAGAATGGTGACGCCAAGATCCTGAAGCCGTTCCTTGGCATATTGCGAAAGCTCGGGGTCGAAGGGCTGAAGAATGCGGTCGCCCGATTGAACGAGCATAATGTTCAGCTCGGCTGGATCGATACTGCGGAAATCGGAACGCAGGGCCCGCCGAACAAGGTCGGAGAAGGCTCCGGCAAGTTCGACTCCGGTCGGGCCGCCTCCGACAATGACGATGGTCATGTAACGGCGGCGCTCCTTGGGATCCTCCGTGGCTTCGGCGCTCTCCAGCGCCTTCAGAGCGCAAGCGCGGATCTTCTGTGCATCGGCCAGGGTCTTCAATCCGATGGTGTGCTCGGCCCAAGCGTCGTTGCCGAAGAATGAAGTGCGCGCCCCGCAGGCGAGGACCAGGTAATCGTAGCGGTAGTGATGTCGGCTGGAGTCCGCGGTCTTCGCCGCGGGGTCGATCCGGGTGATCTTGTCGAGAAGGACCTTGATGTTGTCATTGCGGACGAAAATTCCTCGAAGGGAGCGGGCGATATCCGGCACGGCCAGCGAGGTGGTGGCCACTTGATAGAGCAGGGGCTGGAAAAGGTGATGATTCTCTCGGTCGACGAGGGTCACCTCGAAGCGGTCGTCGTTGGCCAACTTTCGAGCGCAATTGAGGCCGGCGAACCCGCCGCCGATGATGAGCACATGCTTGGGCATGCGCACAATATGAAGGGAATGGCACATCTTGCCACCGATTTCCCTAGAATGCCAAGGTGGGGCTGGACGGCTGGGTGCGAGAAGCTAGGTTGACCGGCGATGACGATGGCGGAGAGGTGGTACGGCAGGATGGTGACCGGGGTGCTGGTCTTTGTTGTTCTTCTGGTTTTCGTAGGTGCGATCGTGCGGGCAACGGGGGCTGGGCTGGGCTGTCCGGACTGGCCGACTTGCTGGGGAGAGTTGATCCCGCCATGGAAGGTTGAGCAAATCGATCCGGAAAAGCTGAACTACGAGCGTTTCGAGAAAAAAGCGGAACGGCTGGGCCGGGACCCCGCGACGGTCACTCCAGAGCACATCCTCGAGAGCTTCAATCCCGTGCATACTTGGACGGAATTCGTCAACCGACTCGTGAGTCTCCCCGTGGGTGGCTTTAGTCTGGCTGCGGTCGTCTTCTCGTTTTTTCTCCCGCGAGGGAAGCGAAGGCTGCATGTGTCCCTGTCTCTCCTTTCGCTGGGGATCATTCTCTTCAATGCCTGGATGGGCGCGATGGTCGTTTACTCGGGCCTGAAGCCGGGCATCATCACCCTGCATCTAGCCTTGGCGATGGGGCTTCTTTGTCTGCTGGTGTTCTGCCGTTGGCACATTAGGGGATGCGCTCGCAAGCCGGTCAGCTCAAAGCTGGCCTGGTCAGTCTGGGGATTGCTTTTCTTGGTAATCATCGAGGGCATCGTCGGCTCGCAGGTGCGGGAGATGACCGACGAGCTAGCCCGCTCCCATGTAGGAGAGCAGCGGGAGCAATGGATCGGTGAGCTGGAAGGCAGCGCCATCTACCTCTTCCATCGTAGTTTCTCCTGGCTCATCGTGCTCGGCACAGCCCTTGCCGTCTGGCGGGCTTGGCAGGAGCAGGTGGTCGATTGGCGGGTGAGAGTGTTGGCCTCCTTGGTCTTCGCCATGATGGTGATGGGGATTATCCTGGCGCACGTGGGGGTCTTCCCCTGGGTGCAGGTTCTGCACGTCGGGGTGGCTGCGATCATGGTGGTGCTATTGTGCGGATGGGGGCTGGAGCTCGGGAAAGGGATGAGGGGGCAACGCGCTTGACCAATCGATTGTCAGCGACCGAGCGGCGCACCTTCCAGCTCGAGGCTCTGCGCTCCATGCCGGCCGGCACTATCGAGACCGTGAGCACAACCTTTGCGGTCTATCTGGCCGTGCGGGTCTTCGACGCCGGCGTGATTCAGAAGGCCGCGCTCGTGGCTTCTGGCAGCGTGGGCATGCTCCTCAGCCTCTTCGTGGTGCAGGGCGTGCGGCGGCTCGGATGGACGGCCAACAAGGCCTCCGCGCTCCTCTGGGTGATCGCCGCAGCGGGTTTTCTAACAGCCGCGCTCAGCGGAACCTGGCTGCCAGGATACTTGGGAGGGATGTTCATTGGGCAAATGGCCGTCGTGATGGCCGTGCCTTTCCTCACCCAAGTCTATCGCGAGCACTATCCAGATGCCAAGCGGGGGCGATTATTTGCTCTAACAGGTGTTGTTAGGAAGCTTGCGGGTATCGCCGCCGCGCTCGTCTTTGGTTGGTGGTTGGAGCAAAATGTGGTGGGAAATTTCCCTTGGTTGCTGGCCATCTACGCGGGCTGCTGCCTGGCGATGATCTTCTGTGTCCAGGCCATGCCGACAGTGAGGCTAAGGGAAAGTGGGGGAGGGGTGAAGCTCTTCGATGCCTTCGGCCACGTGCGCGAGGATCACGTCTTCCGTAAGTTATTGCAGGCGTGGATGGTCTTGGGCTTTGGCAACCTGATTTCGTGGTCTCTCTTTGTCGAATACGCGGCCAATCCGCGTTACGGTTTCGAGCTCGGCCCGGTGGAGGTGAGCTGGCTGACCACCTTCACTCCGGAGGCCTCTTACCTCCTATTCGTTTTTCTCTGGGGTGGGCTATTTGACCGGATGAACTTCTTTGTCCTGCGCATCTTGATCAATATCTTCTTCATCGCGGGGATCTGGGTCTATTTCTTGGGACCCGGCTATTTAGGGCTCTACTTGGGGATCGCCCTGCATGGGGTCGGCAAGGCGGGAGGGAACGTGGCCTGGAGTCTCTGGGTTAACAAGTTCGCCAAGACTGAGCATGTTGCCGAGTACATGAGTGTTCACACCTTCCTCACGGGGTGTCGGGGAACGTTGGCACCTGTCGTCGCTTTCTCAATCGCTGGCAGGTGGTCGCCGCAAGTGGTCGGTATCGCGGGAGGACTGCTGATGGTGATCTCCACCTTGATGGTGTTGCCCCTTCTCAAGAAAGACGCTCCCGGTGAGGGCGAAGGAACTTCAAGCTAAGTCTCTCGTGCTGACAAAATTCTTTCAGAAGAGCAGCGCTTTGGGCTTGCGCCGGATTCTCCGGTCGCTAGTCTTCGCGTCCCGCGAGGGTCTGCCGGCATAGCTTCAATTGGTAGAGCACCCGACTTGTAATCGGGCGGTTGTCAGTTCGAGTCTGACTGCCGGCTCTCGCTCTCTTTCTCTTCACTGTCCGAGTTTGGTGAGCAGTGCTGTTTCGATGGAAAAGCAATCGGACAATCGGAAGCACAACGATGCTTCAGGTGAATTGGGCAAGAACCTCTCGTTCATTGATGTTCGCCTTGTCCTTAGCCAATCGCCAGGAGAGCGGGCGGTCACCCCGATTTTCATCTTGAGACGTTTCGGGAAGCTCTAAAGTGCCATCTCTTGGCTTGGAACCATGAATTCCAACTTCCGCCGAGGACGGATGCGGTAGGCGGAACTTGGTGACGAGGGGAGCCGGGTGTTGTGAGGCGGAATGGCGCCGCGTTACTTCGTCGTTCTCTTGTGCCCTGAGAAGTCGTAAGGGATTGAATCAAGGTCACCAGGGCTCTTGAGCCGGAAGAGAGAAGAGAACAGGGTGGACAGAAATGAAAAGGGTTTGGTGGGTTTCATAAGAATATATCTACATCATGAAGCTACACCAAATTTTCATGTTGTCGAAAATTTCAGGGTCATGAGGCACCTTTCACCACGAGATTGAGGGCTAATTTGCTCCCTAGGGATTTGAATTGACAAGGTTTTGCGAGCTCTCTAGGTTCTCCGCCCCTTCGCCCGCCAGAGGTGGAGGTAGAGAGAATGGTTACAGAGCCGCGCTCCCATTATTATGAAAACATACTCAGCTAAGACCGAAGAGGTCGAGCGCCAGTGGCACGTTATCGATGCCGAAGACAAGGTGCTCGGAGACGTTGCTGTCGCAGCAGCCAAGTTGCTGCGAGGCAAGCACAAGACAACCTTCACCCCTCACGTTGATACCGGCGACTTCGTCGTTGTCATCAACGCGGAGAAGGTCCGTTTGTCCGGAAACAAGGAGCGTGAGAAGATTTATACCCGATTCACCGGTTTCGTCGGTGGTAAGAAGGTGGAAACTCCTCGCAAAGTCCGTGAGCGTCGCCCTGAGCTGCTCGTCGAGCGCGCTGTCTGGGGAATGATTCCCAAGAACAAGCTGGGACGCCAAATTTTCAAGAAGTTGAAGGTATGTGTCGGTCCCGAGCACAGCCACGAAGCCCAGAATCCGCAGCCCTACGAAGTTAAGTAAGAACCTCATCCCGATAGATTATGGCAACTTCAACAGAATTTACCGCAACAGGTCGCCGCAAGACCGCTGTCGCTCACGTTTGGGTCAGCGAAGGCACCGGTGAGATCAAAATCAATGGTTCCTCTTTCGAGGACTACTATCCGACCATGCCTCTGCAGCACGTTGTGCTGGAGCCTTTTCAGGCTGCGAACTTGATGAACAAGTTTGATGTCCGCGCAATGGTCAAGGGTGGTGGCACCCATGGTCAAGCAGGAGCGACCCGCATGGCTATCGCCCGCGCACTTCTTAAGTTTGATCCCGAGCTTCGTCCCGCTCTCAAGGCTGCCGGCCTCCTGACGCGTGACCCACGGATGAAAGAACGTAAGAAGCCTGGTCAGCCCGGCGCACGGAA
>JAUTCR010000056.1 GCA_030673895.1 Verrucomicrobiota bacterium JB023
TCCGCCAGACGCATGAACATGCGGAACTTTTCCTTCTCCTCATTCCCGAGAACAAAGCGCCGGTCCACCACCCGATTGACGACGTGGTAAATCGTCGACCTCTTCGGATCATCCTTCCAAGGAGCCAGCCACCTCTTCTGCGCCATGGAGGGAGCTTAACCGACAACCGAGGAGGCCTTCAAGCCGATTTCAAATAAAAGGTGTGTCCTTTATTTAGCCTTATTTAGCCCTTTGTCCTTTATTTAGCCCTTTATTTATTCGATGCTCACATGGAGCAGGAGCTGCGCGACCTCTCAGACGAGAGCGGTTTGGGGAAGAGAGTGCGGATTCAGGTTTCGCAAGCATTGAGTGAGGGCGTGCCGACCGTTACCGAGATTGCCCTGCGGCTCGGGATGAGCGGGAGGACCTTGCAGCGACGTCTGGCCGATCAGTCTCTGTCCTTCAAAGCACTGGTCGATGAATCCCGTCGTGAGCTGGCCGAGCGGTTGCTCAAAGAGACGGATTACGCACTGAACGAGATCGCGTTCCTCACCGGGTTCTCCGAGCAGAGTGCCTTCAATCGTGCCTTCAAACGCTGGGGTGGTCAGACCCCGCGGTCGTATCGGCTGGGAAGTTAGGAGAAGGAAGGATTGGCGAGAGGTGACTCAAGTGCCGCAGGGGCGGCGGGTGCCGTTGCTGAGATACTCCAAGGCTTTTTGGAAACTGGCTCCGGAAAGGAAGTGTTCGAGGTTGGCGTCGATTTCGTGCCGATGAGCCTCGTGCCAGTTGGCGATTTTTTCGCTCACTTGGACGAGACGTGCGAGGTGAGCCTCAGGGTCTCGGTCACGCGATTCATGGTCGGCGATGATGACGAGGCGTTCTTCCAAGATGGCGGCGAGATCGGGGTGGTTCATGGGGTGGGCTTTTTCTTGCAAGGCTCTGCCGTCAGGAAAATGAAAGAGCGCCTGTTCAAGTAAGTCTTATCTGCTTCAGCATACTGGTTCTCTTCGAATTTCCACGTAATCACCGTAACCTTGAGTAATTAGTTTTTCGAGGAGGGGTTCGGCTCCATTCGATAACTTAAAGGTCATTTCAGATTCATAGAGAAAATTGAGAGACCAAAAATTGACAGCATGGCCATCAGGCAAAACGCATCGTGCCGCCTTCTCATCTGCCCAATAAGGGTCTGAGAGAAGAACGCCAGAAAACGGATTGTTTTCACAGTATGGTTCAGGGGGATCCCCGTTCGGGATGGTGTGTCCGAAGCAAAGCCAAGTTTGAAATTCGTGTGCAAAGCGGGCGAGAAACTTCATTTGTCTTAGGGGCCAGTAATTTTTCTCGTCCTTGAAGTGTTCTTCACCAATAGGCCATGAGGGAGGAAGTCGGAGGATTAGTTCGGCGAGTCGGTATTCTTCGGCACCTTCTGGGGTTGTCATTGGGATGTCGCTCATCCCCGTCGTAACGATGGTGTGCCATGGAGTTTCTTTATTCGCGCGAATGATATGGAGATCGATGTGAACAGTAGTCGAAATGAGTTCGTGAAAGACTGAGTCGGGCGTGCCAAAGAATTGCTCGATGTGAGATTCAAGATGAGGCAAGTTTTCGCTCACGGGTGCGACTATAGGAGGTTCGTGGGTGGGGGCTTGGTGGCGAATTATATTTGGGTCGTAGGGCTCAGTTGAGTTTTGCTCCCAGACGATCAATTGAGGCGGAAGATGAATGAAGGTGCCGGAGGTGAGAGGGTTGCCTGCGCAAACCACGAAGGGGGAGTCGATCTGATTGTTGGGGAAGTAGTTACTTTCGAGAATGGTATCGAATAGTAGAAATGAACGTCCACGAGTGAGATGGGATGGAACGGGACGTCGCCGGTTTTTCTGATAAGTGTCGTCGTTAATGATCGCAGTGAACTCTTGGTGTTCCGGCGGAACGGTTTTCGGGTCTGAGCCGTAAAGACCCCCGACCTCGCTCATTAGTCCCACAAGATCGTTCATATAGGCGTCGTCCGCAGAGCCAAAAGCCCCTACGAGGGCAGAGGGCGCTTTCGCGCCGGGAGTCGCGAGTGCTTGGGAGTTGGCAATGACGATAGCGCAAACGGCGGGCTCCCACTGAGCTGCTTCTTTTTTTGCCAAGAAACGAGCCTGTTTTTGTTCTGAAGATTTGCGGAAGCCGCTGATGAGAAGTGCAATCCCAAAAGGAAAAAGTGGACTTATTGTGAGAATGGTTCCGAGAATAAATCGCCACTTGGGGAGAGGGTGGATGGTCTTGAGGTATTCATCAAAAGCGGATGAAGCCACCCACTGTTTTAAGTTCTGTCGGGTCTGGACCGTGTTGATCATGGTGAGCTGCTTTTTGGCGGAGATTTACTATCTTACCCCCGACTGCTTGAGAAGAGCGGAAGCGCTTCATTTTTGAATGGAGGGGTGAGTGTGTGCCGCCTTCTGCCGCAATTTGAAGGGCGGGAAGCATGAAGGTTTGG
The DNA here is from genome assembly GCA_030673895.1 of Verrucomicrobiota bacterium JB023. Taxonomy (GTDB): domain Bacteria; phylum Verrucomicrobiota; class Verrucomicrobiia; order Verrucomicrobiales; family Akkermansiaceae; genus Roseibacillus. The sequence continues at coordinate 2,456 of JAUTCR010000056.1, forward strand.
TAGTCGGGTAGGGACATTGGTGGCTCTGCTTTTTGGGACTTATGGGACCAATAGGACCTATTTGTTGTTCTTGTTGCGACGGTAGTTGAGGCGGGTTTGATACATGGTTTCTTTGAGCCCGCCATTTTTGAGGAAGTCTTCTTCGAGTTTGGCGATCTGTTTGTCGAGGAGGTAGTTGGCTTGGTTGATGAGGCAGAGGGCGATGTTGGCGATGACTTGGGGCGGGCGAGTTCCGAAGAATTCGCGGTAGGTTTCGTAGGATTCGTCTGGTTTGCGACTGAGTTTGCGGACGTAGAGGGCTTATGGGGAGTTTTTGTCCCAGGTGGGCTGGTCACGGACCCGGAGGTAGTCGTGGAAGTCTTCGAGAAGTTCTTCCAAGGAGGCCCGAGCGACGTTGGTGAGGTTGAGTTCCATCTCGGCGGAGGTGACGGATGCTTTGCTGCCTTCGAGGATGTTTTGTTTGCCGGAGCGGGCCGCTTGGATCATTTGATCAATGGTGCGATCCCCTCGTTTGAGGTGACGCTCGGTGAAGCGGAAGGTGAGGTCGTAGACGACGAGGGCCTTTCTATAGGAGAGGAGTTCCCGGTAGTTGCCTTTGTTGGGGAGGAAATGGTGGTCAGGCATTGAGAAGTGGGTCTTATGGGGCCAATAGGACTTATTCTAGGATAATGAGGAGGTCGTTGGTGTCGGCTTGTTTGCCGTTTTTGAGGAGGACTTCTTTGACTGTTCCGCTGGCGGGGGCGGAGACGGTGGTGAGCATTTTCATGGCTTCGAGGACGACGAGTTTGTCGCCTTCGGCGACGGTGTCTCCGGGGGAGACGGCAACTTGGGAGACCATGCCGGGGAGGGGGGCGGGGATGTGGTTGGTGTTGGAGGGGTCGGCTTTTTGGTTGACGGCGACTTCTTTGCCGAGGCTCTTGTCGACGATGGTGGTTTCGCGAGGCATGCCGTTGAGCTCGTAGAAGAGGGTGCGGACGCCGTTTTCGTCGGCTTCGCCAATGGAGAGGAGTTTGATGAAGAGGGTTTTGCCGGGGGCGATGTCGACGTGGATTTCCTCGCCGATGGACATGCCGTAGAAGAAGGCGGGGGTGGGGAGCACGGTGAGGCGGTCGAATTTTTTGAGGGTGTCCTGGTAGTCGGCGAAGACCTGGGGATACATGAGGTGGGAGTAGAGGTCGACGGGGGTAGCGCGTTCGCCGGGGCGGACGGTGTAGGGTTGTTTGTCGCCGAGGATGGCTTTTTGGACGTCGGCAGGCCAGCCGCCGTCGGACTGGCCGAGGCCGCCCATGAGCATGTCGATGTCGCTTTCGAGAAAGTCGCTTTTTGAAGTTTGTGAGTTGGCAGTTTTCAGTTTGTCAGTGGTAGCTGATTGCAAATCCGCGTTCCTTGAGGGGACGATGTCGGAGGTTTTGGGTGACGAGGAGCATTGTGAGGTCGCCGACCACTTTGCTACTAGGCGTGACCTTGATGATGTTGCCGAAGAGTTGGTTGACGTCGGCGTAGGTGTGGGCGATTTCCTGCCAGCGGTGGCCGAGGCCCATGGCGTTGGCTTGTTCCTTGTGGTTGGTGTATTGGCCGCCGGGCATCTCGTGGAGGTAGACTTCGGCGGTGCCGCTGCGGGGAGCAGAGTAGAAGGGTTCGTAGTGAGTGAGGACTTCTTCCCAGTAGTCGGAGAAGTCGTTGAGTGATTCGATGTCGAGTTGGGGGTCGCGGGAGTTTTGAGTTTCTGATGATGAAACCGGCGGGGCGCCGGTGCTCCTTGATTTGAGGGCGGCACAGATGGAGTTGAGGTTTGGTTGGGAGGTGGAGCCGGACATGGAGGCGATGGCGGCGTCGACGATGTCGACTCCGGCGTCACCGGCAGCAGCTATACCCGACTCACGCTCTCTCAACGGATCGCCGGTTCGTCGATATTGGCACTCACGGTCCTAGTAGTTCCCTTGCGCTGTCCAATGGAGTTCATTCGATGCCCATGATAGGAGATGAAGTTGACGCCGATCCTTCACAAGTCTGAAACGGGGCTCCTACCTTCGAGAAGACATCAGTTGGTTGGTCAAAGGTTGGTAGCGACCTGCGGTTTTCTGTCGAGGGGTCTGAGTAAGGTTTCTCCTTTGATCAAGCATACCTGACTTGAAGCAGGGTCAAGCCATCGGGAGGTGCACAGAGAGGGGCCTTCCGCGCTTGCGAGGCGGGACTCTTCACAAGCTCGGCGAGGTCATCAAGGCGGAGTCTGCCTTGAGCGGCTTGGACGGCGCTACCTGTTAGAAGGCGAACCATTTTGTAGAGAAAGCCATCACCGGTGAAGCGAAGGAGGTAACCATCGGCTTGTTCGACAAATTTTGCCTCTGAGATACGACGGACGTAGTCGGTCTCTTCGCTCTCGTTGCCTCGATTGGCTGCAAAGCAGCGAAAGTCATGTTCTCCAACGTAGTAACCGAGAGCGGTCTGCAAGGTCTCGGGGTCAAGTTGTCTTGGTAGATGCCACGCCAAGCCGGCATCGAGAGGTGGTAGGATGGGAGCGAGGGAGAGGCGATAGAGGTAGGTCTTATCGATGGCCGAGAAGCGGGCATGAAAGTCAGGAGCGACCTCCTCACAATCCATGACCCGGATCGTGGCTGGCAGCTTGGTATTTAGCGCGGGGAGGTAGTTATAAGGGTTCATTGAAGAACCGTCGGGAGCATCGAAGTGAACGACTTGTCCGGCAGCATGGACTCCGGCATCGGTGCGGCCCGCGTGGTGGACACGGATCGGTTGCTTGAGGACTTCTGCGAGTGCATTCTCCAGCCGAGCTTGAATCGTGTCTCCATTTGGCTGGATGGCGTAACCTGCATAGGGACGCCCGTCGTAGGCGATGGTCAGTTTAAGGCGCACGGGTTTGCTAGTCGGTAGTGGGAACACGGCGGACCCGGGGGCGGCGGGTCGTATCGGCTTCTTTTTGCTTCGTCGGCTGTACAGTCGGGGATGGAGGAGAGGGGTCCTGCTTTTTGCTGGGAGGAGGAATAACACCGACTCGTTTGTTAGGCCGCGGCTTGGGCACGACCGCAGGCGTGCCAATGGGGGCCGGGTCCAGCGGAACAGTTTGCACGGAGTAGTTGGAATCCAGCTTGGCAACGGCCTTTCGAAGCTCCTTGAAAACCTCGGGGTCTGAATAGAAAGGTCCCGAACCAGAGCCGCCTCCGGTATGGGTCTCCAGCAGGACAGGTTCTCCACCCACAATGAGAAACGAGGGATGCCCGGAATCGCCGACGACCAAACCCTTGTAATGCAGTTCGGAGACGCGATCATTGCGGAGGAAAGCGATGTTCTTGTTGTAAAGATTGCGAACCTGGTGGATGCGCAGGGTCCGCTTTTGCTCGGTCACGAGGACGGGACAGCCTGGAAGTATCTGATCGTAATCGCTACGTGGCGGCAAGAGGCGATAAGTCTTGATGGAGGGCGGGAGTGGCTTATCGAGTAAGCCGACGGCAATGTCGGTCCGCCAGCCGGAGGGCAAGACCAAGCGTCCGGAGCCGGCAACCACCTTGCGGGTGTGGGGCTTGCCAGTGCGGTCGTGGAAGACGAGCTTGGTGCCAATCTTGTGCTGGTAATGGGCAGCATAGACGATGTGGCGGGGAGTGATGGCGGTGCCGGCCCGCTTGCGATTCCAGGCAATGCCGGTCATGTCGAAGCGTCTGGTCCAGGCGCTGCTCCATTGGGCGGGTCCGTTGGGGTTATAGCGCTTGAAGACGCGATGGTCGGAATCGGTCCCGGCCAAAAGGCTTGCGAGACGGCGATCCGCATCGGGTCGCAGGTCATCGACCTTGAGCACGCGGCCGGGCGCCAGACCGATTCCAGGTCCAGCAGGCTGCTGGCAAGACGCCAGCGTAAGGAGTAGAAAGGCTAGGAACATTCTCGTCACCACTGGCACCAGAGTCACCCCTCGTCAAAGAAAAGCAAGAATTGCTGCAACTCACCCGTCGGTCCTTACGGTTGCTATCTCTGATGATTGCTGCTTCGATAGGTCTCGTGATGAAAAGGCTCTCGCTGACGCTGGCTTTGTCTGCCTTAGCTTATGGTCCCGTACAGGGCGAAACTATTGCCCGTCAATGGAATGAAGAGAATCTGGCTGCGATCCGGATCGCCTTCCCTGATCCTCCCGTCCATGCCCGCAACCTCTTCCATGTCTCCGTCGCAATGTATGATGCCTGGGCGGCCTATGATGAGATGGCGGTGGGCTATGTACACCGGGAAGCGGCGAGCCCGGAGAACGGGATGAGCCTGGAAGACGCGCGCCGGGAGGCTGTCAGCCATGCGGCCTATCGGGTCCTCACCTCACGGTATGTCGATAACCGGCACCCCAAGACCCCCAGCAGCGCAGGAACGACCGCCCAACTCAGTTTCGATGCCCTCATGGGCGATCTCGGCTACGACATCGCGAACGAGACAGTGACCGGAGACAGCCCCGCCGCGGTTGGCAATCGAGTGGCGGAGGCGGTGCTGGATTTCGCTGCCAGCGACGGCTCCCGCGAGGCCAATGGCTACAACGACCCGAGCTACTCGCCAGTCAACGACCCGCTCATCTTCAAAAATACATCCAGCATCTCGATGACGGATCCGAATCGCTGGCAACCTCTCGCCTTCGACTTCCGCGTCACTCAAAATGGCATCATTGCCGATAGTGTGCAGACCTTCGTGGGTTCCCACTGGGGAGGAGTCCGGCCTTTCGCGCTTCATCGCGAAAATGATGAGAGCCTTCTCTACTTGGATCCTGGCACACCCCCGCTTCTGGGTGGGGAAGATGAGGATGAATTCATCGAGAATAACATCGAGGTCATCCGCTTCAGCAGCTGGCTGGATCCGGATGCCGGCACCATCATCGATTGCTCACCGGGAAGCATTGGCAATAACACCTTGGGCGAGAATGATGGCACTGGCCATTCAATTAATCCGGTGACTCAGGCCCCCTATGCGGTCAACTCGGTCAATCTCGCGGACTTCGGGCGGGTGGTGGCAGAGTTTTGGGCAGACGGCCCCGATTCCGAGACGCCGCCCGGGCACTGGAACTCGCTTGCCAATGCGGTGGTCGATCATCCTGACTTCGAGCCCCGATTCGGTGGCACCGGCCCCTTGCTTGATGACCTCGAGTGGGACGTCAAAATGTATTTCGCCCTCAATGCTGCCGTCCACGATGTTGCGGTCGCCGTCTGGGGTTGTAAGCGCCACTACGACTACGTTCGTCCGGTCTGCAGCATCCGCTATCTGGGCTATAACAATCTCTTCCCGGAAGTGCCCGGACTCATCGAGACCATCACGGAGGAATCGTCGGCGCCGGGCGAGCGACATGAACATCTGGACTACTACATTGGCCGTACCGCAATCTATGCCTGGGGCGGCGAAACCGGAGACCCGGAGAATGAGTATGCGGGCTCCGAATGGATGCTGGCCCAGATGTGGATTCCCTATCAGCGCGATACCTTCGTCACACCGGCCTTCGCTGGATACACCTCAGGTCACAGCGGATTCAGCAGAGCGGCTGCGGAAGTGCTCACCGCGATGACTGGCAGCCCGTTCTTTCCCGGAGGACTTGCGACGCATACCGTCCCAGCTGGCTCGCTAGAGTTCGAGGCCGGACCTAGCCAGGATGTCACCCTGGAATGGGCGACCTACTATGATGCCGCTGACCAAGCGGGGCTTTCCCGCCTCTATGGCGGTATCCACGTGGCAGCGGACGATGGCCCGGGTCGCCTGATTGGAGCAGCTTGTGGTCAAGATGTCTGGCAACTCGCCAACCAATACTATGATGGCAGTATCCTGGACAAAGCTGTCGGCGTGGAGCTCGCATTCGATGAGGAGGGCCAACCGGTCCTCAACTGGAATCAGGAACGCGGATTGTTCTATCAGGTTTTTGAATCCAACGACCTCGGTAGCTTCACCGCGGTGGACGCAGCGAGCCGAGCTGGAGAGGATGCCGCATCGCTTCAGCTTTCCATCGAAGATCGAAAGTTCTATCAGGTTCGCCAATTGGCTGATTGAGACGGCTGATTGTGTAGAGGTGCGACCGAAGCAAAGAAGCGTCTATCGACCTATTGAGAGCCTGACCTCTCCTAGCGATGATGAGCCGCAGGGAGATTTGGCAATAATTTCTGCAGACCGTCGATCGTCCGGTCGGTGGCGCCCTTGTGCTGCTCGAGCACTGACTGGGCAGCGGTAGTCATGGTTGCCGCCTTGGCGGTATCGGTAGAGAGGATGCGGAGTTGGGCGCTGAGCTCGGCTACGGTATTGACCGTAGCGATTCCCTCGACCTCGCGGAGCTGCTCGGCCAAGGGCTCGAAGTTCTCGAGGTGAGGCCCAGCGACCACTGGGACGCCAGCCGCAATCGCTTCACAAGGATTCTGGCCACCATGGGCGAGGAGGGATTTGCCGACAAAGACGACCCGGGCCTGCGTGGTGAAGGCTGGCATCTCACCCGTACTATCGACGACGAGGATGCCCTCTTTCCTCTCGCTGGGATCCATCCGCGAACGGAGCCGGACGGCATGGCCATCCTCTCGGAGCTCTTGCTCGATCTCGCCACGCCGCTCCATGTGACGGGGAATGATGACCACCCGGGCCCCTTGCACCTGAGAGGCGGCCTGAGCGAAGAGGCGTTCCTCACCCGGATGGGTTGACAGGGCCATCAGCACAGGACCTCCGCCGATGGCTGAGAGGAAGGGCCGGGGATCGAAGCGACCTACCACTGGCGTCGTAGTCGCCGGGTCGAACTTGATCGAACCGGTGACCGCGATCGTCGCGGGCCTGATCCCGATGGCCGCGAGACGCTCCACGTCATCCTCGACCTGCGCACCCACCCAAGCCAGCGGTTCATAGGTCTGGCCTAGTAGCGGACGCAATTTTGCCAGTCTTCGCCCTGAACGCGGGGAGAGACGGGCATTGGCCAAGGCGACTGGTATTCCTCTACGTGAAGTCTCGTAGATGAGATTGGGCCAGACCTCATGCTCGATTAGAACAATCAGCTTGGGTTCATAGCGGTCCAGCATGGCCGACACTGACGCAGGGAAATCCAGGGGAGCATAGAGGACCTGTAAGTACTCGCCAGCTGAGGCCTTGGCATGGTCGAATCCGGTGGACGTGCCGAGAGCCAAGAGGAAGTGCTGACTGGGATCCCGCTCATGCCATCTCTGAACCAGCTTGAGGGCGATATTGGCTTCGCCCACGCTCACGGCATGGAGGTAGATGACGCCTTGCGTGGGAGGCGGGCTCTCCGCATGATAGAGGGACAGCTTCTCCCAGAGGCGCTGGCTGAGGCCGCCTCGTTTCCGGGTCTTCAAGAGCCAAAAGGGTGCCGCCATGGCGGCGACGCCGGGGAGCAGAAGGTTGTAGAGATGGCGGAACAAGGGTGAGTGTCGTAATTGTTGGGGATGCTACTTCTTTTCTAGTAAAAGGATGGATGTGCTTCCGTAGTTCTTTCGCTTGATGAGGTTGAAGTGCTCAATCTGGTCAGGCGTAGAGCGTTCGGCCTCCACTTCGAGGAGGAGGAATCCTCCTGATTTCAGCGGGAGCGCTTGCCGCAAAAGCTGTCCGGCCCAGTCAGGAGCACCATCACGGTAGTAGGGCGGGTCTGCCAGAATGAGATCGACGGGTGGAGCGGATTGGCAGTATTTGAGGGCATCGCTCGAGACGATTTTTGCCCGGTCCGAGACCTTGGCGAGGGCGAGATTGTCGCGAAGGATCTTCAAGGCGCGGTGATGATTTTCCACGAAGGTGCATTTTCGTGCTCCCCGGGAGAGAGCCTCGATGCCGAGTGCTCCCGTACCGGCGAAGAGATCGAGCACGACGGCGTCTTCCACGACGAATTGCAGCATTGAGAAAATGGCTTCGCGCACCCGATCCGAGGTTGGGCGGGTGATTTCGGCTGGAGCCTTGAGTTTGAGGCCCCGACAGCTGCCGGCAATGATACGCATGGTTTAAAGGACGGATTAGGGACTGGGTGGGCGGGGTTCTTCGTTCACTTCCTGGTCACGGAATCGCTCGAGATGCTGGAAGGCGGTAGCGAGAGGAATGAATTCGCCACGGCGGCCGGTGTCAACAAGCGCCTTGTCCGGCAGTTGTCCTTTGAGGTGCAGGTCGCGGTAATAGCGGTCGGGCGTTTCCAGTGGCTTCATCCAGTGGCTGGTCCAGCCTTGGGAAAGGAAGCTGCCGATGGCGATATTGGTCATGCGCTCCTCGTAATGGGGTGAGGTGACGAGGCGGAGGACGGCGAGCACGTGGCCGGTCAGGGCGAGTTGTCCATTGCCGAGGAGTGAGAATTCCTCGGAACGGAGTTCGATGCTGGGGCAGCTCACGATTTGATTGCGGAGAGACAGTCTCACCCGACCAGAATCGAAGCGGTGGTCGAACTCCCGGAGATGGGAGCCTCCATGGATATCGTATGCCTCACCCGCCAGATCGAATTGCCAAGTATCGACCCTGGTGAGCTGCCCGGCTGCCGACAAGGCGCAAGCCATCTGCCCAGCCGAGAGGTAGGCCCGGCTCTTGTGGTCGAATTCGATTTCAGGAAGATCCTGCTGGGGCATGGCCAATTGGAAGCGGAAGGGCAGACCCTTCTGCCGGATACCGAGGTGTCCTCCGAGGCGAGTCTTCACCCCGGCGAGTGCCACCTCCTGCGCGGGCAGGATCCAGCTCCGCTCCTTCCATTCGAGATCAAGGTGCCCAGCCGGCCAGAGCGGCTTCCCACTCAGGTCAATCGCGGCCCAGGAGAGGGCGACCGCTGCATCAGGGCCTGCCAAAGGGGCGTCGAAGTTGAGCCCCTTCACCTCGATAGATGGCCCCCGCAGGGAATAGAGCGTCACACCGGCATTGCGGATGCGGACCCACTTACCCAGCTCCGGGGGAGCTTCGACAGGCTTCTCTTGCGGAGTCGGCTTGGCGGACTCTTTCGGCTTGGCGGGTTTCTTCTTCGGCTTTTTCGGTTTCGCCTGTGGAGGTGATTTTTCCTTGGCGGGGGGGCGAGCCGGTTGGGCATCGGCCACCGGAGGCGGGGTGAGGGGAGGGGGTTGGCGGGTAACGAACAGGAGCTCAAGGGGAAGATTGAGCTGGGGAGAGTCCACTTCCACCTCACGAAAGATGGGTTTTCCCTTGAGGGACTCGCCCCAGTAAGGCTCGACTGAGGTGCGGTCGACCGAGAGGAAGTCCGGCGTCTCCGGGGGCGCTCCTTTGATCCGCGCCTGGAGGCCAGCGAGTTCGAATCCCTTCCAAGGACTCCAAGAGGCGGAAGCGAGTTGCCAAGAGAGGCCGGGCGTCCGGCGGCCAAGCTGCTTAGCGATAGCCTCCCGGCCCCAGGATGTGCGGAGGGCGAGATTGGAGAGGAGGAAGAGAAGGGGCACCGCGATGAGCACGGCGATGAGGATGCGGAGGATCCACTTGCCCCATGTCTGCCTCTTGCCCTTGCTCACACGGAGACCATAGGATCAGGAACGCTTGATGGCGAAGCGAATGATGAGGCTCTTATCAAAGATGCGGGTGCCGGTGGAGGAGACCTCTTGGAGGCGATACACCAAGAGCCCGTAGGAGCCATCCGCGAGTTTGCCGACGGCAATATTCTCCTTCGTCACGCCGAAGGCATCCTCTTGCTCCAGCTTCCACTCCTTGCCTGTCCAGGCACCGAGGATGCTGCGCTTGTCGGCGTTGATGTCTTCAATGCGCTTCATCTCCCCACTCATTGAGCGGAAGACATCTTCCTCCGCATCATAGGCGATGGCGGTCAACTCGGTGCCGCGACCGGTAACGCGGATCATCCACTTGCCATCAGACTTCTCCTCCAAGCGGAGGATCAGCTCACCCTGGGGAAGCGGCTTGAACTCGCGTGCATCCCAGAGCTTCAAGTAGTCCTCATACTCTGCCTTGGTGAGGCCGAGCTTCTCATGGAAGGGAAGGGGGATACCGGGAGCAGCACTTTTGGAATACTCGGCGAACCACTCTGGATCCGCCTTGGCAGCCTTCTCCACCTTGTCGACGTAAGTCTGGATCTCATCCGGAGGGATGACGACGACGACCTCGCCCTTCACTGCCACACCCGGGGTGAAGTAATCGGCGAAGACGGCAGGAGCCTTCTTGGCCGCCTCCTGCGCGGCCAGGGAAAATGTCGCGAGGAGCGAGAGGGAGAAAAGAGCGAGCAGTGATTTCATAGGGCAAGTGGGGGCGAGCATTCGTTGATCGGAGGGGGATCTCAAGCCCGCGTTTCGCGTATTTCGTTGGTTGATTGGCCGAATTGACCGAGAAAAGCGGGGGGAACTTAGGAGAACATCTGGGTCCAGTGGCGATTGTGTTGGCCGAGACCGATTTTGCGGTAATTCGGCCGGAACATGTTCTTGTGGTGGCCGGGGGAGAAGAACCAGCCTTTGTTCGCCGCCTCCGGCCGGGGAGCGCCCATGTAGATATTCTCCCCGCCACCCCGGGTGCCGGCCTCCCGCGCACGGTCGGAGGGTGTCTTCTTGCCGGGGATAGGACTCATGTGGGCGAAGAAGTCATGCTCCTCCATGTCCTGGGAATGGCCACGGCCCGCGTCGCAAAGCTTGGGATCGATGACGAGCGCATTCTGGTCGAGGAGGAGGCGCCACTCATTGACCTCGCGGATTCCCTCGCGCTCAAGGGGGCTGACGCCGCCAGACTCCGCGATGCTATCGTTCTTCTCCATGATGCGGAGGCCGGAACGGTCGACATCCGTATGCTCCCTGGCGACCTCCGCTTCGGCAGCCTGGAGACCCTCCACCGACCCATTCTCGCCGTAGGAGACAGAAACCTCCATGAGCTCGTCGCGAAAGCGGGCCAGGCCATGAACCAGCTTGTGCTGCTGACGCAAGTCGGCGGGCGCCTTGGCCATGATGACCGCAGCATCGGGCATCAGGAGCCGACGCAGCTCTTCCATGGCCGGCATGGAGACATCGACTAGCTCCGACTTCATGGCCCCCTCCGGCAGCTCGCGCACGCGGTGGAACTCCTCGCGCAATTCCCGCACCCGGCGCTTCTTCTCATTGCGATTACTCCCGCTGTAGAGGGAGTCGGCATGACGCTGGAAGGCAAGAAGATAGTTGGCGCGCAGGCGCTTCCAACCCGCCTCAAATTCGGCGGAAAACTGCTTCATCTCGGCAACGGGCATCTCGGCGACCGAATCGACCAGGTCCCCGAAGGGCTTGTCAGCTTCCAGCCGATTCTGGAGAGCGACGACGATCTCGTCACTGGCAGAAGCGACGGCCCATTGCGTGGCGAGGATGAGGAAGCAGAGAAAGCGCATGCGAGGGGATAAACGACACAGCGGGAGGATTTCTTGAAAAAAATCAGGGGCTCGAGATGAGCCCCTGTTTCAAAAGTCGCCTTATCGGCAAGAGCGGCGGTGATGCCGCTGGTGACGCTGATGATGCCTGTCATAGCGCTGGCCGTGGCGGGCAGACACGTGATGACGGGCATGGCCATGGACGCGGGGATGGATGACCCGATGGGTCACGCGACGGTGATGATGGCAGCGGCAATTCGTGGGCTGACGGTAGTAGTTATAGATTGGGCGATGATACCGGTCGTATCCGCGGAAGACGCGCTTCGTGTGGATCGGGCATCCACAGCTGGTGTGGCCACTCACGTAGGTGGTGGTGGCTCCGATATGAAGACGGACCCCGGCCTCAGCCTTGTTAGGAAGGGCGACCACGCCCGCAAATGCCGCCAGTGCGGTAAGGATAATTTTTCTCATAATCTGAATTTCTTCGGTTGTGGGTTCCGGGGAGTTGAACGGGGAGGGTCCGGCTCCTATTCAACACATCGTTAAGAAATCGTAAAAACGGGTCCACTCACCTCAAAGCGCTCCCTGGCAGGATCCCCCCCTTGCCAAGGGGAGAGAGGGCGGGCAGGTTGATGATCGTGAACGAGAACTGGTTGCGATTCCTCCACCGGATTTACTCGCGTTCGGGTCGATGGGGCTGGAGCGTGACCCGCCGGATCAAGCCCATGGGGTGGGGCATGATGGTGATCGCCCTGATGACCGCCATCCTGGGGACGGATATTCCTCGCTCCGGAGTTTACATCTACTTCTGCGGCGCAGTCTCGCTGTTGCTCGTGGGTTTTATCTGGTTTTGGTTTCGCCGCGCCCGCCTGGTGGCGGTGCGGCACCTTCCAGCCTACGCCAGTGTCGACGAGGAGCTGCGGTATGCGAGCGAAGTGACCAATGTGGGGCGAGCAAAGGCCCGGGCGCTTGAATTAGAGGAATGGTCACCCGACCCCCGCCCGAGCTGGGAAGAGTTCTCCCGCCAGCCCGAGCCCGGCGAGGAGATGAGAAACATCGTGGACCGGCATCTCCTCTACTATCGCTGGACCTGGCTACAGGATCGGAAGCGAGGGTTCGATTCCTTGCCCGGCGAAGTCATTGAGTCCCTGGCACCCGGTGAGTCCCGGCTTGTCACCTTCCACCTCACTCCGCAGCGCCGGGGGCTCCTCCAGCTCGCTGACCTCCGGGCCCTGCTTCCCGATCCTCTCGGTCTTTTTCAACGTTGCCTGCGCGTGCCCGCGTCGGAGGACCACCTCATCGTCCTGCCCAAGCGATACCGGCTCGGGGACTTCGTGATGCCCGGCCAAGCCCGCCTCCATCTCGGCGGAGAAGCAGCCGCCAACACGGTGGGTCAAACCGGCGATTTCCTGAACCTCCGGGAGTATCGCCCCGGCGATCCCTTCCGCACCGTGGATTGGAAGACCTGGGCGAGAACAGGCAGCCCAGTGGTGCGGGAGTATGAAGAGAATTTTTTCCCCCGCTATGGATTGATCCTCGATACCTCGGGTCCGGGTGGACCCAAGTTCGAAGAGGCGGTCTCGGTGGCCGCATCATTCGTGGCCTCCATTGATACACGGGAGTGCTTGCTCGATCTCATGTTCGTCAAGGGCACCGCCATTCGCTCCACCGCCGGACGAGGCGTGGCGAAGCCCGGCAAACTTCTCCAGACCCTCGCCACGGTGGAGGCGGAAAGCGAAAGCCATTTTGACAGCCTCCTCTCGTTAGTCGGCCGGCACCAGGATGGGCTTACCGCCTGCCTCGTTGTCTTTCCGGGCTGGAATGATGAGCGAGCCGACTTCTTCAATCGTTTGCAACGCATTGGTCTGGAGATCGAGGCCCTTGCCGTCGCAGGCCCCGACGATGAGACCTCAGAGCGGCCGGGGCGAGTTCACGTCTTGCGCGTTGGCCATCTTGAGGAAGACTTACAGGCTGCCACCTCCCGCTTCTCCTACTCATGACCCGCACGCGTGAAAAAGAATTGCCGAAGCCTCCCAAGCTGCTTCTGGGGACCAGTCTAATGGTGTGGGGGGCCTTCTCCGCGCACGCCCTCATTGCCTTGGGTGCAGCTCTCCTTGTCGAATCCCGCCATTGGCTGAACTGGCGCTGGGACTTCGGCGAAAAAGGCTACGTCCGTGCTTGGGTGCTCAGCCTTGTTGGGTTGACCCTCAGTATCGGGTGGCATGCGCTCAACGGCTCACGCCCGGACGCTCTGCTGGATTTCGTCCGTTGGCTACCCGTCGCTTTCTTGCCCCTCATCCTGGCTCAGCAATACGGGGTCGCCCAGGCCATCCCGACTACCGTGTTCTCCGCTCTCGCCCGCCGGCGGCAAAAGAAGGCGGTCGCCATGGGACGGACGGAACGAGTCAATCGCATCCACTTTGGCTACCCCTACTTCCTCATGGTTCTGCTCTCCATCGGGCATGACAACGCCATCGGGGGTGCTCAGCGACGCTTCTTCATCGCCTTCATTGTCCTCATCGCCATCGCCTTCTACTATGTTAACCGTAAAGGCCTACGCCGGCGGTTGAGCTGGCTCCTCGCTATCCTCTGCACCGCCGCGCTAACCTACGTGGGCAGCACCTCGATCCTTCGTCTCTACTCGTGGTTTCAGAAGAATGGCCTCCGGGCTCCGCATCAGTCCGTGGATGACTCCGAGCGAAGGACGCAGCTCGGGGAGATCGGAGAAATCAAGCCGGATCGACGCATCCACTGGCGCTACTATCCAGGCAGTAGTGGCAAACCAGCCGAGCGAGTGATGGTGACTTCCTTCAATACCTTCTACGGGGATGCCTGGGTGGTGACCAATCCAGAAGGCAAGGGCTCCGGCGAAAAAGGATTCGATGACATGTCGACAAGCGTCGAAGAGAAGGACCGGGGTGAGTTCGCCTACGCCACCGAATATTTCACGCTCAACGAGGCAAAAATCGACGGTCCACGACTACGGGGCCGCATCAGGAAAAACCGCGAGGCCATCCCCGCCTTGGAAGACCTCGCCCTGATTTCCTCCGCCGAGGAGATCGACGGTATCGAGACCAACTTGCTCGGCACCATGATGGCCATCAATGCAGCCAGCGCGATTGATTACACGATGTGGCCCGCGCCAGCAGAGAATCCGCGTGAGCAATCTCCCCGGCAATCCTTGAGCAGCTCAGGCAATCCCACCGAGCACTCTCCGGAGCTGGATTACCCCCAGAGTGAGCGAGCCGCCTTAATCAGCACAATCAACAAGCTCGGCTTGAGAAATGTCGATGACCAAGAGAAGATCCGACGTCTCAGAGAATACTTCTCAACCTTCCGCTACACTCTCGACCGGACGATCCAGGGGCGTAACCCGCTTTCCCAATTCCTCACCCAGACCAAGGCGGGCCATTGCGAATACTTCGCCAGTGCCACCACCCTCATCCTGCGCGAGCTCGGTATCCCGACCCGTTATGTCATCGGCTACGCGGTGCGCGAGAAGGGGAAAGCCGGAGAATACCTGCTCCGCGGCTCTCATAGCCATTCTTGGTGCCGCGCCTACCTCGGTGGTGAAAAGATCACGGAACTGCAGAACGTCTTTGTCGAGAATCGAGACGACTCCATCGAGATTGAGAGGGAAGTCTGGCAAGGAGGTGAGTGGGTTGACGTCGATCTGACGCCGCCTGACTGGTTCGCCATGGATAGCCCACCACCCTCCACCCAGGAGAAGCTCCTCGATGAGCTACAGCGTTGGCGGGAGGACTTCCAGATTTGGAGGGACTTGGAGGGAAACAAGGGGTGGGTGAATGCCTTCTTGGTCATTGCCGCAGTGGGTGTCGCGGGCTTTCTCTTCTGGCGCCTGCAAGGCTCCCGGATGCGGGCGGACGCGGGGCGGGGCTACGCCAGCTATCCGGTGGATGAGGACGAGCTAACGCCCCTCAATGAGGCGCTGAAGGCTCTTGAGAGGAAAGTCGGTGCCCGGCCTCCCGGAGTTCTCCCGGGAGCCTGGTTGCGTAATCTGGGACCTCGTCCTGAGCACGAGTCTGAAATCAATCGCGCCATCGAGTTGCACAATCAATCACGCTTTGGCGGACACGCTCTCGCTGATGCCGAACGGGCTGAATTGAGTCGGTTGGCAGAGGTGATTCCGGACAGTTATTCCCAAGTAGAGGAGAAGTGATCTTTTGAATCTTCAAATTTTTCTTCTTCTTATCCTTGTGAATAAGCTGCCATTTCGGCTGTTCCCCATTAAGCGCTCCGGCGTTCCACGTCTTCAACAAGTGGTGAAAAGAAGCGGGGTGGTTCGTGGTAAGGCGTGTTCTATCGTTCCACGATTATCTTGTGCCTCGAAGTTCACTATTTATTCACAGAGCTGTTGTCAGTTGTTCTCAGGGGGAGAAGGAGGTGAAATCGAGGCATGATGATGGATGAAGATTGGATGAGGATCGCGATCGCAGAGGGCAGGCTTGGGGTTGGTTTGACGGCTCCCAATCCTCCGGTGGGTGCCGTTCTAGTTAAAGGGGGGAAGGTGATTGGGAAAGGGTGGCACCGGCGTGCTGGCCAGCCCCACGCGGAGGTAGAAGCCTTGCGCGACGCGGCAGCGAATGGTCAGGATCCTGCCGGCGCAACGGCCTATGTGACGCTGGAGCCGTGTTCGACAGTGGGGCGGACGCCGGCTTGCACTAGCGGATTGACCCAAGCAGGGGTGAAGCGGGTGGTCTGGTCTTGTGAGGATCCGAATCCGGCTCATGCGGGGCGGGCTCATGAGGTTTTGCGTGCCGCGGGAATCGAGACCTTGTCCGGCGTGCTGGAGGAGGAGGGGAAGCACCTCATCCGTGCGTTCGCCATGGTCCAGCGGGTAGGGCGCCCTTGGGTGATGGTGAAAACGGCGATGAGCCTGGACGGCCGCATCACCCGGCCACCGGGCGAGGGCCAATGGCTGACGGGACCAGAGGCCCGGGCGGAGGTTCAGGTCCTCCGGGGCGAAGTGGATGCGATTCTGACGAGCGGGCGGACGGCGCGGGCGGACAACCCGCAGTTGACCTATCGTGGTGAGAGGGCGGAGAAAAAGCAGCCCTTGCGTTTGGTGGTGAGCAGGCGGGAAAAGGCGGGGCTCGAGTCTTCGGCTTACCTCTTGGCAGATGAGTTTGCCGGTCTGACCCGCTTTTTGGAGGGCAGCCTGAGAGATTCTCTGAAGGAGCTGGCTGTTGAAGGGGTGCAGTCGATCCTTGTGGAAGCGGGGGGTGAGCTGGTCGGGCACCTTTTCGATGAAGGTCTTGTCGATGAGTATGTAGCCTACTTCGCGCCTATGGTGTGCGGCGGTTCCGATTGCGGGGTTGGGGGAAGGGGAGCGGCATCGCTTGGTGATACGGTGAAGTTGGATAGGGTCGAGTATGCCCGGGTGGGAGAGGATGTTCGCGTCCGTGGCCTTGTTCGCCGCTGAGGAACCAAGGCCTGTGATTTTCCGATGATCAATGCTGGATCCACGGTCTTCGCTGGGCTTTCGTTCCGCAATCTCATGAAGCATTTCCCTGAACTGACGCTCACTCCGGTCACTGCCAGAATCCTTGGTTGCCTCTTGGAAAAGGAGGAAGTCACCCCCGACGCCTATCCGATGACCTTGAATGGGCTGGTGACTGCGTGCAATCAATCCACCTCGCGGGATCCGGTGACCAGCTACTCCAGTGATGAGGTCGCCGAAGGCTTGCGCCTGCTTGGGGAGGATTACCTTGTTACGAAGGTCTTGGGCGGGCGCTCACCCAAGTATAAGCACAATCTCCCCGATGTGCTGGACCTCTCTTCCGGCGAGAAGGCCGTTTTCACGGTCTTACTCCTCCGAGGTAGGCAAACGGTGGGTGAGATCAAGCAACGCACGGAGCGGATCTACTGCTTTGATAGTTTAAGCGAGGTCGAGGAGATTCTGTCGGGTTTCATTGAGTATCCCCACGGCCCGTTGGTTGAGCGCGTGCCTGCGGGGAGTGGACGCCGTGTCGAGAGTTTCCGGCATCTCCTGTGTGGGGAAGGTGAGTCGATTGCAGAGGAAGAAACGCCTTCGGATTGGAAGAAGGAGATGGAAGATCGGATCAGTGCCTTGGAGCAAGAAGTGGCACGGCTTCGGCAATCGCTCTGAAAATGACCCAGGCGCTGGTCTTAGGTAAGTCTACTAGTGACCTCTCTAACAGCCTCTTCGCGATTGGGAGCGGAGAGGACATCGGAGACGATGACGACGCGGCGTGCTCCTGCGGCGAGGACCTCTTCGAGGTTGCTGCGCTTGATGCCACCAATGCAGAAGACGGGGATTTGGGTCCCCACAGACGCTTGGACCGCCGCGACATCTTCAAGCCCGATCGAGGGTCGGCCCGCCTTGGTTGGAGTGGGAAAGAGAGGTCCGAAGCCGATGTAGTCAGCTCCTTCCTCAAGCGCGGCTAGGGCTTGTGCGGGTGAGTGGGTGGAGCGACCTACGAGTTTACCAGTAGGTAGTAGGTCGCGAGCAGTCGCAAGCGGTCCATCGTCTTGTCCAAGGTGAACGCCATCGGCATCGACCTCGGCGGCGATGTCAATGTGGTCATTGACGATGAAGGGCCTCTCTGCCTCTCGACAGATTGGCTGGAGTGCCTGGGCCCATTCCTGGATTTGCTCTTTAGCCTGGCCCTTGGCGCGAAGTTGGATGATTCCAGCCCCGCCGGCGAGGAGCTGTTTGGTGGCTTCCTCGATTTGTTCGGGGGCGACATATCCCATGTCGACAATGCCGTAAAATAGGGCGTCTTGGAGGAGGCTCATAGTCAGGCAGAAAAAAAGCGGCGGGAGCCGCCGCTTGTTCGTTTAGAGGCCTTTCTCCTCAAGAAATCGGCCGACCCATCCAATATCATAGGTCCCGTTGATGAAGTCAGGATGCTCGATGATTTCTTGTTGGAAGGGGATGGTGGTCTTGATGCCCCGGATCATGAATTCGCCGAGTGCCCGCTTCATCCGGGCGATAGCCACTTCGCGGCTTGTCCCGGTGACGATGAGTTTGGCGATCATGGAATCGTAGTGTGGAGGGACGGTGTAGCCGGAGTAAACGTGGGTATCGACGCGAACTCCTTTCCCGCCGGGGGCGTACCACAGGTCGATGGTGCCGGGGCTGGGTCGGAAGCCTTGGTAGGGGTCCTCGGCATTGATGCGGCACTCGATGGAGTGGCCGCGAGGCTGGGCATCACGCACGTGTTCGGAGAGTTCTTCTCCCGCAGCAATGCGGATCTGCTCTTTGATGAGCTCGCAACCCATCACCTCTTCCGTCACGGGATGTTCGACCTGGATGCGGGTGTTCATCTCCATGAAGTAGAAGTTCTCAGACTCGTCGACGAGGTACTCGATGGTTCCGGCATTTTCGTAGCCGATGGCCTTGATCAGGTTGACGGAGGCTTCGCCCATCCGCTGCCGCAGTTCGGGGGAGAGCAGGGGGCTGGGGCATTCCTCAATGATTTTTTGGTTCCGTCGCTGCATGGAGCAGTCCCGCTCGCCCAGGTGCACGTAGTTGCCGTGGCTGTCGGCGATGATCTGGAACTCGACGTGATGGGGATTGAGAACCAGTTTTTCCAAGTAGCAGTCACCGTTACCGAAGGCGGCGCTGGCTTCCGCACTTGCGGCTTGGAACATTTTGACGAACTCGGCTTCCTCGAAGACAGGACGCATGCCGCGACCACCTCCACCGGCGGTGGCCTTGATCATGACGGGCAAGCCAATCTTCTTGGCTGCAGCCAAGCCTTCTTGCGCGTCCTTCAGGATTCCGGTGCCCGGGGTGACCGGGACCTTGTTCTCGGTTGCGGTGCGGCGGGCGGTGTCCTTGTCACCCATCTTGCGGATGACTTCCGCGGATGGGCCGATGAATTTGACGTTGCAGCTCTCGCAAATTTCGGCGAAGCGCGCGTTTTCCGAGAGGAAACCGTAACCGGGGTGAATGGCCTCGGCCTCGGTGATTTCGGCGGCTGCCAGGATCCGGTCAGGCTTGAGGTAGCTGTCGCGACTGGCTGCCCCGCCGATGCAGACGGCTTCATCAGCCAGCTGGACGTGCATGGAGTCGACGTCGGCCTCGGAATAGACAGCCACGGAGGTGACGCCAAGCTCACGGCAGGCGCGGATGATCCGGAGGGCGATTTCTCCCCGGTTCGCTACGAGAACTTTTGAAAACATGTTGAGGGGTCTATTACTGGATGCGGAAGAGGACGTCCCCGAATTGGACGGGTGTGGCGTCATCGACACAAATCTCGGTAATGGTTCCTGATTTCTCAGCCTTGATTTCGTTCATCACCTTCATGGCCTCAATGATGCAGAGGGTCTGGCCCTCGCTGACAGCGGTGCCAACCTCGACGAAGGTGGGGGAATCCGGAGCGGGCTTGCGGTAAAAGGTGCCGACCATGGGCGAGGTGATCTCCTCACCGGATGCAGCAGGGGGTGCGTCGCTCGCTGATGCCGGGGCAGCGGGTGCGGAGGCGGCAGGCGCTGGTGCCGGAGCAGGTCCGGCGGAATATTGCGGCATGCTTCCGAAGGCGTCGCGAATGGCCTCGGCATCAAGGCCCTTCTTGAGCTTCACATTGACTCCCTCCTGCTCGAGGTGGAAGTAAGACAGCCCATGTTCATTCATGAGCTCCACGATTTTACGAATTTCTTTCAGTTCCACGGCGTCCTCCCGGTTGTGATTGGGCGATTAGGCTAGTCATTCAGGTCGAGGGGTCAAGTCTGCCTCGTGGCTCGCTCCGCAAAGTTGGTTGCCGGGGAGAGCAGAGCGAGTGAGGCGCCATCCGCAGGCGGCCTGGCGGGCGGCGTTAAGGGCGAAACTCGAAGCAGATGGGGGCCGGGCAGGGGTAGCTGCGGCCGGTGAGGGTCAACTTGCCGTCCGATCCGACGGAGAAGACGCGGATGTCATGGGAGGCTTGCCCACCGACGATCAACCACTTTCCCGTGGGGTCGAGATTGAAATTGCGCGGGATGCGCACGCCAGCAGAGACGACCTGGATGCGCTCCAAGGTGCCATCTTCCTTCACCGCGAAGGAGGTGAGCGTGTTGCCGCCGATCTCTTCGGATATGCGGGTTTTGAGGTCGCGCAAGGAGGTGTAGAGGTATTTGCCATTGGGGTGGACGCGGATTTCGGCACAAGTCATGGCGTCGGGCTCCTCGCCATCCGGGAGGACGGAGATGGTTTCGATTGCGTCCAGAGCCCCGCTATCCTTGGCGCGGCGGAAGGTGGTGACGGTGAGACTGAGCTCGTTGAGAACGTAGGCGAAGTTGCCATCCCGGGAGAACTTCATGTGACGGGGACCGGAGCCTTTTGGCAGCTGTCCATGGCCTGCAGGTTCGAGCGCTCCGGAAGGATCGATGCGGTAGATCATCACCTTGTCGATACCGAGGTCTGGAACATAGAGGAAGTTGTTGTCGGGGCCGACCACGGTGGCATGGGCATGGGGCGCGGTCTGGCGATTGGGGTGACTACTAGAGCCTTCGTGTTGAGCGAAGCCAGCTTCTTGGGATAGCTGGCCCTGCTCATCGACGGTGAAGGAGGCTGCGGAACCCGAACTGTAGTTGGCCACGAAAGCGAGGCTTCCCGTGTGGTTGAGAGAGATTTGGCAGGTGCCGCGGCCCTGGGTCGTGCTCTCACTGAGCTCGGTGAGGCCTTCCGGAGTGATGGAGAACGATTTGGCACTGCCTGTTTGTTCGTGCTTGGACGTCGAGAAAAGAAGGGGCTTGGAGGGGTGAAGTGCGAGGAAGCCGCCTCCCGCAAATTCGGCGACAGGGCGTAGGTTATCGAGTTCACCAGTCTCAGTGTCGAAGGAGGCCTGATAGATTCCTTCGGGTGCGGAAGAGATGAAAAGGTCGACAGTCTCGGCAGTTGCCGGAAGGCTCATGGCGAGGAGGGAGGCAAGGAAGGACAGCTTGGGCATGAGGACAATCTACGCCTGCGGGCGACGCGGCTTACTGATTATCTCACTTTATGCTTCCTCGGTATCGTTCGGAGGAGGAGAGGTTTCTCCCCTTCCGCGACTCAGGACCGGATGGGCAACCTGTTGCAGGTAGCCGACGAGACACCAGGCGACCGTGGTGGCAATGAGCAAGGGGGTGACGGGGGTCCAGAGCTGATGGGCATGGAGGAGGTAGTAGAGGAGCCCACCGAGGGCCGCAGTGAGGGCGATAAGGGAGAGCAGCTGGAGCGGAGCACGGACGTGAAGCGCGAAGATGGCGACGATGATGATCTCAAGGTAGATGGCGACTTCCCAGATGAGGGAGAGACGGGTGAAGACCTCGGGCGGTCCCGGCCGGGGGGCGGCAAGGAGAGCCAGTGCCTCTCGCAGCATCCGGTCACTACCGCGTGCCGTGATCTCATTCATGCGGTCGAGAATGACGACGGTGTTAGAGAGCTCGGGCAGGTCGTCGTCTTCGAGGGGGATCAGGTCGATCACCGGAAGGAGGGGGGGAAGAGTGTGATCCTTGCTGGTGAGCTTGGCGCTTCCGTGGTCATCAAGCGGAACGACGGGTCCATTGGCACCAAAGCGAAGATCGTTGCCTGGGTCGATGGTCAGGTCGGCGGCCGTGATGTCTTGTAGGTGGAGGGCGAGGAAGAGTGGCCATGCAGGCAGAAGGTCCTTCCCCCAACGTGCAATGAGGGGGATGCGGTTCTCGGCACGATATTGGAAGTCGCGGGCACCGAAGTCGGGGAAGCTGAATTGGATTTGCTCGGCCGGAGTGACAGAGGGAGGTCGCTTGATGGTGTTGAGGAGAGGCAATCCGGAGGCATCTCCGGAAAGAGAATCCGGCGCGAGGAGGGAATCCCGCAACCAGTCCGGTCGTTGGTCTGCACGGGGGACTTCGCTCATCTCGAGAGGGAGGAGGACCTGGTCGAAGGAAGAAAGCACGCTGTCGAGCGTCCTCAGTTCAATCTCCGGAGCTTGCTCCCAAGCGAGCGGTGTGGTCAGAGCGATGCGGCGGGCTCCAGTCTTATAGACTTGAGTGAGGAGGTAAGCCATCTCCGCGGGAGTAGGGGTCTCTCCATCAAAGAGCTCGGGCCGGTGAGTCAGGTCGATGAGGGAGAGCGCGGTTTGATCGACCGCACCAGAGGTGAGGGGGCGGAGATGCCACTCAGCACCGGAGGCGGGGTTCTCGAGGAGGGCGTTGTCGAAGTCGATGTCCCGGGTTTGCGCGAGGAGGGTGCGAAAGAAGAGCGCTTCTCCCTTGGCCAGCCAATCGATTTGGCCGAGATAGAGCCCGGCTACCAATCCGGCCTCAAGGGTCAGGATGGCGAGCAGGAGACGGGCTATCCAGCGGCGCAACACGAGCGCATTTAGTTCGGTAGGGCTAAGGAATGCACGTCATTTCCCTGCCAGTTGCGAGCGTTCCGTCCATGAGATTGGTGATGGTGGCTTCGGCCCGACGGACGGCGATGGAGTAGTGGCCTTCATTGTCGAAGTAGAAGGTGCGTGCCGTCGGGATCCAGGAGGCGTACTCCTTGACCATGTTGAAAGGGATATTGCGATCCTTCGTCCCGTGCCAGAAATCGACCGGTGCCTTGATGGCTGTGAAATCCATCTCCCAGTCAGCGGTGTAGATATCTCCCTCCAGCTGGACGCCACGCAATCCGCGGGAGATGCCTTCCTTGAAGCTGAGGGTGACGTCGTACATGGCTTTGTTTTCCATCAGGACTTGTTGGTCCTCCGAGGCGGTCCATTTCATTACCCAAGAGAGAGGCGGACGGTGGGGAGGGCACTTGGCGATGAGGCCGGAGGCCCGGAGGATGGGGTTGAGCGCCCAGGGAGCATGGGGCCGGATCGCCATGAGGGCGCGGTATGGCCACATCATTTCCGAGCGGTCCTGGAAGCTGGCGAGGGGAGGGGCTCCGCAGACCACGCCAGTGCGGGTCACTCTCTCGGGAGCCCACGCCGCCATCGCGAGGGCGTATGGTCCTCCGCCGGAAACTCCCATGACGGGGAAGGCATCAAGGCCAAGGTGGTCGGCCAGTTCCTTGACCGTTGCTGGCCAATCCCGGAGGGTCCGCCCTGCCTGAAAGTCCGACTGACCCATGCCGGGGCGGTCGGGAGCAATGAGGCGAACCCCCAGATTAAGGCAGAGGTCGTGAATGATCTTGGCCTGGAGTCGGGAAGAAGGCCAGCCGTGGAAATAGAGCAGGGGCTTGCCGCTGGGGTCCCCGTATTCGGCATAACAGAGCTGGAGTCCGCTCTGCAGGGTCATGAAGGATGTTTCGTTCACCGGCACTGACCGTGGTGCAAGATGGGTCCGTCCACAAATTGATTCGAGAGAGCGTGAGAATCGATTATATCGATGATGGCCGACTAGGCGTCTCTTGCTTTTTTCATGCCGCCTCTTCGGCAGGAGTTGCAGGGAGATCGTTCCGCTCTATGTTATCGGTATGATGAAAACGATAGTTAGTGCGATTGATTTTTCGGACGTGAGTGAGAAGGTATTGGCCCAATCTCAGGAATTGGCAGCAGCCACCGGGGCGAAGCTTTATGTGGTTCACGTGGTTGAGCAGCTGGCGGCATTCTATGATATCTACGGATACACGGTGCCGGATATCGAAGGCTTCGAGGCCCACGCGAGGGAGCGGGCCGAGACGTCGCTGAAGGAGAAAGCCTCGGTAGTCAACTTGCCTGCGGACAAGATGGAAACCGTCGTGCTGGAAGGCCCCATCCAGGAGACCTTGCTGAACTTCATGGATACCCAGCAGGCGGACCTGCTCGTCGTGGGTAGTCACGGACACGGCTTGGTAGCCCGGGTTCTTCTCGGCTCGACCGCGCAGAGAATCCTCAATAAATGCGAGGTTCCGGTCCTTGTAGTGCCTGCTTGAGGGACGCTTTGAGGAAGCCAAATCGCGTGATATAGCGCGGGCCTCAGAGGGTGCTTTGACGAATCCCTGAGGCCATCCTTGAAATTTTGTCAACCGTCGTCCAAATTGCCTCCCCGCGTGAACAGCGGGTCAGAACGATGGGTAAGACTCTTTATGAAAAAGTGTGGGACGCTCACACCGTGGGTAAGATGGCAGATGGACGGACGCAGCTCTTCATCGGTACCCACCTCATTCACGAAGTGACCTCGCCACAGGCCTTCGGAATGCTTCGTGATCTCGGCTTGAAGGTGAAGTATCCGAACCGGACCTTTGCGACGATTGACCACATCGTTCCCACCGAGAATCAGGATCAACCAGCCGACCCGCTCGCGGCCGACATGATTAAGGCCATTCGTAAGAATGCGGATGATTTCGGGGTCACTTACTTTGATTTGGCTTCCGGCAAGCAAGGCATCGTCCACGTGGTGGGCCCGGAGCAAGGCATCACCCAGCCGGGGACGACGATTGCGTGTGGCGATTCCCACACGGCGACACATGGGGCCTTCGGAGCCATCGCGTTTGGCATCGGCACCACCCAGGTTCGCGATGTTCTCGCGACGCAGACCCTCGCGATGGGTAAACTGAAAGTGCGTCGCATCGAGGTGAATGGTCAGCTCCGCCCCGGCGTCTATGCCAAGGACGTGACCTTGCACATCATCAAGCTGCTGGGTGCCAAGGGCGGCATTGGGTATGCCTATGAATACGCTGGCTCGACTTTTGATAACTTCTCCATGGAGGAGCGCATGACCGTCTGCAACATGGCCATCGAAGGCGGCGCGCGGTGCGGTTATGTCAATCCGGATGACAAGACCTGCGAGTTCCTCAAGGGCAAGCCTTACGCGCCAAAAGGCGATTGGGATAAGGTCTGCGAGGAGTGGAAAGCTTGGGCGAGCGATGCCGACGCCGAATATGATGATCTGGTCCAGATCGATGCCGCTGACATCGAGCCGACCGTCACCTGGGGGATTTCTCCCGACCACGCGCTCTTCGTCTCCGAGAATGTTCCCGAGCGGAATGAGCAAACCGCCGAGGCGCTTGATTACATGAAGTTGGAGCCTGGTTCTCCTATCAAGGGCACCAAGATTGATGTCGCCTTCATGGGCTCCTGCACCAATGGACGCCTCTCGGACTTCCGTGAGGCGGCCAAGTATCTGAAGGGCCGGAAGGTGGCTGCTGGCGTGAAGGCGATTGCTGTTCCCGGCTCGCAGATCACCGCGATTCTTTGCGAGAAAGAAGGGCTGGATAAGATTTTCACTGAAGCCGGATTCGAGTGGCGTGGCGCAGGCTGCTCCATGTGCCTGGCGATGAATCCTGATAAGCTGGTGGGCGACCAAATCTGCGCGAGCTCCAGCAACCGAAACTTCAAGGGGCGTCAAGGTTCACCGATTGGGCGGACCATTCTGATGTCGCCCGTGATGGTGGCCGCCGCCGCGGTGGAGGGTTGCGTGGCCGATGCGCGTGAGACCTTTGGTTTCATGGAAGAAGCGGCTGCCTGAGTGGCTCGACTTCGTAATACTTATTTCTTGAGTGGCTGGAGGATTCCCTCCAGCCCTTTTTTTTCGTCAGAAACCGCCCGGCCTTTTGGTGCTTTGGTGCTTGGCATGAATTAATAGGGGAGGGTCACTTGGGTAAGAGCTCAGCGCGAGTCGCGGGGTGGAATCTCCCCTCGGTCGCAAGCATTAATCCGGAGCTGGCTGTGACTGGCCCGTCTCGCGGAGTGAGTGTTACGAACTACTAGAGATTGGGCTATCCGAGCAGTTCCTTTTTGCCAAAGACGCTGACGACCTCGACACCACGGGCTTCGATTGTTTCCTTCGCTCCTTCTTCCCGATCGACTAGAATGAGCACGAAGGCGACCTTCCCGCCCTCCGCTTCGATGGCGTCCATGGCCTTCAGTGTCGACCCTCCGGTGGTAGCGGTGTCTTCTACTAGAATAACCGTATCGCCAGAATTGAAGTTCCCTTCAACACGTTTGCCTGTGCCGTATTGTTTGGCTTCCTTCCGTACGGAGAACATTTGCAGGGGGCAGCCTTGCCGGCTCGACTCCATGGCAATGGCCAGCGATATGGGGTCGGCACCCATGGTCATGCCGCCGATGGCGACGGGTTTCTCATCGAGTGACGCGATCTTCTGGGCGGCGCTTTCAAGACCGACTTCGCCGACGAGAATTGCCCCGCGGCAGTCCATGGTGGTGACCCGGCAGTCGACATAGAAATTACTCTTCTTCCCGGAGGCCAAAGTGAAGTCACCGGTCCGGATGGATTTGGAGAGAAGGATTTCCTTAAGCTCGTCGCGTGCGGTCATGGCCCGATTCCAAGGGATTCCCCATCGTTTGGCAATGGCGAGGTTTGGGGATGACCCCCTCCTAAGAATTGAGGGCTCCCGGAGACCAATCCGGAAGCCCTCATTTGGATTGCCTGATGAACTGAGATGTCTCAAACGAGACCGTTGTTCTCATTTCTAGCAACCGAAGGTTCTCCCAGATTTTGTCAGATTTCAATCAGTCTTTTCCGAGATTCTTCACCCGTGTTTGGGTCAGATTTCCGTTGCTCTTTTCAAGCCGGCGAGGACTTTGAGTGTTTCGAAAGTTCCGCTGACTTCGTGGACACGGAAAATATGTGCGCCCTTTTCCCTGCCGGCGACGATGGCACCGATAGTTCCTGCATCGCGTTGGGAAGGTTGGTCAATCTGGAGGGTGTCTCCGATGAATCCCTTGCGTCCTACGGGAAGAAGGATGGGCTTCCCAAATTCAAGGAGGATATCGAGTTGACGAATGATTGCACGGTCGTCCTCGGGCTGCTTCGCAAAGCCGAGGCCGGGGTCGAGGATGATTTGATTGGGGTTGAGGCCGGAATGGAGAGCGAGGTCGATTTTTTCATTAAAGAAGTCTCGCATCTTTGTCGTGAGGTCCTGCCAGCGGATGTGGGAGTGGCTGACCTTGGGTTCACCCATCGTGTGCATGATGAGCAGACTGGCCCCGTGGGATGAGCAGAGCTCCGCGTTGTCCCCATTGGGTAGTCCGCTCATGTCGTTGAGGAGTTCGCCTCCCTGACGCAGTGCGGCGGCTGCGACTTGGCTTCTCCATGTGTTGATGGAAAGCACGGGGGGCCAAATTTGCTCGGCATCGCGTGGTTCCACCGTGGTGAGGAGCTTTGGCCATTCGCGAAGGAAGCCCTCCAAGCGGGCGATTTCCTGTTCGACAGGGATGGGCCCGCGATTCGTGCGGGCGCTCTCGGCCCCGACGTCGATGATATCCGCGCCTTGGGCGATCAATTCCTTGGCGCGGGTGATGGCCCAGTTGGTCTCGAGACGACCGTCGCCGGAGAAGGAATCGTCATTGATATTGAGGATACCCATCACCGCCCCCCGTTCCGGTAGGCGGATCGTGCGGATCGGTAGATGAACTTCCATGGGCTCGGGTTGCGAAGTCTGAATCAGACGAGTTTGACGGAATGCTTCTTGGAAAGCCGAAGAACATCCCCTGCTTCAAGGGTGACCGTGGCATTGGGGTCGGTGATTTTCTCGCCGTTAATTTGCACCGCACCCGGCAGGATGTGTTGCTTCTTCAGCTCACCGTTCGATTTCTTAAGATTGAAGGCCTTTTGGTAGGCTGTTGCGGCGATGGGGAGGATGCCTCCCAATTCTTCGAGGTCGGCGAGTGACAACTCGACTGCCCCGGCTGAATCATCCCGTTGGCTGAAGCGGGCCTCCCAAGTAGCCCGCGCTTCCCGGGCGGCTTGGTCGTCGTGATATCTTGCGACGAGCTTGACGGCCAATTGCTTCTTGGCCTCCATGGGGTGGAGGGTGTTGTCCCGCTGTTCGCCCAAGAGGAGCTGATAGTATCGGTCCATGAGATCGTCGGAGACGCTCATGATCTTGCCAAACATCTCTTGCGACTCTTCGGAGACACCAATGTAGTTGCCGTAGCTTTTCGACATCTTCTTCGTGCCATCAAGACCCTCGAGAAGCGGCATCGTGATCACGATCTGAGGCAGTTGGCCTTCTTCCTTCTGCAGGTCCCGACCGACAAGGATGTTGAAGAGCTGATCGGAACCTCCCAGCTCGATATCGGCTTGGACTTCAACGGAATCCCATCCTTGCACGATGGGGTATTGGATTTCGTGAAGGCGGACTTCTTGTCCTTTATCGATGCGCGTGCGGAAATCTTCCCGCTGAAGCATCTGCTGCATGGTGACGCGGGAATTGAGCCGGAGGACGTCCTCGAAGCTCATCTTGCGGAACCAGTCCCCATTATAAACGATCTCTGTTTTCTCGCGATCCAAGACCTTGAAGGCTTGGTCGGTGTAAGTTTCGGCGTTTTTGAGCACTTCCTCGCGGGTGAGGGGGGGGCGTGTGGCCGACCGACCGGAGGGATCGCCAATGGTGGCAGTGAAGTCACCAATGATGAGAACAGCCTGATGACCAAGGGATTGGAACTGTCGCAACTTTTCCAAAACGACAGTGTGCCCGAAATGGATATCGGGAGAGGTTGGGTCGACGCCAAGTTTGACGCGTAAGGGTTTGCCTTCCTTCGCCCGGAGGGCAAGTCGCTCGGTAAGCTCCTTTTCCGAAAGGACTTGTGCGGTGCCGGCAAGAAGAGTTTGGAGTTCTTCGCTCATCTGAGGTGTTTGTATGCACGGGTCGGGTCGGGAGGCACGCCATTTTTCGTTGCTGTGATGACCCTGTTTAGGACAGGCTCGCGAGCGTATGGACACCGTTCCACAATCTTCCAAGGAAACCGGTCAAGAGCCGAAAGCGATTAAGATCTTTGGGACGCTTCATCTTATCTTCGGCTCATTGGGTGTCATTTTCGCCCTTTGTGGTCTATTGTTCACCTTGTTCATTGGCAAGATTCTCGGTTTTCTTGAACAGTCAGTCAGGGAGGAATCCGGAGAAGAGGCCGAAGAGGTCGCTCTTTTGCTAAGCAAACTCGGCGAATTCATGGAGCAAATTCGAGGATACAGCCTCGTGTCCCATCTCGTCCTCCTCGTGTTGCTTTTCTTGATGCTGCGCGCGGGTCTTGCTCTTATTAAAAGGAAAAAAGGGGCAGACCGGCTGTCCATCCAATGGAGCTGGCTGGCAATTGGTTATACGATTCTTAGTGTGGTGATCGGGTTCTTTACCATGGTGCCGCTGACGAGTGAACTGCAGGACTTAGTCTATGAAGTCGAGGGAGTCAGCCCTCCTCCGACTACCGCTGGAGCAGAGCGAATCTTGAGTATCGTTTCGGCCTTATTCCAGTGCATCAGCTTGCTGATTTACCCTGTTCTTGCGTTGGTCTTTCTAAAAAGACCTGAGGTCAGGCGTCACCTCGAGAAGAATTGATTGTGAGACGCGAGCGATTTTGAGCTTGCAAAGGAGAGGGGAGAGAGGCAGAAATCCCGCCCGCTTTGCGATGGTGGCCGTAGCTCAGTGGTAGAGCCCCTGATTGTGGTTCAGGTTGTCGCGGGTTCGAATCCCGTCGGTCGCCCCATCTTTTTTTGTTGTGACTTTCCCCATGTCTAATGAGGTCGGCAAGTTCGTGTTAAAGTTGTCATCTTGTGCTGGATACGAGTTCGGGGATCAGAGTCTTTTGCAGATGGCTCTCACCCATGCGAGCCTGTTAGCGGAGATTAATGAGGATGTGCCTGATAATCAGCGGCTTGAGTACCTCGGAGATGCGGTCCTACAGCTTGTCTTGACCGAAGAGCTTTATCGACGTTTTCCCGAACAGGCAGAGGGGGTGTTGACTAAGTGGCGGGCTCGCCTCGTCTCGAAGACTGCTCTTTCCGCCTTTGCGCAGAAGCTGGACCTGGGTGCGATGATGTTGATGGGGAAGGGTGAGGAGGCTAGTGGCGGCCGCTCCCGTCCATCGACTTTGGCTGATTGCCTGGAGGCTGTTTTCGGCGCCGTTTACCTCGATGGCGGTTTGGAAGCTGCGAAGAAGGTGATTCTGTCCCTCGTGTCCGACGAGCTTTTGAAGGTTGCAGCTTGTCCGGAAGAGGGGAACCCGAAGGGCGAGCTGCAGGAAGTCCTACAAGCCATCGTTCCCGAGAGCCCCATCTATGAAATCATCGCCTCGACTGGCCCCGACCATGAGAAGAAGTTCGATGCAGCTGTCCTTTGGCAAGGTATCGAGCTTGGTCGGGGTAGTGGCTCGAGTAAGAAAACAGCTGAGGCGAATGCTGCGCAGGACGCGATCAATCGGCGGGTATGGGCTACCAATCCAGTCGACAGCCAGTGAAGATCCCGTCCTGTCCCTATCTTCCGAAGATTGACCGGGTTTGGAGAGCTGGGGACTTTCCAAGGTTGAAGCAAGGCTCCTTAGAGGAGCTTTATCTTGCCCGCCTTTGCTACGCGCAGTCCTTGTGGCTTGAGGGGAAGCCGGGCCAAGCTCTACTGCAGCTGAACAAGGCCTTTTCGCTCAAGTTGCCTGCCGAGCATCCGGTCCTCATTGATTGGAAGCCTCCTTATCTGGCGAAGGCCTGGGTGATGAAGGCTTCGATCGAGGAGGGAGGCTTCATTGGGAATCCGGTGCGGCACTATCAGCATTTAGCAACCCGCATGAGTGGCGAGAACGGTCTTGTCCGGATTTGGCGGGCCTGGGCGTGCCTGCATGTGGCGGAGGCAGTCAACGGTGAGGAATGGATTCGGGATGATGTGCAAATTGAAAAAGAAAACCTCCTCATTCCGGAGAAAGAGGAGGTTGCGTCGAGGATAGAGTCGTTGGGCTGGCAGGGAGAGGCTAGTGAATGGGTAAAGTCATTTCGTCTCAGCCAAATGACCGGTCTTCTTTAAGTGAATCGTGAGGACGGCCAAGTCGGCCGGAGTGATTCCAGCGATTCGTCCTGCCTGCCCAATCGTAGCTGGCCGGATATCGGCGAGTCGTTGCCTGGCCTCCAGTTTGAGCCCAGGGATTTCCAGATAATCGAGTTCGCTTGGTAAGGAGGTGTTTTCTTGCTTGGCGATTCGTTCGATTTGCTGAGCTTGGCGCGCGATGTGGCCAGCATACTTGAAATCGTTTTCCAGAATTTCCCAATGTTCCATGTGGAACTTGGATCGAATCTCCTCGGGGAGCTTGGTCCACGTGTTCTCGGGTCTGCGGAACCAAGCTTCGAGCTTCGCGCCATCGTAGGGGGTTTCCCGGATAAACTTGGCCCCTTCCGCGAGAGCTTCGTGTTTCACATGGAACAATCGAGCGGCTTTCTCGCTCAATAGGCCAGTTTCCTCGGCAATCGGGGAAAGCCGGGTATCCGCATTGTCCTGGCGGAGGAGGAGGCGATGTTCCGCTCTACTGGTGAACAGGCGATAGGGCTCGGTACACCCTTTGGTCACCAAATCATCAACCATCACTCCCAGATAGGCCTGTTCCCGCCCGAGAATTAACGGAGAACGCCCTAGGATCTTCAAAGCGGCATTCGCACCCGCGAGAAGACCTTGGCCAGCGGCTTCTTCGTATCCAGATGTGCCATTAATCTGTCCCGCGAAATAGAGTCCGGAAATCTTCTTGGTTTCCAGGGTCGGGAAGAGCTGTGTGGGGGGACAGTAGTCATACTCGACCGCATAGCCGGGCCGGATGATCTCCGCGTTCTCTAGACCAGCAATTGATCGGATGAATTCGAGTTGCACCGAGTAGGGGAGGGAGGTGGAGACGCCATTGATGTAATATTCGTTGGTTTGCCTTCCTTCTGGTTCGAGGAAAACCTGATGGCGCTCTTTTTCTGCGAATTTGACGACCTTGTCCTCGATCGATGGGCAATAGCGGGGTCCAACTCCCTCGATGCTCCCCCCATACATGGCGGAAAGGTGGAGATTATCCCGGATCACATTGTGGGTGTTTGGGTTCGTCCAGGAGATCCAGCACGGCAGTTGTTCTACATGGAACAATGGATCGGCAAAATCATTCAGCGTAAAGAGATCGTTCTCCCCCTTCGCAAGCTCGTCGCGGTGATAGGAGAATAGTGGGGGAGGGTCTTCGCCGTCTTGGCGTTCGCACCGGCTGAAATCGATTGATCGACCATTGAGACGGCAAGGAGTGCCGGTTTTGAATCGTTCAACTTGGAAGCCTAGCTCTTTGAGGGAGTCGCTGACTGTCGAAACAGCATCTCCCGTCCGTCCTCCTTTTTCTTGCTGCTTGCCGACATGCATCAAGCCCCGCATGAAGGTGCCCGCGGAAAGAATAATGGCCTTCGTAACGAGGTGCAGGCCCATGTTGGTCTCCACGCCTCGCACTTCATCGTCTTCGACAAGCAGTCGGGTGACATTTCCCTGGTGTAGGTCGAGGTTCGGAGTCTTCTCGATCAGCCACTTCATCCGAAACTGATAAGCCTTCTTATCGCACTGAGCTCTCGGAGCGCGGACACTCGGACCTTTCTTTCGATTGAGAAGGCGCCATTGGATTGCAGTCGCGTCGGTGTTGTGAGCCATCGCTCCCCCCAAGGCGTCAATCTCCCTGACGACATGGCCCTTGGCCAAGCCACCAATGGCAGGATTGCAGCTCATTTGCCCGATGGTATCGAGATTCTGGGTGAGAATAGCGACCTGACAACCAATCCGAGCCGCCGCGAGCGCTGCTTCAACGCCGGCGTGTCCGGCACCAACGACCACCACGTCATAGGGTTTTGGGTAAGTGAACATTTTGACAAGCCATCCTAAGATGAGCGCTGAGAGCTGCAATTGCGAGTGATTGTTTCACGTGGAACGTTACCTGTCCCGGGGATGAGCTGCAGATAAAGCATGCCTTGAATGGTGGAGTCGCTCTTCTGCCCTCTTAGCACGAATCGAAGCACAAGGAGAGCGGAGGCGCGATTGCGATGGAGTCCTGCGCATCAGGCAGGAGGAAAAACGCTTTCCGAAATCGCTGTGCTGAAGCTGAAGCGAGGCTCGTATTGGTTGCAACAGTAAAGCGAGGAACGCCAACGACGTTCAAACGACACGAGCGAAAGGATTCGCCGTCGAAACACTCCTCTCGCAAAAACCCGCGGCAATCGTCAGGGCAGGACTATCCAGACTGAAAAGCTTCTCTGGGGGAACGGGCGTAACCAGCGGCATGGAGGGTCCTTCCTTCCATCTTCCAAGTTGCATTTGCCATGGCCAAAAGAGGCCAAACCCGCTATGGAGGCGCCAATGAACGAGACAAAACGCGGTATCCTTCTCCTCGGCGTCGTCGCCTTATTGATTGCTCTCCGTTTCGGCGCGGAGAGCCAGGGAATCTATGAATTTCAGCCCTATTATGCCTTGTTCTTTTGCCTGGCGTTCTGGCGAGGCGGAAAGTGGCTCGCGATTCCGGCGATTGCCTACCTGATTTCCCTCTCCATGATGAGTGGAGGTTTGGCGCTCTGGATGGTGAGTCCTATTCTTGGCTTCGCGCTCATTGCGCTCTGGGGTCGCCAATTCCATGAGTCAGCTTCCAAGCTTTCCCTCTTCGGTGGTTCACTAATTGGAGCGTCAATCTTCTACGTTCAAACGAACATCTTCGCGTTCCTTTTCGATGGGCGATATGAAAAGAGCCTCGGTGGTCTCGCGCAGGCTTTGTGGACTGGCTTACCCGCCGACGCTGTGCCGACTTGGTTCTTCCTTCGTAACGCTCTGATCGCGACCTCTCTGTTCACCGCCGTCCTTCTCATCTTCATTAAGAGCCCTGAAAAAACCCAGCGGGACGAAGTACCTGCCATGGCTTGAGATGCGCGCTCGGGATTAAACTCCTCTTGCCGACTGGGTCACTAACGGGTATGCCCACGGCATCATGATCCCAACTCCCGAACCCAACCTCGGTGGCCTGGATTTTTCGGATTCGCCCATCAATCAGTCGCTAACCGCCGACGACAAGATTCGCCTCTACCGCGAGATGGTTCGCATCCGGAGGTTCGAAACCACCTCCCTCCAATATTACCAAAAGGGAGGTTACATGGGAGGCTTCCTGCACCTCTACAGCGGTCAGGAAAGTGTCGCCGTGGGTTGTGTTTCCCTCATGGGTGAACACGATCACATCATTACCGCTTACCGCTGCCACGGCCATTCCCTGGCGGTTGGCATGTCCATGAAGGAATGCATGGCCGAGCTCTTTGGCAAAGCGACGGGATGCTCGAAGGGTAAGGGAGGCTCGATGCACTTCTTTGCTCCGGACAAAAACTACTGGGGTGGCCATGGTATCGTTGGCGGTCAAATTCCGCTCGGCCTCGGCCTTGCCTACGGCGTGAAATACAAGGAGCAACAGGGCTGTTCGCTTTCCTTCATGGGAGATGGCGCCATCAACCAAGGCGCCGTGCATGAGTCTTATAACCTGGCGGCCTTGTTTGAGCTCCCGGCCATCTTCGTTATCGAGAACAATGGTTACTCGATGGGCACCTCGCAGAAGCGTTCCAGTGCCTATCGCGATTGCTTGGCGCAGCGGGCCGAGGCCTATGATATGGCCTGGGATATCGTGAATGGTGAAGACCTGCTGGAAGTGCGAGCCAAAGTTCACATCGCGATGGAGCGCGCGCGTAAGGAATCCCTGCCCACAGTGCTGGAGATTCAGACCTACCGTCACTACGGTCATAGTGTGGCCGATGCGAACGCGCAGAAATACCGCACGCCCGATGAAATCAAACGTTACAAGCAGCAGCACGATCCAATCATTCTTTGGGAGAATCGATTGATGGAAGAAGGCCTTCTCACCGAAGAGCAGAAGAAAGAGATCACCAAGGAAGCCACCGCCGAATGCAAAGAGGCCGTCGCCTTCGCCGAGGAGTCTCCCGCCCCGACAATGGAAGACATCATGAAAGACGTCTATTGGGAGGTGGACAACGAGACCGAGGCGAGCAAGCAGGGCCGACACTTCTTCACCGACTAAACTTCTAGTAGTTCAACTATCATGCGAAAACTTTTATACCGCCACGCCATCCGCGAAGCCCTCGATGAGGAACTTGCCCGCGACGAGAACGTCGTCGTCATGGGTGAGGAGGTTGCCCAATACAACGGCGCATACAAGGTCACCGAGGGACTCTGGGAAAAATGGGGTGACAAGAGAATTGTCGATACCCCGATTTCCGAGGCTGGATTCATCGGCATGGGGATCGGCGCATCCATGCTCGGTGTTCGCCCGGTTATGGAACTCATGTTTTGGTCCTTTCATAGCGTCGCTTTCGATCAACTCGTCAACAACGCTGCCTGTGTCCGCTACATGTCCGGTGGTCTCATCAATGTGCCCATCGTGATGAGGGGACCCGCGAATGGGGGAACCAACGTCGGTGCCACGCACTCCCACTGTCCCGAAGGCCTTTTCGCGGCCTTCCCGGGCTTGAAAGTTGTTGTGCCCTCCTGTGCGGCGGACGCCAAAGGCCTGATGAAAAGCGCCATCCGCGACAATGACCCGGTCTATGTGATGGAAAACACCAAGCTCTACGGTATCGAGGGCGAAGTGCCCGATCCGGAAGAGGGAGACTTCACCATTCCTATCGGTAAGGCCGCCATCAAGC
The DNA here is from genome assembly GCA_030673895.1 of Verrucomicrobiota bacterium JB023. Classification (GTDB taxonomy): domain Bacteria; phylum Verrucomicrobiota; class Verrucomicrobiia; order Verrucomicrobiales; family Akkermansiaceae; genus Roseibacillus. The sequence continues at coordinate 38,013 of JAUTCR010000056.1, forward strand.
GTGAAGGCAGCGACCTGTCGCTCATCGCCCATGGCCGCAGTGTTCTCCACGCACTCGAAGCTGCCGAGGTGCTCAAGAACGAACACGGGATCAACGCCGAGGTGCTCGACCTCCGCTCTATCCGTCCCCTTGATGAGGAGGCCATCCTGAAGACGGTGATGAAAACCAACCGGGCGGTCCTCGTTGACGAGTCGAAGCCATTCAACGGCGTCAGTAGTCAGATTGCTTGCACCATCCAGGAGCATGCTTTCGACCACCTCGATGCTCCTGTTACGCGAGTCTGCACTATTGACGCGCCATCCATCTACTCGCCCCATATTGAGGATGAACAATTGCCCAATACCAAGCGGGTCGTTGAGAAGGTGCTGCAAATGTCCTAAATCGCAGACTGACAAACAATCCTATCCGTCATAATTTGTTTGCAACGTCAAACGACGTCCTTACGATACACATCACACCATGAAACAAGTCGCGCTCACACTCGCATCAATCGCTGCCGCTTTGGTCTTCACTTCTTGTTGCGGTCTCGGTCCTTGTGGCCAGACCTGCGGCAAAAAACAGGATTTCGCACACGTAGGTTGCGAAAATCATCGTTACGTCGAGAAGGAAGTCACCGAGTGGGTTGAGGAGCAAGTTGTCGTTGAAGGAAAAGGAGCCAAAGGAGTTACCGAAACCGTCACCGTCCGCCGTCCTATCGTGAAGACCGTCCGCGAAGAAGTTCCTTGTGGAACATGCGGTTCAGTTTTCTGCGCGACGCCCGATTGCTGCGGCATCGTTCCTAAGGCTGTCTTGAGCCGGGCAACCGCTCAGGGAGCTACTGGCGAACCTCACATCGGCACCATTCCTACGATGAAGGTTCTCGTTAGCGGCGCGGAGCCCACCAACGAACTCTAAGACGTCCTTCATCAATGAATTTGAGAAGCTGTGCAGGTTTGGTCCCGCACAGCTTTTTTGTGCCCCTCGCTCTCCTGCTCACAATGTCAGGGTGCGTGATCCCCGTGAAAGAGCAGAAGCCACCCTCCAATCATCAACCTCCCAACGAGCGAAAAGACCGCTCGCTCTCGTCCTATCAGGGACTACCGATTGAGGAGGCGGAAATGATGGCGAAGAGCGCCGGCTTGCAGACCCGGATCGTTCGAGATGGGCGTGAGCACTTTATCATCACCAAAGACATTCGCCCGGACCGAATCAACTTTGAGATTGATGGAGGAAGGGTCACCTCCGCCGAGAAATATTGAGCTATCGTCTCCAGCCGTTGCAAGGCATCGGGACTGCAACCATTTAGGGGGTTTGGTACGCCTTCTGCGAATTGATTTCACACGTTGAAAAGCAACGGTTCCGGAGCCAACGAAAATAAGACATTCTCAATAATCCACTTGCGAAACCAAAGAACGCGAGCTATTTCGCGACGTCAGTCGCGAGGCAAATCGCAAAACGAACAGAACATCATTATGAAAGCACTTCTTCTCTCCCTCATCGCTGCTATCGGCGTTCTTTCCGTCAGCTGCTGCTGCGGTAGCAAGCCCGCTCCTGCACCGGCGTCACCTGCTCCAACCTATTACGCCAAGTAAGCTGAAACAAATTCTCTGGGGCGGCCGGGATAACCTCGCCGCACCGAGGTGAAACCAAATAACATCAAAACTAAGAAACTATGAAAGTTGCAAAAATCATTGCTGTTCTTGCCGCTCTCGCCGGCTTCGCTCTCACCTCTTGCGGTGGATCTGATCCGGCACCTATGGCTCCCGCTCCCGTCCCTAGCGTGACCATCGGCAAGTAAATTGCTTAAGGACAAACGAAATGTTTCCAAGCTGGAGCCTTGCAATAGGCTCCAGCTTGTTTTTTTATGTCTGCACGCGTCGCCTTTGGGGCGGAACGAAAAGCACATACAGCGATGAAATTGATTGTTCGACTTGGATTGGCGGCTGCAATCGCAGCCGGTTCGTTTGCATTATCTTCCTGCGGCGGTTGCTGCACTGGTGAAGATCCCGTCCCCCCATTGCGTCCTTTGCCTTCCTTCGACACTGCCCCGGCTGTCGAGTACTACGGGAAGTAACAAAAGCCGTTTTTGTAGAATCTCTAACCGAAGGGACTATGCCGTGGCATGGTCCCTTTTTTCTTTGCCAAATTTTCCGCAAAAGATTCCCTTCCAGACAAAAGATGATTAGATAGTGATCATCATGGATAAAAAACTCATCATCTATCTTTGTGCCTGGGTCGGGCTGGTGGTGGCGACCTTCGTCTCAGCGCAAAATATGCGGAATTCCCAAGAAGGCCTCAGTGCGGAAGAGCGCGCTCGCATCATCGACGAAGGCAATTACGAAATCGACCCGATTACGCGAGACCCGATCATGCCAGAACCGGAGAAAAATGAGAGCGCCGCCTTCATCACGTTTGGCCTCTTTATCATCACCGGCGTCTTCACCGGATTCTTGGTCGTGACCTACGTCCTGCCAAATCTCGTGCAACGGGCATCCGAAGAGGTACTGGGTTCTACGGAAAAGGTCGGAAAGAATCCAATGGCGAAAGCCCAAGCCCTAGTGGCGCAAGGGAAATGGGAAGAAGCCATCGAATCCTATCGGGAAGCGGCTGAAGCGGAACCCGATAATCGACTCCCTTGGGTAGAGATTGCCATGCTGCAACGGGAGCGTCTGGACGACCCCGAATCCGCCTTGGAAACATTGCGAGAAGCGCTTGACCGAGGGGGATGGCGGGAAAATGACGAGGCCTTCTTCTATTTTAGGAAGATCGACATCCACGAAAATGAGATGAAAAACCGAGAGAAGGCTATCGCACTACTGCGTGACGTGATTGAAAAATTCCCTCAGACCAGGCATTCTGCCAACGCCATGCATAAGCTCCACGAGCTCGGTGAATCGTAATGACCGAAGCCTTCCATCCCCCAGGAAGGTTTCCATTACTTCCCCCCCTGGTCGCAGTCATCATTTCCCTCATTCTTTGCAAGGGCGAGCAATGGCTAGCAATCGCATTGTTGACGAGCCTCATTCTCGTTGGCGGATTATGGACGCGGCGCCTCCCTTTGATCGTTGCTGCCGTCTTGGCGATCCTCTTCACCTGCCACCATGCAAGGAGGCTAAATTCACTTGAGCTGCTCCGGTCGGAATTGGCGAATGAGGTGAAGCATGAATTCTCAGGTATCATCACACGCCGTTCCGCCAGCGGATTGGTCAAAGCTGAATTTCGGTTAGAAGGCGGAGAGCGTCTCGCTCTCTACCACCTACCGGAGCATATTCGGGCAGGTGAGCGAGTAAGAATCACGGGCTTCTCACTCTCCGACGAACGTCCAAGAAATCCTGGCCAATGGGACTTGGCAGCGCAGTTGACCAAACAAGGTCTCGCCGGCGGTCTTGTCGTCGAAACTGTGGAACGCTTGGGCTTGGGATCCCCGGTCGACCGCTTGAGAGGCGGATCGGAGTGGATGCGGGATGAACTGAGTCAGTTAATCAACGAATCGGTAACCAACGAAGCCAATGCCGCCATCATTCGAGGAGTCGTGCTTGGGGAGAAAGGTGAAAAAGAGCTCATGCTTGATTTCCGGAAGACAGGCACGATGCATGTCTTTGCCGTCAGCGGCTTGCACGTCGGTTTAGTTGCTGCCTTCGCTTTAGCACTCGGTCGAATTGTTAGACTGAATCGGACGACATCTCTTTGGTTGATGCTGGTCATCATCTTTGCCTACGTTCTCATCACGGGGATGCGACCACCGGCGACCCGAGCAGCACTGATGGCAACGTTCCTTGCGGGAGGCTTTTTATTGAGGAGACAGACGACGGTGCTGAACTCACTCTTCGCCGCCGCTCTTGTGGTGCTGGCCTTGGATAGCTTCCAGCTTTGGCAGCTTGGCTTTCAGCTGAGCTTCTGGGTTGTTTCCATCATCCTCGTTCTTGAGCCAAAAATATGGTCCGGAGTGGGCAGATTCCTACTAGAAGACCCGTATCTCCCCAAACCTCTCTGGAGCAGGACTCGGACAATCATCGCTCATAGCAAGGAGAAGCTCGGGAGAATGACCACCGTTTCGTTGGCTGCATGGATTGGTTCGGCTCCGTTGACGCTGTATTATTTTGCCTGGTTCACTCCCATCGCGACCTTGAGTAGTGTGGTGATGGTCGTTCTTGCGTTCGCAATCATCTGCACTGCTTTCGTCGCGTTACCATTCTCGCTCATCTCGAAACCACTAAGTGAAGCTGTTTTTCAAGGATCGGCGGCATCGGCTCACCTCGCCCGACTCTCCGCCGCGGAAATGGCAAGCTGGCCCGGGGCATGGATGAGAGGGGGGAGAAGAGCCCCATGGAGCGATGGATTGATTGTCTTTGATGTGCCGTTCGGAGGGGCGGCCGCGCATTGGGATCAGGCCGGGGGAATCCTGATTGATGGGGGTTCCGAACGAGGGTTTCCTTTCGAGATCGGCTCCTCATTAGAGACTTATGGAATGACTGCGGATAGCCTGATTGCCACTCATGAGGACGAGCAGCATGTCGGAGGCTTCGTGGCTGCCTTAGAGCATTTCCCCGTCCGCCAAGTGCTGGTTCCAGATGATTCTGGTAAGGGCATTATTGGAGAGATTAGCAATATCGCCAAGGACCGTGAGATTCCCGTAGTGACCGCCGCCCCGAATACGACATTCCCCGTAAATGACGACTGCAATATCGAGGTCCTCTCTACGGGAAAGGTACTTGGTCGGGCAGACGACCGGGTCCTCGTTCTTATGCTTCATTGGCATGGCTGGCGGATCCTCATGACCTCCGATGCAGGGCGGGGAACCGAAGAACGACTTCTCAAGAACCCAAAGTCCATTTCTGCCGACCTATGGATCATGGGAAGGCATCTATACGAGCCAACCGGAAGTGATGAGTTTGTGAATCGAGTGAATCCCCGGGCAATCATCGCTAGCCATCAAGGGTTCCCCAGCGACGAAAGAATACCGGCTGGATGGCGGGAATGGGTGGTGAGAAAAGGGATCAACCTACTCAGCCAGGATGAACACGGGGCCGTCATGATCAAGGCCAGCCCAGAGCGATTGCAACTAGAGGGCTATCTAACAGGAGAAAGCGTTATCCTGGAACGTTCCGGCAGTGAATCACCTTGAGTGATTTGCCTTCGGCTTCCCACTGCAGCTGGAAGTCCGATTTGGGATCGAACTGACCTACGGGGAATTCAGTAGGCACCAAGTTCGGGTAGGCAGCTACTTCTTCCTGTGACCACTCGGCGTAGTCGTCGTCATCAGTCTTAAAGAGAAAGATACCATCGGGAACGAGAAGCCGATGAACCGTCTCAAGGAATTCTTGCTGGATGAGTCGACGCCGATGGTGTTTCGCTTTAGGCCAAGGATCGGGGCAGATGATATGAAGGCGGGACACCGAGTTGCGGGGCAATAGCCATTCTGCAGTATAGGCAGACTCGAGTCGGAGCACCTTGAGGTTTTCCAAGCCTCGCGCCTTCGCCCGGCGGCAAATCTTTGACACCCGGCCCAGAAGTCGTTCAACAGCGAGAAAGTTACGCTCGGGATAATGCTCGGCTAGAGCAAGGGTGTAGCTTCCATCACCCGCTCCCAAATCAACCTCCAGAGGTGCGTCGTTATCGAAGAGTTCCTTACTCTGCAAACGCTTGAAGTAGTCGTCCGGAACGAACTCGTTTGGGTAGGCTGGGCGAATTTTTGGCTTCGTCATGCGACGCCTTTGGCATCGCGGTGAAAGCGGACTCGGTCAAGTGAAGAGATGAGCAGTGGGCTGATTTCCTGCCCGGCGACCAACCCGATGAAACGAAAAGCCAAACGAAGTAAGAAAAAAGGGAGCAGAGGCGTCATCGCGTGCTCCCTTGGATCCTTTTAACAATGGTCAAGCGTGATGGTCAGACCGCTTGTCGCGAAGTGAGCTCCCTTTGCGAGGTAGACATGTTCCGTTTACCCAACTTCCTTCCACCAGAATCTGTCTGAAGACAGAAGGGACGCCCCGTGAGCCATCATTAATGAGGGAATTGAGCGTAGTTATTGCCACCCGGCCGATCTCCTCGGCATGTTGGTTGATGCCAGAATCGATGGGAGTATCGAGGATCGTTGTCGTAGCAAGAGCGATGTCTTGAGGGACTCTAACTTTCTCCAACTCGAGAAGTTTAGGAACGTTGGACTGCGTCGTGAAGATGGCATCGGGCTGGTTTTCATCCAGCCATTGGCGAAGTTCCATACGCTGCCGGGTCTCGGACTTATTGTCAGAAAGATGAAGAGGCGGAAGTTTCGCTTTATCATTCGACACTCGTTGCCCGCCGATGAAGCCAAGCTCGAAAATCATTCCGCTATCCTTCGCACCAGACGCGGAGCCAACAAAGCCGATACGTTGATAACCCCGCCGCCGGATTTCCCGGTAGGCTCGCATTGCATTCGAGACTTCATCCGAGGCGACCACGTGGCAACTCGGTTCATCAATTGAACGCCCAAGTCTAACAACTGAATAGCGTTCCCAGGGAAAGTCCTTCCAAACAGGTTGCTCCTGATGAGGAGGGAGGAGGATTCCCCGGATACCTCGGGTGCTCAAAATTTGGTGAAGACGTTGGGAATTGAATTGGTGGTCGAGACGGAATTCTTCCAAGCGGTAGCCAAGTTTTTTTGCTGCTTGATAGGCACCCTTCCAGTAGCCGTCGAATTCTTGATGGGATCGCAAGGCCTTGGCGTCTGGCCACGCATTGATCCAGGCCAGAGAGGAGGTGATGGGTTTCTCGCTCCGGTTCCGGCGGTAGGTCGCCAAGGCGGCGAGCATGGGATCGGGTCGATAGCCCATGGATTTTGCGGCCTCACGGACCTTCTTCCGCATTGGTTCGGAGATGCGGGGATGGTTGTGAAGAGCCAGGGAAACGGTCGAGTGGCTGACCCCGAGGGCCTTGCCAATGTCACGAAGGGTTACACGTCTGCTAGATGGGTTTGTCGTACTCATTCCGAGGGTTTTTCGGTAAGATGAATGGAGCGTGAGAAGCGCTTGAGAGCCGTAAGGCCAGGAACCAAGAACGCTGGAAAGTCGGACTCGATGGTAAGAGAGTGCTGCGGCTTAACCGGCCGCAGGTTTGGCGAAGTCCTGGAAGACTTTGACTTGTGGCCGCTTGGTTTTGGGATCGATGTAGGCGAACATGAGATAACGAATGCCCTCGGTGAATTTGACCATCGTTTCCTTTCCGGTCACCCAGTCGCCCTTGAGGTTCTTGAACTGGAAGACGACAGGAGCCATGTTGAATGTGTCGCGTTGTTCGGGCTGGGAAAAGCCTTGAGAACGGCCAGAGGCAAGGTTGGCTCGTTGCTCACCGATCAGAAACCGGACCTCTTCGTTATGGAAGTTCGTGACGTGAGCACCGGCCGAAGGGAAGTTCGACGAGGTGTCCTCAATCGGATAACATCTCCACGGAAGTTTATCCCCGCCTTTGCCTGGGTTTGGGATGAAAACGATGATCGCATGGCGCCAATCACTGCCGACCCGGGCGGAGGCGAGATGAGTTTGTCCCTCTTTGGAGAGGAAACGAATTGTTCCGTCGGTAGCAGTGCATTGGACAGGTTTGGTGAGACGATTGGGAAGAACTTGAATGTCGGTTTCCACGTTTTCTTCTCCTTGATTGATCATCACCGGAGGGCGCTCTCGACCGACGAAGACAAAGCGGCAGTCCAGCTTATGCATTGCTTCTTGCCCGTGGAGGCTGAGGGGCAGAAGGAGGGAGACGAGGAGGAGGGCAAGGATGTTCTTGGGTTTTTCTTTCATGGGTTTGGTGTGTGTGAGTAGTTAGACCTCTTCCGCATTCAACCAACGGAAGGAGACGATCTGGAAACGACGTCCGAATTCACGATTGGTTTCGCTTTGAAGATCGTCGAGTTCGGTCTCGATATCATCTCTAGGATCCAGCCATTCAAGCTGCCGTTGAACGACTGCCTCGCAGGTGGCAGTGGCAAGAATTTGACCCGAGCGGCTACGGGATTCACCGTAGCCTCGGATGGTGAAGGTATCTGACCGTGCGGTTGCGGCGTTCCCGAGCACGGTCATGAGATCGGCTTGGCTAAGGTAGCCGGGCGCACCCTGATAGCTTGAGCCTGCTCCCGCTGCGGGGTTTTCGTAATTGTAGTCAGCGATGTCGTTAACAGCGATTTCGTAGCCCGCATCAGAGAATTGGGCAATCTCCTCATTCAGTCCGCTGTCATCGATTGCTTGCTGCAGAGCGCCTCGTTGAGCCATTTCTCCGCTACCCAGTTGACGATTGACGAACTCACCAAGCGAAAGGAACGGTCCCCGGGAGCGGACCTCCTCAACGATGGCGATGGCCAGCTTCTCCAGATCGGCCTCAGTGTATTCCCTTGGCCCGACCCAGTAGGAGATGCCGGCGGGACCACCATCCTCCTCAGAGGGAGTCAAGGGGAGGCGGAAGCGGCTGATCCGGGCCTCATTGGAGGCAATGGGAGACAGCGCCTCGATTTCACTCTGCGAGCTACTAGGATTTACGAGATTCACAATGGAATTGGGGTCATGCACGGAAGCAAGCATCGCTTTCCAAGCGGGGACTGAGGTGGAGTTGATATTGAAGGCTCCCAACATGTGCTGCCAGGAAGCGACCGCCTTTATCGACTCGAGCTCGTCGGCGTTCTCAACGAGATCGATGAACTCGCTACTCGCCTGGTCGTCCCTTTGGTGAAAGACAAGCCGTGGGTCGTCGAGAGGTTCACCGGCGATGAAATCTTCAGCGAGTGTTCTGGCATCAATTCCGGAGCCGAAGTCCCCGGTGCGGTCGGCCAGTCCCGAGAAGTAGAAGTCATCATAGAGGGCGAGATTCAGTAGGAATGAGTGGTCGACGAGGGGATTGCCATCACTCCCGTTTTGGATGATGCCTTGAGAATTGAGCATGGGGTGCGCCCAAGAGTTGCCAATCGGCTGAGCAAAGCGTGGAAGGTAGCCTGAGGAGCCGCCGGGGTTGGCGCCATTGAGCGACGCGAGACTCTGTAGCGGAGCAATTGGGACCTCATAGTGAACACCGAATTTCTGTCCGCGGTCGGGTGTGTGCCCGGTGATGAAGTTAGCCCGGTCATAGCCATCGACTCCGATCGTCGAAATCGTTCCCTCACCGAGGTCGAGGAGTTGGAGGTCGAGCTCATGCGAATGATTCGAGGGGTGTTCGCTGAGTATCTTGGCAGACGTGCTTCCGATAACGCCGTGCGCGAATGACCAAGGCTTCGTCGCCAGGCGACCGTCGAGATTTTGATCCATTCCGCTACCGGCATCCAGGCCGCCGAAAGTGGTTTTGGCCTGGCAGCTAAGCACCGCAAAGGGTTTCACATTGATGATGTCCTGAATCTTACGCGTCGCGTGGTCGACGAGCTCGTTGCCCTGCACGTAGCCCACGCTAGGGAAGCGCAATGTCTCGTTACTACCCAGGATGGTGTCCTGGAGACCGCGGAGTTGTTCGTAGTCGATTTCGATGGCAGAGACCGTTTCTTGCTGGGTCGAGCCTGGAGTCACTGCCTGCATCTTAATGGTGAACTTACTATCAGCGTTGGTCGTGCTGATAGGAGCAAACTCGACGTGAATTTGATCATCGCCGGCAAGACCGTAACAAGAGGCCCAGCGACCGTTCTCGGCCACACCATCAATCGCTTGAGCGCCGGCCAGCCAGTCGCAATCGAAGCCGATGCCATCACCCCGCCATCCGGGAATCGCATCGATGGCATCAGTGATGCCAGTGCCAACGTAGATATCCCAAAACTGCCTATCCTTTAGGTCAGTGGCGAAGGTTCGATTCGGGTCGATATAGGGAGAGAATAGAATGGTCTCGCCCGGAAGCATCCGGAAGGTCGCGGACGAGGGGCGCTCCCGGCGCTTGGTCTTCAGATCCATGCCGAAGACCTTGTCGGTGCTCGGCGAGTAGTCGCGATACATCGTCTCAAGAGGAACGAGTCCTTGGGACTGCGGAACGTCGTTGCGGAAGATCTGCATCGCGAAGGGGACGTGCTGGAACTCGACTCGCAATTGATCGAACTCGAGCGCGACGTTGTAGGGATTGTGCAAGGTGACGACGGGAGTGTAGAGGAGGTGGAGATCGTAATCGTAACGGGTCTCTCTGAAGTGTCCGCCCTGGGGGTTGTGGAGGATGGAGTTCTTGCTATTGACTCGAATGGGTGCCGGGCCGGGAGGGAAGTAGCTGTGGTTGTAGATATCGCGGCCAATGAGGCTGAAAATCATCTGAACCTTGGCGATCGTTGGCATCAGAACTGGCCCGGGAGGCGCGTCCCGGTTGATGGTGGTTGTTCCGCGCCGGGTGCTTACGGTGGCCGCCTCCCAGCCCTTGTCGACGGGAGCTGTGGCCCGCAGCACGGGGACGTCGTCGTCTTCGGTGATATTGTCGAGGTAGAGACGGCTGAAGTCGTGAAGCAGCCCCCACTTCGGATCCGATGGGTAGTCAGATGGGCCGAAGTCAAAAGTCGTCTGGTAGACACCTGTCCCATTGAACTCGGTGGGGAGGGTTTCCGCGTTAGTGAGGAGACTGAAATCCTTGCGGAGGCCTCCGCGAGCAGTGTTGGTAAGGAGACCTTGCGAGTGGATGGACACATCGTGATAGATGGCTTTGAGCTGATCAGTGTCCGCCACCCCGAGCCGGTTGGCAACAAGCTCGAAATTCGAGTGAGTAATTCCCTTTGAAAGGTTTTTCGACTGGCTGGATTCCCATTCGAAGGAACGGCGCTCGATATCTTCGAGTCCGGGAATCATTTCTGTAGCCGGTCGTTTGCCGCTTCCGAGCTGGGCAAGTTGATCGCCAACTTCTTCGGCCGCCTCCTGGTATTGGGTATTGATGCGGGCCTTGACGCCCTCATCCATCACCGCCCAGGCCATTGCTCCGGTGCCCTCGGCGAGTTCGACCTTGGGCGCTGTGACATGCTCTGCCTCGTTCACATTGGTTCCCAGGGTGCCAGTTCCCCAAAGGGTGATTGGCTCGTCGAATTGGGATTTGGCAAATTGATAACTTCTTTCCTCCTCGCCTTGGGCTCCGGAGACCAACCAAGAGCGAAAATGCCGGCGTTCTTTCGTCCCGGGTTCATAGTCATTCGATGAAGGAGGCTCCTGTGGATCGATCTCCCAACCATCCCAGACACCGGTGAGATGTCGGTGGACGACATTGGTATCGATGATATCCGCTTTTGCCGTGACGCGGGTATCGAGGCCGGCGTTTTTCTGCAGTTCACCCAATGCCATCATCAAGGCCATCCGGGCATTGGCTCGTGCAACCGCCGAGGCCTTATCATGGGAGGCACTTCTTAGCGTTGTACTAGATAGAGAAAGGAGTGCGACAGCCAAGAGCGCAAGTAGAACAAGCATACTCACTGTGATGATGAGTGAGAAGCCTCGCGAATGGCGAATTGGCCGCGACCCGGAAGGTGAAAGCCGGCCGACCTCAGCAGCGTATTGGGTTTTTGGGTTGAAATGGGTCATGGTTTTTATGCTTCAAAAGTAGACGAAAATCACTTCCTTTGTAAATACAAAGTGAAAAAGTTCGTTATCTCTCCTAACCAAAATAACGAATGACCTGATAACAAGTCGCTTCGTTATCGGAGCTAACTTGAAAGCCTACCCAAGTTTAATTGCCGGGAGATGGGCTAATCGAATAGTTAACACGCCGATTTTGCTAGGATGCGATTCTTGGCACTCTAGCTGCAGATAAATGGGAAGTGGAGGCTCACTGTCCTTACCGCATTCCTAATTTCGTATTTTGACACCATGCTTTTGGATAATCCTCAATCTCTTTAGCTATTTAATGGTGTGGATATTGACTAGGCGGATGGGTTTTCCGCTAGTTGGCCCAGCAGTGAGGGCCCCTTGCTCGGGCAGCTGGTCGACGGAAGTGCAAATGAAAGAGAGAATGCCTGAAGATCGACGGTCAAGATTGCCTCTCCCATCAGGGCGCAAAAAAAGGCGACTCCTTGGACAAGGAATCGCCTGACTGATTGCCGGGAAGCAGCTGGGAAGGCGGCTTTCTCGCTATCTACTCATTAGCTACTAGCGGCGATGCTTGCCTCCATCTCACGGATATTGGCGGCGGCATCATTCCCGTCGAATACGGCGGAACCGGTCGCAATGAAGTCAGGTCCCATGGCCGCGACCTCGCCGACGTTGTTCTTCTTCACTGCTCCGTCGAGGGTGATCAGGATCCCGGGTTTCCAAGCACGTAGCTGCTCGATCTTGGCGGGAAGGGTGTCAAAGAAAGTTTCTTTCCCCGTCTCAGGCCCGATGGCCAGGAGGATAACGAGGTCAATTTGCTCAAGATACGGTTTGATCGCTTCCAGAGAGGTCGATGGATTAAGGGAAACGCCACGGAGGATGTGCTCACCTGCTTCTTCAATAAGGGAAAGCGACTTGCCGATATCGGGCGTGTATTCGACAGAGAAGGAGATGGCCCCCGCACCGGCGGCGGCGAAAGCGGGGATGTGCTCGTCCGGCTGATCAATAAGGAGGTGAATGTCCTTGATGAGCTTGGTCTCGAGGCTCGCCACGAAGTCGGGCCCTACGGTCTCCTTGGGCCAAATTTTTCCATCCATGACGTCGACGTGGAGGAACTTGATCTCGGCGGCTTCGAGAATTTCGATGGCTCCGGCCTGGTCGTCGGTGGTCAGGGTGCCGATTGAGAGTTTGGGCTGCGTGCTGGTGAGGGTCTGGATGATTTCTTGTCGGTTCATGTTGATGTGAGGAAAGGCTTGCTGCTGGCGGGGAGGGGGAAGTGATTCCGCTGAACGTCCTCGGGCCACCATGTGGCAGTCACTAAATCGACTCAGGGGCCAGGTCTCAATGCCGATTTCCGGGAAAGGGCATTTTCGCGGGGATCGGGTCAGATCCTTTTAGTGCAGGTGCATCGGGGCTGAACTGGGAAAGCGCGGGGCGCGCATCTTGCGCTTGTAAGAAAGCCAGGCAATGTCGAGTAATGGCTTCGCACATGAGCATTAACCGAATTATTCCGCTACTCATCAGCTGCTTGCTGGTGACCGGGACGTTTGCGGGGGCAATGACCCATCTGGTATTCGAACCCCCCGGGGAAGGCAATGGAAAGCACGTTGTCCTCATCTCGGGTGATGAGGAGTATCGCACCGAGGAGTCGTTCCCCATGCTGGGCAAGATTCTCTCCCAGCACCATGGCTTCAAGGCCACCGTCCTCTTCGCCCTCGATCCAGAGGAAGGCTACATCGATAGCAATAACCAGAAAAACATCCCCGGAACGGAGGCTCTTGACGAGGCCGACCTGATGATCATCGGCACCCGTTTCCGCCAGTTGCCGGATGAGCAGCTCAAGCCAATCCTTGCCTACCTCAATGCGGGCAAGCCGGTTATCGGAACGCGGACCGCGACCCACGCCTTCACCGGCAAATCGAAGTTCGGAGGATTCACCTGGCGTGAGTTCGGCCCCCGCATCCTTGGCGAAGGGTGGGTGAACCACCATGGCCGCCATAAGAAGGAAGGTTGCCGCGCCGTCAATGTGGAAGCCAATAGCGACCACCCCGTCTTGAACAACGTTGAAGAGATCTTCTGCAAGACCGACGTCTATGGCATCAAGCGGATCAACAAGGACAATGCCACCATCCTGCAGCGCGGCATCGTCACCAATTCTCTTCAGCCCGATTCCAAGCCTGTTAAAGGCAAGAATTCTCCACCCATGCCCCTCACTTGGCTGCGGGTCTATAAGACCCCCAATGGAGAGGGCGAGGGCAAGGCCTTCTGCACCACCATGGGCTCTTCCCAAGATTTTCTAAACGAAGACCTGCGCCGCTTGATTGTGAATGCGGCCTACTTCCTGACCGGCTCCGAGGTCCCGGAGAAAGCTGACGTCACCCTCGTTGATGACTACCCGACCTCTCCCTACGGATTCCATCGCGGCAAAGGTTTCTATAAGAACCGCAATCTTAAGCCTGCCGACTTCGTTCTCGGCCAATCTGCTGCCACGGCCGCAAAGCCCGCAGAGAAGCCTGCGGAGAAAGTGTCCTCCACCCTTCCTCTTGCTGAGCCAGCCAAGGGCGAAACCATCGTCTTCGTCGGCAACGGTCTGGGTGACGGATTCCAGCGGAATGGCACCTTCGAGACTCTGGTGCAGATGAACTTCCCAGAGAAGGAAGTGGTCGTGCGCAATCTTTGCCACCCCGGCTTCACTCCCGGCTTCCGTCCCCATCCATCGCGGGCTAGCCAGTGGGCCTTCCCGGGCGCGGAAGAGTTCCGCCCCCAGAATAAGATTCATCGTGGCAAAGGTCATTACCCGACCGAAGACGAGTGGCTGACCACTCTGGGTGCCGATACCATTCTCGGCTTCTTCGGCTTCAACGAATCCTTCGACGGTGAAGATGGTCTCGCCGCCTTCGAGGGTGAATTGAATGCCTTCATCACACACACCCTGAAGCAGAAGTACAATGGCAAGACGGCTCCCCGTCTCGTCCTGGTCTCTCCTTTCGCTACCGAGAGCTGGATCGACAACGCCGAGGAAACCCTCGCTCGAGTCGAGCTCTATGCCAACGCGATGGAAAAAGTCGCCAAGGAGCGCAAAGTTGGCTTCGTCGACTTCTTCGACAAGCCTTCTGTCGAAACCAACAACGGCGTCATCCCGACCGAGTCCAGCTACCAGGCGCTCGCCAAGAAGCTTGTCACGAGCCTCTATGGAGAGGAGTCCAAGGTCGCGACGGATTCCGACCGCTTCGAGGCAGTGCGCGAAGCCGTTCTTGAGAAAAACTGGTTCTGGATGAATGACTACCGCATGCCAAACGGTGTCCACGTCTATGGCCGCCGTTACAAGCCATACGGCAACGTCAACTACCCGGACGAAATCAAAAAGAACCGTGAGATGACCGAGAATCGCGATCAGGCGATCTGGGCGGCCGTCCAGGGAGAGTCCTTCGATCTCGCGGCAGCAGATGCCAAGACCACCAAGTTGGGCCCCATTGAGACCAATTATAAGCCGAGCAAGAAGAACGGAACCAAGGAATACCTCTACGGGCAGGATGCTCTCGACAGCCTCGAGATCGCGGACGGCTTCCGCATTGAGCTTTTCGCGTCCGAGAAGGAATTCGATAACCTCGCCAACCCCGTCCAGATGTCCTTCGACGACAAGGGACGCCTCTGGGTGGCGACCATGCCGAGCTATCCGCACTATCGTCCCGGCGACCAGCTTCCGGAAGATAAGATTCTAATCTACGAGGACACCGATGGGGACGGCAAAGCCGACAAGGAGACCGTCTTCGCGGGCAACCTGAGCTTGCCAATGGGCTTCGAGATTGCTCCCGAGGGAGTTTACGTTTCACAAGCTCCACACCTCGTCCTCCTCAAGGACACCGACGGCGATGACAAGGCCGACGAGCGCGAGATCGTGATGACCGGCTTCGATCACCATGATACCCACCACGCGATCAGTGCCTTCACGGCCGATCCGATGGGCTCTGTTGTTATGTGTGAGGGCGTCTTCCTCCACACGAATGTGGAGACCATGAATGGACCTGTCCGCGGCGTCGATGGCGGCTTCTACCGCTACGATCCCAAGACCAAGCGCCTTGAGCGGAGCATTCAGATGAGTATCCCGAATCCTTGGGGCTACGTCTTTGACAAGTACGGACAAGACTTCTTTCTCCACACCTCGGGCACCCGCTTGAACTGGGCGACACCCATGTCACTGCGGACTCGCTATGGTGAGAAGACACCCGGCACCAAGGACCTCGTTCCCGAAGCCGAGCGCGTCCGTCCCACCTCGGGCATCGAGATTGTCTCCTCGCGGAACTTCCCCGATGAGATGCAAGGCGACATCCTGCTCTGCAACAACATCGGTTTCCTCGGTATCAAGCAGCACGAGGTCGTCGATGATGGCACTGGCTTCGAGCTTAAGTTCAGACAGAACCTCCTCGTCTCCAAGGACGGAAACTTCCGCCCGGTTGACCTCGAGTTCGCGCCGGATGGCTCTCTCTATGTCGTCGATTGGCACAACGTTCTGATTGGTCACATGCAGCACTCTGCCCGTGACCCACTTCGTGACCACGCCCATGGACGCATCTACCGCATCACCTACGAGAACCGTAGTTTGGTGAAGCCAGCGACCGTGGAAGGCGCTCCCATTGCCAGTCTGCTCGACCTACTGAAGGAGCCCGAGGCCCGCACCCGCTACCGCGTGCGCCGCGAGCTACGGGGTCGGGATGCCGATGAGGTGACCGCGGCCCTGGCCAAGTGGTTGCCCCAGCAAAAGGATGACCACGCCCGCCTTGAAGGCCTTTGGGTGAGCGCGGGTGTTAGCCAAGTCAATGTTCCCCTCCTCAAGGAGCTCCTGGCCTCGGATGACTTCCGGATCCGGGCCGCCGCCGTGCGGGTGCTTCGCTATCAGCGGGAGAACGTCTCGGATTCTGCCGACTTGTTCGTCGAGGCGGCCAAGGATGAACATGGCCGGGTGCGTCTCGAGGCTCTCGTCTCAGCCACTTGGGTCAAGCCATCCGTGGGCAAGCGCATCCTCGTCGCCGCCGAGCCATTCGGCACCGATAGCTGGAGTGAAGGACCATGGAAAGCGGCGAACAATCTCCTCGACGGAGTCTCAATCGACGAAAGCGGTGACGAGCCCAAGGCTAGAGTGCCCAAGCATGTTGCTCGCAAGGACCGCGCCAAGTACTTGGCAGGTCACGAGATCTATCACCGTGATGGCTTCTGCGTCACCTGTCACCAGGCTGATGGCAAGGGGCTTCCTTCCGCGGGCTTCCCGCCCCTGGCTGCGACGGACTGGGTCACTGGCGACCCTGAGCGAGTGGTCAAGATCACCCTCCACGGACTGATGGGACCCATCACCGTCAACGGAGTCGACTACCCCGGCCAGGTGCCGATGACGCCCTTCGGCGGAATGCTGAATGATGAGGAGATCGCATCCGTGGTCACCTACGTTCGCAATTCCTTCGGAAATAAGGCCGACGCCATCGACGCCGATATGGTCAAGAAGGTGCGCGAGGAGACCAAGGGCAAGGTTGGTTTCTGGAGTCCTGAAGAGCTGAAGAACTAACAACCCGCTGCCTCCGAGCAGCTCGTTCGAATCCTTTTGCAAATCCGTCTGGGGCATGACCTCAGACGGATTTTTTCGTTACCCCATCACCTCATTCGAGGGCCACTCGCCGCAGCACCTATCGGTAGGGATGCCTCGCTGAGGCAATCGCCTTGCCAGTCGCGCCGCTCGGGCGTCACCGAACACCACACGCCCTCAACCCTCCCTTCGCCGCGCCACCCCTACTGCTCCGAAGCGCCATCACCGGTAGGGACGCCTCGTTGAGCCAATCGCCTTGTCTGCCGGTCTGCCGCGCCGCTCGGACATCATCGGCCACCACACATCCTCAACCCCCTTCGCCGCACTACCCCGAGCGCCCTGAAGCACCAATCGAGGGATGCCTCGCCGAGGCATCCGCCTCGTCTGCCGCGCCATCCGCAGAAGGTCGTGGCGTCATCATCAGCAAGACTTCAGCCCCATCACAAACGGTCGCTACTAGGTCGCCGTCTTATCTCGGGAAGGCGTGCCGCTTTCTCTCGTCACTTACCAAAAAAATCCCCGCCGAAGGGCGGGGATAGTAGAATCTGATTTCTTCTAACGATGGTCTGTTGGTCGGCTTATTTCACTCCCCACTCTTTGTTAGGTTCCGGCCCGAGCTCGAGCTCAAGGGTCCCGCCGTTAGCGAAGGTTTCGAATGGGAACTGGAAGGAATTCCATTCTTCACCGTTCAACTTTGCTGATTGGATGTAGCAATTCCCGGGGGCCTGATTGTTGGCTACGATGGTGAACTCGCCACCCTTGTGGTAATCGGGGTTGAGCTTGATGGTCACCTTGTCGAAGACCGGCGCGAGGATATCGAACTGCGGATCCTGTGCAGCACCGCCCGTCATATCGAAGAGCCCCATGGCCATGAGGGCGCTGAGAGCTCCCATCTGACCCTGATCTTCGTCGCCGTTGTATCCACCGAAAGGCGTGACGTCCGAGAAGGTCTTGTTGAGAACTTCGCGCACCCAATACTGAGACATCCAAGGCTTACCAATATGGGAGAAGACGTGGGCCATGCCGGTAGCGGGCTGATTTTGATAGTCGACCCATGAGATGGCGTGATTGCCATGCTCCGCGATGAAGCGGACGGGAGCAGCCTTCTCGAAGTTACTATTCAAGCGCTCAGCCATGGCGTCCCGGCTGCCAAAGAGTTCCGCGAGACCATTGAGGTCATGCGGGATGTAGAAGGTGTAGATGGCGGAGGCAGATTCGACAAAGCCGGGCGAGGTGAAGCCCTTGTCATTGATGGGGGAGAATGGCTCGTGCCAGGATCCGTCCATCTTCCGTGGGCGCATCCAGCCCACTTCCGCGTCCCAGACGTTCTTGTAGTTTGTGGCCCGCTTGTTGAGTAGCTCGGCTTCTTCCTTGCGGTCGAGGGAGGTGGCCAGCTGGGCGAGACACCAATCTTGGTAAGAATACTCAAGTGTCTGGGCCGCTCCCTGGCGGTGTCCGCCTTTGGACTTGGGAATCTTCAGCGGGACGTATCCACGGTTCACATAGTAGCTCATGCCCCCGCCATTGGAATAGGCTTGAGTCTCATAGCCCGCGTGGTCACGGATGCCTCCGGGGAAGGCATTGCGCATGAGCCCGGCAAAGGCGGCCTCCTTATCCCAGTTTCTCATGCCCTTGTGGTAGGCGGCGGAGAAGAAGGAGGAGGCGGGATCACCAATCATGACGTAGGTGTAGTTGCCGCCGGACGGTCCGCGCGGGATGAGGCCGCCATTGTGATACATGTTCACCATGGTATCAGCGAAGTCGTCCATCAACTCCGGCCAAGCCATGGGCCAGAGAACATTGAGCGACCACTGGGCGCCCCAGAGAGCATCGAAGTTGTAGTGCGGGCGCTTGCCTTGGCGGATGAGCGTCTCGGAGCCGGTATTGTCGGCATACTTGTTATCGACATCGCTCACGGTGCGACGACCCAGATGAGCATGCCAGAGGTCGGTGTAGAACTTGGTCTTCTGGGCATCGGTGCCGCCCTCGACTTGAATGCGTCCCAGCCATTCATTCCAGTGATCATAGGATTCCTGCACCACTTGATCGAAATCCCAGTGGGACAACTCTGCTTCCAGGTTCTTGCGCGCCCCTTCGAGGCTGGTGTAGCTCAGGCCGACCTTCATGAGGAGAGGCTCATCAAGCTTCCCGAAGTTGACCACGACCTTGCCGTCTTCCCAGTCGCCGACGGCTTCGGCGGGCTTGTTGAACTCGGCAACGTAGTAGACCTTGAAGTTCTTCTTCCGCCTACCGGTCGGGCCCATCGTAGTGGAGCCTTCGATGGCGAGCTTGTCGTCGCGGAGGGTCGCTTCCGGATCGAGCATGTCATGGTCCATCAACTTCCGGCTGAGGTCGATGATGAGGTGAGCGTCGTCGCTTGCGGAGTAGGTGTAGCGATGGAAGCCGACTCGCATGGTGGAGGTGAGCTCGGCGGTGACTCCATGGTCTTGAAGAACAACCTTGTGGTAGCCGGCCTTCACCACCTCGTCATCGTGGGAGAACTTGGAGGCGTAGTCCTTGTGGTCCCCACTGGCAGGCAATGGCATGACGGGGAGGCCTGCGATTTGCCAGCCGTGAATGTGGCTGAAGCATTCGATCTTCTCGTCATTGTAGCGGTAGCCTGAGTTCCAGGTTTTGTCCGGCTGGGTATCAGGGCTTAGGTTGACGAGTCCGAAGGGACGACAAGCGGAGCTGAAGTAGAAGAAGCGCGGCTTGACGGTGTCAATCTGTGGATTGACCCAATCAACGGGAGTTTTCTCCTCCGCGGTGAGGCTCGCGAAAAGCGAGGAGACGGCGACAAGAGTCGTTAGGGCAAGTTGTTTCATGGTTTTAAGAGAGTTGGTCAATGGCGTAGGCATAGGCCCCGACGGCGACGGCTTCGCTGGTTCCGAGCCGAGTAATGCCGACTCCGGTCCGGGGCATGGGGTCATAGGGTAAGGTATCGTTCGTTCCCGGGATGGTGATTTGACGGGTTTCCCCGGCGACGAACCGGGCGAAATGGTCCTCGTCTTCCAGATTGAAAGACTTCTGCACCAGGCGGGGGAAGGGTGTTCCGGAGGGAGAGAGATAGGTACCGTTCATCTCGTCTAGTAGTGCGGGCAGGAAGAGTTTTGCTGCCCCGGAGAGGCCGCCGCCGATGACGACGAGGCCATCAGTGAGGGTGACGAGCTGAGAGAGGGTGTCTCCCACGTTCTCGCCAAGTTTTTGATAGGCTTGGCGGGCGGCTTCCTGATTTCCCGGGCTTTCGCCGTGGGCAATGGCGGCGATCTCCTTCGGGCTGGGAGCGTCCCCGGGTGTGATGGCCGCTGCCTCACAATAGCTACGCTGGACGGCGCGGATGCAGGCTCCTTCCTCGGCATTGGTCGTGGGCTGCAGCTTGTTGCGCATGAGCCAGACTTCACCTCCTGAAACATTGTCTCCCCGGAGGAGCTTGCCGTTGATAACGATTCCGCCTCCGAAGCCGGTCCCCAGAGTCACGCCGCACAGGTTACGGTAACGTTTGGGACTACCGGCTTGTTCGAGTCGTTTGTTGACCTCGGGAAGGAGCCCGGCCATGGACTCACCATAGACGAAGAGGTCCCCGTCATTATTGAGAAAAGTCGGGATGCCAAAGTGGCGCTCAAGGAACGGCCCCAAGGGCACACCACCCCGGAAGCAGGGGAGATTCGGCAAGTCACCGACGATGCCCTGCCGATAGTCGCAGGGTCCGGGGAAGGCGAAGCTAATTGCCGAAGGCTGGGTCGATAGCTCGGACTTCACCCGCTCAAAGCCTTTGACGAGAGTTTCCAAGCAAGCTTCGAGCGCATGGGTATTCGAGGGCAGCGCGAAAGGCTCAATGGCTAGCTTGCCACCTTGCATCGCCGAGAATTTGAAGCTGGTGCCCCCGGCATCCAGCGTCATCACGGAGCGCGAATCGCGGTTCGGATCTGATGGCATGGTGTCTCAGGCGGTCTGTTCGTCTTCGCTCTCGCGGCCAATCTTGGAACCAACGAATCCGAAGTAGGCGAGGTAAAGGTAGCTGATCAGGACGATGGACAAGGAGGCGCGCACCCCGAAGAAATCCATCAGGCCTCCTTGAATCAATGGGAGCAGGGCACCGCCACAGATCATCATGACGAGCAAGGAGCTGCCTTGGCTGGTGTCCTCGCCGAGTCCACGGATGGACAAGGTGAAGATATTGGACCACATGATGGAGTTGAAGAGGCCGATGCCGACGATGGACCAGAGGGCGAATTCGCCAGAGGTCGTCATGGCGAGCAGGGAAAGCACGGTAGCGACGATGGCGAACAGGCCCACCATGCGGCCGGGGAGAGCCCGACCGAGGCGGAAGAAAACGAAGCTCAGCACGACCGTAATGAAGTAGGGCCAAATTTCTCCAACGGTGAGGTCCGACTTGCCCTTGGCGGAGAGGAAGATGATGAAGATCGAGACGAGGGCTGCGACCACCATCATGGGGAACTTCTTGGCCTGCTGGAGGCCGCTCAAGGAGATGGCGCCCATGAGGCGGCCGATCATGAGGCCACCCCAGTAGAAGGAGAGATACTTGACGCCCTGCTCCTCGGTGAAATTCATGATTTTCTCGAGATAGTTGACGAGGATGCTGCCTACGGTCACCTCGGCGCCGACATAGAAAAAGATGGCAGCCATGCCCCAGGCGAAGTGCTTGTGCCGGAAGACTTTGATGCCGGCCTCCACGTGACCTTCCTGGCGGAAGGTGGGCAGCTTGATGAATTTGATAGCAATAGCAATGGCTAGAAGGATGACGGCTAGGCCGACGTAGGGTGCCTTGACGGTGTCCAGACCGCCCTCTCCGGTGGCACTCTGGAAGATGAGCGCGCCACCAATCAGAGGAGTGAGAACGTAGCCCAGCGAGTTAAGCCCTTGGGAAAGATTTAGCCGGGAAGAGGCCGAGGACTCGGGACCAAGTATCGAGATATAGGGATTGGCGGCGATCTGGATGAGCGTGACACCACTGCCTAACAGGCAGAGGGCGACCAGGAAGAGAGGGTAAGAGGCTGTATTGGCCGCAGGAACGAAGACCATACAGGCTCCGGCGGTGAGGATGAGGCCGATGATGAGGCCGTTCTTGTATCCAATCTTATTGATCGGATCACCCTTCGCCGCAGAGATCAGGAAGTAGGCCAGTGAGACCAGGCAGTAGGCTCCGAAGAAGAAGGATTGCACCAGGTTGGCTTGGAATTGGCTCAGCTCGAATTCCGCTTTGAACTTCGGGATGAGCAGGTCGTTCATGCAACTGATGAATCCCCACATGAAGAAAAGTGAGGTGACGGTCGCGAAGGCAAAGTGATTGCTGCCTTGGGTAGTGGTGTGTTGGGACATGGGTTTGGGTTTGATATGAAGTCAAGTGCCCGCCTGATGGCCAGGCGGGCAAAAGATGGAGATGAGTCGTCTCGTTAGATTATCTCATAAAGGTTTTGGCATCGGGTTGAAAGCATTTGTTAGGGAGGCTGCCGGGGGCCCTGGTAACGCTGAGCTTGTTAGGGTGCCGGTCATTCCTTGTGTCCGCCGGGTTCCAGCGAGAGGATGGCATCGACCATTTGGCTAACTTGCTCCTCGCTGTATTGGGGATGAGGGGGCATAGGGACTTCCCCCCATTGGCCGACGCTGCCTGCGATGATGCGCTGGGCGAGGAGGTCTTGAGCTCCTTCCTGATCACGGTAGCGGTCGGCGACGTCGGCATAACGGGGCCCGATTGAGGTGACTTGGGTCTGGTGGCAGGAGAGGCAAGTGGCCTCACCGAGCAGCTTGGTGCCGGGATGGTCGGCATCGAGGCCTTGGAGACGTGGGTCCGGGCCCTCATCCTCGGCCAGATTGGTGCTGCCCGGGGTATAGGTCACTCGCTTCAGTTTGCCATCTGATCCGTCATACCAGACGGAGCTGTACTCGAGGACATACATGACACCGTCCGTTCCGATCTCGACGTCTGAGGGGTGGACGAAGTTTTTGCTCGTCAGCCAATCTTTCTTCCAGACCAGCTCTTCATTGTCATCCAGCTTACTGAGCTGCATGCGCCCGGTGTTCCAATCATAGCTGATCAGGCATTGGTCGAGCTCGGCAGGGAGGCCTCCCTCTTGGTGGGCTTCGCTTGAGTAATGGAACACGGGGCCGGCGCAATAACAAGACCGTGGTTCATACCAGAACGGGCTGCGGGCTGGAGGCAGATCCGTCAGTCCAGTATTCAGGCGGGACTTGTTTGCAGGATTCTTTGGATCGAAGCGGTCTCCGGTCTTTCCCGCCTCAAAGTCGTGGTAGGCGTAGGCCTTGTCCGCAACGAAGTAGGGCCAGCCGTAGTTGCCTGCGGTCTTGGCCTGATTGATCTCACAGTAGCCCCGCGGCCCCCGCGAGGTGTCCTTGCGGGCGTCTGGCCCGACGTCGCCCCAATAGACCGTGCCGGTCTCGCGATTGACGCCGATGCGCCAGGGATTGCGACAGCCCATCGCATAGATTTCGGGCCGGGTATTGGGTTTGCCTTTCGGGAAGAGGTTGCCGGCGGGGATTTCATACGAGCCCGCTTGAGTGGGCCGGATGCGGAGGATCTTTCCGCGAAGGTCATTCGTATTGGCGGCACTGCGCTGGGCATTCAAATGCTCATTTCCCTTGCGCTCATCGATGGGTGCGGAGCCATTGGACTTGAAGGGGCAAGTGTTGTCGCCGGTCGAGAGGAAGAGGTGGCCTTGACCATCGAAAGCAAGGGAACCGCCCTCATGGCACACGCCCTCTTTGCGGGATTGAGGGACCTTGAGGAGGATCTTCTCATCACGCAGCTCACCCGCCTTGAAGGTGAAACGGGACAGGAAGTGGGCCTCCTCCTTCTTGGGTGAGTAATAGCAGTAGATCCATCCATTCCGCATGAAGTCCGGGTCGTGGGTGATGCCGAGGAGCCCGGTTTCCCGCGAGATGCCCTTCCGCCGGACTGAGACGTCGAAGGTCTTCACCAGCTTCGTCTCTTCCGTCTTGGGCGAGTACCACTTGAGGCCACCGGTCCGCTCCACGATGAAGACGTCGCCCGTCGGCAAGACGGTGATCTCCATGGCATCGACCAAGCCCTCGACAAGAGTATCAACCCTGAAGTGTTCGTCCGGTGGAATCTCCTCGCTTGCGGAGAGAAATGTTGAGGCCAACAAAACTAGGCCGAAAATCTTTTTTGAGAAATAAAGGTTCATTATGGTTTTTCTGAGGGTGTCTATCTCGGAGGGAAGGGCCTATATTACTCGAAAGTCGTCTATCGTTTTGCGGAAAGATAGCTGGGAATCATGGACTCAAAACCCTCACAAACCGCCAGTAAAATCGTTCAAAAGACAAAATTGATAAGTATTCCTTCGCTTTACCAACATGGCTAGAGTTCTGGAGCCGCTGCGGTCTCCTCCCAGTTTCAAATGAATACATTTGATCCGGAAAAGAAGGCCAGATTCGACTCCATAGCATCCGCATTCCTGCATGACGTGTCTCGGGAGGGGAGTGCAATTTACAAGGTGTCTGGCGGGAGGGTCTCGGTTTCATAGGTTTGGAGCTTCATAAGCGTTTGGAAGGGAGTGGATTGAGAGGTTCGGAGGATGACGTGGCATAGGGTCTGCCAAGTTGGGAGACTGAAGCGGGCGGGCGTCTGCGGGGCTGTCGCTGCCCCCAATTGGCGCTTGCTGAACCCGATTGAGAACCCTGCCCTATGATCGAAGACAAAAACAAATCTGCCAAAATCGTCCGCATGGTGACCCCCGACCACCTCTGTCCCTGGGGGGTCAAGGCCCTGGACCTACTGAAGAGGCACCACTTCGCAGTCGAAGACCAGCATCTGACCTCCCAGGAGGCCAATGAGAAGGCCAAGAAAGAGAATGGCTGGGAAGAAACGCCACAAATCTGGATCGGTGGGGACCGAATCGGAGGTTACGATGCCTTGCGAGAGCATCTGGGCATGAGGCCGGATCCCAAGGAGGGCACAACCTACCAGCCGATTATCGCCGTCTTTGTGGTGACCTTGCTGATGGCTCTGGCCACGAGCTGGGCCGGCTGGGGGAGATTGGACATCCTTCGCGTCGCTGAGCTGTTCATCGCCTTCAGCATGTGCGTGCTGGGCATCCTCAAGCTGAGGGACCTCAAGTCCTTCGCCACCGGCTTCGTCCAATACGATCTCCTGGCCAAGCGCTACGTGCCCTACTCCTACTTTTACCCCTATGTTGAGACTCTGGGAGGAGTCGCGATGATTGCTGGTCTGGCAATAGGGCTTGTCGCCCCCCTGGTTCTCTTGGTGAGCACCATCGGAGCCATCTCCGTCTACAAGGCAGTCTATTTGGAAAAAAGGGACCTCAATTGCGCTTGCGTTGGAGGAGGGAGCAACGTGCCGCTCGGCGCAATTTCTCTCACGGAGAATCTCATGATGATGGTGATGGCCGTCTGGATGATGTGGAGAGGTTAAGCAGAACCAACCTGAATTGACCCAATGAACCTAGTCCTCACCATCCTCGGGATCCTGCTCATCCTTTTCACCACCTTCGATGTTCTCAAGACCACCATCTCCTTCTCGGGCGGGGGCCCGATGAGCCGGACCATCTCCGCATGGGTTTGGTGGGTCCACGTCACTATCTCGCGCCGTTTCCAGCTCTGCTCGCTCAGAAGGATGGTGGGATGCGCCTGCCTCCTCGCCAGTGTGGGGCTTTGGGTTCTCTTGCTCTATGCGGGCTACGCTCTGATCTTCTCTGCCTGGGATGGGGCTGTTGTGGATTCCACCACGAAGGAGCCGGCCGCGCTCATCGCGAGGATCTACTACACAGGATTCACCCTATTCACTCTCGGGGTGGGTGACTATGTGCCTGGTGGTCCCCTGTGGATGATTGTCACCGCTGTGGCTTCTTTCCACGGTCTCTTTCTCATCACCCTGTCGATCACTTACCTAATTTCGGTGGTCTCGGCCGTCGTGGATCAGCATGCCTTGGGTGGGATGATTCGGGGTTTTGGCGAGACCTCGTCCGATATTCTGCACGCGGCTTGGAACGGGAAAGACTTCCGCGACCTGGAACCCTTTCTCGCAACGGTCTCAGAACGGCTGGAAACTCACTCCCAGCGGCACTTGGCCTATCCCATCATTCACAATTTCCCCAGCCATGACCCCCGCGAGGCCCTACCTGTCCGGCTGCTCGCCCTGCATGAGGCAACCTGGCTGGCCAGCCGGGGGTCGGAAGAGCAGAGCCGCTTGAACCAATTGAGTGTCCGTGCGGTCCTGAACACCTTTGAGGCCTTTCTCGATAAGGTGGATCGCTTCGATGAAGAATCTGATAAGGCGGAAGTGGGTGAAGTGGGCCGCGGCGCCCGTAGCTTGCCCATCAAGCCCGAGCTAGTAATCGGAGATCCGGCCTTCGAGCAGCAGCGGGAGATTCTTCTTAGGATGGCAGGGGAATCGAACTGGCTGCTTCAGCCACTGGTTCTGAAGGACGGCGATTGCTGACGAAGGAAATTGGTAATGGAAAGGCCTTCGTCAAAATGGCCTATGTTGGGGGAAATGAGGGTAAGTGTCCGCGGGGAGGACCCTATCAAGTGCGATTCACCATTCATCGAGGCCCACCATTTCGAATGGCGCTCTTATCCCTCCGCGACTTGGCTGCCCCGGTCTTCGGTTCAATGATCTAAAATCCGGCCTTCGTCATCTCACCATCCGATGCGGGCCGAAGCCAACCGGCCCAATACGGGCAAAGCCAGTTCCACAGGCTCGGTAGGGATGTCTCGCCGAGACATCCGCTTGCAGCCCGCGAGCGCCATTCCCTTGCGAATGCCTCGGAGAGGCATCCTTACCGGCGACCTGTTGCGTTCTTCATCATGGCAACGACGCCAACCTTGCCGACTTGATTCCTAGCAGTTGGTGTGTGCTTCTGTTGTCTGAAATCCAAAGTAGGAGCCCAAGGGTGGCCACTCGTCATCGGGAGATGGTCGTTCGAATAGCATTGACGGAGTGCCCGTGGCTGCGGTTAGGCTCCATTCGATGAGGAATCATATCATCTTCGTTCTCTGCTTCGCGATTGTGGGCCTTTTGGCTCAGGTCGGCATCAATAATGATGACCCGGAGCAGGCCCTGGATGTCAACGGAAAGGTCAAGGTGGGAGATGACAATGTTCCGCCGAGTGAGGGGACGCTACGCTTCAATGAGCAGAATGATGAATTCGAGGGATACGACGGGGCCCAGTGGAAAAATTTGTCCGATAAATCTGCCGGTTCCCTCCCTTCCGGACCGATCCCAATCTACGGGAATGAGATTCTTCTCACTAATGGTGCCGTCGGGAACATCAGATTCGGCTACTGGGATTCGTTCAGCACTTTCGAGAAGATACCTGATGGCAAATACCTGCTCATCACAGGAATTTATACGAGCCCGAATGCGGCGACATTGGATGCTACCTACTACGGACGTATCGGAGCGACAATGACGAGTGAGGGCTATCCGAGCCCCAGCGGTGCGGGGCTCACCTTCACAAGCGCTTCTCCTCATCATATCTCCGGAGATGCTGCCCCCCTCGTGGTGGGTCGACCGGGTGGTTACATCACCGCCTATCAAACGTCGAACCTGAGCGGTCGGACCAACACAGACATTGAGGTCCGTGGATTTTTAGTGGACGACCTCAACTACGATTAGGATTGAGCAGGAAAATCTTCATAAAAGCCAGATTGACGACACCGATCATGAGTCTTTGGCACAGAGACAACTTCGGTTCCGCCGCATTCCGCATGACCCTTGCCATAACCTTTATCTTCGTCGGATTGGCGGAGGGACAGGGGCTGATAGTCAAGGGGGACTTCGGGCTGACCATCGACTCGACCTTGAAAGTTGAAGGTGTGATGGAGATCGCGGGCGAAACGGTGGTGGAAGTGAGGTCGGGAGCAATACTTTCCGCAGAAAGAATCATAGTCCGGGAGGACAGCACGCTTCGCTGCTGTGGCACGCTCGCTGTTGATGATGAGGTGACGAACAGTGGCCTGATTTTGGCCGATTGCGGTAGTGCCGAAGAGTGGATCTTAATGGGGAATCTGCTTAATACGGGTCTTGTCAGGATCTCGCAGCAAACTTCCTTTCTGATTTCAGGATTGATCACCAATAGCGGCATACTCGATGCGATCACCGCTGGGAATTTGCCGGGTGAGGTAAGGAATCTCAGTGACGGCCGCGTGTACGATTCTGACAATCCGGGTCGTTTGGAGGTCTTGTCTGTCACCCAGAGTGCGATGGAGTTGAGCATGGAAAGCTTGCCAGCTCATGTCTATACCCTGCAGGTGAGCGAGACGGATGATTTGCAAAATTGGGTCTCGACCGGAGAGGTGAAAGAAGGCTCGGGCGAGGCTCTGGTCTTTCAAATTCTATCCGAGGACCGCGAGGACGAGACGGGCGCCTATCGACCTGAGATGTTTTTCCGAGTGATGGTGACTGACTGATGGCCTCGCCATGAGCAAGCCGATCAGCCCGCAATAGGTGGCTGAGGATAAGCGACAAAGCCCCGACTCCTCTATCCCCAAATCCCAGAGGCCCGGTAGCAGAGACCCGGCAGGGATGTCTCACCGAGACATCCACTTGCAGCCCGCGAGCGCCATACCCTTGTGGATGCCTCAGCGAGGCATCCCTACCGACCAAAACCTACGGCGCTCTTCATCATGCAACGGAGCTGACCTTGCCGGCTTGCTCTCGCTTTGCGGTCAAGCTTCCTGGCAGCTGGTGTGTCCTTCCGTTGCCCCAACCTTGTCGCCTCATTCTCCTGTGTTGTCTCTCCTTCCAGTACCTCGTGTGTCCCTTTATTGTGTGCATAGAAGTTTTTCATCTTTACTTCTACCATAACTCTACTAAAATATATCATATTTAATTCTATGGCTCTGATATTTCACCTTAGTGATTTCCATATCTCCAGCGTAACAAATTTGGGGATAAAATTTCTCCCAAATATTGCAGAAATCGTGTCTACTCCAGACTATTCCGATATTCGTCGAGTTTTAGTCCTTATCTCAGGTGACATAGCCTTCTCAGGAAAATCCGAGCAATATGGAGCATTTCGAGATTCTTTATATAAACTTAAAGCCAGGTTGGAGGAAAGAACATCAGCTGATTTAAAATTCTTCGTGGTAGCTGGCAACCACGATTGCGACTTCGACTTAGATGATACTGTCCGTCAGTTAATTATAAAATCGATTCCCACTGAAAGCCAGCCAATCTCAGATAGCAAACTCATAGAGCAATGTGTTAAAGTTCAGCACGATTTCCAAGTTTTTAAGTCCGACTCAATTTTCGAACAACCCTTAGACAGCGGACACCATATTTTTGAAACACACCTTATCAATGATGGTGATATCCCTATTCGTCTAAATCTCTACAATACGGCTTGGGTCTCAAAACTTCATGAAGAGCCTGGCAAAATGAGCTATCCTCGTTTATACTTGGAAGACGAGGTTACGTTTGAGGGAATTACACTAAGCGTGCTTCATCATCCAACAAATTGGTTGACTCCAAATCGACGAAGAATTGTTGATCGCCATCTCGATACTACCTCGGACATGGTTTTTTTCGGGCACGAACATCTTCCAGAGGAATTTACTAAAAGTGATTTTTCAGGTAGCACTGTTGGATACTTCTTAGGAGGAGTCTTCCAAGAAAAGGCTCACGATTGCCCTGGCCACTTCAATGTTGTCCTACTCGATGAATCTCAAGGAAGATACAAATTTAGTGGCTACGAGCGCGCTGGAGAGAATTTCCAGAAAAGAGCAGAGCTCACTGATTGGATTTCATTAGGTAAATCAAAACAAGCCAAAGGGATGACTCTTACCCTAAGCCAAAGATTCCACGATTGGATCACAGACCTTGAAATTGATTTTGCTCATACCTCGGGAAACCTACTCACCTTGGAAGATATACTTATTCTTCCAGATTTTGAAATCGTCGAGAACTATTCGGAAGGAAGGAAAAGATCGAACACATTTCTAGATTCGTCAAAATTTCAGGAATTTTCTTCCGAAAATGATAGGCTTTTGATTTTCGGAAGCGAACGAAGTGGGAAAACAACTCTCGCAAAATGGCTCGCTAATCAGTATCTGAGAAAGGGACTGAGCGTAATTTATCTAGACTTAACAAACAAAGGTAAAGGCTACATCAGCGGGTTGAATAAAGAGATTCGGAAAGCCTTCGCAGAGTGTTACACGGACGTTAATTTTGAGTATTTTGAACATCAGCATTTGAAGCAAAGGGCGGTAATCGTAGATAATCTACACCAATCAAACCTCAATGTAAAAGGAAGATTGATGCTCGTATCTGAGCTAGGCAAGATTTTTGGAAAATCGGTCATTTTCGGTGATCAGATGATGCTCGTCGAACAAATCGCCAATGGAGTTCTTACCGAAAAAGAAATTTCTGACTATAGAAAGCTTTCAATTAAACCATTTGGTCGCTACTTACGACGCCGCCTTATACGTCGATGGTATTTCACTGGCCGAGATTTTTCTACGCCAACAGAAGAACTTGAGCGCTCTATCAAAAGCGCCGAAAACATGATTGATACTCTTCTCGGTAGAAGTTTTCTTCCGTCTGTACCAGTATTTATTCTCGGCTTCCTTCAAACACTTGGTTCAGTTTCTAAAGTTAGAGAAGTTGGAATTTGTGGTTACCATTACCAGACATTTGTAACAAATTCTTTGGAGCGTGGCGACAATAAGGTCCCGCTTGATCTTAAGTTTCGCTTTTTGAGCGAGTTTTCGAGCCTACTTAACGAAAGAGGAATAAGAGGTGTGAGCCCTGATGAATTTGACAGCTTCTTTACTCACTTCAAAAAGCGGTCGAAAAGTATGTTGAGACAGAAAGACTTGGAGGAAGAGCTACTCAGATCAAAATTGATTGAATTTTACGACGATGAATATCGTTTTAAGTACTCCTACGCATATTACTTTTTCATCGCTCAGTTTCTACATAATAACATCGAGAAAGAAGAAATTAAACTCCGAATAATAGAGATGTCGAAAAATTTTCACCAAGAAAAGAATTCGAATATTTGGCTGTTTCTTGTCCACCTATCTAAAAGTCCGTTTTTATTGGAAATCATAAGCAACCAAGCGAAATCTATATTTTCAGAGGCGACTCCACTAAAATTGGAATCCGATATCCCCTTCCTAAGGGGCTTGGATGCTGAACTTCGGCAAAGAGCTTTAAGTGTTCCCAGCGAAGTCAATGATGAAATACTTAAGACCCATTATGATGCAACAGATATCTCGGAAGCAGAACAGAAGTTTGCTTCTTCGGATACCGCGGAAGATGAAGAAAGCCGCCAAATCATAGCGACTCTTGACTCTATGATTAGAACAATAACTGTTTTGGGGCAGCTCTTAAAGAACTTTCCAGGTTCCTTAGACGGCGATGACAAAGTAAGGATCGCACGAGACAGCTACGAACTCGGATTACGAGGGCTTTCAAAGGTTGTGAGCTGGATGGAAGAAGGGAAAGATGAATGGATAAAATTTCTTGAAAAGAGAATCTCCTCTCGCACAGGAACAAAACTTACTCCCGATGAATTACGGTCATCTATTCGAGTCTCATTAGCATCATTAGTGGAGATGAATATTTTTGGGGTTATTAAGCTGGTGTCTCTTAGCCTTGGCGCCGAAGGTCAAGAAGTTGTCTTTGACGAAGTGAATGATGAAATAAATTCGAATGCGTCGAATCTGATAGGACTTTCAATTTCCCTAGATACTCTAAAGCTTCCAAAAGAGAGAATATTAGAACTCGAACAAGAATTTTCTGGGGATGTGATTTGTTCGAACATCCTTCGTTCCTTGGTGGCCCAACACTTTTATCTTTTTCCTGAGAATCGAGGTATTCGTGACGAGATTTGCGCCAAGCTGGACATCAATGTTATGAAGCCAGGTAAAGGCCTTCCGGTCTCTGCCCGGCAGGCCCATTTATCATGATTTCGACACCGGGCTTCTATTTTTACGGCGATTAAATTAAAAATATTTTTCTTCTCTCATGAATATATCCGGTATTCGAGAATCGATTATGTTTGGATTTTTAAACACAAAGACGGCGGCATCAATTTCTGAGGCCGCCGTCAAGCTAAAGAGAGCTATTTGAAACTTACTTGCCCCAGGCTTCCATGAGGGCTTTGCCCATTTCGGCGGGGGTTTCGGCGACGGTGATGCCGCACTCTTTGAGGATGCTCTTCTTGGCTTCGGCGGTGTCTTCCGCTCCGCCGACGATGGCACCGGCGTGACCCATGCGGCGTCCGGGAGGGGCGGTGGCGCCGGCGATGAAGGCGGCGATAGGCTTCTTGCAGTTTTCCTTGGCCCAGCGGCCGGCTTCGACCTCGGCGGTGCCGCCGATTTCGCCGATCATGATGATGGCTTCGGTCTCTTCGTCGTCGTTGAACATCTCAAGGATGTCGAGGTGGGAGGTGCCGTTGATGGGGTCGCCACCGATGCCGACGCAGGTGCTTTGGCCTTCGCCAAGCTGGCTGACCTGCCAAACGGCTTCGTAGGTGAGGGTGCCGGAGCGGGAGACGATACCGACCTTGCCACGCTTGTGGATGTGGCCGGGGGCGATGCCGATGCGGCAGCCGCCGTGGGAGCCTTCGCCGTATCCGGGAGTTACGAGGCCGGGGCAGTTGGGGCCGATGAGGCGGGTCTTGCAGTTGTCACCCATGATGGCCTTGGCCTTCATCATGTCCATGACGGGGATGCCTTCGGTGATGGCGACGGCGAGCTCGAGCTCGGCATCGACGGCCTCGAGAATGGCGTCGGCTGCGAATGGGGGAGGCACGAAGATGGCGGAGGCGGTGGCTCCGGTCTCCTTGGCGGCCTCGGCCACGCTGTCGAAGACGGGGACCTTGTGTCCGTTGTGCTCGAAGAATTGCCCGCCCTTGCCTGGCGTGACGCCGGCGACGAGCTGGGTGCCGTAGTCGAGGCTGAGGCCGGCGTGACGTCCGCCGAAGCCTCCGGTGATGCCCTGGACCATCACCTTGGTGTTTTCATCTACTAAAATAGCCATGAGAAAAGTTTGTTAGTATTCAGTTGGAAGTATTCAGTCCGTTTTAGGCGGCTTTGATGGAGGCGACGACCTTGTTGGCGGCGTCGAGGATATCGTCGCCGGTGATGAGGTTGAGCCCGCTCTCGCTGAGCGTTTTCTTCCCTGCTTCCACATTGTTGCCCTCGAGGCGAACGACGAGGGGGATATTGAGGCCGACTTCCTTGGAAGCAGCGACCACGCCCTCGGCGATGACGTTGCAGTCCATGATGCCGCCGAAGATGTTGATGAGGATGGCCTCCACGTTGGGGTCACCGGTGATGATCTTGAAGGCTGCGGCGACCTGGTCCTTGGAGGCGCCACCGCCGACGTCGAGGAAGTTGGCGGGCTCGCCCCCGGCGAACTTGATGATGTCCATGGTCGCCATGGCGAGGCCGGCACCGTTCACGAGGCAGGCGATGTTGCCGTCGAGGCCGATGTAGTTGAGGTCGTATTTGCCCGCTTCCACCTCACGAGGATCCTCTTCGTCGAGGTCGCGGTAGGCGGAGATGTCGGGGTGACGGTAGAGCGCGTTGTCATCGAAGCCGAACTTGGCGTCGAGCGCGAGGATGCGGCCGTCGGTGGTCTCTACGAGGGGGTTGATTTCGACCATCGCGCAATCGCACTCGAGGAAGAGCTTGTAGAGATTGCTGACGAGCTTGGCGAATTGCTTGCCTTGGTCTTTGTCGAAGCCGAGGCCCTTGATGAGCTTGCGCAGCTCGTAAGGCTGGAGGCCGGCGAGGGGGTGGATGAATTCCTTGAGGATCTTCTCAGGGCGATTCTCCGCCACTTCCTCAATGTCCATGCCGCCCTCGACGGATGCGACGATGACCGGACGGGAAGTCGCGCGGTCCATGAGGATGGAGAGGTAATACTCGTGCTTGATGTCGACGGACTCGGCGACCATGACCTTGCGGACCAGCTTGCCTTCCTCACCAGTTTGCTTGGTGACGAGGGTCTCGCCGATCATCTTGCCGGCGATGTCGCCGATTTCGGCAGCGTCGCTGGAGAGGTGAACTCCGCCCTGGAATCCGTTTTTGAAGGTTCCCTTACCGCGCCCTCCGGCGTGGACTTGGGCTTTGACAACGTAGTTGCCTCCTCCGATTTCTTCCGCCGCGGCTTTGGCCTCTGCCGCGTTGTCGGCTACCTTGCCCTTGGGGCTCGGGACGCCAAACTTTTCAAATAGTTCCTTGGCCTGATATTCGTGAATATTCATGTCGCGCGAACGCGCCCGACGCTAGCGGTTCACAAACAAGGCGCAACCCCCAAGTCGGAAGGACGTCCGATTGGTCGGTCTCTCCCGCGGGCAAGGACTGCCGGGTGGCACTGATAGCCAGCGGGTCGGGAGAGGTAGGGCGCTTGATCCGGCTGCGGGAGCGCAAGGCCCGGATCAAGCAAGCGACGGCGCTCAGCAGCAGAGAGGGCGGCAGAGATTGAAGAGCTCTTCCCGCGCGCTCACCTTGCCATCGGAGACTTCCTGGATGGAGGTGGAGCCGTAGAGGCCGTCCTTATAGGTCATGATGCGGCTGGTCTCGCCTGCTTGCAGGGCATTGACCGCGCCGACGGCGAAGTGATAGGCCATGATGCGATCCCGCACGGTGGGGGAGCCGCCACGCTGGACGTGGCCGAGCACGGTGAGGCGGGCATCCATCTTGAGCGAGTCCCCAATCCAGCGGGTGAGGTAGTCACCCATCTTGACGCCCTCCGCGACGATGGCGATGAGGTAGGTCCGCGAGCCGTCTTCCTTCTCCTTCCGGATGCGCTCTTGGATGGAATCAAGGTCGTATTCGATCTCCGGCACCAGGCAGATCTCCGCGCCACAGGCCAAGGAGCTGACCATGGCCAGGTAGCCGCAGTGGCGGCCCATCACCTCGATGACGAAGGCGCGGGAGAACGAGGTCGCGGTATCCCGGATGGAATCGACCGAGTGGCGGATGACATTGAGGGCGGTATCCACGCCCAGGCAGTAGTCCGTGCCGGGGATGTCATTGTCGATGGTGGCCGGGATGCCGGCGAAGGGGAGGCCGAAGTCGGAATAAAATTGGTGCAAGGCCCCGAAGGAGCCGTCGCCGCCGATGACGATCAGCTTGCCGATGCCTCGGCTCTTCAGATTATTGTAGGCCTGCTCGCGATATTGGATGTCGAAGAATCGCTTGGAGCGCGAGGAGCGGAGGATGGTGCCGCCGCGGTGGAGGATGCCGGAGACGTCGTCGCCGGAGGCTTCCTTGATTTTGTCATCAATCAAGCCCCGGAGGCCATCATAGACCAGATAGGGCTTGAGGCCCTGGGTGCGGGCGTAATCGACAGCGCACTTGATGGCAGGGTTCATTCCTGCCGAGTCGCCTCCCGAGGTCATAATTGCAACTTTTTCGCTCACCCCGCTTTTCCTAGCAGCCCATGCACCAGCCGCAAGAACGGATGAGCCTTCAATTCTCTTCGCAGCGGGATGGCGCTGATTATCAGTTGGAACCTCGTTCTGCCAAGCTCCCCTCGAGCTCCGTCTGGCTCCGCCTCCGGCCGGTTTCGATTCCGGCCCCTTTGCGGGGCTGTGGCCAAAGGGGGGCAATTCACCAAGCACTTCCGGTTGGAACCGGACCCGCTTTCATGCACCCTTGGTCCATGACTTTACCGAATGGAGTGAGCGAGATCGAACTCGCCCCCGGCTATCCCGCGCTGAAGATTGAGACGCCTTTTTGCTCGGCCGTCTTGGCTCTGCATGGCGCTCATCTGACCCACTGGCAGCCCAGCCAGGCGGCGGAGCCTGTCATTTACAATTCGCCTGAGGCCATCTATCGGGAGGGGAAGGCAATCCGGGGAGGCATCCCTCTCTGTTGGCCGTGGTTCAATGCCCACCCCAGCGCCCCGGACCAGCATCCCTCCCACGGCGTGGCGCGCAATCGCTTCTGGGAAGTCGACTTCGTTGCCGAGAAGGATGGCAACATCATCGTCCGCCTGGTGCTCACTCCGGACGAGGCCATCGCGGCCCATGTGCCGTTTGATTTCGAGCTCGTTGCCCACTTCGTCCTGGGCGAGAGCCTGGAGATGGAGCTCACCACGACCAATCGGACCTCTGCGCCCGTGCCGGTAGGCGGGGCCTTGCACACCTACTATCAGGTTTCCGGAATCAGCCAGGTCAAGCTCCACGGGCTACAGAATACTCCCTACCTCGATACGACGGTGGCGCCAGAAGGTGATGTCAGGCAGGAAGAGGAGGAGCTCGCCATCGAGGGCGAGGTCGATCGCATCTACTATGGCACTGCGAATGAGGTGACCATTCTGGATGAAGGCTGGCAGCGTCGCCTCAAGGTCGCGAAGAAGGGCTCACTCACCACCGTCGTCTGGAATCCTTGGACAGAGAAGGCGGCCGCCCTGGGCGACCTGCCGGACGAAGGCTACCGGGATTTCGTCTGCGTGGAGGCCTGCAACGCTCGCCATGATACGCGCATCGTCGCTCCCGGGGAGTCGCATACCTTGGCCACCTCGGTTGTGGTGGAGTCCCTGTAAACAAGGCCCTCGGATTACAAAGGGGGGGCGGTTTTCGAATCGCCGCTCGTGGTTTTCGCCTTAAGATGCGGTCATGGAAATTTTGGACCAACTCGGCGTCGCGCTCGGCTTTGCCACGCTGGCCGGAATCAATCTCTACCTAACGACCTTCGTTGCGGGCCTCGCCATTCGCTTCGATTGGCTGGCGCTCGCGAGCAAGCATGAGCAGCTGGAGGTGCTCGGCGACCCGTGGATCATCGGGACGGCAGGGCTCCTCTTTTTTGTCGAATTCTTCGCAGACAAGATCCCTTGGGTGGATTCGACTTGGGACGTTCTCCATACCGCGATTCGGCCGATTGGCGGCATCCTCCTTGCATTGGCTGCCTTGGGGCAGCTTGATCCAACGGTGTCCGTCGTTGCCGGACTCTTGGCGGGTGGCACCTCCTTGACCACCCACTTGGCCAAGGCAGGCGGGCGCTTGTTCGTCA
Organism: Verrucomicrobiota bacterium JB023; assembly: GCA_030673895.1. Lineage (GTDB taxonomy): Bacteria > Verrucomicrobiota > Verrucomicrobiia > Verrucomicrobiales > Akkermansiaceae > Roseibacillus. The sequence continues at coordinate 75,048 of JAUTCR010000056.1, forward strand.
ATATGTCGCCCGAGCCGGTCTCAAATACCGTCGCCAGTGTTGCCGAGGATGGTCTCGTCTTGGGGGGCTTGAGCATGATGGCCTTAGCTCCAGCAGTGAGCTTCTTCGTCTTCTTCCTCGCCGTCATCCTGGCGGGATGGGTGGTGTGGAAGACCTTCGGCCTCATTAAGAAGGCTTGGCAAAAATTCCGCCGCAAGGGCGAGCCGATCCAAGCCTAGCCGGGCAAGCTTCACCGAGGCAGGCAGACTCGGGCGTTGCCTCCGGGCGCGGAGGCCCGGATGGTGCAGGGATGTCCCCCTTGGCCCGAATCTTCAAGCGCGTGCATCATTACCCCGCCATGGCGCTCGGGGTGCTCGCTCTCGCCATTGGCAGCACCGTCCTGGTGCTGGTCCCGCCCCTCATGACCAAGCGCTTCATCGATGTCATCATCGGTGAGGGACGCCAGGACCTCATCTGGTCGACGATGCTCATCGCAGTGGGGGCCATCGCGCTGAGGCAGCTCCTCGTCATGGTGAGAACCGTGCTCAACACCGCCTTCGAGCAGCGTGTCGTCCACGATCTGCGCCGGGAGCTCTTCGACAAGATCCAGCGGATGCCCCTCAACTTCTTCGATAAGAGAACGAGCGGAGACATCATGAGCCGCGTCGGCAACGACGTTCCTGCCATGGAAAAGGTGATCATCCAAGGCATCGACCAAGGCTTGAGCGGGATCATCCAGATCGTCGCCATCGTCGGCTTCATGCTCTATCATCATGTCGGGCTGACCCTCGTCACCCTCGCTCCCATGCCGGTGGTCGGGCTGATCACTTGGCTATATTCCAAATATGGCGCGCCGCGATACACCCGCGCCGCCGAAGCCTCCGCTGACCTCAATGCGACCCTGCATGATAGCTTGGCGGGAATCCGCCAAATCAAGGCCTATACCACCGAGCCGGAGAAGTTGCTCGAATTCTCGGAAAAGAGCGATGAGGTCCGCGCCTCCCAGATGCATGTTGTCAAGGCCAATGCCATCACCTGGCCCTCCGTCAGCTTCGTCGCCGAGAGCGGAATCGTTATCATGCTGGCCATGGGATCCTGGTGGCTGCTCGACGGAAAGCTTGAGTCCTTTGGCATCATTGGAGCTTTCCTTTTCGCATGGGGCTATCTTTTCGAACCGATATCTCGATTGAGTTCCCTGGGGAAAACCTTTACCGGCGGAGCGGTGTCCGGGAAGCGGGTTTTCGAAATCCTCGACGACCAGGAGGAACCCAATCTAACGGGCGGCGAGCGGCCCGACCAATTCAACGGGGAAGTCACCTTCGAAAACCTTCACTTCGGCTACACGGAAGGTGAGCCCATCTTGCGAGGGGTCAGTCTCGAGGCCAGCGCGGGCCAGACCATTGCCTTCGTCGGCCCCACCGGCTCGGGCAAGTCGACCCTCCTCAATCTCCTGACGGGCTTTTATCATCCATGGGAGGGGCGGCTCCTTCTCGATGGTCATGCCGTAAAGAATCTTTCCAAGGAATGGCTCCGCGACCACACCGGCTATGTCACGCAGGAGAGCTTCCTCTTCAATACCACCCTCCGGCAGAATCTCCTCCTCGCCAAGCCCGATGCCACCGACGATGAGCTCTGGCAGGCTCTTGATGCCGCCAATGCGAGCCCCTTCGTCAGCGAGCTGCCGGATGGCCTGGATACCGTCACTGGCGAGCGTGGGACCAAGCTCAGCGGTGGTCAGCGACAACGCATCTCCATCGCGCGCGCTCTGCTTAAGAATCCGCCCATGCTCCTACTCGATGAGGCCACCAGCGCGGTGGATAACGAGACGGAGAGGCTCATCCAGGAGGCTCTCCAGAATTTGCGCGCGCAACGCACCAGCTTCGTTATCGCACACCGGCTGACCACCGTCCAAGAGGCCGACCTCATCTGCGTACTCGTTGATGGCCGGATTAAGGAACGAGGGACCCACGACGGACTTCTCGCCAAGGGCGGCCTCTATGCCGAGCTCTGGGGCACTCGATCAGAAGATAATCAATCGGGCTCAACGAAAAGGCTAAAATAAATCTTCCGGCCCCATCATGACCAGTGATGGGACCGGAAGACTGCCTGCGGAATTCGGGTTTTTTGACATGGGTTTTTGGACGCCGCTACAAATCCAAAAGTTAAAGGATAGCCCACACTCCTCCTTGGGAGTCGGCAATCAGAAAATGACAAAAAAGGTCAGGAATTTTTCTTAACCTATCAAAAGTAACGCTCGTCGCGTTTGATAAAAGACCTATCGAGCATCACTTTTGCAGAAGGGTTAGAAGATTGGTTTTTTCTTACCCTTCGTGATATGGGCTTCACGTAGATAAAACGGCTCCGTCGGAGCCGCGGCGAGAGCTCGCCTCTCATGCTCAGGACGATTCCAGTAAGCGAGACCCAGTAGGCCGGCCTCTGGCTTCGCCTGGCGGATGCGCTCCTGCAGCCTCGGCTCGACCGGAAACCGCTCCACATTCTCAAAGGTGAATAGGTCGATTCTCTCTCCGTCGAGATCCGCCAGTTCGCTGGCGAAGCTCTCCGCATCAACCAGTCGGACCGCTCCCTGCAAACGCTGGCCAGCAAGCCATTGCAAGGAATAGGAACCTCGCCGGGCATCACCGACTGCCAGGCTCCGGTCCTGCTCCGCCCTCACCGCCTCGAAAGAACAGACCCCTACCAGAGGACAGCCCTTGACGAGGGCAATGCCCTGGCCGCTGGCAATCCCCACCCGCGAGCCATTGTAGCTCCCGGGCCCTGTCCCGACGACCACCGCGCTCAGCCCCTCGACGTCACGCATCATGTCCTGCAGCGGAAGCCACAAGTGCTTGGAAGGCTCTCGGCCAGCAGTAAACGATAGCTCCCTGACGACCCCGTCTGGTTGCACGAGAGCGATGGATCCCTCCTCCACGCTTGTCTCGATAGCCAGCACCATTTCCCCTTGCACGCCCCCTCGCTAAAGGATTCTGCAAGAACTGAAAAGGAAGAGCTTGAAAAGCTGGCAAACAATCGCCAAGCTCCTCCCACGCGCACCCTACGGTGCGAAGTCAACGGAGGCTTAGCTCAGTTGGTAGAGCAACTGGTTTACACCCAGTAGGTCGGCGGTTCAAGCCCGTCAGCCTCCACCATTCGC
>JAUTCR010000057.1 GCA_030673895.1 Verrucomicrobiota bacterium JB023
GCCCCCTTCCGGGTCGCCGAGGCCACTTCCACGCATTCTCGTCCGGGTGACCCGCTCGTCCAGCACTTCAAGGAGTCTCTACCAACCGCCTTCACCCTCTCCCGCATTGAGGGCGCTCTCTCACCCTCCTCCGGGAGTAGCAAAGTGACCACGAACACCGTCGGGCACCCTTATCCCTTCTCGATGCCGAAGAATTTCCCCTTTCCTAATCTTCCCACCGATTACCCGATGAGCGAGGAACGAGTGGAGCTGGGAAAGAAGCTCTTCTTCGACGACACCCTCTCCGTCACCAACAACGTCTCCTGCTCCTTCTGCCATCTTCCGAATGAGGCTTTCTCCGATCCCGCGCTGCAGCCTTGGGGGGTGCGGCCCGAGCGCACCACCCGCCGCCACTCCATGCCCTTGGTCAATCTTGCTTGGAAACGGGGCCCCTTCCGTTGGGACGGCGAAGAGCCCACCCTCCGCGGGCAAATGCTTCGCCCTATTCACGACCCCTTCGAGATGGGCGAAGACTTGGACGCCCTCCCCGATAAGCTGGCGAACAAGGAGGAGTATCCAAACCTCTTCGCGGCTGCCTTTGGCGACCCCGCTATCACAAGCGAACGGCTCGCTATCGCGCTGGAGCAATACATTCTCTCACTCACCTCCTTTGACTCCAAATTCGATCGCGCGGCAAAAGGGGAGGCGACCCTCACCGAGCAGGAGCAGCGGGGCTTCGAGCTCTTCATGACCGAGAACGATCCACGCCTCGGCCTGACCGGAGCCGATTGCTTCCACTGTCATGCCGGTGTCTTCTTCACCAATCATCGCTTCCATAACAACGGCCTCAAGCCAAACCGCCGCAAGGACCTCGGGCTGGAGGAAACCACCGGACGGGAGACTGACAGGTACAAGTTCTCCACCCCCTCGCTCCGGAACGTCGAAATCACCGCACCCTATATGCACGACGGCCGGTTCTCCACCTTGGAGGAAGTCGTCGAGCACTACTCAACCGGCATCCATCGCAGCCCAACGCTTGATCCCAACATCTCCAAACATCCCGGGCCCGGTCTCGAGCTCTCGACTGAGGATAAAGCCGCGTTGGTGGCCTTCATGAAAACCCTCACTGATCCCCAGTTTCTCCCTGAGGATGGCTTGCCAAAAGAAGACGTGGACCCTTTCTCGGAAGAAACCCTTCGCAAGATCAGGGCTTATACCGAGGACTATTGACCCGTCATTCTCTCCAGACTTGTCAAGAAGGCCGACAGGGCCGGAACTCCTCCCTTTCGTCCAGCCGAGCTCGGCCTAGACCTGCCTAACCGGCTCTAACAAGAACGAGGAACGGCTCCAGTCGAGGTTGCCCACACAATTGCCACCAATCTCATTTTCCGAAAAACACCTTTCTCGAAAAAGTTGAAAATTGATTAAAACTCTTGCGGTTAGGACTTCGCACTCTCAAACGATGCGCCTGTTAGAAATGAATCCTAGTCGAACCTTACTGACCGCCCTTGCCTTTGCCACCCAGCTCCTTCCCGGCCGTATTATTTCTCCGGATGGCTCAGCCTACACCAACGTCACCGCCAATTCCGTTCTCCGCTCCGAGTACGATGTGGAGAATCTTTTCGACCAATATCTCACCGTCAATCAGGACCCTGGCAGTGGCAATGATTCCGGCCGGGCCTGGGCGACCAACGCCAGCGTCAGCACTCCCATCGTGAGCTTCGAACTGGACGCGGTCTACGATGTCGACGCCCTCGCCTATGCCCAACGCCAATACCTCGATTACAACGAAAACGACAAGTGCACGTCGGTTAATATTTGGGTGAGCGAGACCACCCCTTTCTCGTCGGCCTCTGCCCCCGCCACCACTCCTCAGGTCAGCAACCTCTTGCTGCAGACTGACGTCACTGATCTCTTCAAGCTCTACCGCTTCCCCTCCAGTGTGCGGGGCCGCTATTTTCTTCTCGAGTTCAATCGTGGCCCTTCTGCCGGTGGCATCGGCGGCGGCACAGAGCTGCGCCTCGTCACCAGTTTGCCCGACGAGGTTTCTGGCACCCCTGAGGTCATTTCCCCCGACGGCTCCCTCTACACCAATTTGCAAGCGAACAGCTCGCTCAACGCGCAATACGGCGTGGAGAACCTCTTTGATCAAGAACTGACCGTTGGCGACGACGCGACCTCCGGCACCAGCGACTCTGGCTCCGCCTGGGCCATCGCAGAGTCGGATGGCGAGGAAGGCTGGGTCAGCTTCGAGTTAGACCGCTCCTACCAAATCACTGCCCTTCACTACGCCCAGCGCCAATTTTCTTTCTACAACTTCGATGATAAAGCGCGCACCCTTGAAATCTGGTCCAGCTCCAATGTCCCGATTACCGAGCAACCCTCCCGTGCTGCCGACCGGACTCTCACCCTCAACGAGAACAGTACCGATCTTTACCTCGAGTACACGCTCGATTCCCCAATCACAGGCCGTTACTTCTTCCTACGCTTCTCGACTCCCAATCCGGATGGCCATCTGGGCGGAGCCGAGCTCCGGCTTGTGGGCTACCCGGCCGCTCTCGTAGGCGCCCCTCGTATCAGTTCCGTCCATAAGGGTGATGACGCCATCGACCTCGAACTGGATGTCCCTTACCCGGGCCTGTATCGCGTCCAATTCACCCATGATTTGTCGAGCCCATCCTGGACTGATTTGCATGACGACGACGTGGAAGCCCAGTTTCCCATCATCAACTTGCAGGATACGCTCAGCGACAACCTCAACCCCGTCGGCGGTAAGGTGTTCTACCGAATCCAGAGCCGCTAAGCGCGACCCACTTAACGACCAAGCTGGCGATTAAGTTACTAACACTCTTCTAGCTTCCACGGCCCGCCCTCGCGGGCCGTTTTTTGTGTCCAGCCGCCCTGCCGAGACTCGGGACGGTCTTCCGAAAGCCCCTCAATCAACGCCAAGGCGGTGGTTGCCAAAAAGGAGTCGCGGTGAACGGAGTTGGGTAGGTCCCGTATCTTGGTTCAGCGAGCGCACCCTCCTCGCGAATCAGCTAAATTCTGCGTGCCTCCCGGCATGGCCTCATTCTTAATCGAGGCATGAATCGGGCCGACCTCCAAACCCTCCTCACGCAAATTGCCAACGGCAAGCGCTCACCAGAAGACGCCCTCGAGATTCTTGCCACCCTTCCCCTGCAAGAACTCTCCCACTCCACGCTCGATCTTCACCGCGAACTCCGCACCGGTACGCCGGAAGTCATCTTCGGAGAAAACAAAACTGCCGACCAGATTGCCGACAACCTTCTCCGCCTGAACCAGGCACACGGGAAGGCACTCGCCACCCGGGTCTCCTCCCGCAAAGCACGCCACATCCTCAACCCGAAGGATGGTCCCCCAGCGCCGGACTCCGGCCTGAGCTACCATCGCAGCGCCCGCATCCTCGCCCGGAACCTCCCCGACAAAATTGCCCCCTCCGAAGACAAGCCCTTCGTCTCCATTGTCACCGCCGGCACCTCCGACCTCACAGTCGCCGAGGAGGCCGCTCTCACCCTGCAATATCTCGAGCATCCCTTCATTCAAATCACCGATATCGGCGTCGCCGGCCTTCATCGACTCTTCCCCCATCTGGAGACCCTGCGCCGATCCACTGCCATCATTGCCGTCGCCGGAATGGAAGGAGCTCTCCCCTCCGTCTTGGCTGGGCTCGTTCCTTGCCCCCTCATTGCCGTCCCCACCTCCGTCGGCTATGGAACCGCCCGCAATGGCGAAACCACCCTCCACGCCATGCTCACCTCCTGCGCCTCCGGCCTTGCCGTCGTCAATATCGACAACGGATTCGGTGCCGCCCTCTTCGCCCACAAGCTGTTATCCCAAATTTAGTGGAAGCCTTCCGGCTTGCGAGCCGTTCCCCACGCTTACCCTCAGTCCCAGTCATCAAGCCAAGAACCAAGCCGAATACATCCGACTCAATCTGCGTATCCAAAAACTTCTCACCCTCCTCTTCCCTCAAAGCCACTCGCCAAAGCCCTGCAAACTGAACACTCCAAACTCACAAACTCTCTCATGAAAACCGCCTACTTCGATCTCATCTCCGGCGCCTCCGGCGACATGCTCCTCGGCGCCCTCATTGACGCCGGGCTCCCTGCCGCCACTCTCGAGGCCGAACTCGCCAAGCTCCACCTCGACGACTTCCACCTCCACACCAAGAAAGTCCTCAAGAACTGCTTCTCCGCCACCAAGGTCGACGTCCATGTCCACGACCACACCCCCGAGCGCCACCTCGCCGACCTCCAGAAGGTCGTCAACGACTCCCATCTCTCTGCCTTCGTCAAAGAGAAGGCCAACCGCATCTTCTACCGCATCTGTGAGGCCGAGGCCGCCATCCACAATTCCGATGTCAACAAAGTCCACCTTCACGAGGTTGGCGGAGTCGATGCCATCGTCGATGTCTGTGGTGTTTTGGCTGGTCTTGAGGCCCTTGGTATCGAGCGCATCATCGTTTCCCCCTTTCCCCTTGGACGAGGCTTCGTCTTCGGTGCCCACGGGGAGATCCCCCTTCCCGCCCCCGCAGCCCTTTCCTTGCTCAAGGGCTGCCCGATTACGGGAAGTCCCGTAGAGAAGGAACTCGTTACCCCGACAGGAGCCGCCATTCTCTCCGAAGTCGCTGACGGCTATGGCCCCATCCCACCCATGACCCTCGGCTCCATCGGTTATGGTGCCGGCACCGCCGACTTCAAGTATCCCAATGTCCTCCGCCTCATCCTCGGCGACTCCGAACAAACCGGAGGACTCATCACCGAAACCCTCGTTCAGCTCGAGACCAATATCGATGACGAGTCCCCCGAAGTCATTGGGCACGTCTCCCGTCTCCTCATGGATCAGGGAGCCCTCGACGTCTCGGTCCTCCCCGCGCAGATGAAGAAGGATCGCCCGGGCATCCTCCTCCAAATTCTCGCCAAACCCTCCCACGCCGACACCCTCCAAAACGTCCTTCTCGCCGAGACCACCACCCTTGGCGTCCGCCGCAGCGAGGTCCGGCGGGACTCCCTGCCCCGCCGCATCGAAACCCTCGACACCCCCCACGGCCCCATTCGCATCAAAATAGCCGAACTCCCCAATCACCCCGCCAAGGTCATCCCGGAATATGAGGACTGCCGCGTGGCTGCCGAGAAATCCGGCACTCCGCTCCGCGACATCTACCATCAGGTCCAGCACGACGCGGCCCACCACTTCCACCTCCCCCATGACCATGGCCATCATCACTAGACCGGCCTCTTAGGGAAAGAGGAGGCTCACCATCAGCGGCGGGCAGCTCTATCAAAAGGCAGGTCACCAAAGATATCATGATCAGTAAGTTCCCTGCTGACATCGAGTGGCTTTCCCCTTTTGCTGGGGTTATGACAACGCACCAACGTCATCTCCTTGTTATTCTCAGTCTCCTTTTCGGTTCCCCCGTTTTCGCCGCGACGGTGGAAGTCAATACGACGGAGGACCAGTTTGATAGCCCCTCGGGACCCGTCGTCTCTCTCCGGGAAGCCATCCGGGATATCGGGAGCGGCGTCGGAACGATCTGCTTCTCTCCCAATCTCTCCGGCGCCACCCTGACGGTGGAAGGCTCCTCCCTCTTCCTCGGCAATAGCGGAGGCAAACTGACCTTTGATGGCTCCACGACAGCGGGTCGCCCTCCCCGCATCACTGCCGGCGACGGCATTGCCTCGTCCGGCTTCATCTCCGGTAGCAACCGTGACCTTCGCTTCGTTGACATCGTGGTCGATGGTCAGAATAAGATCGACACTGGGGTTTCCCTTGTCGGAGCGGAACTCGAACTCATCCGGGTCGAGGTCCTCAATTGCGAAAACATTGGCGTCTCGGTGCGCGACGGGGAGGCTGACTTCCTGGAGTGCCACTTCCATCATAATTTCGAGGGCTTTCGCCTGACGAGTTCCTCCGGGGAGATCGATCGCGTCCTTTGTGCCTTCCAAGCTCAGCAAGGAGCCCAGATTCTCGCCCTCACCGAGGAATTGCCCTTCCGCGTGCGCAATTGCACCTTTGCCGAGAATCAGACCTTCGGAACCAAGGGCGCACTCTCCATCACCGGGGAAGACCCCACCGCGGCTATCATCCACTGTTCCTTCGTCGACAATGCCGGCGCAGGCTACTCAGGTCCATCCGGCATCCTCTTGCAGGGCAACCTCTTCGCCAGGAATTCAAGTGAAGGAGCTTCCGGCAATCCCATCAGCATCGTGGAGTCGGCGACCCTCGGGGCCACCTCCGCGGGTTATAATCTCTTTGATGACGTTCCTGCATCCTTCGATCATGAGACAGACATTGCGGCCTCCGCTGTCAGTGTCTCCAGGCTGGGAGACTATGGCGGCGACCTGATGTGCTGCTTCCCCTATCGGAATTCCCACGCAATTGACGGTGGAATCCCCGACCGCAACCTTCCGCTGCTGCTGGATGACATTCGCGGTTTCCAACGCAAGTCAGCGGCCAACTCCAATACCCTCACGAACATCATCGATATTGGGGCCGTCGAGACCAATCCGGATGGCACCATTGAGGTGACCAACGATTTTGCCACGGGTCCGGGCAGCTTTCGCGATGCGGTCTTGGCCGCCAGCGATGAGACCAATCACATCGTGCTGCGCACCCCCATCACCGACCGCTTAATTGCCCCCCTCGCGACCATCGTCTTTAGCGGAGAGAGAAATTACAATATCGATGGAACAGGCGGGAACTATCGCTTCACGATGAACGATGCTGATGAAGACCTTTTCCAAGTTGGAGATGGCTCCAGTGGGGCGACCTCCGTCTCCTTCGACAGCGTGGAATTCTCCGGATATGAGGCAGATGGAGCAGTCCCCAGCCGTGGAGTCATCTCGGTGGACGGGCTCGGGTCGCTCTCTCTTCATCGATGCGATTTCCTTGATAACACGGCCGCAGTCCACGGGGTCATCGATACCGCAGGCCGCCTCTTCCTCAACGAAACCCTGATGGAAGGATCGACGCAGGTCTCCACCGTTGGGGAGTTTGCTTTTGGCGGCGCGGCTATCCGCGCAACTGGTGGTCAGGTAACTTGCTGGAACTCTTCCTTCATCAATAACACGGCCCCCCATACGAATATGCGCGGCGGCGCGATCCGGATGGATGGTCTCGCCCGGGGTTCCTTCCGTCGTTGCACCTTCGCCCGGAATGAAGCCCGCTTGGGGGGCTCGGCCATTTACGCATTGGACAACGTCTTTGCCACGACCGCGCTCGTTCTCGACCATTGCACCTTCGCGCAAAATGAGGGGCTGGATGGCGCAATCGCCTTTGAGAATCGAATGAAGGCCTCCGTCTCCGCTTGCCTTTTCGTTGGTAATCGCAACGGCACTGACCTTTCCCGCTTTCCCGAGCGCCGGGACTTCCATGCTTTCGAGCCCGAAAACGTCACGCTCACCACTGGCTTCGCCAACTGGACTGATTCGCCCGCGGTCTTCCAAGACTTCGCGGGCCCGGATGAACGTGGAGTCGAGCTTCACTTAGCGCCACCTTTTCAATCCGGAGGACAGGTTCCCGTGATGCGCCTGTTGCGCAATTCCCTGCCCCATCCTTCCGCGCTTGACCGCGCGACCGCTCCCACCACCCCGCGTGATGTCCTTAATGAAAACACCTCGGAATTGCTGTTTCTTTCCGGAGTCGGCAGTCTCCGCGTGGTCGAGCCTGGAGCAGTGCAAGGACGAGTTGATTCTGCAGAAGTTTTTAAAATCCGCAGCTTGGGCAATGCCAATGGAAATCAGATCCCGGTTTCCTTCCGCGGACGCTCTGGCATCCAATGGCGGGTTCACACCTCGACCGACCTCACCTCGGGTTTCACGCCCACCGACCTGGTCGTGACCCCGAACTCGATAATCACCCAATCCGTGCAGGTCCCCTTGCCGGAGCCGAATCCCAGCCAATTCTTCATCCGCTTCGTCGAGGAATGGGATTGATGGCTGGGCCTCGCAGTCTCTCGGGAGACGTGAGCCAGTAGCTAGCCTTCTCTCCCTTCTCCCGCCTCTTCCCAACGAGCCACGAGGTCGGGGCGTTGCTGCTCGAAGACATTATAGACATGGCGGGAAAAGCTCATGGCAGCCTGCGTGTATAAGTTGAAGGCGGCATCGACCCCCGTGGCCCGCAGCTCGCGGACTTCTTCCTCATATTGCGCGCTCACGACAACGACGCCTTGGAAGTCGTGCCGCTTCAAGGTTTCGACCGCGTGGACGTTGGCTTGATGGGCAGGCATCGCTAGAACGACCAGCTCCAGAGCTTCCTTCGGGCACACCCGTTCCCAAAAGTCGGAATCTGTCGCATCGGCGAGGGTCACATTCCGCTCCGCCTCCTTGTGCAGCTGGACCTTGCCGGGATCACGATCAAATCCGATCACGTGACCGGGGAAGCGGATCTCGAGCGAGTGATAGGCAGCAGTTCCGATCCTTCCCATTCCAAAGACGGCCACCTTCTCTCCTCTCCGCATAATGGGAAGATCGTCCCGATGCCTGCCTCGACGCTGCAACTTCTTCAGAGGATCGCTGATCGGATCATACAGTTCCTCCGCCTTGCGATTCAATGGAGCAGCGAGCAAAAAGCTGAACGAGACCGCCAAGGCCAAGGCCACCAACCATTCTTCACCCAGCCACCCCTTATTGACGCCGAGGGCCATCACGATGAGGCCGAATTCGCTATAGGTTGAGAGAGAGGACGCCGCCATCCAAGAAGTCCGCGCCCGCAGCTTGAAGCGGGTGAACAAAACGAGGAAACCAAGGCTTTTGAGCGGGAGCAGCAGCGTCAGGAGCAAGGCCCAGCCCAGGCCGCCCCACGAGAGAGGGGCTTGCAGTCCAATCTGGAGAAAAAAGCCAACCAACAAGAGATCGGTGATCCCGCCCAGAGCCTTCTTCAATTCCTTGGCCCGGGGATGGCTTCCGACGAGAACGCCAACGAAGAGAGCGCCCAGATCCGCCTTCATCCCCACCGAAGCGAAGCCCTTGGCTCCGACCACGAGAGCGAGAAAAAAACCACACAGCGCAACCAACTCGCCGTGGCCAGCCGCCTTCAAGAGCCACCCCAGCAAAGGCTTGGCGAGAAGAAGGGCCGGGACGAGAAGCAGGACCCAAGGCGAAGGCATTTCCCCCTTGGAAAGAGTCAGGAAGAGAACCGCCACAATATCTTGCATGACCAACACCCCGATGGCGAGGCGACCATGCAGAGACCCGAAGTCTCCATTCTCGGTCAGGGATTTGACCGCGAAGACGGTGCTCGAGAAACTCAGCGCGAAGGCAATTAGAAAGGCCGTCTGCCAATCCATTCCCATGGCTGGTGCCAGTAAGATGGCCGCTCCGTAAACAAGGGGAGCGAAAAGGAAGAGGACGAGAGTCGCGTGCGTCAACGTCCCGGCCCAAATTTCGGCACTCGCCAGATTCTTGACCCTCAGCTTGAGGCCGATGCTGAAGAGCATCAAGGTCACCCCCAAGTCGGCGATCAGGGACAAGGTTTCGCCCCCTTCTTTCCCTAACCCTTGGAGAACGAAGCCAGCGACGAGGAAGCCAACCATGGGCGGGAGCCGCACCATCTGAGCTAGCAGGCCGAAGACAAAGGCAATGGCGAGGAGAAGGGCATCCATCCGCGGCTCTTCTAGCAAACCTCCTTGGAAGCACCAGAGCGCGTTCCCGGTCATGCGGTGTCCGACACGCCGTCCAATCCCTTCCGGAAGCGCTGAACCTGAAACTTGGTGCCCAGCTGGGCCGGATGGGTCAACGTCATGAATTGACGGACAAATCCCGGGTCGACTTGACCATCGCGGGCCCGCAACAGCTCCTCACCGGCCAAGGTCAGGAAACGACCTTGCGTCAAGAGGGGCTCCGGGGTGAGCCCCACCGCGGCGCCCTCTTCCGCGAGGCGCGTCCAATCCACATGCGCGGTGATATCCAGCGCGCCGGGCGCGACCAAGGGATCCTCGCCACGGCGATGCTTCCCATAGGTTTGCAAGGTCCCGGTCCGGCGCTCGGGATGGTAGTAATCAGCCTGCTCGAAGCCGTAGTCTGGCAGGACCACCTCTCCCCGGCGCAGCACACCGGCCATTCCTGCGAGAAGCTCCTGCAGAGGCACCCTGACTTCACTCTCGTAACCATCGGGCAAACCAGCGGGCAAGGAGGAAAGAAGCTTGGCCAACTCGCCCGCAGGCTCGGCCAATTCAAAGGCGAAATCGCCTTCGCGGATGGCCACCCGCTTTTCGAGCCACCGGCCCTCCTCACGTCGGACAAGCCAGAAAGGGATGGCATCGATCAGCTCATTGGCCAGCACCATGCCGTCGACGGCATCGAGCTCTGCCGGCTCCGCAACGACCTGCACCCCCGGCAGAGCGGCTGCCAAGGCCTCCCGCTTGCCGGCCAAGGGCTCAATCACAGCATAAGTGAGGGCCTGGCCGAAGTCATCCTCATCACCCACCGCGCTCAAGACATCGCGGGCCAGTTGCCCATCCTCGCTCCCCCACTCCACGATCCGGAAACGGGCCGGCGAGCCCAACTCGAGCCACAACTTCCGCGCATGCTCCGCCATCAGGGTGCCGAAGAGGTCGCCCACCGAGACCGCCGTGAAGAAATCACCCTCGCGGCCTGTGCGGCGCTGGTGAGGCCGCGCGTAATAGCCGTCCCGCTCGTCATAAAGAACCACCGAGAGGTATTCAGGAAAAGAAATCGACCCTTGGGTGTCGATCCTCCTCATGACCTCCTCCTGCAAACGAGCGATTGCCCCGGCGTCCTCGGGCAGGTAAGACGGGTTGTCGGAGCGCAGCGGGTCGGAAGTCACTTGGCCGAGATGAAGAAAAAAGAAAACAGACTCAAGAAGAAGCGTTTTTATCAGCGCAAAGGGCTATGGATCTTCCTGTTCAGCTGTCTGCTGCTCGCGGGTCTCTCTCTCGCTCTCTTTGACCACCTCTACTTAAAGAAATTCCGTGAACGGGCGACCACCTACGACATGGAACGAGTCGATGACCTTGAAATTCCGAGTGTCATCTTTGACCGCAACAAGGTTCTCATCGGGCGAAGCTACGACCAAAACCGTTCCATCGTCACCATCGACAAGGTGCCGCCCGCCTTCATCAATGCTCTTCTCGCGCAAGAGGATCAGCGCTTTTTCGACCACAAGGGCGTGGACTGGGTCGGGGTCGCACGCGCGTTTTACCTGAATTTCAAGGCAGGAGAAACCACCCAGGGTGCGTCCACCATCACGATGCAGCTCGCGCGGAACGCTTTCGATCTCCAGAAGGAAGCTGACGAGCGGGGCGAACGAGGCTTCGAGCGCAAGATTGTCGAGTCCTTCGTCGCTCTGCGAATTGAAGAGCATTACGTGGGTGAGGCAAAGGGCGAGGAGCGAGTCGAACGCAAGAAGCAGCTCCTCGAGATGTATGTGAACCGGGTTCACTTCGGCAAAGGCTACTACGGCATCCGGGCTGCCGCCTTGGGCTTTTTTGGCAAGGAGCCCCAGGATTTGACCCTCTCGGAATGTGCCTCGCTGGTCTGCTGCATCAAAAACCCGTTCTATATCAATCCGATCCGTAATCCGGAGCGGAATATGAAGGAGCGCAACCACGTCTTCAACCGCATGAAGGCGGAGGGCTCCATCACCAATGCGGAGTGGGAAACGCTGACCGCCGAGCCAGTGGTCACCAATCCCAAACCTCTCCGACGGGGCACCTCCCACCTTTATGAAAAGGTCGTCAACCTCACCCGGGACATCGTGGGTGACGACGCCATGTCGCGCGGAGGATTCAAGATCTACACCACCGTCGACCGCGATATCCAGCAGACCGCGCGGGAACAACTTCGCAATCAGCTCCTCGAGATTGAGAAGCACGAGGGCTACCGCCACCCGCTCTTTTCAGCCTTCAACAAGGGCCCCGGCAATACCCCGGAGTATCTCCAGGGTGCCGTTCTGGTGACCGATAGCGAGACGGGAGCCGTTCTCGCCCACGTGGGAGGCCGGGACTTCTTCCACTCTCAATACGATTTCATCGAATCAGGCCGCCGTCCGCTTGGGACGACCTTTCTTCCCGTTGTCTACACAGCAGCCTTCGAGCGGGGCCTGAGCCCGGCCACTCTCGTGGATGATCTGCCCATGGACGCCCGCGAGGTCGCGCTAGGTGGCACCGAGGGGATTCTCGGCGAGTGGGGCGCGGAGCGGCTCGACCCCGTCTATGAGAGCTTGAATACCCTTGATGGAGGCAGCAGCCGCCCCATCACCGCTCGCAAGGCTCTCCGAGATTCCAAGGTCGCGGCGACAGTGCGGCTGGGTAACGAGATCGGCATTGCTGCCGTGGCCGCTCAAGCCAAGAAGATGGACCTCCCGCTGGGTTCCGGTGAGATGCTCGCCCGTCTCCTCTTGGGTTGGGAACAAGCTTCTCTCTGGGAAATCTGCCGGGCCTACTCCGCCTACTCGCAAGGAGGGCTTGCTCCGCAAAACACCTACTATGTCGAGCGCATCCTCGATGCCGAGAACAAGGAAGTCTACCGGGCTCCGGAGAGCGTCCGCCTGAAGAAGCAGTACTTTAGCGATGCGACAGCCTATCAGGTTCATTCCATCCTCTCGGACGTGACCAGCCATGGCAACTTGGCCGACTTGCGGGGAGAGCTCGCAGATCCCGACCTCACCGTAGTGAAGACCGGGACGAACCATAATTTCTCCGATGCTTGGGCTGTCGGGTATAATGGAAAACTCACCTGCGGCGTCTGGGTTGGCTTCTGGGATGGGCGGCGCGCCATCCATGACATGGCCTTTGGACGGGATTTGGCCTTTCCGATCTGGTCGAGGGTCATGAATACCGCTGCCCGTAGTAATCCCGGAGCGGAAGTGCCCCGCCCCGCAACTTTGACCACTGTGCAGCTTTGCGAGGTCTCTGGCAGGAAGGCGACCCGCTATTGCTACGAAAGCGTCTTCGATCCCGAGTTCGGGGTCAGTCTCGCCTCCACCGCTTATCCCGAGTATTTGCGGGTGGGACAGGACGAGGTCGGTCTCTGCCCAGTCCACGGGACTGGCGGCGTCGCGCCCTCCCAAGATTTTGCCCCTGATACCGAAGAATCCCGCCAGCGCCGCCTCTCCGTTCCTCCGATCATTGTGAGCGAATCGTCCCTGCTCGGGGACGATCCTTATCAATCGCGCGTCGTCGAGGCTCCCGAGGAGGTCGCCCCCCCGCAGACTGTCGAGAACGAGGAGGAAGAGGGTGAAGAGGATTCCAAACAGGTCGTTCAGCAGCCACCCTCTCCGGCGGCAACCTTCCGCCTGACCGAGAGCCCGCGTGGTGAGCGGGAAGCGACCATCCGCCTCCGCACCCCGCCGCGTATCGAGATGCCTGAACAGCAATGATTCCATGAGCCAAGCTTCCCCTCCCTCACCCGTGTGGCAGGCCTACATGTGCCCTACCTGCCGGGGACTCTTCCGCGTCCGGGACTCCAGTGTCCCCCAGGTGCGGTGCCCCCTCTGCACCGCCGTCTCCCCTCTCCCTGCCGAGGCTCCGCAATCAGCTCCGCCACAATCTTCGCCGCAATCTCCGCAAGATGATCCAGCAACCACGGCGGCAGAGGCACCCCGTCCAGTCGAGCCCGCCAGCGTTCCGGCCCCCGAGCGAACCCTGCGCCGCCGGAAGCGAACTAACAAAAAGAAAAACAGCAGCAAGAAAAGTAGCCTCGGCTGGGAGGACCTGGCCAGCCTGAACCAGGATCGCCAGACCCGTCTGGAGCGCTTTTTCTGGGTCGCGTCTCTCATCGTGCTAACCGGTGCCGGCGCTATCTTCGGCTTTCTCCTCCTGAGAGAGAATCACAACAACCGCGGCAACAACGCCGCTCCCCAAGTTCCCGTCGTTCTCACTGAGGAGACGGAGAGCATAGAGATGCAAACCTTCCGCAACTTCTCTGACTACGATGTCGATGAGGCGCGGGAGAATGTGCGACGCTTTCTGACTGCGGAATCGTTCGAGGACTACGCGGACCTCATCCGCTTCCCCGATCAAGTGATGCCCCTCGTGCGGGAATACTACCGCAGCCATCGCTACGAGCCCATTGCTCCGAGAAGCGTGGAAAGCGATGGCCGCAGCCAGATCGCCAACGATCTCATCAGCATCACAGTCACGATGCCCGACTTTTCCAAGAAGCCTATCGCGCTGCAAGTCACCGAGGAGGGGCGCTCACTCATCGACTGGGAAAGCTGGGTCTCCTACTGCGAGCGCCCTTGGGACGACTTTCTCGCAAATCGGATCACTGAGGAAACCCTCGTCCGCGTGCGCGTCAGTGGCTCTGCCTACTTCAACTACGGCTTTCAGGATGACAAATGGCGCTGCTATCGGCTGGAGCGGCCCGATGATGAAGCGGTCGCCTTCGGCTACCTGCCCCTCGACTCACCGATGCACACCCAGCTCCCCAGCCATTTTCGCTCGGAGGGCAGTTACATTCTCAAGGTCCGCTTCCCCGAGGAGGCCACGAGCCCTGATCAGGTGATCATCACCGACTTCCTCACCGAGGGCTGGGTATTCCCCACTGGCTACTACGAGGAGGCCTCGGCAGAATCCAGAGAAGAAACAACGACCCCGGAATGACGTCACTAGAGAAAGCCCTGCAACTGAATCTCAATCCCTCCGTTTACGGAGTCTTCGCAGAAATTGGAGCAGGTCAAGAGGTGGCCAATTGGTTCTTCCGAGCCTCGGCATCCGCCGGCACCGTCGCAAAGACCATCTCGGCCTACGACATGACGATGTCCGACGCCATCTACGGGAAGGCTCGTCGCTACGTCTCGCGTGAGCGGGTGAAGTCCATGCTCAATCACGAATGGGATATCCTGACGGAGAGACTCGGGCCCAAGCGAGGTGAGGACACTTGCTTCTTCGCCTACTGCAATACCGTGAGAGCACGCGGCTATCGCGATTCGGCGGAATGCCATGGCTGGATGGGACTTCGCCTCCAGACCAGACCGGGAGGCCCCCCCGGCGACATTATCCTGCACGTCCGCCTTCTCGATGATGAGAACGTCGACCAGATGGAAGCCCTCGGCACTGTCGGCCTCAACTTCATCCACGCAGCCATTCACCATCGCGATAACCTGGAGGGATTCGTGACCCATCTGCTGGATAACGTGGGCAATGAACGCGTCGAGATCGACATGCTCAAGTTCATCGGTGAACCCTTCCAATTCATCGACAACCGCATCTGCGCCCTCCAGCTGGTCACCAATGGCCTCACCCAGACGGCGATGTTCCTCCCCGATGGCGAAGTGGTGCAACCTTCCGAGATTCTCTACAAGAAGCCGGTCCTCCTCCTCCGCGGCTCCTTCAACCCCGTGACCAAGCTCCATCTCGATATGCTCAAGCAAGCCCGCGAGCTTCCCGGCACCGGGGGCGAGTCCGCGATCGAGATTTGTGAGATCTCAATGAACAATCTCCTCCGGGGCGAGGAGATTGACTACATCGACTTCATCGACCGCGCCGATACCCTCCAGGCTCTCGGCAAAACGGTGATCGTCTCCAGCTGTGCGGAATTCTATCGCATCGTAGAGGTTCTCCGACGCTACACGAATGCGCCGGTCGGCGTGATTCTCTCCATTGGCTTGCTCAACGAGCTCTTCAAGGAGAAGTGGTCCCAACATCTCGATGGCGGCATCCTCGAATCCTTTGGCCGCCTCTTCAAGGAAGGCGTCCGGCTCCTCGTCTCGCCTTGGAAGAATCGCCAAACAGGAGAATTGGTCACCGCGACCAATTTCCTTCCTCCTCGCAAGTTTTCTTCCTTCTACGATTTCCTTCGTAGCAATGGGCATGTCCTCGATTTGCCCTGCTCGGACGAAGCACTCCTGGAGTTCACCCCACGTGACATCCAGCACATGAAGGAGGCTGGGGATCCGAGATGGGAAAGTTTCGTGCCCGATGTCGAGAAAGCAGCGCTCAACCGCTGAGCGCCGCACCGCGGTCCCCATCACGTCGATGGAGCGAGGCAACCGGTGCTAGCCAAACCGCTCGCTCCGGAGCTGGTGAAGATCGAATTCCGGGTCTTCTCCCGATACGAGCCGGCTAACAATCTGGCCGGTCACGGGTCCCAGGCTGAGCCCCACCATTGAGTGTCCTGCCGCCACAACGACATTCGGCTCCTTCTCCAGTTTTCCGAGGTAGGGCAATCCATCGGGCGTGCAAGGGCGAAGGCCCGACCATGGCTCCACCCCCTCGAAGTCCTCCTTGGAAAACTCCGGGTAAAATTGAACGAATGATTCGAGGATGCCAGCGATGCGGCGCTTGTTGAGGGACAAATCCTCTCCACAAATCTCCATCGTGCCAGCAACGCGAAGCTGATCGCCCATCGGCGTGACCGCCACCCGGCCCTCCTTGAGCAACGAGCAAAGCTGGAGTGCTTTTCGAGGCTCCTTGAGCGTAAGGGAATACCCTTTCCCACCCTGCATGGGCAACTTCAGGCCGAATTCCTTCATCAAGGCCGGGGCCTCGACGCCGCCGGCAAGGACCAATTTGTCGCCCTTCACCTTGACGCCGTCCCTCAGCTGCACACCGGAGATCGTTCCTTTGTCGCGCAAATAATGGCTGACCCGGCCTTCGATGAATTCCCCGCCCTCCCTCACGACAGCCTCGCGCAATTTGGCAAGAAAGATGGAGGGATTGAGATGGCAATCCTGGCCGAACCAGACGCCGCCCTTGACGGCGAGCTCGACTCCGGGTTCCAGCTCCTTGAGCCGATCCAGATCACAGACCTCCGCCTCAATGCCCAAACGATTCGCATGCTCGGCCACCTCGGCCTCTTCCTCGAGGCCAGCTTCGCTCGCGCAAAGCATGAGCAGTCCCTTTTGCACCAATTCGAAGTCCTCTTCCTTGGCGAGGTCGACAAAGAGCCGGCGACTTTCCAAACTCAAGTCCCGCAATAGATGCTCGCAAGACTTGACGTGAGCTTCGTTGGAGTGGCGCATGAACAACCAGCACCACTTCATCAAATTGAGGTCCGGCCGGGGCCTCAGATAGAAAGGGCTCTTAGGATTTAGCATCCACTTGAGCCCTTGGGAGATCACTCCCGGTGCGGCCAGCGGGACAAAATGGCTGGGCACCACCATGCCGGCATTGCCATCGGAGCAACTCGCCTGCCGGGCGGGGTCGCCATCAATGACCACGACTTCCGCTCCGCTACGAGATAAATAGTAAGCCGAGCAAAGCCCAACCACTCCTCCTCCGACAATGACCGTCTTCATGATCCCTCTCGTCAGGCGATGGTGCCCTGCACGCGCTCGCCGTTCACCATGCGCCAGATGCCAAGTGGGTTGGCATTCTTCAATTCGTCAGGAAGACTCGCATCCGGGAAGCTCTGCCAGCTGACCGGGCGGGCGAAGCGACCAATCGCCATGGAGCCCACCGATGTGGTGCGACCATCCGATGTCGCGGGGTATGGACCACCATGAACCATGGAATGGCAGACCTCCACGCCGGTCGGGAAGCCATTGACGATGAGCCGTCCGGCCTTCCGTTCGAGGATACTGAACAAGTCGGCGGACGCGGCGATTTCTTCGTCTGTTCCATGGACGGTCGCAGTCAGCTGACCCTCCAATGCTTGCGCGGCATCGCGAAGCTCCTTCACCGTACTGCCCGCGACGATGAGCGTCGTAGGACCAAAGACCTCTTCCCACATCAGGGGATTTTCGAGGTAGTCTTCCACGCTGGTCACGTAGACACCGGCTCCTTCATTGCAGCTCCCTTCCGGTCCTTCGACTTTCAAGACCTTGGAGACGCCGGGCAAGGACTCCAGCCGCTCCCGGTTTTCGCGATAATTCTGGCAAATGCGGGAGTTCAGCATGGTCGCCGGCTCAACCGCCGCAGCCGCCTTGGAAACTGCTTGGGCAAAATCCTCGACCTGATCCTTCAGACAAAAAACGAGACCGGGATTGGTGCAAAATTGACCGACTCCAAGGGTGAGTGAGCCCGCAAAGGCTTCGGCAAGCGCCTCGCCCTTGGACTTCATGATCTCAGGCAGGAAAAAGACGGGGTTGATAGCACTCATCTCCGCGTAAACGGGGATGGGCTCCTTGCGCGCGGCGGCAATATCCATCAGCGCGCGGCCACCCTGGCGGGAACCTGTGAAGCCGACTGCCTTAACCTCGCGGTGCGCGACCAGGGCCGAACCAACCTCGATGCCTTCCTCGTAAACCAGCGCGAAGGTGCCGTCAGGAAGTCCACACTCGGTCACTGCCGCTTGGACGGCTTGGCCGACTAGCTCAGCCGTTCCGGGGTGGCCGAGGTGAGCCTTCACGATCACCGGGCAGCCTGCCGCAAGGGCACTGGCCACATCTCCGCCTGCGACCGAAAAAGCCAAGGGGAAATTACTCGCGCAGAACACGACGACTGGTCCGAGAGGACGTGCCATCGAGCGCAGGTCCGGCTTGGGAAGGGGCGCGCGATCCGGCATGGCCGTCTCGATGCGGGCATCCACCCAGCTTCCTTCTTCCACCAGCTCCGCGAACATGCGGAGCTGACCGACGGTGCGGCCTTTTTCCCCACGGCAGCGACCTTCCGGCAAACCAGATTCAGCCTGCATGCGGGCGACGATCTCTTCTTCCGCCGCATCGATATTGTCGGCGATCTTGCGAAGCAATGCCGCTTTGTCAGCGCCACTTGTCTGGCGATAGATTTCGAACGCGTCGGCAGCCAGTCGCGCAATGGACTCCACCGAATCAATCGTCTCACAGCGGTAGCCGGGTTCGAGTTGCTCGCCGGTGGCTGGATTCTCGGCGTGAACCACGGGACCCTCGCCCTGACCTTGACCACCACCAATTAGAGATATTCCGTTTAATTTCATATTCACAAAGTTGCTTGAGTCAGACCTTCGGACCTGCAGCCAAAGTCTCAACCTCTGATCGTTCTTTTTCCTCGCTGGCCCCGGCTGCATTCGCGCCAATGCCGAAGCGGAAAGGATCCTCTTCGTCGAGAATCCACTCGCACAGTCCGGTAACATGGGCTTGCCCGGTCACCTCGGGACGGACCCGGCCGTCACCCAGTGCCCGATACGTTCCCTCGAAGACAGTGCCCAGGATACCCGCCTGACGCCAGACCTCGCCTTCCGCCACCTTGCCGGAAGCCGCGAGACAGGCAATCTTGGCACTCGTTCCGGTCCCGCAGGGAGAGCGATCATAGGCCTTGCCCGGACACATCACAAAGTTCTGGCTATCCGCCTCCACCCCGGCGACCGGTGGACCGAACACTTCGACGTGGTCGATCAAGCCACCATCCTCCCCTCGGTAGCCCTGCTTCTCGAGAGCCTGCATCACCGCCCAGGTGAAATCGGTCAGTTCTTCCCGATTATCCAAACAAACCGTTGGTCCCAAATTGTCTATCAGGTAAAACCAGTTACCACCCCACGCTATATCGCCCACCACCTTGCCATGGCCGGGGACGTCGATTGCGACCCCGGTCCGCCAGCGATAGGAGGGGACGTTGCCAACGGTCACTTGACCGTTCCCCTTGAGTTCGGCCTCGATGACGCCGACCGGGGTCTCCAGCTTATGGACTCCTTCCCCAATTTTGCCCAAGTGAGCCAATGTCACCATCACCCCCATCGTCCCATGGAGGCAGCCGTTCAAATAGCTAGTGTTGTTGAAGAAAACGACACCCGCCACGCAACTCTCGTCCTCCGGCTCACAGAGGCAGGCTCCCACCATCGCCTCATGGCCACGAGGCTCGAGGATGAGGGAACGGCGCATCCAGTCCTCCTTCTGGAGAAGCTCCCGCACGGCGCGGGCTCCCTTGACGGTGAGCTTCGGGCCGCCCTCAACAACGACCCGGGTGGGTTCTCCCGCCGTATGGGAGTCGATGACCTTGATTCTCATTCAAGCAAAGTTTCTCACTTGCCTTCCCACTTCTCCCACCACTGGCGGAAGAGCTTCCACTGCGCATGGAGAAACTCACGCTGGCTAGCGCTGAGCTGGTCGTCGGCATAGAGCTGGTGCTTGTAGGCTTCGTGACCTTCCAAAACCATGAGCTCCTTGTAGTGAAGGACGAGGTCGGGACCTTCGTCGAAGACGGAGAGGACACCGAGAGCATCGCGCAGCTCGGCCGCGTAACGGCGCGCCTGGGGATCGCCTGCCACCGCCTGCTCACAAAGCTCCACGTAACGAAGAATCTCCCGGGGCAGGGCGTTGCCAACTCCAGTGATGGCCCCCTTGGCCCCGCAGTTAATGAAACCGTGGAAAACCTGGGTATCGACGCCCGCCATCAGGGTCAGATTCTCGTCACCGCTGGTGATGAACTCAGCCGCGTAGCTAAGGGACTCAGCGCCGCCGAACTCCTTGAAACCGACCAAGCTTGGGTATTGCTCGCGCAGAGCGAAGAAAAGGTCCGCCTTGGTCTCGAAGCCGTAGTAGGGGCTGTTGTAGATGACGGCGGGGAGATCGCCACCCGCTTCCAAAATCGCGGAGAAGTGGTTGCGCTGGGCTGCAGGGGACTTGCCCCGGGACAGCACGCGGGGAATCACCATCAGACCCGCTGCGCCGACTTCCTTGGCGTGAGCCGCATGGGCCACTGCGCACTTCGTATTCTGGGCACCAGTGCCAACAACGACGGGGATGCCCGCCTTGACCAGCTGGGCCACACCTTCCATCCGCTGCTCATCGGTCAAGAGAGGCCAGTCCCCCATCGAGCCACAATAAACGACGGCCCGCATGCCGACCTCAATCAGCTCCTTGCCCGTCTCAACCAATGCGGCGTAATCCACCTCACCCTCAGCATTGCACGGAGTCATCAGAGCCGGCATGCAACCTTGAAAAATCGAATCGCTCATTCGCAGAAACCCTAGGCGGATGAACAGCTTTCGGTCTTGCCAAAAAGCGCATCCCCGGCTTTCGCTTTAGCCAAATTTTTGTTCTCATCCCACCCCCACCATGAATCCCACGGAGTTCCAGCAGCGCTTCTTCGATGACCTCGGCCGCCCCTTCGGTGGCGAAGAGATTTTCGACGCCGTTCCCGACACCCTCTTCTTCATTAAGGACCGGGAAGGCCGCTATGTCAGCGTCAATGAAACGGTGGTCGAACGCTGTGGCAAAGCCTCCAAGGATGAAATCATCGGAAAGACCACCTCCGAGGTCTTTCCCGCCCCCCTCGGCGAGGACTACCTCGCGCAGGATCTCGAGATCGTCCAAGGAAGCCCGGCCATCAATCGCAAGCTGGAGCTCCACCTGCATCCCAATGGCCAGACCGGTTGGTGCCTCACCTGGAAGCAAGCCATCCGCGACGCCCGGGGGGACATCGTCGGCCTCTCCGGGATTTCCCGCGACGTGGGACCGACGACCGAGATCCCCCGCGACCTCCCCGATGTCGCCCGAGCGCTTGACCACTTGCGCGACCACCTCGATCAGCCGCTTCACCTCGCCGACTTGGCCAAAGTAGCCGGCCTCTCCTCTTACCAGCTCGATCAGCGGATCCGGGCCCTCTTCGGCATCTCCGCAGCCCAGCACCTTGCCCGCTGCCGCATTGAGGCGGCCTGTCACCTCCTGACCACGAGCGATCAAGCGCTCGTTGACATCGCTCTCTCCACCGGATTCTCCGACCAAAGCTCCTTCACCCGTCACTTCAAGAAATCAGTCGGCATCACCCCGAAAGCCTACCGGGTCATGAAATCCTGAGCATCCGATAGTGATTTTCAGCTGCCCTCCAGTCCGTCCTGACCTAAAATTTTGCCATGATCTATCTCGATAACAATGCCACGACGGCTGTCCACCCGGAGGTCCTTGAGGCCATGCTCCCCTTTCTCAAGGACAACTTCCTCAATCCGTCTTCCGGCTACCGGGCAGCCAAGCCCGTGAAGGCCGCGCTCCAGAAAGCCCGCGAACAAGTGGCCGCCCTCATCAATGCGGAGCCAGACGAAATCATCTTCACCTCCTGCGGTACGGAGTCGAATAATACCGCCCTGAAGTCCCTCGCCCGGCTGGTCGGAAGAAAAAATTCCCTCGTCGTGACCTCCGCCATCGAGCACTCAGCCGTCCTGCGTCCCATCGAGGCCATGGCTGCGGTTGGCTTCGAGACCCTGACCCTTGGCGTGAGCGAGGACGGAAGGTTCGATCTGGAAGAGGCGGAGCGGCAGCTCGACACGCAAGCTGGCGGGAAGGCCCTTTTCGCCTCCCTGATGTGGTCCAATAACGAGACTGGCGTCAATCAACCCATTGAGGAAGCGGTCACCTTGCTCAAGCAGCATGGCGCGGCCGTGCACAGTGATGCCATCCAGGCAGTGGGTAAAATCCCCGTCGATGTGCGGGCGGTGCCGGTGGACATGCTGTCTCTATCCGGCCACAAGTTGCATGCGCCCAAGGGAGTCGGCGCTCTCTTTTTGAGAAAGGGATTCCGTCTCGAGCCGCTATTGCGCGGTGGAGGACAAGAATTCGGGCACCGCTCCGGCACGGAAAACGTCCCTTATATCGTCGGCCTGGGTCAGGCCTGTGAATTGGCGATGACTGACCATTCGACTGGAATCGCCGTCCTTCGTGACCATTTGGAGCAACGCCTTGTTAGCGAAATCGACGGAGTCCACCTCAATGGCTCGCGAACTCATCGGGCCCCGAACATCTGCCATGTTTCCTTCGATCATTGCGAAGGGGCCGGGCTCCTCATTTTGTTAGACGAAGCCGGCGTCCAAGTCTCAACCGGCTCGGCCTGCATGACGGGCAAGCAGCAGCCATCACACGTTCAGAAAGCGATGGGCTTCACCGATGAGCGGGCTAAAAGCAGCCTGCGGATCTCGCTTTCCCGCTTCACGACGCGGGAAGAAATTGACCGGGCTGCGGAGGCCATCGCGAAAGCAGTCAAAAAGCTGCGCGCGATTCAATCGCCTCTCACTGGCCCGGTCCAAATTTACAGTTAGGCTGCCACTTCGGCAGAACGGAAGCGTCCGCAATAGGCAATCACGCCCGCATAGATGGCGTAGGCAACGAAACCGAGCCCCACGAGACCATAGAGGTAAGGCTTGGAGCCAGACATCCATTGGAAGGCCTCTTGAGTGCCTCCGGCCTTCGAAGGATCAACGGTGAAGAGAGCCCAAGCAAGCAGGCCTCCAATGATGGTAAAGACAACGGCACGGGCCGTGAGACCGGATTTGGCAGATAAGCGCACGAAGCGCTCCGTTCCATTGGGCAGTTCGCCCATCGAGAATTTCTGGCGATAGCCACCGGTCCAAGCCTTTTTCAACTGGGAAATAGCGGCGCCGAACAAGCCGAGAGCAACCAACGCAAGAGCGACCTTGCCAACGGGACTCTGCATCAAGGTCGCAACGAGGGCGTCCTTGGACCCACCCGATGAGCTGCCACTATCAGCAATTACCTGACCGGCGAAGAAGGCAAGACCGGCATACACGATCCCGCTCCCTGCGAAACCAATTCGCTTGGCAATACCCTTCCCATCGGAGCCCGCTTGCTCCAAATCGAACGCGGCACAAGCCAAGCGGTAGAGAGCGTAGCAGGCAAGGCCCACGACTAGAATCCCTAACAAGACCTCGCCGTAGGACTGGCTACCAATCCATTGGAGAACATCCTTGAAGCCCATGGTACCGCCACCGCCTCCAAAGGCGGAACTTGCTGCAAAGCCGCCTAACAGCCCGTAAAGTATGGCCTTGGCTCCGTAACCGGCTCGCGCCACTTTTTCCGTTTTGGAAACCTGCAATCCTGAGAA
Organism: Verrucomicrobiota bacterium JB023; assembly: GCA_030673895.1. Lineage (GTDB taxonomy): Bacteria > Verrucomicrobiota > Verrucomicrobiia > Verrucomicrobiales > Akkermansiaceae > Roseibacillus. The sequence continues at coordinate 23,651 of JAUTCR010000057.1, forward strand.
ATCTGGTGTTTTCGTATTCATCGCACGATGGCTTTCGCTACGAACGTACCAGTCCGTTTTAAGGGAGTTACGGATGCGAGGCATGCAGGAACGAGGTTCGATGAAGGACACGACCATGCATTTCCCAATGTGACCCCCATGAGCAGAATTGCCATCTTTCCGGCAAAATAACAAAAATCGCGGGCGAAATTGCCACAGAGAAAATCTCGGATCGATTGGTCTAGCGGTTAAACGGACCCTCCAATGAGACGCCTTCCGCTCTTCGTCGCGATGGTGCTTCCCGTGTTTGCACAGGATACCATCCCAGACTCTAACAACCTCGTGCATCATCGTCACGAGCATCCACGTAATGAAAAACATGCGACCGTCGCGCCCACCGAGGACCGCTTCTTCACCAGCCGCGACGGGGCTGAACTCGAACTGACCAACGAAGACCCGATGTTCACCTTCGCCGTCTTCGGCGACCGCACAGGCGGTCCCGCTGATGGAGTCAATATCCTCGCCGATGCCGTCCGTGACGTGAACCTCTTCGAACCCGATATGGTGATGACCGTGGGTGACCTGATCAATGGTTACAACGAGCGCCCCGAGTGGTTGAAAGAGATGAAGGAGTACAAAGGCATCATGGATAACCTGATCTGCCCTTGGTATCCGGTCGCTGGTAACCACGATATTTACTGGCGCGGCTCCGACCGTCCTCCGCAAGAGCACGAGGATGCGTATGAAAAGCACTTCGGCCCCCTGTGGTATGCCTTCGAGCACAAGGATAGCTTCTTCATCGTCCTCTACTCTGATGAGCCAAACCCTGAGACCGGTGAACGCAATTTTAGCAAGCCGGAGAGCCAGAAAATGTCTCCTGAGCAATTTAGTTGGCTCAAAGAGACTCTGGCCAAAGCGAAGGATGCCCAGCACGTCTTCCTCTTCCTTCACCACCCCCGCTGGATTGGCGGGAACTACGGCAACGATTGGGACAAGGTGCACGAAGAGCTTGTCCGGGCTGGAAACGTCTCGGCAGTCTTCGCCGGACACGTCCACTACATGCGCTACGATCCGCGCGATGGCATCAACTACGTCACCCTGGCAACAACCGGCGGCCATCAATCCGGAGCCGTACCGGCAGCTGGCTACCTTCACCACTATCACTACGTGACGGTTCGGGAGAATCAGCTGGGCATCACGGCTTATCCCGTAGGATCCGCCCTCGATGTCCGGGACATCACCCCCGAGCTCTTGGCTGAACTGCGCGGACTCGCTGGAGCACCCGTCAAGATTTCACCCACTCTGGAGCTCTCCGGCTCAGGCGCCTTGGACCAGGAACTCGAAGTGACCGTCTCCAACCCTGCGTCCCGTCCAATCGATTTGGATCTGTTCTTCGATATCAGCGACCCCCGCTGGCGCTTTAGCCCGGACCACGACCACGTGCACCTCGGTGCCGGGGAAGAAAAGTCCATCAAGTTCCGCGTTAGCAGAAGCGAAGCCAAGGTCGACGAATCCTTTGGCGTCCCGACCCTGCAGGTCGCGGGAGAATTTCTCTCTGACACCTCCCGCTACCCTCTCCCCGTCCGTGAAGTGACCCTTCCCTTCAGCTTCAGCGAAATGCCGGAATCAGCAGACCTCGCCCTCGATTTCAACGGCAAGGACCAGTATCTCAGCGTGGCTTCCGACCGCATTCCGGTCGAGAACGAGTTGACTCTTGAGGCTTGGTTCAATGCCCGCGCCTTCGGTCCCCGCACCGGTCTGGTCACAAAAGCCGAAGGCTCGGACTACGGCATCTTCGTCAATGACGGTCGCCCCAACTTCATTGTCCATATCGACGGCTCTTATCTGGAGATGGAAGCTCCCCAGCCTATGCTGACCACCGGTGAGTGGCACCACATTGCCGGCGTCTATGACGGCTCGGAGGGTCGCCTCTATGTCGATGGCAAGTTGGTCGTCAGCAAGCAGCGCACCGGAAAACGGCGCACCAATAACCACCCCCTCATCATCGCGGGTGACACCGGCCGCCGGGGGGCAAACTCTCTCTTCACTGGCCGCATCGATAGCGTTCGCCTCTCCAACGTGGCCCGCTATAGCGGAGAAGAAGTTGAGATCACCAAGAGCTTTGATTCCGATGAGGAGACGCTCTTCCTCTACGATATGGATCTCTTCTTCGACAAGCTGGTTTACGATAAGTCCAGTAATTCGAACCACGCCACGGTCCACGGCTCACCCAACCGCACCCAGCGCTAGAGAACTCCGACTTCGATAATTTCCGAAAGCTTCTTCGCTCCGGCGGAGAAGCTTTTTTGTTATGGGGCCGATAGCTCTCCGAGCGGAGCGGTGGCTTCTCCCCCATCCTGCAGGAAAGGCCTGCCGCACTTCCCAGACCTCCCCTCTTCCTCGCTCGTCTCGTTGCGACTGTCCCGCATCCTGTCAGATACAGGCTCGAAAAGATTCAGGAGCGCTGTCGGCGCAGAAGTGCGGACCCGGCAGCTAGCAGAAGCAAACCGAAAGACGAAGGCTCGGGTATGAAGGGTGAGGAGACCTGCCTGTCCTCCGGCGCAAGAATCCCTTGGAAGGTCATGTCGGCTCCGGTTCCGTTCGTCGAAGTCACACTGAGACCATAGATGGCTTGCCCGGCGGCAATCCCGAAATCCGAAGCATCGACCGCATAGGCAGCCAACTGCTGCGCGCTTCCGATCTCGTTACTATTCACATAGAGCCCCGTCCCCGTCTGATCCGAGGTGGAGACAGAAATCACCGAGGAATAAATGGGCGCATCTTTTGTCCCCCCGATGATCGCGCGCAATTCGTAGGAAGAATTAAACCCCCGCTCCAAGAACATGAACTCGGGGACCCCGTCCGACCCGGCATCGTTATCGATCACACCTCTGCGGAAGAACACATCGTAGGTGTATGCCGGCCCCTCACCATCCACCCCTTCATTAAGAGAATACGAACTGAAAGCCGCCGTTATGGCCGCGTTCTGGATGGCAGGATCGGTGGATTCCGTAACCGAGCTTGGAATCGGCGGATTCGGATAGCCGACGCCGACTTCGGCAAAGGGGTTCGGATGACCATCCTCGTCCGTATCCTGATCGCCGAATTCCGCGTTCACCGAATTCGCTCCTGAGCGAACAATTGCCTCGAAAGCGAGCACGATGTCTCCGTCCGCTACCGAATAGCTGGTGGAGACTCCCGCATCCGAGACTGTATCAACGCTCGTTAGGAAAAAATCATCAATGAAAGCTTGAGATGAGGAAGTCCCCGTCCGCGTGCCATTGTTTCCGGTAGAAGGCACAGTGAAGCCGATACCAGTGACCGATATCGCTCCCGAAGCGGAAGACAGACCGCAGAGCATCAAGAGGGTAAGGGGGCGCAGAGACTTCATTTTCCTGGGGGTGACAAAGAAATCGGAGCAGCTTTTTAATAAATTTTACCATCTATTCAACATTTTTTAATATTTTTTACCGATATAGGTTTAAAGTTTATACTAAAAAGCGATGATTCTCACCCCTGTTTCGCTAGCCCAAAATTTCAGAAATTCACCTACATCAGTCTCGCCACCTACCTGCTCGATCTCTTCCAACGAACGAGCGCCGGACACCGCGAGGGAGCTACTGAAGCCCTTTCGGCGGAGGTCCCGCAGTGAAGCGACAGAGGATCAACTGGCATTTTCGCAAGGTCACAGCCTCAAACTTGTCACCTGATGTGCGTCGTCATTCCCACCGTAAGCTGAAAGGATTACCGTCTTTTATCACCGCCTTCCTGACGTTCATCATCAGCCCATGAAACACACCCTGCTTTCGCTCGCCCTTCTTTCAGCACCGCTCGTCGCCGATCCTGGCTCCCAGCCTCTGAGCCACTTCCAAGTCATTGGCACACACAATTCCTATCACCTCGAGCCGGGGGCGGCGGAAAAGGAGTTCATCGCTCTCAAGAGCAAGAAACAGGTGATGGCGCTGGAATACAGCCACCCTCCTCTCAAAGAACAATTCGACCAAGGCATCCGGCAGATTGAGCTCGACCTCTTCGCCGATCCGGAAGGAGGCCGCTTCGCCGAGCCGGCTGTCTTCAAATTGGCCGCAGCCAAGGGTGGCACTCAGCCGGAAGCTATCAATGACTCGGAAGGAAAATTGAAAAAGCCCGGGACCAAAGTGCTTCATTTCCCCGAGTTCGACTTTCGCAGCAACTATCTCACCCTAACCGATGCCTTGGCGGAGGTCCGTCAATGGTCGCTCAAGAATCCGAAGCACTTCCCCATTCTCGTGCTTTTGGAACTCAAGGGCTCAGCTCGTAATTGGGAGGCAGACGCTCTCCTCGAGTTTGAGCAGGAAATCCTAACAGCCATCCCCAAGGGTCATTTGCTGACCCCCGACGACGTCCGGGGCAGGCATGCCAATCTACGCTCTGCAATCGAGGCGGATGGTTGGCCGAGCTTGGACGAATCGCGCGGACGAATCATTCTCGCTTTGGACAACACGAACGAGGTTCTGGCTCATTACCTTGAGCCCGACCCCCTGGTGAAGGGTCGCCTGATGTTTCCTTCCTGCCCGAGCGAGGACCATCCCTCGGCGGCATGGTTCAAGATGAATGATCCGGTCAAGGAGTTCGAGCTGATCAAATCGCGAACCGAGGCCGGCTTCCTGGTTCGCACTCGGGCTGACTCCGGCACGTGGCAAGCTCGCCGCAACGATGTCTCCCGGCGCGATACCGCCTTCGCCTCGGGAGCCCAATTCATCTCCACCGATTTCCCCAAGCCAAATCCTGACTTTTCCACCTACGCAGTCACCCTTCCCAACGAAGACCTCGCGTATCACTTGAAAGACTCCGCGGCAAAGTAAGGCCCCTTCAAGCCCATCAAACCGATGACCACTGTCGACGTCCGCTATCCTTGGGACAACTCACTGACCGGAACCGTACTTCTATCCTCTCGCAGCGAGATGGATGAGGCCATTGCACGCGCGCTCAACGCACCTGTCCTGCCCCGCTTCCGGCGAGCCGAAATTCTGCGTAAGGCCGCAAGCATCCTGGCGAGCCGCAGAGAAGAATTTGCCAACCTGATCACCCGGGAATCCGGGCTCTGCCGCTTCGAAGCCAACTACGAAACTCGTCGTAGTTCAGACGTTCTTGAGTTTGCGGCCATCGAGGCGCTGAAGGACGACGGGCGCGTTTGGTCCTGTGATGTGACGGGCAATGGAAAAGCCCGCAAGATCTTCACCACTCGCTACCCTGTCCGTGTCGCGCTAGCCATCACTCCCTTCAATCATCCCTTGAACCAGGTCATCCACAAGGTCGCTCCCGCAATCGCGGCGGGTGCTCCCCTGCTTCTCAAGCCATCGGACAAAACACCGCTCACCGCCTTCAAGCTCGCTGAAGTTTTTGCCGAGGCGGGCTTACCGGATGAGCTACTCCACGTTTTTCTCTGTGATGTTGACGACGTCTTGCAACCCTTGATCCAGGATGAACGAGTGGAGACCGTCTCCTTCACCGGCTCGGTCGCCATCGGCAAGCACATCGCCCGCACCGCTGGCTACAAGCGCACCTGTCTCGAGCTGGGAGGCAATGCGCCCCTCATCGTCTTGGAAGACGCGGATCTCGAACTAGCGGCACGTCTCGCCGCGGAAGGCTCCTTCCGCAATTCCGGACAACGATGCACGGCGGTGAAGCGTATCCTCGTGGAACGCAGCATCATGGATAACTTCTGCGAACAGCTCGTCGCAGTGACGAAAGAGAAGTTCATCCCCGGCGATCCCGAAGCTGATGAGACCCGGGTGGGCACCGTCATCGACGAGTCCGCAGCCATTGAATTAGAAAGCCGCATCCGGCAAGCGGTGCAGATGGGGGCGACTCTTCTCCACGGCGGGCAACGAAAGGGAGCCCTGCTAGATCCTGCGGTCCTCCGCGACGTGCCCCGGGATGCCGACCTTGTCCACCTGGAGTCCTTCGGACCGATTGCTCCGGTCCTTCCTATCGAGGACCTGGACGACGCCATCACTTACTACAATTCTGGTAAATTCGCCCTCTCCAGCTCGATCTGCACCCGCGATCTCAATCTCGCGATGAGAGCCTGCGCAGAGCTCAAGACAGGGACAACCAATGTCAACGAAGTGCCCGGCTTCCGGCTCGAGACCACCCCCTTCGGTGGGACGCGGGATTCTGGACTCGGGGTGAAGGAAGGAGTCGAAGAGGCGGTGAAGTTCTTCACCAATCAGAAGACCTTCAGCCTACCTTGGCCGGGTGCGTAGGAGGAATCAGCCTTTCTTCCTTTCTGAGAAGCGGAGCTCGCGGCGCTCACTTCCAATCGACTTCGACCTCCACGGGCTGGGCACTGCCATCGTCGATCTTAACCATTCCGTTGGCGACGCCGTACTCATAGACGCATTTGGTCACCTTCACATCGATAGCGCAGTATTCCGCGATATCGATTAGAGGCTGCTGGTTGCCCGTCTTGAGATATTCCTGCCACCACTTGAGGGCATCGACTCCACTGGCGCTCTTCCCGAGGCCAAGGGAAGCGGAAGCGACGGCATCCAGCTTCCATCGGCGTCCCGTCCGCACCTGCAGGTCGAGCATGGTGTCTAGGTTGACAGTCTGCTCGACGAGCTCGAGGACGGTGTATTTCTGGAGCACGGGGTAATCGAACTCGACATGATTATGCCCGACGACGAGGTCCGCGCGACGGAGCTGTTCCACCAGCGCATCCATCTCATCTTCTCCGTAGATGAAGTATTTCTCCTGCTTGGACGAATAGGTCACGGCGACGGAGACGCCCATCTTTGACTTATCGCCCCGGACGTCATTAAAGCTTCGCTGGGTTTCGAGGTCGAAATAAACGATGTCGCGCATGACTCTCCCAGCTTGGGACTTCGAGCCCGGGGTTCAAGAACCAAGAGTGACGTAGCATGAGCCGCAACGGGACGGAAACAGCTGGGTCATCCTGAGCGATGAAGGCCTTTGGCTAGAAATCCTGCTCGATGGCCCGGAGCTCAAGGAAGTGGTCATTCCACTGGTCCAGCTGAGGCTTCAGCTTCATTTTGAGCTTGGCGACGTGACGGCGGATGTCCTCGAAGAGCGTGGCATATTCCACGAAAAAGCCGCGGACCCCGTCCTCATAATCCTCGGCCAATGCCTCGGAGAATGGAACGCGACAGGAAGACGCTTTTTCCTCAAACCAGTCCACCAGCTCTCGCGCAGAGCGCTTGGCTTGCACCAGCGCCACAATCAGGACCACCAACCCCACCACCAGCATGAAGACGGCGGGCCAGTGGAGATGGAACGCACCCAGTCCCCCGGAGAGCGAAATGACCACAAGGCAGAAGCAGATGGCACGCCGCAGCTTCTCTCTCCGTGCCTCCATCTGCACATCAAGCATTCCGCGAAACTTTTGCGCCACCACGGCGGAACGAGCGGCCCGGCCCAGTCCACTGGAGAATCGCTCCCGACTCTCCGAAAAGCCTGCCGTCCCCCGGTCAAAATCAGGTGCGGGCATCTCCAAGCGCTCTTCCACCCGGGGAATCACAGTCAGCCAATGTGCGCGGCAGGTCTCCACCAACTCCTCGCTATCGTCGCGCGACTGGGCCTCCACCGCTCGCTTCACCGCCTCCACCAAGCCCTTCTCAATCTCGGCCGGCGTTTCATCCTTGCTGAAAAGCGACCCCACGGAGCGGACCAGCGTGGTCCTCGCCCGCAAGAGCTGCGCGGCCCGCTGGGCCTGCTCGCTAAAGACCTCACGCAGGCCGGAAAACTTCTCTGCGAATTTCCGTGCATGGCGCTCCCGCTCACGGTCGACCTCCAACTCAATCTCACGCAAGAAGCCCTGATCCGCGTCCAGCATCCGGCGGCGGGATTCCATCCGATCCTCAATATCCCGCAAGAGCTGGGAGGCCGCATCCCAGACATTGCGCAGGGACTGGCGACGTGCGAAAGACCAGTTGATCTTGGAACTGACGAAGTTCTCCAAGGTCTCATAGCCGCTTTCCTTCCAGATTCGTGTCCGGCGCTCCTCTCCCCTTCCAGCCTCCAAGGCGAGCTTGGCCGATACCGGAAAAACATCGGGAGCCTCTCCGATCTTGTGGATAGCGAGGTCCTTCATGTGCCCTACCATGACCTCGAGGTCCTTTTCGCTCCGTTCATCCTTCTGCTGCAGCACGAGGATGAGCTTGTCCTTAAACTGGGGGGGCAGGTTCGCGATGAAATCCCACGTGGCAGCCCCCCAGGGATTGGAGACGGGAAAGATAAAGAACACCAAATCCAGGTCCGGCAACCAGTCTCGCAAAACCGTCAGCTGCTCCCGCTGACTGGAGGTGGTGCCGGGAGTATCGAGACAATTGAATCGAAGCAGCGTCCGCGAGCGCCGCACGCAGCGCGTCAGCTCGGGCGAATCGACCACATCCCTCTCCCGCCCACCGGCGAGATACCAGTGGTTTGTTTTCGTCTCCGGCAGGACGTTGACGGGGCAAAGTTCCTCCCCGAAGAGGGCATTGAGGAAGCTCGACTTCCCCGCATTCACCTCGCCACAGACGGCAAGGAAAACCGGATGGCGCAAGGCATCAAGGAGGCCGCCCTCGGCATCTTCCGCCAGCGCGCCGAGTTCTGTCCCTGTCTCTCCGGCCAGTTTCCTGACCCCCTCAACCACTGCGGAGAGCCGCGCGCGGGTGGCAAAGTATCGCTCTCCAATCATGCGACGCAATCAAGGCTGCGCGACCTGCTTCATGGTCAGAAGCTGGGATACTGTCACGAACTGGAAACCCTTCGCGAGCAGACCGTCCAAGGTCGATGGCATGGCATCAATGGTGGTGGAGTGAAGGTCGTGCGCTAAAACGATGGAGCCTCCCTTCGTGCCATTAAGAATGCGTGAGCGCACCACTGCTGTGCCGGGACGCTTCCAGTCGAGGGGATCGACATCCCAGAGAATGGTGGGGTAGCCGAATTCCCGATGGATGGTATTCCGCTGGGACGTGAGCAAGGCGCCATAGGGTGGCCGCATGGTGCGCGGCTGCACACCGGTCGTGCGAATGATCACGTCGCGAGTGGTGGTCAGCTCGTCCCGGACCTTGCTCGGACTCAGCTTGGTCAGGTTCGGGTGGTTCCAAGTATGATTGCCGATCTCATGCCCTTCGGCGACGATGCGGCGGGTGATCTCGGGGTAAGTCTTCACGTTCTTCCCAATCACATAGAAGGTCGCCTTGATATTGCGCTGGCGAAGGATATCGAGCAGGCGGGGCGTGTTCTGCGGGTGAGGACCGTCATCGAAGGTCATGGCGATGTAACGGTCGACACCATTGACCCGCGAGAAGGTGACTCCGGCCTTGGGCGAGAAGTTCGACGGCAGGCTAAGCGCTGGATTCTGCAAGCTGGGGCGCGCGTAAGGAGGAGTCTGATACGCGCTGTTCGGCTGCATGGCGACCTTGGGAGGAGCCACTACCTTTTGGTCGGCTTGCGCAGATTTCTCAGCGGAACAGGCCACGAGGGTGAGGAAAGCGCCAAGAAAGAGCGATAAGCGTTTCACAGTTCTAAATAGTTCAGTTTTGCCAACCATAGTCGTCGGCACGAGGTTTTACACATCGACCTGTTTCCTGTCACGCTTGCAATCTTCTCGCCTGACAAACAGATAGCCGAAGTCACAGCCTTACTCCAAACTGAGTCTGAAGCAAGCACCCTCCCCCGAGCGCTCCAGCGAGAGGTCCCCGCCCAAAGCTCTCGCCAAGCGGCGGCAGAGCGAGAGCCCCAGGCCAACTCCCGGCTTGCTGCCCGCAGCGGCTTCCGCCGACTTATGGAAGGGACGGAAAAGCCTGCGTCTCTCGGCGAACCTCACACCCGGCCCCCGGTCGCAGACCAGGAATTCCCCGCGCCCTTCCCTCACTCTCGTCTCCAGCCGGATCACCCTCTCTCCCGTCTCACCGAGCCCGTACTTGCAGGCATTGTCGACGAGATTGAATAGGATTTGCTCCACCCCGGTGACATCGGTCTCGGTCTCAAAGTCCCCGTTCTCCAGCGTCAGGATCAGGGAAGCATCCTCGCGCTCCACCCGCTCGCGGAGCCGGTCCTCACAGCGGGAGACCATTTCCGCCAAGGTGGTCCTCTCCTTTCGGATGGAGGCCCCTCCCCGCTCGATGCGGGAGTAGGCGAGAACGTTCTCGACCAGATGATGCAGTCGATCTGCCTCTTGCTGCATGGTGAAGAGGTAATCTCGCCGAGCCGATTCATCGGTGACCATCCCGTCGGCCAGCATCCCGGAGTAGAGGCGAAAGGAAGTGAGCGGGGTACGAAGCTCATGCGTCACGGAAGCGACGAAGTCCGCGCGGCGCTCGCTGATCGCCATGACCCCCCGGATGAGACCGGCAAGGGCAAGCACTGCGACGAGGACTGCAATCCAGCCGACCAGCAAGGAGACGCGCAGGGGCGTCATCCCCACCCCGACGACGGCGGAAGGAGGCAGGTCCAGCCGCCAGGGCAAAGACACGAGGGTATACTGACCAATTGCTCCTGCCTCGCTCGGCCTCAGCTTCGCCTCGGCAACGAATGCACGAGCCTCCGCAAGGAGGCTCTCGGACAACGCCCGGGAATCCAACCAGACCCCTTGATACCGCTGGGAAGAGCCCTCCCCGACGGTCCGGATCAAGAACAGATCATCCTCAAGCCATTTGCTTTCGAACTTGCCCCGCGCCTGCACCCCTGCGGGTCCTTCGCCTCGTTCGACAACTTGATTGAGCGTATTCTCGACCGTTACCGCCCGCTTGACCTGAGAAAAGCTATTGAATGAATTCTGGTAGACATCTTCGTTTCGCCTGTTTTCTCTCCGGTCTCCATTCGCATCCCAGCTTGCCTTTGCCTTTTGCAGCTCTTCGCCCACGTCAGGTGACCGCACGGGCGCGCACAAGAGTTCGAAGCCTTTGAGTCCGGAATACTCCTCACCTAGTAGTTGGCCTAGCCGAAGGCTATCTTCCGCAGAGGCAGGACAGGTCATTGCCTGGCCACCTCCGAACTCGAAGCGGACTCTGACCCATTGATGATCCTCGCGAACAAGGATGCGGGTGCGGAACTCCTCACCGCTTCGCTGATTTTCTTCGATCAAGAACGGGGTCGCCAAGCCATCCATCTGAACGAGAGCCTGGCGCACCTTCTCCTCCCGGTCGGCCCGGGCCTCCCCCCGCAGCCGCTCATTCTCCATTCGCAAGAGCGACTGCGTTAGAAACCCCAAGGCGCCAAGAATCAGAGCCGCGCAGACCACCAAGGTCATCCATGTTCCGATACCTCTCCTCATCATCTACCTATCCTCTTGCCAACATGTATCCCTTGCCCCGGACGGTGGTCACCACTTCAGGCGCCCGCAACTTCTTCCGGAGAGAGACGACATGCATATCAATCGTGCGAGTTACCACCCCCGAGGGCCGTAGCCCCCAGACCTGCCGGAGTAGCTCCTCCCGAGCCACGACGCGCCCGCCATTACTCACCAGATAACGCAAGATGGCGGCCTCTTTCTCGGAGAACTCTTCGCGGTCACCACCGTGATACCGCACCTCCCGCCGGGCGAAATCAACCTCGCCTTGCTCATACTCCCATCGCCCAGCAATGGAAGTTCGCTCCGTGCTGCGGCGGAGCACCGCGTTGACCCGCGCGAGGAGTTCGCGCACACTGAAGGGCTTCACCACATAATCATCCGCTCCCAGGCCCAGCCCGCGGACCCGGTCATCCTCCTCCCCCTTGGCCGATAGGATGATGACCGCCTGTCCGGGTCGCTCCTCCTGCAGAGCTTGCAAAATCTCGAAACCACTCCGCTTGGGCATCACCAAATCCAGCAGGAGAAGATCAAAGCGGGCCTGCAAGGCCAGAGACAAGCCTTCCTCTCCATCCTTTGCCGCCATCACCTCGTAACCGGAGAAGCGCAGGGCATCGACCACCCCACGACGGACAGCATCGTCATCTTCTACCACGGCTATCGTTGGCTTCTCCCTCACTTTGCTCTCTATATCACGCCGGACCGACCCTGACACCGATATTCTGATACCGGCTGGCTCGGTCCAGCGACGTTGTTATTCTCCAGAGAACACTCCCTTACCGGGCATCAGAGCGAAGGGAAAACCCCGCGCGCTCCGCCTGCTTCCGCAGGGCTTCACTGGCTTCCTCGCCCAAGGTGCCGCTATTGCTCATCCCTCTCCGCTGCATCTCTTCCTTCAGCCAAGCACTGCGCTCGGCATTGAGCTCGCGGATCCGCTTCTGGATCGTCAAGCGCTCCTTCTTCAAGGCAGCAACATGAGCTTCCTTCTCCTCTGTCGATTTGCCTCTAAGCGCCTCAGGCAGTTCCTCTTCCTTGTGGTCATCCCAATTGAATCCTTCGCTGTCACAGGCATCCACCAGGTCCCAATGACCATTCCAGTAGTTCGCCGAGGCCTTCGTCGCAACCCGGGACAAGCAGGCGGCATTGCCCATCGCGATGGAATTCGCATCCTGCGCCAGTTGGTTCTGCGCCCGCTCCCGGCCTTTGGACCCGAAGTAGAGATAGGTGTGATTTAGTTTCGTATTGAGCTCGATGATGAGTTTGTCTTGCGGGCATTCGATTGACACCACCGACTTGTTCTGGTCGATGAAGGCGTAGGAACCACCTGTGACCAAAGCTCCCGACTTCCAGCCCGAGTTCTCCCCCTCCCGCTCACTGCCGCAGTGGACCGTATTCACGATTATGGACTTGGCCATCGCCTCGCGACAAGCGCTTCCGGGGTCGATGCTTCCCTGATGGAAAGGCTCATTGCCAGCAATGAAGACGGCCTTGAAGCTATCACCCTCCTCATCCCAATCCAGTTGCTCCACGGCGCGACGAATCACCGCCCCACAGTATTCGTCGCCTCCGTTGGTGCGCAGCTCGAAGAGCTGGCGGCTGACCTCATCCAAGTCCCGCGTGAAAGGGAGCACCTGTCGAATCCAATAACTCTCCGCCGAGAGCGCGTTGTTCCCGTATTCATAGAGAGCAACCTCTACAAAGGCCACCTCGTCATCCTTCTTCGCTCCATTGAAGTTATTGACGATGGACCAGAGCTGACTCTTTGCCTGCTGGATCAAGCCATCCATGCTGTTGCTGGTATCCAGCAGGAGCGCCAGCTGGATCTTCGCCCCAGCCTCGCTATCAACTTCGTGCCCCCGGAGGGTTCCAACCGTCATTGCCATCGCGAGCGTCAGGCCCGCCATCCATTTTGTTCTCATCATTTGATTCTCTACTTGGCGGACCCCACCGCAGGGCCCGCATAGAGAGAACGACCTAACGAGCTCCGCGTGGGTAAGGGCTTTGTAAAAACGGCATGTCCCAAGTCAGTTGATGTCCCCCTTTTCCGAGCTAGATTGTGGCCGCCTCATGCAGCCGACCCACGAACAACGTCTTGCCGTCCGTTCCCGCCCGCCCCACGCGCTGGTGATGCGCCAACGCTGGTCGCGCCTCCTCTTCCTTCATTGGGAGTTTCCCAAGGACCTGCTCGCAAGCACCTTACCCAAGGGACTGCATCTCGATACTTATGAAGGCAGAGCCTACCTCGGCGTCGTGCCGTTTTTCATGGAGCGCGTGCGTCCCGTCGGCTTTCCCTCGCTGCCTTGGCTATCGAATTTCCTGGAGCTCAATCTGCGCACCTACGTCCATGACGACAGTGGTCGTCCCGGCGTGTGGTTCTACACGCTCGACTGCAATCAACCGCTCGCGGTCGAGATCGCTCGCAAGCTCTTTCATCTCCCCTATCAGCATGCCAGCATGTCAGCGGCTTACGACGGGAAGACGACCTACTATCTTTCCAGTCGCTCTCGCTTCACTAGGCAAAACAACCCTGCTCTTCTCCGCAGGAACGGGGTGATCCCGGCCAAGCCCTGGAAGACTGACGCTTCGCACTCATCCTTCCTCTACCGCCCCTCCGGCCCGGAGAAAGTCGCGTCTCCGGGTCAGTTCGAGTTTTTCCTCCTTGAGCGTTATCTTCTCTTCTCAGTCAATCGACGTGGCCGCCTCTTCACAGGGCAGGTTCATCACCGTCCCTACCCCTATCACGAGGCAGAGGTCGACCTCTCCTCCACCCGTATCTTCGTTGAGAATGGATTCGATTCTCCGGCCGACCCACCCGTTTCCGCGCTCTACTCGCCTGGCGTTGAGGTGGAGATCTTCCCCCTGCGAGGGAGAGGCGGCAAACGCCTCAGGCGAAAGGTGGATGAGCTTTGATGAAGTTCACACACTCATCGACGCCATCGGTCAGGGTGATGGCCTTGGCATACGGCTTATCGCCAGCCTGCTTCTTGACCGTCTCATAAATCCCGGTCTGTTCACCGAACCAGTCCCGTCCAAGGAAAACCATGGGACTGATCACCTCGAAGGTCTGATAGTGGTTCTGACAAGCATCCATGAAGACCTCTTGGGTCGTCCCGGCGCTGCCCCGGGCGTAGATGACCCCGTGGGTAGCAATTGCTAGAAGGCCATCCTCGCGGAGGCTGTTGGAGAAGTACTTGGCCACGTGGATGGAGAACCAGTTGGTGGGCTCGTGTCCGTAGAACCACGTCGGCACCGCCAGTGATGAGTGACCGTGGGGAATTCGCTCAATAACGTCCAACGCAATGCGCTGATAGCCCTCATCGCGATAGCCCGGAGCCTTTTCCAAGTGAAGGAGAGCCCACTCGAGGGTCTCTTCCGGCTCATGAGCCAGGTAGGCACCGAGGTTTCCAGCTTCCATCACGCCCGGCCCTCCTCCTGTCGCAATGAAGTAGCCTTCGCGAGCCAAACGCCAAGCGACCCGGGCAACCCTTTTGTAGTCAGCTTCATCGCGCCCCATCGAATGCCCCCCCATGATGCCCACCACTTTCTTTCGCCCATCGCCCTCCACCCGGCCCTCAAGCAGATCACCCAAGGCATCATCAATCGCGTGGTCATGCAGCCGCATCGCAAGGGCCTCCAAGACGTGTGGATGCTTGCGCCCCTTTTCAGCGAAACGTTCATAAATCCGCAGATCGAGGCTGAAGTCGGCTTCCTCGGTCCAGCCCTCCATCAGCTCCTCGCGGCGATACAGGTGAGGTCGGTAAGGGTCGTAGGGCAGGTGGCTGAATTTTGAAAAAACCACCGCACCCTTCGTAATCAAATCGCCAAGATGAACTCCTTCGGGAAAGGAGCAGCCAAGAAAGACGGCCCCCTCGCATTCCACATTTTCCCAAGAGACTTTTAATAAATTGAGGTCCAAACCCTGGATGACGGCTCCCCTCAACTGCCCTCTCTGGCGGAGCAATCCTGCCAGCGAGTCAATTTCTCTGACCACTTTCACGCCGAACTCTCTCTCTTTGAAAGCGTTTCCGCGAGCTAAAAATCAACCGGCCATTTCATGAATATTTTGCTCAAGAAAACTGAAATAACCAATCGGGGCAGAAATTAAAAACCGATATCGCTAATTATTTTTTACAACTTGTTTTCCTATTTTTTATATTGATTTAAATGTTGATTATAGCTGTCTAAAATTGAATCATCCTTCGACACCCATTATGAAACCAACTTACACATGTTTCTACCTCTCCCTCATTGGGTTGGGGAGCACAACGACCACCGCACTTTCCCAGACTGTCCCTGCGGATTTCTTCGGGCCAAACTATCTAGTAAGCACCGATGCGACAGGACTGATCGCCCTAAATACGGACACAGTTCCCGGCAACGCGACGAACAATAGCAGCACCGTTGATTGGGTTCATGGAGTCAGCGGCGCCACTGGGATTGACCTTTCCGTAACGATAGTGGACGTCGCAAGAGTCGAGTATACTAGTTACATACAGACAACCGGGTCTGAGCTCATTTTCGGTCGAGGCCAGGAGGTCTCTATTCTAAATACTGAACTTCTCGGCAATCTTCTGACAGGGGTAACAGGATTGAGTATTCTCTCAACATGGGAGTCCGTGGCAACGCTCGATATGCCGATGACGGCGGGACAAGAATACACGCTAACCTTCACGACCACCCCCGGCGCATCTGTTCTAGGGATCAACAACCTTCTCGGCCTATCGAATGTCGAAATCGGCAACACTTCGGTGGGGACTTTCGAAACAATTGACCTATTGAGTCTCGTTGATATCGACCTCTTGGCCAGCACCCATCAGATTTCTATCCCCTTCACGCCAACAAGTGACGTCGAGAGTGTCGATATCACATTCAGTGCAGAGACTTTGGCCGACGTCCAACTCCTCAATGACAACTCGGGAGATCAGGATATCCTTTCTTTCTCCAGCATGGAAATCACTCCCATCCCCGAGCCTAGTGCAGCAGCTCTGTTCGGACTTGGCGCTCTCTGTACCCTTCGTCGCACCCGAAAGGCGTAAGTAGCTTACTCAATTAGTTCATCTCAAGGCGACCCATCCGGGTCGCCTTTTTTGTTGCCTGACCCCCAGCCGACGATGAAAGCCATCCCCTATCAAGAACCGACCTCTTCCGTGTTTCTATTTATGCGTTCGCTTAAACCAGTCTTAGACCCAGATTCAAAAAATGAAAATTCATCACTCGGATTAACATATTTTACACACGACAATCAAAACCGAAAAACGCCGGCAAAATTACCAATTATGATAAATTATTGAAACTCACATTTTACTATTGATTAAAATAATCAAATATGAATTTAATAGACCACTCTCTCTAGTTATGAAAAACAACGTTTTCACCTTACTCTCAGTCTATTCTCTCGTTGGAGGAGTCTCAACTTCTCACGGTCAGGTCACTTCCGCTGAATTCTTCGATCCGGACTTTTCTGTGTCTCCGACTGCACCAGTTATCGGAATTGGCGCGTCAAGTATCGATTCCGATAGCGATAATCTAGGTTCAGGAAATCTTGACTGGACCCACACTGCACAAGGGCATACGTGGGCTAATCTCGGTGCCTCAAACATCCATCTAGCTGCGTTCACGGAAACGATTGGCGACAGCCTCGTCTTTGGGCGCCGGCAGACAGCAGCCGTTGTCGGAATTAGCTTTGGCGACCTCGTGAGTGAGTTGACCACGGCTGGTCTTGTCAATGCGTGGGCGTCGACGGCGACAGTCACTCAGACCTTAACCGCTGGACAGGAATACAGTCTCGAATTCTTGGTCACCTCACCGGCTTTGGTGAGTGCCGACCTTCTCGGAAGCGCCTCTCTGGGTATTTCCGGCGGCACCTTTACCGAACCCGGCGGAGCGGCCTTGCTACCCATTGATCTCTTGGGGCTAGCCGATGTCGATGTTCTCTCCAGTTCGGCAACGGCCTCAGTTTCTTTCGTCCCCGCTTCAACGATATCGGAATTCTCGGTCAATTTTGCAGCGACCAGCTTGGTCGGTCTGGACGTTTTGGGCGGAGCTGCCAGCCAGCAGGATGTGCTGACCTTCTCGAACTTTTCGATCACTCCCATCCCCGAGCCCAGTGCAGGAGTCCTTTTGAGCCTCGGCGCACTGTCTCTACTTCGTCGTAGGCGGAGAGACTCGGCCTTTTCTTCTTGAAAGCCGAGCTTCGCAGGGCGCTCGTCCACGAGCACCGCTTGAGTCACTTGAGGACTCCCCTCTCTCAGCGGCTGTAAACCTCTTCCTTGAGCACTCCCACATAGGGGAGATTCCGGTAGCGGCCTTGGTAATCGAGCCCATAGCCCACCACAAATTCATCGCCCATGCCGAAGGCGTAGTAATCGGCCTCCACGTCCTCAGCGCGATCTTTGTCTTTTGATAAAAGAACCGCAGTCTTCACGCGCGCCGCGCCCATCTCCATCAACTTCGTCCTCACCGCCTTGAGCGTACGACCGGTATCGAGGATGTCGTCACAAAGAAGGATGTTCCGGCCCTCCACTTCAGGAAGCTTCGCATCGAGGAACTTGACCACACCACTGCTCTCTGTCCCGCCATGATAGCTGGCGACACTGAGCGTTTCGATTTGGAGAGGCACGGGCAAACGCCGAAGCAAATCCGCCATGAAGACAAGGGCTCCGGTCAGAATACCTACAACGAGGATCTCCTCGTTGCCCAGTTCTTCCAGGATGCGCTCCGCCATCACGTCCAGGCGACGAAGAATCACTTCCTCATCGATCAACACTTTCTCGATATCCGCGTCCACAGGGCCGATTGAACGCAGAAGCTCCCCCACACGCAATGTCGCTTCCTGTCTCAACGAGACAATCCGGCTGCTCGACAACCCTGAGCGGCTCAGGAGACGAGTTTCGCCGCTCTGCCCAGTTCACTCACGAAGCTCTCTTCCCAAGCGTCCAGCTTCCTGCGCGAGAGCCAGCCAACTCCGACTCTTACCGGCTCCGGATCGGGCTTGATTCTGAGGACCTTGACCGAATCACCCAGACGGGAGCCTTCCGCAACCAAAGCGATTCCGAGCCCGGCCTCAATGCCCATCCTGAGGCTCTCGATACCATCGAACTCTCCCGCCACCTTGGCATTGATTTCAGCATTTGCGAAGAACTCGCTGACTCCGCTCCAATACCCTGGATACTCAGCTCGGGAGAACAGCAAAAGCCGCTCACCATCGAGCTCGCTCGCAGGCACGACTCGCCTCCGCGCCAAAGGATGGCCAAGCGGAACGGCCAGCCTGAAGCCTCGCTCCAGAAGAATTTCCCACTGAATATCCCGCTCATTAGTCACCACCTCAATGACCAGCTCAAGCTCCTCCCCCCGAAGGCGCCCCATCATCTCGTCAGTGGACGAGTCCAGCAGTCTCACTCGGACATCGGGATGACGCTGGGTAACGATCGCCATCGCCTGCTCCACAAGCCCTCCCGCAAGACTCGGGGCGTAGCCAATCCGAAGCTCCGTGCCCCTCACATCGCGGAGGATGCGCTCATGGGCCATCCGAACACTCCGCAAGACGCGCTTCCCTTCCCGCTGGACGACGTGACCCGCCTTGGTCAAGCGGACCGCCTTCCCACCCCGTTCGAGGAGAGGAAAGCCAAAGTCATCTTCCAAGGCTCGCACCTGGCGGCTGAGCGCCGGTTGGGTCATGCCCAGTTTGCGAGCAGCTTGAGAGATATTCTCCTCCTCCGCAACTTCGAGGAAGTATTGCAAACGCCGCAGGTCCATTGCCCCTTTTAGCAGGAACATTACTCACCTCAAGCCAACCTTTTGGGCATGGCGAGACAGCCTGATAAGCATTAGCCAAATCCGGCAATCCAGCGGATAAGTTGAGCCGTAATGACCACTGCACATTCACTAAAGGTCTTCCGCGCCGGAGACCGCTTCCACACCGCTATCGACTGGCTCGATTCTTGGCACAGCTTTTCCTTCGGAGAACACTATCATCCCGACCGGGTCGGCTACCGTAGCCTCCGGGTGATCAATGATGACGTGGTGGCCCCGGGGCGCGGCTTTGCCACTCATCCCCATGCCTCGATGGAGATCTTCACCTATGTTATCTCCGGGCAGCTGGAGCATCGCGACTCCATGGGCAATGGCCGCATCATCAGTGCGGGTGAGTTCCAATACATGTCCGCCGGGACTGGCGTGGAGCATTCGGAGTCCAATCCTTCCCCTGAGGAAAAGGTCCACCTTCTGCAAATCTGGATCACCCCGAGCTCGCCGGGCGGTGAGCCCCGTTATGCCGACCGTGATACCAAGCCCCTGCGTCAGAAAGACGCCCTCACCCTGCTGGCCTCGCCCACTGGGCGAGAGGGATCCTTTGCTATCCGCCAACATGCGGAGATCCACTTTGGCAGCTTGAGTGCGGGATCCTCGCTGCAGCCCGGAGCAGAATATCGCCACCACTATTTGCATCTTATCAAAGGAGGCTTATCCCTTTGCGGCGAAGGACTTTCCCCCGGTGATGGTGCGGCCGTTGATGGCGAATTCTCTATCAAGGCCGACGAAGACAGCGAGTTCCTCCTCTTCTCCCTCAATTAACCAACCAGACAAAATAGAAATAATGAAAACCACAATCATGACCATGACCGTGGGAGCAGCCCTTCTCTCGCTGACCTCCTGCAAGAATCCTGCGGATGAGACCACTGATGCCAAGGTGGGCGAAGTCGCACCCGAGGCCACCTCCGCCGGCGGAACGACCTATGTCTTCACCGATGCTTCCACCATCGAGTTCACCGGCTCGAAGGTCACCGGGTCCCACGACGGAGGCTTCAAGACCTTTGCCGGTTCCTTCACCGTCGAGGACGACGAACCAATCGCGGGAACGGTCACCATTGACATGAATTCCACCTATTCGGACTCCGATAAGTTGACCGAGCACCTCAAGAGTGACGACTTCTTCGATGTCGCCACTTACCCGGAGACCACCTTCAAGGTGACCTCATTCGAGAAGAAGTCGGATACGACCTACGATGTTTCCGGTAACTTCACCCTGCATGGAGTCACCAAGAATATCACCTTCCCCGCCGTCGCGGAAGTGAGTGACGAGACCATCAGCGTGAAGGCTGACTTCGATATCAATCGCAAGGACTTCGAGATTGCCTATGCCGGCAAGCCGGACGATCTCATCCGCGATGAGGTCGTGATTCGCTTGAACCTCGAGGCTGAGCCTGAATCCTAGACCGCAACTTCAATGAACCCGCGGCCAACAAAGTGGTCGCGGGTGCTCCAAAGAGTGCTAACTTCGAGTACCTATGAACACGACTACCCCCAATCCAGCACGCGAAGTAGCCAACGAACTCGAACTCTCTCTGGAGACGCTCTCCAGCCGACTCTCCAAAGTGGAACGGGAGCTTGATCTGGAATGCTCAAATCTGCGCTCGTTGGTCAACACAAGTGATCCAGATATCGGACGCCAGCTTGACGCCATGAGCCAAAGCATCAATGAGCTGCACGAGAGCCTCAATGATGTGCGCGGCCACCTGAATAAGGCCCGCGACGAGAATGCGCTCCTCAGTGGAGATGACGACTCTGACGAGCCGGAGGCAGATGGCACCGAGACCCCATCCGGCGAGAAATTGCCAGAGGCGGAAAAACTCTCCAGCATGCGCCACGATGAGCCTGTCACCCTGAGCGGAATCATGCGCGCGCTCCTGATGGCCGACGAACCTGAACAGCGCCTCACTTCTGAGAAGAAATGAGAACCCAGCTCGATGTCCGGCTGGCAGACGATTACGAGGCCGCCCACATCCCGAATGCACTCAATATCCCTGTCTTCGAAGTCGGCTTCCTCGAGCGTGTGACCGAGGCTCTGCCCGATAAGGCAGCTCCAATCGAGCTCTACGGGGCGTCGCCGGAATCGCATGAGGCCGCCATGGCCCTCGAAAAGCTCGAGCGCGCCGGTTACAAGGATGTCACCATCTTACCCGATGGCTTCGCCGGGTGGCTCTCCGACGGCTATGGGGTCGCCCGGGGTGAGGGTCTCCCCGCGCCGCCCGCGCCATTGGAAGGTCGGAAGGAGCTTGATCTGGAAAAATCTGTCCTCCGTTGGACGGGCCGTAATCTCCTTAATCACCATACCGGGACCGTTGCCATTGAGCGCGGTCACCTTGCGTTTGAGAACGGCCAACTGGCCTCCGGACAGATCGTCATCGACCTGGAGAGGATCGACTGCGACGACCTTAAGGGAAGCGACCTCCACGATGTGCTCATCAAGCACCTTCAGGATCACGATTTCTTCGATACCTCACAGCATCCCAAGGCCACTCTCGACATCCACTCATCGGAACGGACCCAACCCGAGCCCGGCACTGAAAATCTCTCTCTCAAGACCGAGCTCACCCTGCGGGGGCAGACTCATGCTCTGGATATCCTCGCCACGGCCGGAGTGACGGAAGACGGCCGCGCCGCAGCGCAGTCCGCCTTCACCATCGACCGCACCAAGTGGGGCGTCATCTACGGCTCCGGTCGATTTTTCGACCGCTTGGCGGGGCACTTGGTCAACGACCTCATTGAGCTGCAGGTGACCATCGTCACCCGCCCTTAGCCGGAACGTCGCCGGCCGAAGGTCTTAAGCATTCGCCCGGCCGTAGCCCGGGCGAATCAATGACCGTGCCGGGCGGACGCGGCTCAATCGACAAGGTTATCGATGTGATTGGCCAGCTCGATATCCGCCTCGGTAATGCCGCCCTCATCGTGGGTGGTCACCCGAAGAATGACCTTCGAGTAACGGATGTCGATATCTGGGTGATGAGCCACTTCCTCAGCGATTTCGGCCAAATCATTTACGAAGTCGATCGCCTCGGTAAACTCCTCGAATTCAAGCACTCGCACCAATTCCTTCTCATCCTCGGACACATCCCATTCGGGGCATTTCTTAATTGCCGCGGCCAGCTCCTCTCCTTTTAAAACGTCAGACATAATTGCAGTTGCTACTGGGCGCCAATAGCAGTCGGGAAGCGCGACTTGGCAAGTCAGATTCGTCACCAAATCTTAAAACTTTTCTGACTTTTCCCGCAATCAATCGGGTCTAACTTTGCAGACATGAAACAAGTTCTTCTCCTTACCAGCTCCCTGTTCGCTTTTCTCTTTGTCAGCTGCGCGCCCACCACTCCCCTCACCAGGATCGAAAAGAATCAGGCAATCTATAATGATCTCTCGACCAAGGAGCAGGAACTTGTCTCCCGGGGCCAAATCGCGGAAGGGATGTCACCCGGAGCCGTCTATCTCGCTTGGGGCCATCCCGAGCGTCGCCTTGAGGGACAGAAGGGCACCTTGAGAACGATGCGCTGGGACTACACCAGCATGCAGCCCATCTACACCACCGACATCTTCGGCCACTACGGCTATGGCCACTACGGACGCCACGGTCGCCGCTACAGCCGTGCATGGGGCTTCGCTCCCTCGGTGGAATACATCCCTGCCCGCTCCGCGACGGTCTGGTTCGAGAACGACGAAGTGCATTCCTGGGAACGTCTCCGCTAGAGGCGACCGCTACCGAACCGATGACAAAAAACAAGCCGGGGCCTCCTAAACCCCGGCTTTCTTATTTTCAAGATTGGCAGCTTCAGACTGCCATCACGCAGCAGCTGGCTTAGTTGTCGCCATCCAGCAAACCACCCAGGGCACCCAGCACTGAGCCTTCGCCCTGTCGGCTGCCACCGGCGGAAGGAGCGCTCTTGATGATGCGATCCGCCATCCGGCTGAAGGGCAGGCTCTGCAGCCACACGGTGCCGTGTCCCTGCAACGTGGCTAGGAACATGCCTTCCCCGCCGAAGAACATGCTCTTCAGATTACCAGCCCGCTCGATGCCGTAATCGATTCCCGGACTCAGCGCCACCAGGCAGCCCGTGTCCACGCGAAGCGTCTCCCCCTTCAGCTCCCTGCGAATCACCGTTCCTCCCGCATGCATGAAGGCCATGCCATCACCTTCCAGCTTTTGCATGATGAAGCCTTCTCCACCGAAGAAGCCCGTGCCGAGCTTGCGATTGAACGCGATGGAGACCTTCGTGCCATAGGCCGCACAGAGGAAGGCGTCCTTCTGGCACGTGATCTGTCCGCCCACTTCCGCGAGGTCCAAGGGGATGATCTTACCGGGATAAGGGGCCGCGAACGAGACGCGACGCTTGCCCGATCCTCCTCTGTGGGTGAAGTGGGTCATGAAGATGGACTCGCCGGTCAAAGCGCGCTTGCCCACCGCCATCAGCTTACCCATCAGGCCTTCATTGGCCTCCGAGCCATCGCCCATCTTGGCCTCAAAAGTGATGTCCTGCTCCACGTAATTCATTGCGCCGGCCTCCGCGATGACGGTCTCACCCGGATCGAGCTCGACCTCGACGATCTGCATATCGTCGCCAAAGAGTTCATAATCGACCTCGTGACACTTCTGGCCAGGGTTCGGCCCGACGGTCACCCCCGAGGGAAGCGGAGGAGGAGCAGCTGCGCCCACGTCCTCAAAAAGCTCGCTCAAGGTCTCCGAGGCTGGCTTCCATTCCGCCATTCCCTTCTTCCAAGTGAGTGTTTTTGGCGAGATTTCACCTGAATTAGCCAGTGCTCCCAATTCATCCTCCCGTGCCTCTTTGCGTTGATTCTGTTTGTCCAAGTAAAACCAAGTTTCCATGACGAGACAGAGGTAACAAAACGACTTTGACGCAGGAAGCCTTTTGAACCCTCCGGGCTCGCCTAGTCACTTCAACCAAAGGACAAGGACCATGCCCATCAAACCCAACGCGAAACCGAGATTCAGCCACAGGGAATAGCGCTCATAGAGCTGCCGCACCCTTTTTTCCTGTAAGAGGACAACCCAAAGCCCCCAGAGCAGGAACCCCTCCAGAACAATGGTCAGCCACAACACCACCGGCCACCATGGAGCCCGCTCGCCGCTCAAGAACACCGCCACGATGCCTGCAAAGAAGACCACCGCTTTCGGGTTCAGGACATTGCAAAACAGACCCTGCAGATACCAGGAACGCCCCCCTTTCACCTTTGCCGTCTCCTCCTGTAATGCCGCGCCATACCAACGAACGAACCACTCCTGCACCAAGCCGTAGGCGAGCCAGAGCAGGTAGGCGGATGCCAGAACCTTCATCGTCGTCTCCACCCATCCCCCTTGGGAAAAGAGCGCCGCCATGCCTCCGATGGCCAATGCGGCGTGCAGGCAGAGACCGGTCACGATGCCCGTCACCACCAGGAAGCCCGCCCGCTTGCCTTCTCCCAGTGAGACCCGGGTGAGTAAAAGCATATCCGGCCCGGGACTAAACTGCCCGAGAGCCATCACACCAGCGAAGGCCAGCCACTCAGCCAAAGGATCCATCAGAGCGTCGCCGCTTTCAGGTAATTCACCACCGCAGCCTCTTCCTCTGCGGAGAGGCCGGCATTCCCAGCCATCCCTTCCACAATGGGATGCCACTGGGCCTGTGACATGTCATCCGGGACCATGGCCTGATGGCATTCCAAGCATTTGCGTTGAAAGACCCAATATCCCTCACCCACCTCGGCAAGGCTCAAGCCGGCCCGATTGGCCAGCTTCTCGCTTGGTTCAGGCACTCCGCCTCCGGGCTGACTACAGGAAATCATCGCTACAGCCCATGCCATCGATACCGCTATCACCCTGACTGCTCTCACGCCCTCCCGTCTATCAATCCCGGGCTTGGCAAGCGAACCTCAATTGTCTCATACCATTTCCTTACTGGATCAGAGTAGCTCCGGCATCCGGGCTCCGACGGAGTGGGCTCACCTGACATTCCGGCCGGGTGAATCGCTTTACCCAGAGCCGTCTTCAGGGAAGTCCCGGCGTTTTCGTGCAGGCTCCGGTATCGGCAGCGCCGCCTCCCTCCGCCGCGCTCTGCAGAGACTTGGCAATGTTCGTGAAGCATTCCGAAATCTGCTGCCCTACCTTCTTCCCGTATTTGATGGTGCGCTTGGCAATCTTCTCGGTGAAGGTCGAATAATTAACCGCTGCGACGAGTCCCGAGGGATCTCGGTAGTTGTAAGGATCGTTCGTGCTATAGCGGTAGATATTGCTATCCCCTCCGTCGAAACCGAGAGGGTCCTCGTTGAGAAAGCGGCCCAGCTGGGGGTCGTAGAAGCGAGCCCGATTGTCCGACAAGCCCGTAACCGGATCGGTCCAACGTCCGGCATACCGAATCTCTCCCGCGTCACCCGGTGACACCTCCGTCAGCGACCGTATGCCCCCGAACGCATCGTAATCCAGCGTCGCAATCACGGCCCCAGTCTCATCCAGAACCTGCCGCACCGAACCGCTCTGGTCCGTATGGAACCACCGCAATCCTTCATCCTTCCGCCACACACCAAGAAAACGGTCCACGGAATCCGGCTCGAAAAAGTAAAGCGTCTCAGGAAGCTCCTCCTCATCCCGATACTCTAACAATGGCATCTCGTGACGATCATAAACTGTCCAGACCGTGCTGCCATTTTCCGTCCTTCCGATTCGAAGATCCCGATAGTCATATTGGTACTCCACGACCTCGTCCGGAGCGCCGCCCGCGCTTGGCAAGAGTTCAACCTTGACCAGTCGATTACGATAATCCCAGTAGAAGCGCCGCACTTCACCGGAGACCGTGTCGCGCCGTTCCACCAGATTCCCTTCCGCATCCCAGTCGAATTCGAAGTTGCCGCGAACTTCCACTCGATTGCCTGCGCTCAATACGTCACCGCCCGCGTTTCCATTCGCATCCCAAGTGAAGACTTCATCAGCCCCCGCAGGATGGTCCACGCCGACAAGTTGCCCCCGCGGCCCATAGGATAGGCCCGTGACCTCGCTCGCGTTCTCTGTAATCGAACTAATCTGACCTCCAGCGTTCCTTGCGAAGTCCAAATCCAGCCCCGCCTGACTCATCGACGCCAAGCGAGCGTTGCCATCGTAGGTGAAGGTCGTCGTATCGATGGGTGGATTCGTGCTGGTGAAAACGGGGCTATCATAGCGATTGATTGTCTCGGGGAGACGCCCCGCATTACGGAGAATCTCCGCTCGGCCCGACTCTGCACTCACCGGGCTCCGCACCGTCAGGAGAGTGACCTCGCCCGTATTGTTCCGTCCGTAGCTGATCGAAGCGCCGTGGGGAAGACTCGTATTTGTGAGCCGATCACGATCCTCAAAGGTATACCGCACGGTTAGTGAATCCCGCCCGGGAAGGGTGACGTTCATGCTAGTCGCCACGTCGCTTAAAATTGATGTGTAGTCATAGATAAGGTCCCCATCGGTAACAACGTCGAGATTCTGTCCGTAATCGTAGGTGAAGGTGATCTCACGAAGGACGGAGTCGTCCACTGGGTCGTGCCACCGTTCAGCGGTCATCTGACCATTCGCGTCGTAGTCGAAGGTGCGCTTGCGGCCTAGCCGGTCGATCGTCTGAATTCGATTCCCTGCCAGGTCGTAGGCATGGCTCGTTATCGCACCAGCGGGATCAGTCACCGTCAGCACATTTCCCCGATGATCGAAGGTGAAGCTCGTGAGGTTGCCCAGCGGGTCGGTGACCGAGGTTCGATTGCCGTCCGCATCATAAGTGTAGGTCGTGGTCGCGCCAGCTGTGGTCTCACTCAGCAAGCGTCCGTCGAAGTCGTAATCAAAGCTCGTCACGATCCCGTTCTCGTCCGTAATGGTCGCCACCGCCTCGCCCTCATAGGTGACGCTGGCGACCGCACCGTAGGCATCGGTCGAGGTGAGCAAGCGTCCAGAATCATCATAAGTGTAGCTCTCTGTCCCGAAGGGAGTGGTTGCCACCAGCGGAAGCCCGTTGCCGGTGAAGGTCGTCATCGCACACGCTCCAGATTGATTCTCGATCATGTCCAATTCGCCGAACGGGCCACCATAGCCGTAGCTGCGGTGGTTTCCGACGGCATCAACCTCGGTCGCAATACGCCCGTCGGCCGTATAGGTGTATTCCCGGTAGTTCTTGATGGCGGCCACTTTGCCCAGCTCGTTGTAGGTGAACTCGTCACGGAGATAGGTCGGGTAAGCCCGGGTGGTGACGCGATTGTTCTCGTCAAACTCCTGGTCCAGGCTATTCCCTGCGGGAGGCCGCAGCCGGGTCATGTTGCCGTTGTCGTCATACTGGTAAGTCGTGGCATTGCCCAAGGCATCTGTGAACCGGGTCTCGAGATCAGGGTTATCCGCATCAGCATACTCGTATTCCTCCACGCCGCCGTCCGGATTCTCCTGCCGGGTCACGTTACCACGGTCATTATAGTAGATGGTGGTCACATTCCCCCGGAAGTCGCTCTGGGTGCCGGAGAATCCTTCCAAGTCCCAAGTCTGCTCACTACGGTTCCCATCTTGGTCGATGACCGCGGCGAGTCGCCCATCTTCATCGTATTCATAACGAACCCCGACCCTACCGAGAGGGTCGGTGACGCTTTCCAAATAGTGCGAGGGCTCGTTCAAATAGGCAAAGCTCGTCACCAGCCCAGCGGGATCGGTCACCGTCTCGAGCTCACCCAAGGCATTGTAGCCATAGCTCCAGACCGTCCCGTCGGGCGCGGTGATCGAAGTGATGCGATTCTCGCCGTCGCGAGCCAGCAGCACCTGAGCTCCCGAGGAATGGAAAATCCGATCCTCGTCGAAGACCAGGCTGTTCCCAACCTCGTCCCTCACATCTAACAAGCCATCTGTTTCGTGATATGTGTAGCTAACCTGATCCTTGGTCGTGAGCACGAAGACATCCGGATTGTAGGGCAAGCCAATGAAGAACAGGCGCACCGAACCATCAGAACTCTGCGACAAGAATGAGGCATCACCCTCCGGCACGGAGAGCGTCTCATAAACTCCCGGATCGGGTGTGAAGACGGCCCGCAAACTTGTCCCGAGAAAGCCCGACTCGCCCACCTCGAGCCCGAAGGTGAAGCCCACGCGCTTGCCGTCTGGCGTATTGAGGTAGACCCGCGTCCCCACCTTCCAGGCATTGGTGCCCAGCGCGGCCCCACTGTCCGGGTCGGTTTCACTGATCTCAGGATCGGCTATCCCGAAACGCCAACCGTGGCCAAAATCACCCGCTTCATCGGTATCGAAGCTATCGTAGTTCCGCGTAATCGTCAGCGGTATCCCCGCGAGATCCACTTCCAAGTCCGTGAACTCCAGACGCAACCGGCCTGGCTTGAACTCTCCGCAGACATTGACGGTGACCGCTTCGGTCCAACCCAGCCCCAGATCATTCCATGCCGTCACCTTGATCGCGTAGCTATCATTGGGTAGCAGGCTGGGATCGAACAGGGCAAGAACCTCTTCGACCTCCACCGCTCCTGTCCCCTCACCAATTCTCTCAAATACGATACCCGTCGTATTCGCGAGGTCGCTCTGATTGATGGAACCCAGCGGTGCGTATTCCACATACCATTCACGGATCTCAGACTCTGAGGTGATCGTTCCCCGCACCTCCGTCAGGGCCGCCGCTTCCGCCCCTTCCTCCGGAGCGGTGATGGCAATATGAGGATAAAGCTCTTCCGGGTCCACATTCTTCCCCACCACGAAGGCCTGATAAGCTGTATGTCCCGGGTCGCTCGCCGCGATGCGCAAGAGATGAACTCCATCCGGCAGGCTCGATACCGGAAAAGTTGCCAGCAGCGAGTTGTTCGCTTCCCCAGTCCCGCTTGCGAGGAGAACGTAGTCTTCGTCCGGCTCCGCAAGCTGATAGGGATCGACCAGCTCGATCGGCGCATGCGTGATCTCCCAGCTCACGATTCCATCCGCATCGGTGATGCTTCCCACGATTGGCGTATCCTCGCTCAGCACCGCTCCCGGTCCCGGACTGGTGATGACGATTCGCGGAGCTCCCTCCACAGATTCCTCGCGGCTCGGCACCGCCGGATTTTCGGGCAGACTCCCATCCGAATTGAGGACGGCGCGAACCAATTGACGAGTCGCCGTTTGGCCAATGCTATCCTCCGCAGTCGCCTCAAGCAGAAGCTCACCCGGATAGGTCGCCGCCACCCTGGCCTTACCTTCACCATCGAGAGGAATAGCGACACCGTTTGCGGTTAGACTGAGAGTCGGAATATCAAAATCATCCGCACCAGCAACTTCAACAATCAGCTCTTCCCCCGGCAAGGGCGTGCTCGGCTCGCTGGCTGCCAAGAAAACGCGCGGCGGCAAGTCCCGGGCAAAGCGACCAAAGTCAACATCCTCTAACATCCCACCACTCGGCAGAACAACCTCATGCACCCCAGCAGGCAGGGCTTGGTAATGAACCGCCTCAAAGCCCACCAGCTCATAGCCCGGGTAGGAGCCTCCATTGCTAAGACTCTTCACCGAGAGATAACGCACCGGAAAGTTGATAGACGTTCTCGCAAAGTCGAACCCGATGTAGCCCACGCCCTCCGGAACCACGCCAAGAAAGTGCAAATCATCGGGTGACGCTCCCGCGTACACCTCCGCTAGTTCCCCGGCATTGGCTCCATCAGGCGAGACCACCGAAAAATCGAAGCCCGGTCCGTCCACGATCAGCTCATCCTCGAACTCCACTGTGACCTGACTATCCTTCGTCAACGAGACCATCTCGGTCGTATTGTAAAGTCCGAGAGGAAAGGTCCGCAGTCGCTCTCCAATCGGCTTCAGCAGTAGCTCCACGTCCACGGGAACCGAGGCTGGTGTGGGAAATATTGGCAGCAAGACCCCATGGTCCTCGGTCGCCGACTTACCATAAGGAACGTCGTAAATATCGTGTGGCACATGGTCGAAGGAGACAATTCGATCAGGCAGCCCGTCCGGCGACCCGGGAGGCGAGCCCGGGTACGTTCCTACACTCCCGCTGGCCAATACCTGCACTAGACGGTAATTGCCAGCCGCCAGATTACTAAAAGTATAGTTACCGTCTCCGTCGGTGACGCGGGAAGACTCTCCCTCATCAAGCTCGCCGTTAAAGTTTTCATCAATGAAAACCGTCGCACCAGCAATCGGCGTCCCGTCAACCAGGTCCCCGTCACCGTTCTCGTCCCGCAGGACTTGACCGGAGATGCTTCCACCCGTCGTATTTGGAACGAGAGGATCAGTATTGAGATAGAGAACCTCTTCCCCGTCTTCGAAACCATCGCCATCCGTATCCTTCCGATCCACGCGACTGCCGATGAGAACTCCTTCCTCCACATCACTGAGCCCATCGAAATCGCTATCGACGGGAGCCTCGGCCCGGAAGCGGAAGAAGAGCTTTTCCGGAGCCTCCTCGTCCAGGATGGTCTCGGCATAGAAGACATCACCATCGCCGACCACCGTCGGATACTGGACCCAATTTTCGAGGTCCGGGCTCTCGAGCACCGTGTAGCGCGCGCCGGGAAAGGTCAGGAAGTCGAAGAACGCGGTTTGACCCTCCACCACCATCGCATAGTCGGGCCGAGATGCAGGGTCCACTGGATTGCTCCCGTAGGCATATTCCTCCCGCGTGGTCCATCCATCATCATCGAGATCGAGATCCCATGCCGAGCTGGTGAGCCCAAAGTTCGCGAGCCAAAGCGGATTGGCCGAAGCCGCCGCCGAGGTATCCAAGTCCTCAGTCGCCGGAAATAGGGCTGCCAGCAGATCAGGAAAGCGAGCCCGTTGGTCCTCCGGGTTGTTATCATTGGTTGGAATGAATTGATAGAACAGGTCGCCCTCGTAGATGAAGCGATTGCCAATCCCCCCCAGAACTCCTCCTAACAGACCGGTTCGGAAGTCCCGCACTTGAGAGAATCCTGAAATCCGGCTATCAAGATACAGGCGGATCTCGCTCTTCGTTCCCCGCAAGATGATGTCGAAGTATTGCGGGTAATTTTGCGCGGAAATCAGCCCAACCTTGCCGAACAACTCAGGGTATTCCCAAGCCATGTACAGCGCGGTCCCTGCCCGCTCATCCATTCCCACCACTGCCGTATTCTCTGCCCCTCCCAAGACCCGATAGCGCTCTTCGATGAGAGGCTTGAGTTCGTATCGGAGAAACCGGGCCCAATCCTCGACATTCCCCGGCGTGCCATCCGCGTTGGTGAAAGGAGCATACAAGGTCAGCCGCTCCAGTGCATCGGTGTGGTCAATCCCCACCACGATCACCTCATGCGCCAGGCCCTCCGCAATGGTCGCGGAGAGAGTCTCGCCATCGGGATCGAACGCTTCCCGGGGATTGCTCGGTGTCCCTCTTACGGTAGTGTCCTCATCGACCACATTCTGACCATCGAAAACGTAGAGCACCGGATAATATTTATCCTCCTGCTCCGCATAGCCCCGGGGCAGGAAGACCCGATAGGGGCGACTCTCTTCGAGAAACTCTGACTCCAACGTCGGCGGAGAGCTGGGATCATAGTCCCGCTGCGGCGGGGATAGTGTGGGGGCCGGTCGATACGCAAAAACTTCTCCATCCTGAACATGAATGACATCCAACTCTGTCGCATAGGTCGGGTCATCGTCGGGGTCTCCCCCTAACGACGCAGGCTCTCGCTGAGTTCCCGTGCCGGCATCCGTGAAGAAGAACTCCACTTCGCGATTGGCCTCCCCAAACACTGCCCCCGTCGAAAAACCATCCTCCAAGGCGGTCAGACTCACTGTGGCAAAAGCCCCCTCCTCATCTTGACGCCAATGAAGAACCGGATCGGCAATCGCCCCGCGATAGAAAATTTCCTTCTCGGCCGGATCGAGGACCACCGTGCTTGTCGAGAGCGTTTCCCGCTCCCCCAGCGTGGTCCCATGTTCCGGGTCCGGCACCTGCGTTTGGCCCGTGCCCCTGGAGTAGAACTGATACTCGATCTCCCGATTCACCGGAAGCGAGACCTCGATTTCCCAGACATCCTCCTCAACCATGGGCATCTGCAAGGAGCGCGATAGATCGAACTCGCCCAACTCCGGCAAGGATCCCGACAAAAACACCGCATACCCCAGCCGCGGGGCCCCCTCGTAGCGAAAAGTGACCGTCTCCCGGGTCTGAGCCCCAACGAACGACATCAGCCAAAAGACAAGCTGCAGAGAAAGAAATCGAGCCATCACGCAGCAAAAGACGCAAGAACTCTCCTCGCGTTTCGCCTAAACTTCTCGCTCCTCGCCACACCCGGGCCGGCTGGCCATTTTCTCCGCGCCGGTTCCTCTCTCCACCTCTTCATCCTCCTGCCCCCATAAAAATATTGGCCTTCCGCGTGCTCCCGCATAGCCTCCCGCCGCGAAAGATGGACGGCCCCAATTCCCTTACCACCAGTTTCCTCTCCCGAGGGAATTAACCCCGATTTTTACAAGCTGCCCACAACTATTCTTCTTTGCTTAGTTAATCGAAAAACACCACCACGACCATGAGCCTCTACACCGACTACCTCGCCGAAATCGAAGAACGCAAAACCGAAGGCCTTCATCCCAAACCCATTGATAGCGCCGACTTGCTGGCGGAAATCATCGCGCAGATCAAGGACCCTGCCAATGAGCATCGCGAGGACTCGCTCAACTTCTTCATCTACAACACCCTCCCCGGCACCACATCCGCGGCGGGAGAGAAAGCAAAGTTTTTGGAAGAGATCATTCTCGGTAAGGAAACCGTCCCGGAAATCACCCCCTCCTTTGCCTTCGAGCTGCTCTCTCACATGAAGGGCGGCCCCTCCATCGATACCCTCCTCAATCTCGCCCTCGGTGATGACGCCGCCATCGCCCAAGACGCTGCCGCCGTGCTCAAGACCCAAACCTTCCTCTATGATGCGGACCAAGCCCGCCTCAAGGAAGCATTTGAAGGAGGCAACTCCGTCGCCAAGGACCTCCTCGAAAGCTACGCGCAGGCCGAATTCTTCACCAAGCTTCCCGACGTTCCCGAAGAGATCAAAATCGTCACCTTCATCGCCGGTGAGGGCGACATCTCCACCGACCTCCTCTCTCCCGGTAATCAAGCGCACTCCCGCTCCGACCGCGAGCTCCACGGCAAGTGCATGATCACCCCCGAGGCCCAAGCCAAGATCCAGGCCCTGCAGAAGCTGCATCCCGACAAGAGCGTGATGCTCATCGCGGAAAAAGGCACCATGGGCGTGGGCTCCTCCCGCATGTCCGGCGTCAACAATGTCGCCCTCTGGACCGGCAAGCCCGCCAGCCCCTATGTCCCCTTCGTCAATATCTTCCCCATCGTGGCTGGCACCAATGGCATCTCCCCCATCTTCCTGACCACGGTGAGTGTGACCGGCGGAATCGGCATCGACCTGAAGAACTGGGTCAAGAAAACAGACGCCGAAGGCAAGGTCGTAACGGACTCCGAAGGCGAGCCAATTCTCGAGCAGGTCTATAGCGTGGAGACCGGCACCCTTCTCACCATCAACACCAAGGACAAAACCCTCTGCGACGCCGAGGGCAAGGTCCTCACCGACATCTCCGCCGCCCTCACCCCACAGAAGGTCGAGTTCATCAAAGCCGGCGGCTCCTACGGCATTGTCTTTGGGAAGAAGTTGCAGACCTTCGCCGCCCAGACCCTCGGTATTGAGATGCCTCCCGTCTTTGCTCCTTCCAAGGAGATTTCCCACGAGGGTCAAGGCCTCACCGCGGTGGAGAAAATCTTCAATCGCAATGCCGTCGGCACCACCCCCGGCAAGACGCTCCATGCAGGCTCCGACGTACGCGTCGAGGTCAACGTCGTGGGCTCACAAGATACTACCGGCCTCATGACCATGCAGGAGCTGGAGGCCATGGCCGCCACCGTCATCTCCCCCATCGTCGACGCCGGCTATCAGTCCGGCTGCCACACCGCCTCCGTCTGGGATAAGAAGGCGCAGACCAATATCCCCAAGCTCATGAAGTTCATGAACGACTTCGGCCTCATCACCGCCCGCGACCCCAAGGGCGAATACCACGCCATGACCGATGTCATTCACAAGGTGCTCAACGACCTCACCGTGGACGATTGGGACATCATCATCGGCGGCGATTCCCACACCCGCATGTCGAAAGGCGTCGCCTTCGGAGCTGACTCCGGCACCGTGGCCCTCGCCCTTGCCACCGGCGAGGCAACCATGCCCATCCCGGAGTCCGTCAAAGTGACCTTCAAGGGCAAGATGGCCGAGCACATGGACTTCCGCGACGTCGTCCACGCCACCCAGGCCCAGATGCTCGACAAATTCGGCGGAGACAACGTCTTCCAAGGCCGCATCATCGAGGTCCACATCGGCACTCTGCAAGCGGACAAGGCCTTCACCTTCACCGACTGGACTGCCGAGATGAAAGCCAAGGCCTCCATCTGCATCTCCCAGCCCGAGACCCTCATCGAGTCTCTTGAAATTGCCAAGAGCCGCATCCAAGTCATGATCGACAAGGGCATGGATAACGACAAGAAGGTCCTGCAAGGCCTCATCGACAAAGCGAACAAGCGCATTGAGCAAATTCAGTCTGGCGACAAACCACCCCTCGCACCTGACAGCAGTGCGAAATACTACGCCGAGCTGGAAGTCGACCTCGACAAAATCGTCGAGCCCATGATCGCTGACCCCGACGTCAACAACGATGACGTCTCCAAGCGCTACACTCACGACACCATCCGTCCCCTCTCCTACTATGAAGGCAGTAAGACAGTCGACCTTGGCTTCGTCGGCTCCTGCATGGTGCACAAGGGCGACCTCAAGATTCTCTCCAAGATGCTCAAAAACTTGGAAGAGGCTCAAGGCAAGGTCGAGTTCCACGCTCCCCTCGTCGTTGCCGCGCCGACTTACAACATCATCGACGAGCTCAAGGCCGAAGGTGATTGGGACATCCTGCAGAAGTATTCCGGGTTCGAATTCAACGACGATGCCCCCAAAGGCACCGCTCGCACCGAATACGAGAACATGATGTATCTCGAGCGCCCCGGCTGCAACCTCTGCATGGGCAACCAGGAAAAGGCGGCCAAGGGTGACACCGTGATGGCGACCTCGACCCGCCTTTTCCAAGGCCGCGTGGTGGAAGACTCCGAGCGCAAGAAAGGCGAGTCCCTCCTGAGCTCAACGCCTGTTGTCGTCCTGAGTAGCATCCTCGGTCGCACCCCCAACCTCGACGAATACAAGGTCGCCGTCCAAGGCATCGACCTCACCACCTTCGCGCCACCAACGACTGAGCTGGTCGCCTCCAACTAAGAGCACAAAACCGCGGAGAGCCTAACGGCAGGGTCGCAGCGGTAAGGTAACAACGGTAGGGAGGTCTCGCCGAGGCCTCCGCAATCCGTTTCAGTTACCCCGCAGCGATCAGTCGTAGTCTTCCCAAAAACAACCTCAACCTTCCCGCCCCCCCCCTCTTACGGATGCCTCGGCGAGGCATCCCTACCGATTGCTCTATATTCGTCTCTCCCAGCCAAAAAATTCGAAGATTCTCTTGGCGAAAGTGACCCGCTGTCCTAGTCCACCCGCAATGCAGCTTTTCGAGCCCATCCGCTGGCCGGACGATATCGAACTACTTATCGACCGCCTCGAAACCGAATCCACCGAACGCGCACTGACCCGCGAGGAGCGCGCCCTGCTTGACGTCTACGAAACCGTCCCCATCCTCGAAAGCGAGGACTGCCTCCACGAATTTTGGCAAAGCGACGTCGACCATCAACGCGTCATCAAATCCTTTGACCTCGTCGGCGCCACTTCGATCGTCGATCCTCTCAATGCCAGCAAATGGTGCGGGACACGCAGTCAGGAGAGAGGCGACTACAGCGCGACTGAAACCGACTATCTTTCCTCCATCGAAGAAGAACTCCCTGCGGCCATGGAAGAACTCGTCGAACTCGTTGAGGAATTCGTCGAAGAAGAACTGAGCTAACCCTGTCAGCCAGTTCGCAAACCAACACCCTCAAGGAGATCGGACCCACCTTTTCCGGTCTCCCCCTGAACGCAAAAAAGCCGGACAGTAGGTCCGGCTCTTTTGCGTCTAGTTCCCTTTCGGGGCAAATTAGGTCTCCTTCAAGGTCACAATTGAATCAGCTCGAATCTCGTTTTTTGATAGGAGCTGTTTTTCCTCTTCTCCGATGACGCTGACGAAATCACCCGGGGTGATCTTCTGATAGCCATGGTTATCCGTCGGGTCGTAGCTCATCCCGGCAGTGTTCACTACGACTTTCCCCGTAGGTTGCTCGAGGACAAATTCGCGACCATCGAC
This sequence comes from Verrucomicrobiota bacterium JB023, assembly GCA_030673895.1. Lineage (GTDB taxonomy): Bacteria > Verrucomicrobiota > Verrucomicrobiia > Verrucomicrobiales > Akkermansiaceae > Roseibacillus. The sequence goes on from JAUTCR010000057.1 coordinate 59,980, forward strand.
AGCGAGGACTTTTCCTCTCAGTTCCATTTGAGGATACACGACGGGGACGGGCGGAACGTAGTTGATGGTAACATCTTCTTCATCATCGGGGCTGGCGTAAAAGTAGGTGTTCATTCCTTTCACGAAAACGCTCCCCGCTTCGATGCTCCGAATTTCACCCTCGTCATGGTCGATGAAACCTCGGACGACAACGTCATCGCCGACGAGCATATTCATGTGCTCAGGATACCAATCGTAATCGTCCATCTCGACGGTGATCGCCCCTTCGCCATAGTCGAGAATGAAGGCATTGCCTTCAACGCGAGTCACTTTGCCAGCAACCTTGATGGGGGAATTATTGTCCAGAGTATACGGTGTCGCAGCCATGGCCACAGGAGCCAGCGCGGTCAGAATTCCAATTATCGGTTTCATATTCTTAGTTGTGTAGGTTTCGTTTTTGAACACCTCACTCATCGCACACCGAGTTCCATTCACGACAAAACACAGATTACGAGCGCGTTACAAAGAACACAGCCATTTCCAACCGCGCTCGAAACTTGCACTTCGCAGTTAGAATTCAGGCACAACTGTTCACTTCTGCAATGGAACCACCGTGGGATTTCGATCCCAGCGTCGGTCCGCCCAGCGCATCAAATTTCTAGGGAAAGGACTCGGCTCCCTACAATTAATGCGGAGAGGCTCTCAGCCCTTCTCTACTGAAAGCAGCCTCCCCAACGGACCTTAAATGAAGTCCAGCAAGGAAAACGATGCTGCGCATCCAACCCGACCGATCTCCCCAGCGAGGAATGGTGCGCTTGCGAATTGTGCGAGAGAATAATCAAGCTGCCGACTGCCTACTACGGAGACGGCTAGCTTTGGCTCTGGGTTGCTGGGCGGTTGCAGGGTGCAACTTGCCCGACGGCAAACTTTGCAGCTTGCGAGAAAGAGGACGCCTAACGGCGGACACTCGGCAGACCTTTCACAACTTATCAAACTCATTATCAACCATTTACAGACATTAATCAAGATTGGAACGGTTTCAGCATAGAAGCTTCCAACATCGGATGGGTCAGAAGCCAAGAGCTTCGATCCGAACACAAGCAACCACGAACAAACCAGCCTACCCAAAATAGAGCCATCGTATGAAAACCATGATTTTCCTTTCCATTGTCCTTTCCTCGCTCTTCTTCGCGACAGTCTCTTGCGAGCGCAAGACCGAGAGAGAAGAGGCTGCCGAAGAGACCTCGGAGGCAATCGAAGAACTCGGTGAAGACACTGGGGAAGCAATCGAAGAAGCTGCCGAACAATAAGAAGCATCAAACCGAAACGAATCTATGAAAACAACAGTAACAGTACTACTCGCAGGAATGGTCTTTGGCCTCTCTAGCTGCTCGAACTACAACACCCGCGCTAAAAACAACGCGGCTTCCGGAGCCCTGATTGGCGGTGCCGCTGGCGCCCTGATGGGAGATGACAAAGTCGAAAGCGCCGCTGCCGGTGCAGCTATCGGCGGAGCCGCTGGCTACGCTCTCGGCCGCTAAGGAAGCGCTTAACTCTTCCCCCTGATGGGCCATCCGACCTCCCCCGGTCGGGTGGCCTTTTTGTTTTGCCGCCGGTCCGGCATGGCCTTCACCCATTCCGCCCGGCGGCTTCAATCTGCCTCTCCCTCACCGGGAGCCCATCGAGCTCGTCAAGCCGACTCAAAGTAGGTCCAGGCTTCGCTCATCGTCGGATGATAATGGGGAACGGAGAGAAACTGCTCCAAGGTCATCTCCGCGCGAATCGCCAGAACGACCGCTTGGGAGTAGTCGATGACGCCTCGCCCGACTCCAGTCGCTGCCTTGATCGTCTTCGACCCGGGTTCCAGAAAGAGCTCAAGCTGCCCATTCTGCTTGCCTTGGATGATGGCTTTCCCTGAGTCGGCAAGATCGAAGGTCTTTTTCAACCATGAGGAATCGATCGAGGAAGGACCGATGTGGATGAGCTCGGGTTCGCTGAAAACAGCAGTGATGCTCGGATCCAAATCGACCTCAACATGTGAGTCCGAGTGCCCGCGAAGTTTTGCGTGGATATTACGGGCCGCTTGCTCCCCAGCGAGCACTGCTCGGTGAACGATGGAAGGACCTTTGACACAGTCTCCTGCCGCGTAGATTCGGTCGTTTGAGGTACGCCCCGTGCCATCAGCTAGAATCCTGCCGTCCTCGGTCAGGACATTGCCTTGGTCGAGCTCCAAGGAATCCGTGTTTGGATTTCTACCCGTCGCGAGCAGGAGATGGCTCGCGGAGAGCTGTTCTTCATGTCCTTCCGCATCTTCTACCGTGACCTTGAACTGGCCATCCCGATAGTGGACTGACTTCGACTCGGTTTCGTAGCGGAAGTCGATCCCTCGCTTGGCAGCCTCCTCACCAAAACGTCTGCTGGCAGATTCGGGAAGGTTGCTCAACAAGGTCCGAGAACGATTCAGCACCGTGACCTTCGCTCCCAAACCTTCGAAGCAGCATGCCATCTCACAGCCTATGGCTCCGCCTCCAATGACGATTAGGTGCTCCGGCAGCTGCTTGGCCTCCAGAGCATTCTCACTGACCCAATAAGGTGTCCCCTCGAGGCCCGGGATGTCGGGAACATTCGGATGCGAGCCAGTGGCGATGAGGGCGTAGCCGAATTGGAGAACCCGGCTGCTGCCAGAGTCTCTTTCCGTGAACTTGAGACGACCTTCATCCGTGAAGCAAGCCTGGCCCCGAAGCAGGTCAAAGTCCCCATCCTTGAGGCCGTCGACCCGATCTTCCCGGAATTCTTCGACAAGGGTTGCCCGCCGTTCCTGAAGTGCCGCCATATCAACAGAGGCCCGGCCATCCAACGCGATGGCATAATCCCCGCATCGTCGAATATCCCGCAGCCGGTTGGCTGTCTCAATGAGGGTCTTGCTAGGCATGCAGCCCCTCAGGATGCAGAGCCCTCCCAAGCGGTCGGAATTGTCGATAAGCGCTGTCTTCACTCCCCGACCTGTAGCCGTCGATGCCGCAGCGTAACCCGCACTTCCTCCGCCGAGGACAATCAGTTCATAATCCATTGTTGCCCCAAACTTCGCAGGGGCCGAGCCATTCTACGAGGCTCGAAATCTTAAGCAGCCCGTCCCGCAATGAGCGGTTCCCCACGGGTTTTTGCATGATTTCATCATTCATTCTGCAATTGCAGGCAACCATTCGACGCGTTTTTTCCGGTGAAATCATCCTATTTCCAAGCCATTGCGACGTTGGCATCGCTCAGGCTCAAGGAAGAGCACGATGAAAGTAACTGCTTATCTTCTAGGAGCCATGCTCATCATTGCCGGTATTCTCTTCGGTGCGATGCTGCTCGGAGTCCCCCAATCCTGGCTAATCGTGATCGGTTTAATTGCAGCGGGAATCACTTTGACCAGCGCCGCCACCCACTTTGTCCGCCGCCAGCGAGTCGAAAAAGGCTCTCCCGACGGAAACCGGGCTCATACGGAAACGGTTGTCAATTAGGCCCCTCAGGCCACCCTTCTCCTCCGCAGCAGGCATCGCGAAATTGCGTTTTGCAATGACGCGGTGCATTAATCGTTTGCGCATTGCATTAAACAACGACCGAAAATCGCGTAAGCCATTGAAAATTAGCTAGGAACAAAATCAGCTAATTCTTTCTGCAATCTTCCCCTCATATCACACAACATGGACGTTCTAATTGTAGATGACGAAAAATCGATTCGGACCGCTACCTCGGTGGCCATCGAATCCGAAGGCCACTATGTCGAAACCGCGGATAGTGCCCATATCGCCGAAATGAAGCTGAAGGAGGAGGATTATCAACTCGTCTTCCTCGACTTGCGTCTCGGCGAGGACAGCGGAATGGATGTGCTGAGAAACATCGTCAAATACAAGCCTCACATCCCGGTCGTCATCTTCACCGCCCATGCTTCCATCGAGACCGCCATCGAGGCCACCCGGGAAGGAGCCTTCGATTACCTCGAAAAGCCCTTCACCCCGGACCAGCTCCGCGCCATTCTTCTGAAAGCCGAGAAGGCTCAGAAGACTCAAAAGAAGATCGTCACGCTCGAGAACGAGGTCGTCGAACTCCAGGGCCAGGTCAGCACCCAGTCTCCTTCCCCTGTCTTCGAGTCTGAGGAGCCCAGCATGAAGGCGACGCTCGATACCCTTTTCCGGGCGGCAGCAACGCCGGCATCCATCCTCATCCTCGGTGAGAGCGGCACGGGTAAGAGCGTCATTTCCAAGGCTGTGCACGAGCGGAGCCACCTGTCGAAAAACCCCTTCGTGACGGTAAGCTGCCCCAGCCTTTCCAAGGAACTCCTCGAGAGTGAACTTTTTGGTCACGTCAAGGGAGCCTTCACCGGCGCGATGAAGGACAAATGGGGCAAGGTCTCCGCCGCTGATGGCGGAACGCTTTTTCTTGATGAGATCGGGGAACTCCCCCTTGAGATTCAGCCCAAGCTTCTTCGTCTCCTGCAAGAGCGGGAATATGAGCGACTTGGCGAGACCAAGACGCGGAAATCCAACGTCCGAATCATCGCCGCCACAAATCGCGACCTCAAGGAGATGGTTAAAGAAGGAACCTTCCGCGAGGACCTTTACTACCGTCTCAACGTCATCACGGTCGAATTACCGCCCCTTCGGGCCCGTCAGATGGACCTCTTGGCCTTTGCGGAAAATTATCTCAACTTCTTCGGGAAGCAGATCGGGCGCCCCAACCTTTCTTTTTCCAAGGGCGGACTGGCGACTCTCACTAGCTATCAATGGCCCGGTAACCTTCGCGAACTTCGTAACGCTATCGAGCGCGCGGCCATTCTCGCTCAAGGTCAACAGATCGAATCAAAGGATTTGCCCGTTGGAGAGTTTCTAGATGCAAGCACTGGCGACAGCGGCTCTGACATTGTCCCCGGGGCGGAATGCACCTTGGCAGAGCTCGAGACCGAGCATATCAAGCGCGTCCTGGCACGTGCGGAGAGCCTCCAACAAGCCGCCGAGACCCTGGGCATCGATAACGCGACCCTCTATCGCAAACGGAAAAAACTGAATCTCTGACTGACTCCTTTACGTGAAACAAAAGATTTTATTTGGGATCGCCGTCTTCCTGCTCCTCCTCTGCGGAACAGGACTCGTTGCGATCATCTTGCTGAATCATCTCAGCAAGAATTTCACGTCGGCGAATTCCCAGTTCATGAAGGAAGTCACCGCCTTGCAGACGCTTCGCTTCGACACCTCGACGATCAACGTCTTCTACCTGCCTGAGATGATCAAGGAGGGCACCCCTCCCCCAGAAGTTCGCTCCCCCGATCAGTTCGAGAGCGGCCTTGCCAGCATGAAGCAATCGCTGGGCATGATGACCCATCCCAATCACGCAGCGGACCGCCACTTCGAGCGCCTGCGCACTGCCATTGAAGGTTACGAAGCCAGCTATCGAAAAATCTTTGCAGACTTTCCAGAAGACCCTGCCAGGAAATCTCTCCTTTTGGACGAAATTTCCGATTACACCCAGCAGATCACCGACCTCTCCCAAGGTCTCCTTAGCACCCGCGAAGCAAATATCCGGGATTATAATGCCGAGCTTTCGACCAGTGCGACACGGAGCAGCTGGCTTGTCGGAGCCCTCATGCTCTTCGGCCTTTTCGCATCTGCGCAGGTGTATGCCTACGCGAAGCGCTCAATGGTCGACCCCATCCTTGATCTGACCGACTCCGTTCGACAGATCCAGCATGGTAACTTCGAGCTCAGCCTCCCCGTGAGGCGCACCAAAGACGAGGTGGCCGGCTTGATCCCGGCGTTCAATGAAATGGCGGCCGAACTACGCCTCATGCGCCGGGCGACCGACGAGAAGCTGATGCGTGTCGACCTTCTCAATCGCGCTATCCTAGCCAGTTTCCCCCACCCCATCTTCCTTCTCGATGAAGCTGGCAACCCGCTGAAGATGAATCCGGAGGCCGAGAAACTGATGGAAGATCTTTCTCTCCTGCACGGGCTGCCCCGCCGCCTGGAGGAGCTCACCAAGATCGCCATCGCCAATGAGGAAGAATTCCTACCTGAGAGACTCGATGAGGCGGTCCTCCTTCGCCGGGACGACAAAGAATACTTTTACCTCCCCCGCATCTTCAAGCTCTCCACCTTGGAGGACCAGGCCGAGGGCTGGGTGGTGCTTCTCACCGATGTCAGCCGCCTTCGATTCTTCGACGACATGAAGTCGAACCTCATTGCCACAGTCAGCCATGAAATTAAAACTCCGCTGACCGGCATTCGGATGGTTCTCCACCTCATGCTCGAGAAGCGGATCGGCGAACTCAATGACACGCAGGAAGAAATGTTGTCCTCCGCGCACCTGGACTGCGAACGCCTCCTAGAGACCTTGCGCAACCTGATGCAAATGTCCCGCCTCGATAGTGGGGCGGACTCTCTCAATCTTGAGGAGATGGAGATGAGCAATCTCATTAACGGAGCGATTTCACTTTTCGAACAAAGCGCTCTCGAAAAAGGAATCACCCTCGAGTATAAGCCCGCCCCCGACACTCCCAAGGTCCTGGCAGACGAGATCCGTATTCGCGAGGTCCTGAATAATCTCATCTCAAACGCAATCAAACACAGCCCCGAAAATTCACTCATCAAAGTCATCGAGAAACCCGTTGGAGCGGATTTCATTCGCTTCGCCGTCCTCGATCAGGGCTCTGGTGTGCCTGAAGAAGCCAAGGGCAAAATATTCGACCGTTTCTATCGTGCTCCGGGCCAATCCTCCATTGAGGGCATTGGCCTGGGACTGTCCATCGCTCGTGAGATCGTCACCGCTCACAACGGCAGAATTGGACTGAAGAACGGACCGAACGGTGAAACGAAATTCTACTTTGATCTCCCCCGCGCTTAACCCCCAAAAAAACTTCCAAATGACCGATGCAATAACACAACCTGCCCGGGTTCTCGTCGTCGATGATGAGCCGACCCTCCGGTTGGGTTTCACTTATGCCCTGAAAACCGAAAATCACGACGTGACCTCTGTCCCCGGAGGCCGAGAGGCATTGGAACAACTCAAGTCCGCTAAATTCGACGTGATGATTCTTGATCTCCGCATGCCGGATCTCGACGGCATTGAGACCCTCGAAATGATGAAGAAGAAGGAGGTTGAAACCAATGTCATCCTCTGCAGTGCCCACATCAATACCGAAGCGGCTTGTCGCGCCCTTGAATTGGGCTGTTACGATTTCCTCTCAAAGCCGGTGCGGCCCGAGGACCTGCGAAACAGCGTCCAGCGCCTCCTTCATGCGTGTGATGACGATGAGCACCCTCTCGATTGTGCCATTGAAATGCTGCGGAGCCACAGCCCTCAGGAAGCGCTTAATATTCTTCGCAACCAATGTGCGGCCGATAACCCACGGTGCGAATTCTGGAAAGAAGTCTCTTCGATCATCGCCCGCGGTGAACCCATTTCCCCTGACCGGCTTTCTCCAAAGTTTGGTTCCGAGATTGTCCCCCTGCTTGTCCACCAGGAAAGCCTGTAAGACCACGACCGTCCGTCCCTGACAACTCGATTGGCCCGTGTCATTACCACACGGGCTTTGTGGTTTCTGGCTCTCCTTGTTTTCGGTCCTGTTTCTACCGAAGGACCAGCTTACCCCTACGGTAGCCATTCCTGTCCTCGCTACGGAACGCATTCTCCCTCTGCCCTGCCAAGACCACCTCGGTGACCAGGTTTCACCCGGCAGGATAACCAGCTCTCTTTGAGGGAAGCAATGGCCACTTGGCCAAAGGAGACTAGCGGGGAAGGCCCGTTGTATTCCTGAGCCCGGCTCCAGGCATTCATAAGGCAAGGGACTGAAGAGCCAAGAGCGCGCGGACGAGGACAGCCGCTGGCTGACCTCCAAGCCACGGACGATTCGGTAGCATCCAGACGTTGCCCCCTCGTTCCTTATCACTCAACACCTCCCCCGCGTCTTTGGCTATGACAGCAGAGTCAAATCCCGGTCTTTCACTGACCCTCTCATTCCACGATGCCAAGTAAATGGGAGAGCAGAAGCTCCTTCTGCCAAAGTGCATGATTCATTTCGCAAACCGCTTGCAGCGCGCATGAATCTCACCATTCAGGGATAACCACCAAATAGACCTTACCACTCACCACCAACGACTTACAACAATTGGCAAAGGGCTTGCTACTACTTAGATGCAATTCTTTTACCCATGAAAACACGAAGCTATATTTACACTTTAGGACTCGGACTCGGACTTCCTCTTGTTGCCCAAGAAGCGACTCCTCCACAAACAACTCCAGATAACCAACCCAAAAAGGAGAAGGTGGAGAAGATGCAGGCTCCGTCCAAGGAAAACAAAACTGAACAAAGCGCTGAAGACCGCATCAAGGAGCTCGAGCGCGAAATCGACAAGAAGCAAGCCAAGGTTGAAGAGCTCCGCAATCAAGTCGAACAACGCGAGGAAGCCAAAGAGCAAACTCGGGAAGAGCATGAAGGTAATGCCAACCATGCTCGCGATTTGATTGAAGCCGAAGCCGACGTGCTTCTCTCCCGCCTTGCCAAGCTCGAGGAATCTGTCGAGCAGCGCCGCGACCAACTTGTAGAAAAAGGTCAGAAGCGCGTCGAAGAAGGCAATGCTTTTACCTACGACGACAAGATGAACCTGGTCCGCGAGTTCCTCGACGACGTCAGCCATGAGACCGACATGTTCGTCAAATCACTGAGTCTCGATGAAGCCGAAGACAAAGTGAAAGATATCAAGTAAGAGAAACAACAAAACAGAAACCCCAAACCCCACAAAGAAAATGATTAGATTAGCTATTATATGTTTGATCCTCGCCCTCGTTGCCGCCGCACTTGGATTCGGAGGAATCGCCGGCGTTGCCGTTAACTTCGCCTACATCCTGGGAGCCGTTGCCCTCATTCTTTTCATTGTCGGAGCCGTCTCCGGCAAGCGAGTCTGAGTAAGCGCTAGCCCACTTTAACTAGCAAGCCCGGGTAATCCCCGGGCTTTTTTTACCCCTATCAACGAATTTCCAAACCAATTTCCCCCACCCACACACTCTAACAATATGATTACAACCAAACACCTACTACCTCTGACCCTCATTCCTTTCAGCCTGCAAGCTGGTGAAACGACCTACGTCGCTCCTACCCAGCCGCAGCCGATGATCACCTCGGAAATGTCTGATCTTGATTGGCTGCTCGGTGGCTCGGTCGGCTTTCTCCTCGATGCCGAAGAAGAGCATTACTCGCTGCAGTTTGGTAAGGAGTTTGCAGCCAATGGTCCTTGGACTCACTCAGCCTACCTCGAAGTTGGTTACTCCGACCTCGAGAACGACGGCAACGAGCTGGACCTCGAAGACGCATTCAATTTCAGTCCCGGAGACAGCTTCACTGGCGATGCGAACATTGAGGCCACCTTCATCCCCGTGACCTTGAACTATAAGGTCGATTACCACTTCACTCCCAAGTTCAGCGTCTACGCCACCGGTGGTTTGGGTGCCGCCTTCATCGACGTCGATGGAGAGTTCGAAGACTCCTTCAGTAGCATTGATGATGATGGCAACGACACCGACGTGAGCTTCTTCGCCCAAGCTGGAGCTGGCGTGAACTACGAAATTTCTGAAGCTTTCGAGATGTTTGCCGGAGCCCGTTACATGTTCATTGACGACTACAGCGTGACGGTCGACAGCGGAACGGTCGATGTCGACGAGAACGACGATGTTCTCTTGGAAGTCGGCGGTCGATTCCGCTTCTAATCCCTCGGTCTCTCCGAATTTTTCCCAAGACAAGTCGCGCTGCGGCTTGTCTTTTTTCTGCATGCCAGTTTGGCGCTTGTTTCCGTCTGCCCCTGTCCGTAGGCTACAGTTCGTGAAAAACTTAGACGAAGTCTCCGACAAAGAGAAGGCCTGGGCGCTCTTCTCCAAACATGGGCACGTCTTGTTTTGCTTGGCAAGAAACTCGAAATCCCGGGTCCGTGATATTGCAGAAGAAGTCGGCCTGACCGAGCGTTCGGTTCGCAAGGTCATTGTGGCCTTGGAAGCCAGCGGTCACGTTACGATCGAACGGGTGGGTCGGAATAACAGCTACGACATCATCACCAACGTCTGCTTGCCTCACCACTTCGAACGTAAGTTTCGTTTTGCCCGCATCTTCGAGCGGGAGCTTTGGGACGAATCTTCCTCCTAGGCCGCGAGCATGGGATGACCTTTCTGGAGGTTGGACTGCAATCATCCTACGAGAGGAGCCTTCATCCGCCATTCTAACAGATGCTGCATCACCTTCCCCGGAGGCTCACCAACCGCCGCCACCGACTCGCCATTCTTCTAACATCTCATTCGGGCAATCGTCCAAAAACCGCGAAGGGGCCTGGAAGACATCGCCAGTGTAGCTTTTCGGATTAATCTGCGGATAGGTCAGATACAGCTCGTCCTTGGCGCGCGTGATAGCCACATAGAAGAGACGGCGCTCTTCCTCCATCATCGCCTCATCGTCGGCATCAATCACCCGGCCATTGGGGAACATCCCTTCTGTCAGCCAGATGACGAAGACCACTTTATACTCCAGCCCCTTAGCCTGATGAATCGAGGAAAGGGTGACCTGCTCACCATCGAGCTCTTCCTTGCGTCCGCTGGGTTCACCATCAGCCGAGCTCATCAATGAGAGCTGGGTGAGAAGCTCGTTGATGTCGGCGAAGTTCTCGGAGTAGGACATCATCTGCTCAATGTCGCTACGACGATTATCGTAGTTGTCGTAATTTGCCTGCAGGTAGTCCTCATAAACGCCTTCGAGGATGGAGTAGATCATCGACGACGGTCGTGCGAAATCTTCTCCCACGACCAGCTCGTCCAATGTGTAGCAGAGCTGTTCCCAATGCTTTTGCGATTTCTTGGGCACCGTGAACTCGAGCATTTTGGGTGAGAATTCCGCAGGTGGGTTCTCCTGCTCGGCCCATCCTGTTTTCAACCAAAGGGCCCAAAGCTTGTCCGCGCCTTTGGCTCCGATTCCCGGAGTCATGAGCACCATTCGCTTGAAGCTGACCTCGTCTTTGCGATTGACGACCAAGCGCATCAGCGCAGTCACGTCCTTGATGTGAGCTTGCTCGAAGAAGCGCAATCCGCTGGTCACCTGGAACGGGATACCACGGTTGGTGAGTTCCATCTGGATCTCCAAGCTCTGATGGTGAGCCCGGTAGAGAACCGCCATCTCCTCCATCTCCACACCTTCGTCCCGCAGTTCCAGGATCCGTTGTGCGATGAACTGGGCCTGCGTCGCGGGATCAGGCAGAGGGACCAGAGCGGGCACGGCGGAGCCTCCTTCACGGGAGGCTCTCAGGTTCTTCTCAAACTGTTTTCGATTCGCACGGATGGCCTCGTTGGATAGCTCGAGGATCTCCGGAACGCTGCGGTAGTTGGTCTCGATCTTATAAACCTTGGCATTGGGATAGCGCTCTGGGAACCCCAGGATATGCTCCATGTCAGCTCCCCGCCAGGAGTAGATGGACTGAGCATCATCACCCACCACCATGAGACTCTTGTGCTGCCCGACAAAGACGTCGATGAGCTCGCTCTGCACCCGGTTGGTGTCCTGATACTCGTCGACAAGCACGTAGCGAAATCGCTTCTGATAGAGACGACGCAGTTCCTCATCCTGCTCTAGTAGCTTCAGGGTGAGGACCAGCAGGTCATCAAAGTCCATCGAGTTCACGGCCAACTTCTTGGCCGCATAGTCCTTCTCGATTTTGACAATTTCCTCGAACCAATCCTCGAAGTAAGGGTAGCGAACGGCGACGATGTCCTCAAGAGACTCCCCCGTGTTTCGGACGAGGGAGAACATTGTAGCCAGCACATCAGCCTTAGGGAAGCGGCGGCTTTTGGTATCGATATCCTGGGCCGCCACCACGGTATTGAGGAGCGACTTTTGATCGTCGGTATCGAGAATGGAGAAGGATTTGGTGAAGCCGAGTTCCTCCGCGTGGCGTCTGAGGATGCGGTTTCCGATGGAGTGGAAGGTCCCGCCCCACAGCATGGAGAGATCTTGCGGCACGAGTTCCCTCACCCGCTCCAGCATCTCGCGAGCCGCCTTGTTGGTGAAGGTCAGCAGCAGGATGTCGCGGGGGTCGACCCCTTGGTCGAGCAGGAAAGCGACCCGGTAAGTCAGGGTGCGCGTTTTTCCAGAACCGGCCCCGGCGATCACCAACGCCGCTCCCGGCGGCGACGTGACGGCGGCATGCTGCTCCTCATTGAGCGCCGCCCGATAATCGATCCCGGAAGTCCCCTCCCGCTTGGGTGTCTTGAGCTGGTAATCGCGTGCCATGATGGTCGATGGGGACGGAAAAGGCGCGTCCCCATCCCCATTTAACCCTCATTACCCCCGGACTCAACCCTGGTCCGCTTCTTCCACGCTCATGCCAGAATCCACCCGCTTGGCGAAGGCCTGAAACTCATCCAGCTCCTTGCGGATGATGGGAATGAGCAGATAAACCCCGATGAGGTTCGGGATGCTCATCGCGAAGAGCGACGCGTCCGAGAAGTCGATAGCGTTGCTCATCGAAGCGGAAGCTCCAGCAATGATAACGAGGCAAAAGATGACCTTGTAGATGAGGTCCACCACCTTGGAGCGGCCAAAGAGGAACTGCCAAGCCTGCAAGCCATAGTAGCTCCAAGTGATGAGGGTGGAGAAGGCGAAGAGCAGCACGCAGAGGAAGAGGACGTACTTGAAGCTGCTGTGAACCGTCTCAAATGCAGCGGAGGTGAACTGAATTCCGAAGCCCGTGCTATTGTTATCACCGGTGCCAAAGACGAATTCTTTTGCGCCCACATTGAAGGCCGTGCTGTCGGCATTGAACTCCATCGAGCAAACGAGGATGAGAGACGTCATCGAGCAAACCACGACGGTATCGATGAAGGGCTCAAGAAGGGCGACAATGCCCTCACTGGCCGGCTTCCGGGTCCGCACGGCGGAGTGAGCGATGGGCGCGGAACCAATTCCGGCTTCGTTGGAGAAAGTCGCCCGTCGCATCCCCCAGATGACGGCCGCCAGGATGCCGCCGGTTACGGTCGCACGGGGGGTGAAGGCTTCGCTTATGATCATCCCGATTGCTCCGGGAATATTGCCAAAGTTCGCGCCCAGAACGAGGATGGCGCAAATGGCGTAAACAACCACCATGGCGGGCACGAGGCGGGAGGTCACGAGAGCGATCGACTTGATTCCCCCGATAATCACCAAGCCGGTGACCACCGCGATGGCCGCACCAAAGAGCCATTGCCGGTCGGCAAAGAAGCTGGCTTCTCCCCCAGTCACGTTGATTAGCTGGCTCGTGGCCTGATTCACCTGGAAGACATTGCCTCCTCCGAAGGAGGCGAAGACGCAGAAGATAGCAAAGAAGACGGCTAGCACCCGGCCGAGATTGCCCATCCCCCGCTCGGCCAAGCCCTTGCGCAGATACTGCATGCCGCCCCCGAAGACGCGGCCCGATTCATCGAACTCCCGGTACTTCACCCCGAGAACGCATTCCGCAAACTTGGTAGCCATACCAAGGAAGCCACTCAACAAGAGCCAAAAGGCGACCCCCGGGCCCCCAATCGAGATCCCGATGGCGACTCCCGCAATATTACCGAGCCCGACCGTTCCAGAAACTGCTGTGCTCAAAGCCTGAAAGTGCGTGATGGCTCCCGGATCCTTTGCCGTGCTGTATTTCCCTTGCACGGTACGAAGAGCAAGCCCGAAGGCCCGCACATTGATGAACCGGAAGGCCACCGTCAGAATTAACCCCGCCGCCGCCAGCCAGAAAATGATCCATAGCACATCATACCCGGCTACCGGGATACTAGAGAAGATGGCACCGACGAACCATCCCGTTAGATTCCCGAATAGTTCGTCGATTTTCTGATCAAAACTCTTCACCTCATCCGCGCCTTGAGCGAGCGCGCTACCTGCTGAAATGATCAGCATCCCCAAAGCCAGGAACATTTTCCGGTTCATGGGGGAAAACCCTATCGCCACCGTCACACCCCTCAAGCCATAAAGCAGGCATCCCTTACCATGCTCCTACCCCCTGAGGGGGACGCACGCCGAGGGTCTGCGACTCGATCCGCCTGCTGCGGCGAGTGCCATGAAAATGGCGCACCAATTGAGCGATTCTCGTCAGTGTGGACTTAAGCCACTGCCTCCACGGATGTCGCCACACTTTCACCTGCCCCAGATAGAGAGGCGACCGCGATACGCGAGCCCTCTCTCACCTGAAAACGCTCGCGAGCCAAGGCATTGGCAATCCGCAGCGTGCTCACCTGCTCCGCTGCGGCACGTCGGAAGATTGCGTCCAGACGGGGCTTGATCTTAGCCACTTCACGCTCGGCTTCTTCCAAGCGATAACTGCCGTTCATTTCGCAGGCAATGTTCACAATGCCGCCCGCATTAATCACATAATCCGGCGCATAGAGAATCCCCCGTTCATGGAGTTCATCGGCCAAATCCTCGGTGGCGAGCTGGTTGTTGGCAGCCCCCGCAATGATCGGAACCTTGAGACGCTCCAACGTTTGGACATTCACCGTCGCACCCAATGCACAAGGCGCATAGACCTCGGCCTCGCGGTCGCAAAGTTCACCCACCGCCACAGCTTCTGCACCGAATTCGCGCTCACAACGAGCCACCACATCAGGCCGGATATCACTGACAATCAATCGCGCACCTCGCGCGTGGAGCAAGCGGCAGACGTGATAGCCGACATGACCCAGCCCCTCCACCAAGACGCGCACGTCCTGCAAGCTTTCCGTCCCCAGCCGCCGCTCAACACACGCCTCGATTCCCAAAAAGACCCCGCGGGCCGTGTGCGGGGAAGGGTCTCCGCTCGTCTCTCCCAAGCCAAAGATATAGCCGGTTTGCTTGCGAATCTCATCCATATCTTCGCAAGAGGTCCCCACATCCTCCGCCGTATAGTAGCGCCCCTCCAGCTGGGACACCATCCGTCCAAA